>JBIOXV010000047.1:0-6514 GCA_044869805.1 Thermoanaerobaculia bacterium | reverse complement strand
ACCCCTGCTCGTTCCTGGACAGCAGCCGTAGGGGACCTCGACCGTGACTGCCGCACTCAGCCCTCCAACAAGCCTTGTTTCCCAGGCCCCAACACCTCCAAACCAGCCGTTCTTGGACAGCAGTGATGTGGAGAGCACTCCACAGCCCATTCCGCAAGGGCTCGTCCATCGAGCCGACTTGAAGGGTTGATCTGCCGGCACGCACCCCGATCCGTTCTGAGAATCTTGCCACCGTGGGTCGTCCCCCTCTTTCGCTCCGGCGAAGTTAGGAGTATAGCTGTGCGGTCTCAACCCGAAATCACCGGGCGACTCTCCTCCGTGGCATCCGCTTCGGCTCCCACTGGTACTTCTCCAGGTCGACCCTTCCCGCCAAGGTGAAGACCACGCCTTCCTCTTCCAGCAGGTGGCGCTGGTAGCCCTCTTCGAGGCCGGGGTCGGAGCGCGGGCTGACCTCGCCCTTGGAGTTGATGACCCGCTGCCAAGGTAGCTCCAGGCCCCCGGGGCTCGAGTGCAGCGCATAGCCCACCTGGCGCGCATGGCCGGGCAGGCCGGCGAGGGCCGCCACCTGGCCGTAGGTGGCGACCTTGCCCTCGGGGATCGCGGCGATCACGGCGTAGATGCGGTCGTAGGGGCCGTCTGCGTCGTCGCGGGTCCTCCCGCTCCTAGCAGACGGTCCTGTTCGCGACGGTGTCTTCATGCTCTCAGCTCGCGGTCACCGGCGCCAGGCCCAGCGCGCCGGCGTAGCGCTCGAGGGCCCGGGCGGCGGCCTCGCGGTCGGTGGCCAACCTGCGATCGCGGCCTCGAGAGCCGCCCTGCTCCTCGAAGTGCAAGGCCAGCACTTGCAGCGTACCGGCGCGGCGGTCGGCCTTGAGATCATAGCGGGCCACCAGCCGCTCGCCGGCCAGCACCGGCAGGCAGTAGTAGCCGTACTCCCGGTGCTCGGCGCGCTTGAAGATCTCGAGCACCTGCTCGAAGCCGAAGAGCTGCGCCACCCGCCGCCGGTCCCAGAGCAGGGGGTCGAAGGGCGAGAGCAGCACGCCCTGGTCGGCACGCGGCCGGAGCGCATCGAGCCGCGCCGCGAGCTCGCGGTCCTCGGGCCGCACCCAGCCCGGGGCCTGGCGGCCGTCGGGGAGCTCCAGCGCGCAGGCCGCCACCCTGCCCTCCTCCACCAGCTCCGCGAGCGCAGTCGCGATCTCCGGCTGCATGTTGATGAGGCGCCAGGTGCTCGCCAGGGTGCCGGTCTGCGCCCAGCCGTGGCCCCCGAGCGCCACGTACAGCAGCTCCTTGATCGCCTCGGCGCGGGGCAGCGCGCGCTCCCGCCAGGCTCGAGGGATGACGCGCTCGGCAAGGTCGTAGGTGCGCTGGAAGGCTCGGCGCTCGCGCACCGCGAGCCGGCCGCTCGACCACAGGGCGGAGGCTACTTTCTTGGCCGGCTTCAGGTCCCACCAGCCGCGGCTGCCCTCGCCTTCGAGGTCGAGCGAGCGCAGCGGCCCGTCGCGTTCGATCCGCTCGAGCAGCTCGTCGGCGAGCTGGCGGTGCTGCGAGAGGAGGTCCCCCCACCACGGATGCACTCGGTACTCGTCGCGACGGAAGGCGAAGTGCGGATAGAGCTCGATCGGCAGCCAGCTCGCCTCGTGGCCCCAGTACTCGAACAGCGGCTCGCCGGGCTTGAGCAGGTCCTCGGCGAGATCCGGCTCGATTCCTTCGAGCCGCGACAGCAGCACGATGCCGTGGCTCCGGGCGCCGGCGATCGACACCGTGTCGAGCTGCAGGTAGCCGAAGCGGCGGATCACGGCCAGCGCTCCATGGCGCGCCCGCTTGCCGGCCCCCGCGGCCCGCGCCGGCAGGCCGGTGTGCTCGGGCTTCAGCAGCCCCGCCCGGGCGAGCGCCAGCCGGCGTGCCTCGCGGACGGTCAGGGGCTCCACGCCTACTCCGCTCGGAGCGCCGGCAGCAGCGGCACGGAGAGCGCGCCACGCACCGCCGCCAGGCTCGCCAGCAGGCCGACGGCGAAGACCAGGGCGAGGGTGCCGGCGAGCGAAGGCCAGGGCACGCGGGCGGCGCTGGCCGCGAGGTGCGGGGCCACGGCGACCAGCGCGGCGGCGGCGCCGAGCGCGATGCCGAGCGCCAGCAGGAAGGCGTTCTCGGCCACCACCAGCGCCATCAGCCGCCGCGGCTCGAAGCCGAAAGCGCGCAGCGCCGCGAGCTCGCCGCGGCGTTCGAGCACGTTGCGCAGCAGGATGACCCCGAGGCCCACGGTGCCGAGCAGCAGGCCGAGGCCGCCCAGGGTTTGGAAGGTGGCGAGGTAGGTGTTCTCGACCGCCTGGAAGGACGCCAGCCGTTCGGCGGTGGAGGTGGCGTCGAAGCCGAAGCGCCCGAGGCTGCGCTCGAGGGCCTCGGCAAGTCTTGGGGCCTCGGCAAACTCTGGCGCCTCGGCCGCCGCCGGGGCCTTCTCCGCCGGCGCCTCGACCAGGAAGTAGCGATAGCCGCCGCGGCTCGGGAAGCGCTCCTCGAAAGACCGCTCGGCGATCAGGATCTCGCTCTGGAACAGGCTCTTGGCCAGCAGGCCCACCAGCCGCAGCTTGACCGGCTTGCCGGCCTCGTCGGCGAGCTCGAAGTCGTCGCCCAGCCCGAGCTTCAGGATCCAGGTCGCGGAGTTGGCGTCGGCAAAGGCAGGGATCACCCCGTCCCCCAGATCCTCGTCGAGCAGCGTCCACGGATTCTCGACCTCCCGGCTCGTCTTCTGGAAGGTGAAGCCGCCGCGCGCCACCATCTCCGGCGGCACGCCGAGCACCCGCGGCCGCTGGGGCCGGAAGAGGTTCAGGCACGAGGCGTCCTCGCCCGGCAGCAGCCGGAAGGGAACGATCGAGAGGCCGGCCACGGCCGCCTCGGCTTCGTCGTCGAAACCCAGCTCCCGGCGCCGCTCGCGGCCGCCGAGGTCGGCATAGATCGGCGCGTCGCTCTCCGCCACCAGGGTGAAGCCGCCGGCGCCCGAGGCGCGGTCCGTGACCTCGCCCTCGGCCTTGCCGCGCTGGGCACCGACGGCGACGATCAGGAAACAGGCGCTCGCCACCAGCGCCACCGACAGCAGGCTGCGGCCGGCGCTGCGGGCGCTGTTGCGCGCCCCCATGGCGAGAGTGCCCGCCGCCCCGAGCGCGTTGGCCCGCCGCCGGCCCGCGCCCCGGCACCACACCGCGAAGCCCGCCAGGCCGGCGATCAGCAGGCAGGCGCCGATGCCGAAGGCCAGGCTCGGAGAGGCCGAGGCGTCGGCGAACACCGCCGCCGCCAGCAGAGCCGCGGCCGCGGCGAGCGACAGCGCGGCCACTCGGCGGGCGCGACGGGCCTCGCCGCGTCCCACCCCCGAGGCCACCGCCCCGGCGAGCAAACTCGGCGCCGGCAGACGGGCGAGCGAGCGCAGGGCGAGCGCGATCGAGATCACCACCACGGCGAGCGAGATCGCGCCGCCCGCCACCAGGCTGGCCGGCGGGACGTGCAGGAACAGCATGGGCGTGCCCACCGCCGGCAGCCAGAGAGTGCGCAGGCCCCACAGCATCAGGCCCGCGTAGCCCACGGCGCCGGCCAGGCCGAGCACGGTGCCGAGCGCCGCCACCAGCGTGCCCTCGGCGAGGAAGCGGCGCCGGACCTCGCGCCGCCCGTATCCCACGGCGAGCAGCAGCCCGACCTCGCCCGCCCGCTGCTCGACGCCGAGCCGGAACAGCAACGCCACGAGCAGCGCCGCCGAGGTGATCAGGAAGAGGCTGAAGCCCAGGAAGAGCTGCGCGAAGTCGGTGGCGCCCTGGGCCGCGGCCATCGCCTGCGCGCGCACCGCCAATAGGGCGAGGCCGGTGGTGCGCGGCTCGAGCCGCCGCGGCAGCTCGCGCTCGAGCTGTCCGGCGAAGGCGGCGGCAGTGCCGGCCGCGGGCATCAGGCGGAGCGAGGTCAGCTCCCCGAAGCGGCTGCGCCACAGCGCCTGGCCGGTGGCGAGCGAGACGAACGCCTTGGGCGCGCCGCGGTAGGAGTCCCAATACGCCTCGTCGCGCGGCCGGACGCGGCCGAGGTCGACGGGGAACGGCGGGTCCCAGCTCGACATGTCCTCGGCGTCCGACATGCCCGGGAACTCGGGCGTCAGGGTGCGGTCGGCGCCCAGTCCGTCGAGGGCGACCACGCCGCGCACCCGGAAGAGTTGCTCGCCCTCGGTGAGCTCGTCGCGGCTGCCGAGCACGTAGTAGCGCATCGCGAGCTCGGTTTCGGCGGCACCAGCGACCTGCTCGACCCCGAGGTCTTCCCCCGCCCAGGCGTTGAGGTAGATCTCGCCCTCGCCGAGCGGCGGTGCCGGCGAGCCGTCTGTCAGGCGCAGGGCAGGCTCCCGCCCCCCGGAGCCGAGCGCCGCCACCGTCGAGTACGCCAGGGTCCGGTCGCCGAGCCGCATCTCGTTGGCGAGGTAGGTGAGCACGGGAGTGATCTCGGCGCCGTGCTCGCGGGCGAAAGCGGTCGCCGCCTCCACCAGGGCCTCCGGCAGCACGAACTGCCGGCTCTCGACCACCGCGGCATCGCCCGCTCTGCGCACCACGAGGCCCAGGTCGTCGGCGGTCACGCTCTCGCCGAGGGCGCGGGCCGCCGCATCGGGCGCGGCCCCTCCCCTGGCGACGAAGAGGGCGTTCGCTCTCCCCCGCTCACCGAGCACGCGCTGCAGCCGGTCGAGCTCCACGAAGGCGTTGAGCGGTCGGCTCTGCTGGGCCGAGAACGCGAAGCCGCCCACGCCACGGTCGGGCACGATGCGCGCGATCGCCAGCCGCACCGAGGCCAGCGCCTCGGTGCCGGGCGCGCGGCCGACCAGGGTCTCGCGAGGGATGGCGCCGCGATCCTCGAAGGAGAGCAGGAGCTCGTCGCCTTCCACGGCCCCCAGCTCGTCCGCCAGCGCCCGGTTGACGATCACCGAGGGCAGCGCCTGGCCTTCGCGGCGGGCGAAGCCGAGCGCCGCGCCGTCCGCGTACAAGGCGGCGAAACGCCCGTCGACGCCGGCGATCGCCAGCCGCGAAGCGCGGGCGCTGGTGGAGCCGTGCACCGCCGAGCCGGAGAGCAGGATCGCCGGCGCCACGGTGCTCGCGCTGCCCATTCGGCGGTGCATTTCGCCGGCCAGCTCCTCGCGGAACAGGCGCTCGGCGGCGAGCGCCTCGTCGATCCCGCCCAGCCGCTCGCGGGCCAGGTCCTCGAGGCTGCCGCGCACCGAGTCGCCCACCAGCAGCGCCCCGGTGAGCACGGCCGTGGCCACGGCGGCGCCCAGTGCCACGGCCAGGTGCTGGCGCCGGAAGTGGATCAGGCTGCGACGCAATGGCCTTCCCGAAGCTCGACCCGGCGGCCGAAGCGGGCGGCGACTCCCAAGTTGTGGGTGACGACGACCAACACGTCCCCCTCCTCGCGGTGAAGCTCGAAGAGCAGGTCCGCCACCGCCGCCGCGGTCTTGCCGTCGAGATTGCCGGTGGGCTCGTCGCAGAGCAGCAGCCGCGGCCCCATGACCAGGGCCCGCGCCACCGCCACACGCTGGCGCTCTCCGCCCGAGAGCTCCGCCGGCCGGTGCGCCAGCCGCGGCGAGAGGCCCACGCGATCGAGCAGCCGCCGCCCGCGCTGCTCGGCCTCGGCGCCGCCGCGGCCGAAGGCCAGCGTAGGGATCAGCACGTTCTCGAGCACGGTGTACTGCGGCAGCAGGTGGTGGTCCTGGAACACGAAACCCACGCTGTCGTTGCGGAAGCGCGCCAGCTCGCGCTCGGGCAGGGCGAAGGGGTCGCGGCCGCCGATCCGCACCGTGCCCGAGGTGGGCCGGTCGAGGGTGCCGAGCAGGTGCAACAAAGTGCTCTTGCCCGAGCCGGAGGGGCCGGTCACGGCCATCGCCTCGCCGGGCTCCAGCGTGAAGCTCACCCCCGACAGCACCTCCAGCCGCTGCGCGCCTTCGTAGACCTTCCCGAGGCCCTCGACCTCGAGGCGCCCCTGCCCGGGCGCGTTGCGGCGCCCGCTTCCCGATCCGGCTTCAGCGCGCATGAGCTGTCTCCGGCGCGGGCGCCTCCTCGAGCCGGGCGGCGACGAACGCCGGGATGGGGATCGATTTCAAACCCGCCGGGTCGTCGAGGATGCAGCACACGGCGGCGGTGCGGCCGCGGGCGATCAACGTGTCGCCGCGCCGGAAGGTGAAGCGATAGGTCATCGACTTGGTGCCTTTCCTCTCCACCTCGACGTGGATCTCGAGCTCGTCGAGGTAGCGGGCCGGGCTCAGGTACTCGCAGCTCGCGGAGAGCCGCGGCCAGCCGACCAGCCGGCCGTCGAGGCGGGTGTGGACCGAGGTGCCGACCGCCGACAGCAGCTCGTGCTCGGCGGTCTCCATGAAGACGAAGAAGCGCGCGAAATGGACGATGCCGCCGGCGTCGGTGTCGGCGAACTCGATGCGGCGGCGGGTGCGGTGCTCGTGCATTCGGATGCGATCCCTTTCGATCTCCATGTCGGGGCAGGCCTGGTGCCTGCCCCG
>JBIOXV010000046.1:0-3236 GCA_044869805.1 Thermoanaerobaculia bacterium | reverse complement strand
GTTACATAAATTTGCGTTGGAGCGATGGTGTCAGACCCGGAGGGTCTGACACCGCTCGCACCCCCTTCATCGGATTGTCAACGGACCATCATCGTCCTGCAGCGCAACTGCAGGATGAGGGGTGGTGTTGGCAGCCGTGCGAGTCGCCGTCGAGCCCAGAGAGCCGCAACGCATGCACGTCCCGGAGCTTTCGCAGCCGCTGGGCATCGGCCCCGGCCAGCAGGCTTGGCGCGCGCCCGGGCTCGGCGAGATCCTCGGCTGCGCGCTGCCGCATCTCGGCCTGGGCGACCGCCTGCTGCTCCGCGCCTTCGCCATGCTGGCGCGCCGGCAGGTCCTCTGGATCGAGGGGCTCCAGCATATCCGTACGGCGGGCGACCCCTTCATCCTCGCCGCGAACCACGCCACGTACCGCGAATCGCTGCTGGTGCCGGCGCTCCTGCTTCTGCACAGGGGCGGCCGGCGGCTGCACTTCCTGGCCGACTGGAACTTCCGGCTGCTCCCCGGCGTGGGCCTGCTCTACGCCCGCGCCCAGGTGGTCACCGTCCTCGGGAAATCGGCCCGGCCGCGTCTCCTCAACGTCTTCAAGCCCCTCTACGAGGGTCCGCTGCGGCCGTTCGAGGAGGCGAAGGCGCACCTGCTGGCGGGCCGCTCCGTCGGCATCTTCCCGGAAGGAACGATCAACCGCGACCCCGGCCGCCTGCTGCGCGGAAGGCGGGGAGCGGCGCGGCTGTCGCTGGAGACCGGCGCCCCCGTGGTGCCGATGGGCATCCGCTTCCCGACGGTGCCGCCCGGCGAGCCGGTCCCCGCGCACGCCGCCATGGCGCTTCACATCGGCGCGCCGCTCGTCCCATCGGGGCCACCCTTGGAGCTGGCGCCGCTGCCGGCCGTGACCGCGTGGCACACCGCCATCATGACCGCGATCGCACGCCATTCGGGCAAGACCTGGAACAGAGCCGCAGCAGAGGAGGCCGCTCTATGATCGATACCATCGACGAGAAGCGCGTGGAGTCGGTGCGGGTCGGGGACGAGTCCGGGCGCAAGGCGGCCCTGCAGGTGCTGGGGGCGACCTATCGCAACGAGAAGGGCTGGGTGAGCGACCCCGAGCAGCAGTTTCCGATGGGCGATCTGGAGCGGCACGACACCGCCTGGTTCGTCGTGCGTCTCAACGGGCGCGCCGTGGGCGTGCTGCGCACGCTCTTCGACCCGCCGCTCCTGCAGTATGCGAGATACGGGCTGCGCCTCGTCGACCCGCGCGTCGACGTGGAGAAGTTCCTGCGCCAGCACCGCATCGCCGAGGTAGGCCGCTTCGCGGTGGTGCCGGAGCATCGCGGCAACATGATGCTGGTGGCGGCCCTGATGCGGTCGGCTACCGAGGAGATGGTGACGCGCGGCTATACCCACGTCATCACCGACGTGTTCGAGGACGACCCGCATAGCCCCCTGGGCTTCCACACCCGCGTCATGGGCTTCCAGCCGGTCGCCACCCACGACCGCGGCGAGCTCAACTGCAGAAGCCGGCGCATCACGCTGCTGCTCGACCTGGCGGCCACCTACCGCCGGCTCAAGGCGCGCGGCAACTGGCTCTACCGCTATCTGACGGCACGCTGGCCCGACGCCCTGCACCGGCGCTTTGCGACGTGACGGAGCCATCGTATCCTCGCTCCAACCGCGCGGCCCGTGCTTCGGCGGTATGACGGCTCAGAGACGGGGTCAGACCCCTCGCCTCTGCCTTGAATGTGACCTCAATCGGTGGTGGCGAGGGGTCTGACCCCGTGCGCACCGAGAGGGTCGGCGCGGCAAAAACGGGAAACAGCGCGCAAGGACGCAAGCGAGGATGGACAACCGCGAGCCTATCGACGTTCCGTTCCTGATCCTTGTTATCGTCACGACGATCCTGGTCGTCGCTCTCGGGGTGGCGATCTTCCCGCATCCGTCCGGGTGAACGGCACCGAGCGTGGAGTGGAACGTGCAGCACCGGGCGCTCGCTTCTACGGCAGCGCCCGGCATGCTACAGGCGGCGCCTGGACCCACAAACCTCGCCACCCGCCACACCATGCAGGACAGACGCCGGCCAGGGGCCTCGCGACACGCACCGCACAGCCGGCCCCGCTTCGAGCCCCGCGGCCCCGGCGCCGCGGAGGGCGGCCTTGTCCACATCTTCGGCATCCATGCCGTCGAGGCGGCGCTGGGCAATGCGCGGCGCCCGATTCGCCGGCTCTACCTGACGGACAACGCCGAGCGTCGGCTGCAGGCTGCGCTCGCCGCCCGGCAAGTCGTCCCCGAGCGGGTGCTGCCCAGGGACCTGGACCGGCGCCTGGGCGCCGATACCGTGCACCAGGGCGCCTTAGCCGAGGCCGAGCCGCTGACGGAGCCGACCCTGGCGGAGCTTGCGGCAGGCGCCGCCGGCCGGCCGCTCCTCGTCCTCGATCAGGTGACCGATCCCCACAACGTCGGAGCCATCCTGCGCTCGGCGGCCGTGTTCGGCGCCGCCGGCCTTGTCCTGACGCGCCGCCACAGCCCGCCGCTCGACGGTGCGCTGGCCAAGTCGGCCTCGGGCGCGCTGGAGCACGTGGCGGTGGCGCTGGTTCAGAACCTCGCCCGCGCGATCGCCGAGCTGAAGGAGGCGGGCTTCACGGTGATCGGGCTCGACGGCAGCGCGACGGAGCGACTGGAGGAGATGGCCCTCCCCGAGCTGTTTGCCCTGGTGCTCGGCGCCGAGGGCAAGGGGCTGCGCCAGCTGACCCGCGAGAGCTGCGACCGGCTGGCTCGCATCGCCACCCAGGGCGCGTTTGCCAGTCTCAACGTCTCGAACGCCGCGGCCGTGGCGCTGCACTGGGCAACGGCAGCCCGGCTTGGCCTATCGCCAGGACGGTAGCCGAATCGGTTGCGGTGGCGAACGAGAGCCGTCCCAAACGACAATGGCGCCGCCTCGGGGGCGGCGCCGACACGTCTACGAGGGGTGCGATCGCCTCAGTCGCAGACCGTGGGACGCCAGCAGCGATACTCGCCGCCGCCACAGACTCGCTCGCCGTACCGGTTGAACCAGCAGGTGCGGCCGACGTGCTCGCACTGACGCGGGCCTCTATAGCAGGCCGGGCCGTCGTTGTAATAGCGCGGGCCGGCATAAGCACCCGCAATGCCCAGGCCGAGGATGGTGCCGATGGCGAGGCCGGCCGCCACGCCGCCGCGCCGGTGCGCATCGGCGTCCTGCGCCGTTGCCGCAAAGATGCCTGCGG
>JBIOXV010000045.1:0-2119 GCA_044869805.1 Thermoanaerobaculia bacterium | reverse complement strand
CCCGCCCCCACGGCCGGGCCGCGAACGCGCTGCGGCCGGTAGCGATCGAGATCGACGCGCTCAAGTACGCCGAGGGCTCGGCGCTGATCGCGGTCGGCGACACCCGCGTGCTGGTGGCGGCGAGCGTCGAGAACACGGTGCCGCCGTTCCTGCGCGACACCGGCAAGGGCTGGCTCACGGCCGAGTACTCGATGCTGCCGCGCGCCACGGCCACCCGTTCGCCGCGCGAGGTCAACCGCGGGCGCCCGTCCGGGCGCACCTCGGAGATCCAGCGCCTGATCGGCCGCAGCCTGCGCGCCGCCGTGGACCTGGCGGCGCTCGGCGAACGCACGCTGATCCTCGACTGCGACGTGCTGCAGGCCGACGGCGGCACGCGCACGGCGGCGATCACCGGCGCCTACGTGGCGGCGGTGCTGGCGCTGGGCAAGCTGCTGCTGACCGGCGACCTCGAGCGCTTCCCCGTCGCCGAGCAGGTGGCGGCGGTGTCGGTGGGGAGGGTGGGGGACGCGGCGCTCCTTGACCTCGAGTACGTCGAGGACCAGCAGGCGGGGGTGGACATGAACGTGGTGGCCACCGCCTCGGGGCGGCTGGTCGAGGTGCAGGGCACGGCCGAGGGGGCGACCTTCAGCCGCGCCGAGATGGACGCTCTTCTCGACCTCGCGCTCGCCGGCATCGGCCAGCTCGCGGCGCTCCAGAGCCTGGTGCTCGCCCCCACGCTCGAGGCCGTGGAGGCGGTGGCCAAACGGGGCCGCCGCCCCAAGGCGCGGCCGAAGGACGAGGCCGAGCTCTGGGGAAGGCCGTGAGCTACAGCACCGTGCCCTTGACCGGGACGGTGAGCAGCGGCACCTTGGCGTTGTCGGTGTGGATCTTGATCTCGCTCGCGAACGGGCCCTTGGGCATCTCCGAGGGGAGCTTGAACTCGACGTAGTACTTCTTGCCCTCCTGGGCGGTCGAGAACGACACGCTGCCGCCCGCCAGCCCCTGCTCCACCGAGGTCACGTGCAGCTTCTCGGGCGCGAAGTTGTCGACCAGCAGGCGCGCGGTGATCGGCTGCGAGAGATCCACGTTGCCGAAGTCGGCGATCGGCGGCGTGATGGCGACGCGGGGCCGCACGAAGCCCGACACCGGCAGGCGGCCGATCGGCTGCTTGGGGTGGTTGGTGTGCACCAGGACGGTGCCGTTGAGCACCCCCACCGGGGCAGCCTCGTAGTCCAGGGTGAGGGTGAAGACGAACTCCTTGCCTTTGCCCTCGCTGCGCAGCTCCTCCTGCTTGGCCTCGCGCTGCTCGACCTTGAGGAACGGCCACGGCGACTCGACCTTGCTGATCACCAGCTCGCCGAAGTCCGGCGAGTAGAAGAGCTGCGTCACCACCCCGGGCTCGAAGCCGTGGCCCCGGGTG
The DNA here is from genome assembly GCA_044869805.1 of Thermoanaerobaculia bacterium. GTDB lineage: Bacteria > Acidobacteriota > Thermoanaerobaculia > Multivoradales > SZUA-115 > CAWDVR01. Next base: position 720 of record JBIOXV010000045.1, on the reverse strand, counting down.
TAGCGGGCGAAGCCGGGGTTGAACACCAGGTAGTTCTCGACCTTCGCCATCAAGGTGAGCTCGAAGCGCGGGTTGGCGGGGTCGTTGGTGAACACGCTGACCGTCTTGGCGGTGCCGCCGGCGATCATGTTGGAGGTGTCGAGCTCGGTGCGGATCTTGCCGCTGCCACCCGGGGGGATCACCTTGTCGTACTCGGCGACCGTGCAGCCGCAGGTCGGCCGCACGCTGGTGATCTCGAGCGGCGCGTCGCCCTCGTTCTTGACCACGAAGTCGTGCTTGACCTTCTCGCCCTTGGCCACGGTGGGCAGCTCGGCGACCGGCGCCGGGATGATGGCCTTGGGTTGCGGGCCGCTGGGCTTAGAATCCGCGGCCGGCGCGGGCTCCGGGGACGGGGTCTGGCTCTCGGGGGCCGCGATCACGGCGCCGGCGAGGCCGAGGGCGAGCACTGCGACGAGGGTTTGCTTGAGGCTGCGATGCATCGTTGGAGCTCCTCGCGATTTCGGGTTGGGCTTCGAGGCTTGAGATACGGGCTGGAAACTCGGGGGCTACGCGCCCTGGGGCCCTTCTAGCGATGGCTTGAGAACAGGCGGAAGGCTTGGAAAATTCCCCGCTCGACATCTACTGTATCGCAATCGGCGGCACCGGCATGGCGCCGCTCGCGGCGCTGCTCGCCGCGCAGGGCCACCGGGTGCGCGGCTCCGACGCGCCACTCTACCCGCC
>JBIOXV010000044.1:0-79531 GCA_044869805.1 Thermoanaerobaculia bacterium | reverse complement strand
GTGGGCGACACCGAGGCCTTCGGCCCGCTCGGCGCCTCGCTCGAGAGCTACACGCCACCGGCGGAAGACCTCGCCGCGAGCTTCGAGCCACGCATCGAGAACCTCTTCGACCGCTCGCTGGCCGGCGCCTGCGCCCCGGCCTCCAACCGCCTGTGCTTGAACGACGGGCGCTTCGCCGTGGCAGCCTCATGGCGTGACTTCGCAGGCCACACAGGTACCGGCACGGCCGTGCCCTTGACCGCCGACACCGGCTACTTCTGGTTCTTCCGCGACACCAACGTCGAGGTGGTATTGAAGGTCCTCGACGGCCGGCCGGTCAACGACAAGTTCTGGGTGTTCTACGGCGCGCTCTCGAACGTCGAGTACACCTTGACCGTCACCGACACCGCGACCGGCGCCGTCAAGACCTACTTCAACCCCGCCCGCCAGTTCGCCAGCGTGGCGGACACGGCGGCGTTCTGAGCCCTGACCGCCCCTAGCGCGGAAGGCTCAGGGGCACTGGCACATCCCGAATTGGCAGAAGCCGTTGCCCGACAGGCCGCAGCAGTCGGCGTGCGAGCTGCAGGGGCCCCCCGGGCAGTCCTGATTCGGGCAGTCCGGGGCCAGGCAGGCCGCGCAGTTGGTGGTCACGCCGTTGCACCGCACGAACCCGGGTGTGCCGCTGACGCAGTTCTGGTCCTGGCTGGTACAGCTACAAGGGCTCGTGGTGTCCGAGCAGAAGAGCGTCGACCCGTTCCAGCACTGGGCGCTGGCATTGCACGAGCATCGGTCGCCGGCCGGCTGACGCTCCGAGCCCGAGCCTCCCGCAGCGAGGAAGAGGAGATCCGATCCGGCGATCGTAACCGGGCATAAGCCCAGCTCCGTCCCGCCCATCGCCATCGATTGGACTGGAATGAGCACGCAGACCAACACAGCAGCGGCCGTGGACATCCAGAATCCCCGCATGGCAATCCTCCGTAGCTTTTCAGAGCTATATCCAGAATTGAACGAACTCTGACTAGTCTAGCATCAGGCGACCCGGACTCTGGTCACGGTTCCCGCCGCTGCGCAGCGCCGGCTATTTTTCCCCTGCCAGATCGAGGACGCGAGCTTCGAGCTCCGGCGACGGGTGATCGCCGCCGTCGGCGAAGCGAGCCAGGCCGGGCCGGACCTCCGCGAGGAGCCCGCGCTGCTTCGCGGCCACCAGGACGCCAGCAACGCCTACGACACATCGGCCACGACCGGCCCACTCACAGCGTCGCCTTCATCTCCTCGTCGAGCTCGGCCGGCGAGTAGCCGGCCGCCGGAACGCCCGAGCCTACCCTCTGCGCTCGGGTGCTCGTGGCCCGCTCGAGCCACAGATGCGAAGCCGCGCGCCGAGACGCCGGTCCTAGTGCCCCCGCCGCTGCGCCCACAGCCACTCCCACAGCCCGGGCTCGGCGTAGGCGCGGTCCCAGGAGCCGTGGTTGACGCCGGGATACTCGGTGTAGCGCACGGGCGCGCCGGCCTTCTCGAAAGAGGCGGCCAGGAGGCGCGACTCGGAAGGCGGGACGATGTCGTCCTTCTCGCCGTGGAAGAGCCAGATCGGCAGCATGGCCAGCCGCGCGGCGGCGTAGGCGTAGGGGTCGGGCTCGGTGGCGGGAATGGACGTGACCACCAGGTGCGGGCGCTCCGGAGGCGGGCGCAGGCCGCCGCAGACCGAGACCAGCGCGGCGAAGCGCTCGGGCTGCGCCAGGGCGAGCTCGAAGCTGCCGTAGCCGCCCATGGAGATGCCGGTCAGATAAACGCGGTCGGGGTCGGCGCCGTGCTCCGCCATCGCCGCCTCGAGGGCCGCGAGGGCCGCGCGCGCCGGCGGCCCGTGCCACAGGCTGTCCGGCGGCGCCTGGGGAAAGATCACGAGCGCCGGGAAGGTATCGGCCTGCGCGCGCACCACCGGCCCGAGGCCCACCTGAGTCTGGCGCTCGCCGTCCGTCCCCCGCTCACCGCCGCCGTGCAGGAAAAGGATCACAGGCGGCCGCCCTCCGGCGCCGGTGCCAGAAGGCGCTCGCGCCGGTCGCGGCACGAACACCTGGTAGGGATAGGTCGTGCCTTCGACGACGACCGACCGCTTCACGAACCCGCCCTCGGGGCCCGCGGCGCCGCCGCCCACCAAGGCACGGCACGCGATGGCGGCCAGCAGCACGATGCCCACCACCCAGTAGACCCCGCTCATCGTGTCGTCTCGACGGAATCGATCGGTCTGCCCCGCCGCTATCGGCCGCTCCAGAGAAGGCCGCCGACAACGTAGCACACGCGCTCTCACGCACAACGACGGCGCGTGGTCGATATGCGCTACGGCACCACCTGGGACCAGGCGCTGGTGTCGCCCGATTCGAAGCCGTCGGCGAACAGCAGACCGGGCTCTTCCAGGGCGCCAATGTCTGTCTCGCCGCCCACCACCCGCGGCCGGTTCAGGGCGTCGCCCGGGCCCACGGTGACGAAGGTCCGGTCGCCTGCATCGATCAGGGGCGAGCCCGGTTGCGGATCGTAGTCGCCGTCTCCGGGATCGACGAGCTGCGGGTCCGGGTCGCCCAGCGAGCCGATCCAGTTGTGGTTGGTGATGCGATCGGCGTCGACCAGCCCGGTGGTCTCGAGGTCGTTCGAGCCTGCCAGCCCGTTGCCCCACAACAGGGAGTTCTCGAGCCGCACCGGGCCGGTCGAGAAGTTGGCCAGCCTCGCTCCTCGCTCGCTGTGGTCGTAGACCGTCAGGTGGCCGGCGCGCAGAGTCGCGTCCCCGGAGATCTGGACGTCCAGCCCCCGCGCCGTCTGGCCGGCCACCAGCACGCTCGACAGCTCGACGAAGGCGGACTCGTCTCCGTTGATCGACACCTGGGACGCCGCGCCCGAGCCTGCCTCCACGCTGTTGTCGGTGATCCGCAGGCGGGACAGCCAGAGGTTCGGGGTGCCGGCGGCGAAAATCGACAGCCCGATCGGCCCGTTGACCTGGGCGCCAACCACGGTGTTGTTGGCGATGAGCAGGTCCTCGAGCACGACCTCCTCGGCATCGGAGATCAGCAGGTTCAAGGCCGCTTGGCCGCCAAGCTCGGCATTCTCGCCGTTGTCCACCACGCGCGAGCGCCGCAGGGTGAGCTCGGCGCCGGAGTCCTGGAGGAAGACCTTGAGGCCGCTGCCCGCCGTGGAGCTTCCCGAGAGCGCGCTCGTCGCGAGGTTGGCATCGAAGCGTGAATCCGAGATGGTGATCTCCGAGGGGCCAAAGGTGCCGAAGAAGGCCCCGCCGCCATCGGGGTTGGGGTTGGCCGTGGTGCCGCGGGCCTCGTTGCCCAGGAGGGACACGCGCTCGAGCACCGCCTGGCTGGCACCGAAGGAGAGAAACCAAAGCCCGCCGCCGCGATTCGCCAGGCAGCCGCCGATCTCCACGTCGCGCAGCGTGAGCGCGGTGTCCGTTACCCGCAGGCAGCCTCCCTCGGGGTTGGACGCGGCGAGGCTGTCGCCGTTCCTCACCCCCAGCCGCTCCAGGGTGAGCGTAGAGCCGGCCTCGGCGCGGAGGAAGCGGCTCGCGCCGCCGAGCTCGATCACGTGCGCGCCGGCGGCAGCCGTCGCCCCTGCAATGGTGATCTCCTGGCCCGAAATCACCTCCTCGCCGAGCACGAAGGCGTAGGGCTGGGTCGCCGCCAGCACGATGGTGTCGGCCGCGCTGCCGGCCGGGCAGAGGTCCACCGCGGTGTTGGTCGCGGCTGCCCGGATCGCCTCGCGCAGCGTGCAGTTGCCGTTGGCGGAGACGCCGTCCGCCGTCACGGTGACGGTGTAGGTGGTGGCGGAAGCCGGCGGCGCGAGGCACGCGGCGGCCAGCGCCAGGATCGTCCGGCCCACGGCCGGCCGCAGCGGGAATCGCAGGAAGCTCATGGTCTGGTCTCCAGAGGCTCGGAGTTGGGTGGCCGGTAGCGGTTACTGGAGGATCGGCGGCACGCCGGGAGCGGGGTGATAGAGCACGGCAGCGGAGCCTCGGGCCTCGTCGTCGACGCGGTCCGTCGGGGCGCCGATCACCAGGTCGGAGAGGCCGTCGCCGTTGAAGTCGCCGGCGGCGAGCGCCGCGCCGAACCTCTCGTCGCTGCCCACGGTCCCGCCGATGGCCTTCGAGCCCAGGGTCCAGTACCGCAGCGTGCCAGCCTTGAGCCCGCCCGGAGCCCCGAAGAGGAGAAGCGCGGCACCGGCCTCCTCGACGCTGCCCACCGACTCGCCGGGCACGCCGATCCCGAGGTCGGCGTAGCCGTCGCCGTCGAAGTCCCCGGCGGCGAGACCAAGGCCGAAGTGATCGCTGCTCTCGGCCTCCTCGGGCACGAACGGCGACTCCGCAGTCCAGCCCTCGTTGTCCGCCAGAGTCAGCCCGCCGGGCGTACCGTGCAGGATGCGGACGCCGCCCACGTAACTGGCCACGCCGCCGGAAGCGGTGGTGACGTCGGCGGCGATGGCCGAGATCGCGAGGTCGTCGTGGGCGTTGCCGTCGAAGTCCCCGACCGCGAGCGTGAGCCCGAACAGGCCCGTGAGCGCCGGCGCCGCCATGCCCGGCTCGTTGGCCCGGAAGAGCTGGTTGCCTGCGAGCGTGAGGCCGCCGGGAGAGCCCCGGACCACGGCAACGGCTCCCATGGGCACGTTCGGCATCTCGTCCTCCCCCGCCACGCCGATGGCGAGGTCGGCAATGCCGTCGCCGTTGAAGTCGCCGGCCGCCAGCCCGCGGCCGAAGCGATCGCCGGCCTCCCTCCGGTCCAGCATCTCGATCCTGCCCTCCACGCTGTCCTGGTGCAGGGACTGCATGCCGGCTGTGGACAGACCCTCGGTCGAGCCGTAGAGCACGTGCACCAGGCCGGCGAGGAGGCCCTCGAACGGCACCCCGATGGCCAGGTCGCAGGCACCGTCGTCGTTGAAGTCCCCCGCCGCCAGGGCCTGGCCCATCGAGTTCCCCTCGGCGCTGACCCAGGGATAGCCGAAGTCGTCCTCGGTGAAATACTGTGCCACTCCAGACTCGAGCCCACGCCCGGCCTTGCCGTAGATCACCTGCACCGCACCGGCGTAGAGCAGCGGGCCCACGTGCTCGGCTGGCAGGCCCACCGCGAGGTCGTCGGCGCCGTCGCGGTCGAAGTCGCAGGCGGCCAGCACGCCGCCGAACCGGTTCGCCACCTCCGCGGGGTTCGGGCTTCCGGCGGAGGCCTGGCTCACGACGATGTTGGGGAGCTGCAGGCCCGCTCCACTGCCCGCGAGCACGTAGACCGCGCCCGCGTCGGCCAGGCCGTCGGGGTCGGCGACCGGGTCTCCCAGGGCGAGGTCCTGGAAGCCGTCGGCGTCGAAGTCGCCGGTGGCGAGCGCCGCGCCCAGCCGGCCGGCGAAGCCCGTCGGCACCTGGGGCGGCACCTCGAAGCCGGGCACACCTGCGTTCCAGAGCTGCGCCGGCTCGAAGCTGAGCTGCGCCGCCGCCGGCGCGGCCAGAAGGGTGAGACAACTGGCCCGCAGGCGGCGAAGCTGGCGACGTGAGATTGCCATCGTGACCCCTTTCTTCGTCGGAAGGTCGTCGCTGGGGTACCCGAGCCGAGCGAAGGCAGGGGCCGGAGAGACGGCGGCGAGGATGGCTCGCCGCCGCCGCCGGCGTCTTGAAGGTTCGGTGAGGTTTCGGTGAAAGCCGGCCGCGCGTGGCCCGGAAGTCGGGGTCAGGCCGATCCGCTACTGCTCGTACCAGGTCTCGATCTCGTCGAGGAGCAGCTTGCCGGACGGCGCACCGGCCAGGGTGAGAGCACCGAACCCCACCTCGGTGACCAGTTGGTTCGGGTTGTGGAGACCCACGAGCGCCGCCTTCTCCTCGCCGTCGAGCCACAGGCGCAGGGTGCCGGTCGCGACGACGTCGGTCTCCGAGCGCCACCAGTCGAGCTCCAGGGTGTGGAGCCCGCGGCTGAGCGGGAACGCCGCCTCCGGCTGCGGCGCCGTAACGCTGTCGGCACGGGCGATCACCTTCATCTGCAGCGCGCCGCCCGTGAGCCCCTCGATCAACACCCGGAACGAGTAGGTGCCGAAGTGGTTGGCGGCGCCGGTCACCAGCACCGAGGCGCCCCGCGGCACCTCGAGCAGGGTGGGGTCGAAGGCCAGGCGCACGCCGAGGCGGCGGATGGCCCTCCCCGCCAGGTCGCCGTGGGTCACCAGCGCTCCCGGGGGGTCGCCGCCCAGGTCCGGCCGCACGGCCAGGGTCCCGTCTCCCGACAGGCCCGGCGACTCGAGGTCCAGGCCGGCGGCCCCCACGGTCCCCCAGGCGGAGGACAGGGCCGGGCCCTCGAAAGAATCGGCGCAGTCGAGGATGGCCGTGCTCTGCTCGAAGACCGCGAGCTGGTCGAAGTGGGTGGTCGCCGCGTCACCGGCCACGTCGGCGAGGCCGAAGGTGTAGGCGGCGGCGGACGCGGCCTGCCAGTTGATCAGCGGGCTCTTCGACAGGGCCACCAGCTTGCGGTCCACCCAGAGGAGGGCGCTGCCGCCGGTCTCGGTACCGTTGGCCAGCAGCGTCAAGGTGTGGGGCTCGGCGGAGAGCGGCAGCCAGGGGCCGGCCGGCGAGGTCGTCGAGGTGATCAGGCGGATGCCGAGGCCCTGGTCGTCCTGGCGCATCCGCACCGAGGCCACCGGCGAGGCGCCGGCGCCCCGGAGGCTCACGAGGGTCGCCTCGGTGAAGCCCTCGCACCGGGTCTGGCACAGCGCGTCGCCGCCGACACTCCCCGGAGGCCGCCAGCCGCCGGTGGCGCCGGAGCCCTGGCTGGCGTTGCCTTGCGGGTCGGGCACGTTCTTGCTCAACACGCCGTCCCCCTCGACGGCTCCCGCCGTCACCTCCAGGCCCCACGCCCCGGCCAGCCGGGCCGGGCCGGAGAGCTCGCAGCTACCCTCGAGGGTCCACTGGTCGAAAGCGTGACCCCCCTCGAAATCCTGCTGCGCCAGAACCCTCCGCGCTGTGCGGGCCAGGAGCCGCAGGGTGACGCGCTCCGGCGGCCGGGAGAGCGAGCTCCAGCGGGCCAGCAGGCGGTCTCCGCCGAGCGTCCAGAAGGTCGAGTCGGGCTTGTAGGTGAGCTTCCCCTGGGTGAGGCCCACATGTCCGTGGAGCGGGGGCTCGACCACTTCCACCCAGCCGCCGGCCTCGGCGGGAGACGGGCCGGGAAGGTCGAGCGCGTCGGTGCCGGGAGCGACCTCGATGGCCGCGGCCGGCGGCGCCGGGCAGGCGGCCCAGGCCGCGGGCACCGGACTGAACCCGAGCAGGGTCAAGGCAATCATCATCCTTGGCATGAGAATCCTCCCGCGCCGACACGGAGCGGGAGCCCGGGCCCAGCGCTACAATCGTTTTTAACTCTCTCTCAAACCGCTCTACGACGAGCCCACGCGCCCCTACCCGAGATGGCGGAAGAGACGGCGAGATTCCATCAGGCCCGGGAGCAGTTCGAGTCGCTGCTCGACCTGCCGGAGGCCGACCGCCCCCCCCGCCTGGCGGAGCTGGCGGCTCGCGACCCGGAGCTCGCCGCCGAGGTCGAGCGCCTGCTCGCCTGGGACCGCCAGGCCGGGGAGATCTTCCACCTCGACCCGACGCCCCCCGAGCTCGCCCTCTACCGCCTGGGCGAGCTGCTCGGCCGGGGCGGCATGGGAGCGGTGTACCGCGCCGAGCGCACCGACGGCCTGTACAAGAAGACGGTGGCGGTGAAGGTGCTCGAGTCCGGCCCGGAGAGCGCGCCCCTCGCCGGTCGTTTTCGGGCCGAGCGGCAGATCCTAGCAGCGCTCGAGCATCCCCACATCGCCCGGCTGCTGGACGGCGGCACCACCGCCGACGGCCGGCCTTACTTCGTGATGGAGCTGGTCGAGGGCGAGCCGATCGACCGCTACTGCGACGCCCGCAGGCTCCCCCTGCCGCGGCGCCTCGAGATCTTCCTCAAGGTGTGTGCGGCGGTGAGCTACGCCCACCGCCACCTGGTGGTGCACCGCGACCTCAAGCCCGGCAACATCCTGGTGAGCCAGGACGGCGAGCCCCGCCTGCTCGACTTCGGCATCGCCAAGCTCTTGGAGCGCGACGCCCTCGACCTGACCGTCGAGGCGACCGCGCACGGCCCGGCGCCGCTGACCCCGGAGTACGCGAGCCCGGAGCAGGTCTGCGGCCGGCCGGTGTCGGCGAGCTCAGACGTCTACTCGCTCGGGGTGCTGCTCTTCCGGCTCGCGACCGGCCGCCGGCCCTACTCACTCACCGGCCTGCGCCTCGACCAGATGGTGGCGGCGATCGCGGAGCGCGAGCCGCCCAAGGCCTCGGTGGCCGCGAGGCTGGAGGACGGCGAGGGCCCGCCGGCCGCCGAGCGGGCGGCGGCCCGCGGCACCGACCCCAGGGCCCTCGCCCGGCGCCTGGCGGGCGACCTCGACGTGGTGATCGCCACGGCTCTGCGCAAGGACCCGGAGCGGCGCTACCCCTCGGTCGAGCAGCTCGCCCACGACGTCGCCGCCCACCTCGAGGGCCGGCCGATCCGCGCCCGGCGCGACACCTTCGGCTACCGCGCCGGCAAGCTCTTGCAGCGCCACCGCTGGGCGGCCTCGGCGGCGGCGGTTTCGCTGGCGGCCCTGCTGGCCCTGGTGGTGATGCTCTGGCGCCAGCGCCTCGACCTCCTGGAGCGGCAGCGCCAGCTCATCGCCGAGCGCAACCTCTCGCGCTCGGTCTCCGGCTTCCTGACCGAGGTCTTCGCCATGCCCGACCCGGCCCGCTCTCGCGGGCGCGAGGTCACCGCCAGCGAGCTCCTCGATCGCGGCGTGGCCGAGATCGGCTCGCGGCTGGCGGCGGAGCCCCAGGCGCGCTCCGAGCTGCTGCTCACCATGGGCCGCTCCTACAAGAGCCTCGGCCGCTACGAGCAGGCCGCGGCGCTGTTTACCGAGGCCCTGGCGCTGCGGCGGGAGCTCTCCGGCACGCCGCCGGCCGCCCTCGCCGACGCCCTGCACGAGCTGGCCGAGGTGGCGTCGCTCTCGGGACGCTACGCCGAGGCGGAGCGGCTGGAGCGCGAGGCGCTCGCCGCGCGCCGCTCCTCCGGCGCGCCTCCGGACCCGTCGCTGGTCGAAGGCATCTCCCGGCTCGCCACGGCTCTCCACCGCGGCGGCCGGCTGGAAGAGGCCGCCGCCACCTTCGAGGAGGCCGTGGCACTGGCGCGGCGGCTCGATGCCCGGCCGGCTCTCGCCGCCGCGCTCCAGCGCTTTGCCAGCCTGGAGCGCCGCCGCGACCGACGCGGCGCGGCCGAGGAGCTGCTGCGCGAGGCACTCGGGCTCCAGCGCGCGCTCTGGGGCGAGGACCATCCGGCGGTGGCGCTGACCCGCAACGACCTCGGCCTGGTGCTGCTCGAACGGGGACGGCCGGTGGAAGCGGAAGGCCTCTTCCGCGAGGCCGAGCAGCGGCAGCGGCGCCTCTACCCGGCGGGTCATCCGGACCTCGCCACCACGCTTCACAACCGCGCGCTGGTCGCCCGGGAGGAAGGCCGCGCGGCGGACGCGGAGGCCCTGCTGCGCGAGGCGATCGCGCTCTATCGCCGGGCCTACGGCGGCGACGACCCCCAGGTCGCGACCAGCCTGGGCGCCCTGGCGGGCCTCGCCCAGCGCGGCGGCCGAGCGGAGGAGGCCGAGGCGCTGCTCCGCGAGGCGCTGGCGATCGACCGGCGCCTGCTGCCCACGCCCCACCCGCAGACCGCCGAGGCGGCGAACAACCTCGCCCTGCTGCTGCTCGAGAGGGGCCGCTCGGCCGAGGCCGAGCCGCTCTTCGTCGAGGCCCTGGAGCAGACGCGGGCGACCCTCGGCGAGCGCCACTCGCAGGCCGCCGTCATCCTCAACAACCTGGGCTTCCTGGCGCAGAGCCGCAAGGACTATCCCGCCGCCCGCGAGCGCTACGCCGCCGCGCTGGAGGTGGTGCGGGCGCAGCCCGAGCCCCGCGCCCAGGACCTGGCGCTGGCGCTCCACAACCTCGGCGCGCTGGCCTCCGAGGAGGGCGACCTCGCCGCGGCCGAGGAGCGCTTCGGGGAGGCCCTCGGCGTCCTCACGGAGGCCCTGGGTGACGACCACCTGAACGCCGCCATGGTGCGGCTGTCGCTGGCGGAGGTGGCGCTCCGGCGCGACCGCCCGGCCCAGGCCGGGGAGCTCGCGGGCCGGGCCCTCGACCGGCTGAGCAAGGAGCTCGCGGCCGACGACCCCTGGGTGCTCGCCGCCCGGCGCATCCTCGAGCAGAGCCTGGAGCGCCGCGGCGGCCTCCGGTAGTGTCGGGGCCTCGCTGATGGACGAATACGCCGAGCTCACCGCGCTGCTCGCCAACTGGAACGCCGCGGGCAAGGACACGCTCGACCGGCTGATGCCGCTGGTGGCCGAGGAGCTGCGCGCCCGCGCCCAGGGCTATCTCGACCGCGAGCGGCCGGGCCACACCCTTCAGCCCACCGCGCTGGTGAACGAGGTGTACTTGCGCTTGCTCGACCGCCGGCAGGCGAGCTGGGAGAGCCGGGCCCACTTCTTCGCCTTCGCCTCGCGGCTGATGCGCCGCATCCTGGTGGACCACGCCCGCGCCCGCGGCGCCGAGAAGCGGGGCGCCGGGGCGGTGACGGTGACGGTCTCCGAGGGCCTCCTGCACGTGGCCCAACGCGAGGTCGACCTCTTGGCCCTCGACCAGGCGCTGGAGCGGCTGGCCGAGCTCGACGCCGAGCAGGCGCGGATCGTCGAGCTGCGGTTCTTCGGCGGCCTCTCGATCGCGGAGACCGCCGCGGTGCTGGAGATCGGCGAGGCCACCGTCAACCGCCGCTGGGCCAGCGCCCGGGCCTGGCTCTTCGGGCAGTTGACGGCGGGGGCGTAGGAACGCTCGTACGGAAGGCTCCCCGCCGGGAGCGCAGGTCGCCTCCTACGGATCGCAGAGGCTCGGGTCGACAAACGGGCAGCCCTCCGGGAGGTCGCCCTCGACGGTGACGACATCGCAAAGACTCTGGTCGACGAACGGGCAGCCGCCCGGGAAGCCGCCGTCGACGGTGACGGTGCCATCGGGGATGCCCCACGGGTCAAACAGGCTGCCACCGAAGTCGTCGTACCAGTCGTCGCCGCCCGGAGGCGGCGGCACATTGGGGTAGAGGGCCGACAGGTCCTCGCCCGGACTCCCACCACCCCCGGGCTCCGGGTCGGGGGGCGGCTCGGGTGGTGGCTCTTGGGGCGGAAAGCTGTCGTTGCAGCTCACCCTGCAGTCGGCTTGCAGCTCCTCGATGGCGTGGTCCTGGAGGCGGCCGCAGAGACGGAGAGTCAGCTCGACCGCGCGGGCCAAGCGCCGGATTCTCCCGCCGCCAAAGTTGGCCGTCCCCCCACAGGTCAGGAGCGCGTCGACCAAGGCGACGTTGCTGGAGGCCCCCGCGATCACGGCTAGCTCGAGACACCGGCAAGTGGCGGCAAAGGCCGCCAGCTCGGTTTCCGAGAAGCTTCCGAAGCTGTCGCAGCACTGGCTGCACGCCCGGAAGCAGGCGTTGCTCGCTTCGGCCGTGAGCAGGTCCGCGCCCCTTCGGAAGCCGCGGTAGTCGCAACCGTCCACCTGATCCATCGTGGCCACGTTGCAGCTTCCGTGACCGTCGAGCAGAGGGTTGGGGACTACCGGACCACCCCCGCCTCCTTGCGCAAGCACCCGCGGAGACGGTACGGAGGAACACAGCACGGACGCCAGGCACAGGGCTGCTGAGAGCCCCTTCGTTCTCATGGTGTGAGTGATCATCACGAGGTTTCCTTCCTAGAACTCGGTGTTCCACGGGTAGCCGTCGGGCCTGGTGTTCCGGGCGCCCAGCGGATGTTTGTGCGCGCGCACCACGCTGCTGCCGGCGTAGGGCTGCCAGGTCCGGCCCACGAGACGGCCCAGGGCGTAGACGCTGTCGCGCCGGTTGTTGAACCCCTGCGAGACGTGCTCCTCCACCTTGCTCAACGGCTGCGGATCGAGCCCGAAGAGAGTCCACTGGCGGACGAACCGGGTGGGATCGGGCTGCCAGTAGGGCACGCCGTTGACCAGGACCAGTCGCAGCGCCGACCGCTGCAAGGTCGCGACGTGGCGATCGAAGGCGTCGTACAGCCGGTAGTTGGAGAGCTCGTTGCCCCTGCAGGTCGGGTCGAGGACCTCTCCGCTCCATCCGCCGAACGGATCGACCGCCGCCGAGCGCACGCAGGGGCCCGAGACTTCGGGGTCCGGGCCGGGCTCGAGGACCTCGCGCACCGCCGACTCGTCGCCCCGCCCGCACTCCCACCCCGCGCCGTCGTAGACGATCGAGCCCGAGCCGTGGCTCGCGCCCACTGGGGGGATCACCGCGATCGACGCCTCACGGGGCTTGCCGAACGAATCCGGCTGGTAGTGCTCGCGAACGCCGTTTCCGTGGGTGACGTCGAAGGGCCTGCCGTTGACGCTCCACGTGACGGTCGCGAGCCAGCCCTCCGCGACCCCGGCCCGCTCGCCGCCGAGCGCCACCAACCGCCCCTGGTCGTAGCTCGGCAGCACGGTGCCGGCCACCGCCGTCTCCCCGGGCGCGCAGGTCAAGCAGGCCGGGTAGTCGAGCCGGCGCGGGTCGCCGAGGTCGTCGTAGCTGATCGTGGTGCGGTAGCTCTTGTTCAACTGGAGCTCGACGTTGGGCGAGGACACCGTCGCCACCGAGAAGGTCTTCTCCGACGGCCGGCCTCCTACACCGAGGTAGCGGTACTCCTCGGTGACCGTGTGGTGCGCGCCCTCGAAGTAGTTGTGGCGCGTGGCGCGCACGAGCTGGCCCAACCGGCGGTCGGTGCCGGAGGTGGTGGTCAGGTTCTCGCTGCCGTACTCGAGCTCCTTCCACTTCTTGGTGGGCTCGGCGGCGTCGGCGACCAGCACCACCCGGCCCAGGGCGTCGTAGGAGCGCCGTGCCGCGACTCCCGAGGCTGGCAGGAAGGTGCCGCTCTGGCTCTCGCGTCCCGGCAGGCCACGGGCGTCGTGCTCGGTGTAGAGGCTCGCTTCCCCGATCTGCCCCGAGAGGCTCTCGGACGACTGCTCGAGCAGCAGCCCGCGGCCGTCGTAGACCCAGTCGGAGCGCTCGCCGGTGGTGGTGCTCGCGATCGTCGTCTCGTCACGGCGGGAGACGAGCTGGCCATCCGGTCCGTAGGCGAGCTCGGTCCACTGGGTCTGGCCGGGCAGAGGGTGTGGCTGATTCCGAAGCTCGCTCCAGAGACGGCCCTGGCCGTCGAACGTCTTGGTGACGGTCGCCGGATGCTCGTAGCAGAGGTGGGAGAACGGGTCGAAGTAGCGGCCGACCTGCGAGGTTCGAACCTCCTCCCTCTCGCCCTTGAACACGAGCACCTCGTCGTGCGCCGCGCCCTCGGGCGGGCGGAGGGTGCGAGCCCGGCCGAAGGGGTCGTGGTCGAGGTACTGGGTCCAGGAGAGGGTCGGGTTGCCCACCTGGTAGGCGGTCGACTCGTGAGTCCTCCAGTCGAGCGCGTTGTACTGCGTGCGCACGCCGCTGGTCACCCCGCCGGGCATCGAGCTCCAGCGGCCGGTGGCCCGGCCGAGCGCGTCACGAAACACGTGGCGAGTGGAGAGCGCCGTGCCCGAGCCGCCGTTCGGACGCTCGAGGATGGTGGTCTTCGGGCCGGAATTCCAGCCCGAGCCACCGTTGGGAGCCGTGTACACGTACTCCGTCCAGGCGCCCTCCTCGCGCCGCTCCCAGGTGGGGCGGCCGGCGAGGTCGAAGAGGTAGGCGGTGGCGAGGCCGGTGGAGTCGCGCTCCTCCGCCACCTTGCCGGTCGCGGCGTCGATGTCGCGGTCCACGGTGAGGTAACCCAGCGGCGTGCCGTCGAGGTCGAAGCGACGCTCGCGGGCCAGGGCGCCGTGGGCGAAGTCCCACTCGGTGGTGAACCCCGCGGCCGGCAGGGCGACTACGCAGAGATCGGAGGTGGTGTCGAGCGCCTGGGTGTCGCCGCCGTAGCGGGTCTCGACGGTCCGCTCGCCGCCCTCCCAGGCCGCGGCCGTCACCAGGTCCCGCGCCGTGAGCTGGGCGGCCTCGGCCCGCCGTCGGGTGCGGAGCAGCAAGCCTTGCGCCGAGAAGCAGGCGTCGGCGCGCACGCTCTGGCCGTTCTCGTCGGACGCCTGGGTGTAGGTGTAGTCCTGGAGGAACCACGGCTCCGAGGGTGCTGGCACGACGAAGACGTTGCCGGTGAAGGCGCCGGGAGGATAGGTGCCGGCGGCGGAGTTGGTGTGCTGCTCGGAGGTGAAAGCGTCGGCGCGGCCGAAGTTGCTGGCCTGGGCGCGGACGCGGTAGTGGCCGAGGCCGTCGAAGCTGCTCCAGGCGTAGCCGCGGAAGCGCTTCACGCCCTGAACCGGCTCGTCGTCCTCGAACACTTCGAGCGAGCTCTGCAGGCGGCGGTTGGTGTGGAAGCAGTTGCCGCCGGTCGAGGCGCAGAGCTGGTCCTGTTCGAAGCGCTGCCAGCGACTGCGCACCAGCGCGCAGTCCGCGGCCGGGGCGCAGTCGAAGACTTCCTCGGAGAGGAAGAGCTGGCCGGAGGCGTCCGGCCGCGTCGGCGCGATGGGCAGACCGTAGAGCGCCGGGCCGCCGGCCGAGGGCGCGTCGGTGCCGACCGCGAAGTGGTGGACGGTCTGGTCGCCCAGCGGCGTGGTCACCACCGTGCGGCGGGCGTCGTGGCCGCAGCCGGAAGCGGCGGCGGTCACCTGGGGCGCGTAGGTCCAGGTCCCCACCACCGCCCCACTGGGCTGCAGCTTGCTCTTGCTCACCACTCCGGAGCCGTTGACCAGATAGGCGGGCGGCGAGGCCGAGCAGCTCGTGGGCGGGAACGCGTAGCCGGCGTAGTCCCACTCGTGGAAGCCGCCCGAGAGTAGCCGATGGCGCTTCAGGCGGCCGGCGTCGTGGCAGTCGGCCCCGGCGCCGTAGTGCTCGAAGCCGTGGACCCGGCCCACCGGATCGGTGATCGAGGCGAGGAGCGGCACGGTCTCGCTGCCTCCCCGGGTGTCCGAGCAGGAGCGGGCCACCGTCGCCTGGGTGTAGGCGAAGGTGTAGAGCGCGCGGCCGCCCCCGAAGGCAGGCAGATCGACGTTGCCGACCAGCCGCGGGTAGCGGCCCGTGGGATCGGCGACGAAGGACACTGTCGCGGTCCGGCCGTGGGAATCGGTGAAAGTCCAGGACGAGCCGTCGCTCGCGTAGGCCACCGACAGGGAGCTTCCGGCGAGCGACTCCAGCCGCGACAGCCGCCACTGCTCGCGGTACTGCACGAAGACCCGCGCCACGCCGTTGCCCTGCTCCACCCGGCGCTCGCTCCCCACCTGGCGCAGACGCAGGTAGCTGCCGTCGCGGGTGTACTGGGCGAGGTCGCCGGGATCGCTCGGGTCCGGCGTGTCGTGGTGGAGGGCCGAGTAGAACGAGTGCGGCCCACCGTCCGGGCTGACGTACAGCCACTGGCTGGTGGGGTTGCCGGCGGTGGCCGGCGGCAACAGGCGCCCGAACGAGAGGTCGAAGCCGAGGCCGGAGTTGGAGTGCGCCAGCGGGTTGCCGTGCACCCAGCCGGGGCCGGAGCTGCCACTTCCAGAGGAGAAATCCCAGACTTGCGAGTTGTAGTGGAGCTGGAACAGGTAGGAAAGCTGAGAGTCCACCGGGTAGATCTGCCCCAGAGGAACGCTCAGCCGAAGGTTGCCGTTGAACAGATCGACAGCGGCGACCTCGTCGCTCTCGTAGCGCCCCTCGGGCCGGGCGCCACGGATCAAGTTGGGATGGAGCGCGGGCAGCGTGTAGGCGGCTCCGGTGCGCGGGGCGAGGACCGGCGCCTTGCTCTGGGCACCGGCGGAACTGGCGGCGCAGGCGCAGGCCAGCCACCAGGCGGCGGCCCACGCGGCGACGGAGCGGCGTTGCGATTGGCTCATGAAACGGTCTCCTTTCAGGAGGCGGGCCGCGGCCCGAGAGGCCTCCCGTCGAAACGTTCAGGAGCGTCCTCGCCGGCCCACGCGGCCGTGCGGCTCCCGCTCCGGAGAGAACGGCGGAGACGGCGCCCAATCTCGATCACCAAAGCTCGATCAGAGGTCGATCTGCTAGATTCCCCGCCCATGCCCGAAGCCGACGATCCCAAGGCCGCCGACAGCTTTCAGCCTGGCGTGCCGCAGGCGAGCGAGCCCTTCTTTCTCAAGGGCTGCCAGCACCTCGACTGGGGTTTGAAGAACCGCCTGGCGAGCATCTTCGACCCGGCCAGCGGCCGTACCGTGATGCTGGCCTTCGACCACGGCTACTTCCAGGGGCCGACCACCGGCCTCGAGCGGGTGGACCTGTCGATCGTGCCGCTCCTGCCCTGGGCCGACACCCTGATGCTCACCCGCGGCATCCTGCGCTCGGTGATCCCGCCGAGCTACCGCGGCGGGCTGGTGCTGCGGGCGAGCGGCGGCCCATCGATCCTGAAGGAGCTCTCGAACGAGGAGATCGCGCTGTCGATCGAGGACGGGCTGCGGCTGAACGCCGCGGCGCTCGCCGTGCAAGTGTTCATCGGCGGCGAGCACGAA
The DNA here is from genome assembly GCA_044869805.1 of Thermoanaerobaculia bacterium. Classification (GTDB taxonomy): domain Bacteria; phylum Acidobacteriota; class Thermoanaerobaculia; order Multivoradales; family SZUA-115; genus CAWDVR01. Next base: position 63,006 of record JBIOXV010000044.1, on the reverse strand, counting down.
ACCAAGTCGGTGCACAACCTGACGCGGCTGGTCGACGCCGGGCAGCGCTACGGAGTGGCGGTGCTCGCGGTCACCGCCGTGGGCCGCGAGCTGACCCGCGACGCCCGCTACATGCGCCTCGCCACGCGCATCTGCGCCGAGCTCGGCGCCACCTACGTCAAGACCTACTACGTCGAGGACGGCTTCGACACCGTGACCGCCGCCTGCCCGGTGCCGATCGTCATCGCCGGCGGCAAGAAGCTGCCGGAGCTCGAAGCCCTGCGCCTGGCCGCCAACGCCATCGCCCAGGGCGCGGCCGGCGTGGACATGGGCCGTAACATCTTCCAGTCGGCGCACCCCGAGGCCATGATCCAGGCGGTGCGCCGGGTGGTGCACGGCGGCCTCTCTCCCGAGGAGGCTTACGAGCCGCTCGCCGCGCTCGTCGGCGGGTAGCGGGCCCGTGGAGCAGCCACCCGCACTGCCGGCAACCGAGGAGCGACCTCCCCCGAACAGGCCAGGGCGCCGGAGGTGGGTGGCGTTCGGCGCGGTGGCCGGCACCGCCAGCCTCGCGCTCCTCTACCTCACCGCGGCGAGCATCTTCTTGAACAGCGAGCTCGGCCCCTGGGTGGTCAACGGCGGCTGGCGGGACCAGCCCCGCAGAGTGCAGCTCCGCTGGGACTCGGGCACCAGCTTCTGGCCCGGGCGCTTCGCGCTCCGGGGGGTCGAGATCCACGGGCTCAACCGGCGCGTCGAGTGGACGGCGACGCTCGAGCGCGGCCGCGGCACGATCGACCTCCTGCAGCTCCTCTGGCGACGGGTGCGGGTCAGCCACGTCTCGGGCGAGGGGGTCGAGGTGGTGATCGACCGCCGGCCGGAGGGCGAGGGAGCTCCGCCACGGCAGCCCAAGCCGCGCCGGCGCCGGTGGACCATCGACCTGCCGGAGATCGCGCTCTCGAGCGTGCGCGAGATCGCGATTGGCGCCTCCCGCCTCGTTGGCCAGGGCACGGCGAGCGGCGGCTTCCAGTTCGCGGTGGGCGAGGTGAGCGTCACCGACGGCAGGCTCGAGATGCCGGCGGCACGGCTCGAGTCGCGCGGCGGCGAGGTGGCGGAGGGCATCCGACTGGTGGTCGAGGCGGGCCTCGCTCCTTACGTGCCGCGCGAGCAACCCGGCGCGCTGGGCCTCGACTTCCTGTCGGGCACCCTCGAGACCTCGGGCCGGCTGACCGCCTTCCCGGCCCCCGCCGCGGGCGCCGGCGGCGAAGGCCGCTCGGGCTCGTTCGAGGCCACGCTCACGGCCAAGGATGGCCGCCTGCAGCCGGGAAGCCGCCTGGCGTGGTCCTCGCGCGGCGTCTACCCGCTGTCGATCGACGCCTCGGTGGCCGAGGTCGGGGGCCAGCCGCTGCTCCGCGCGGCGATCGACGCCCAGGGGTTTCAGGTGGGGGGGCGCGACGGCAAGCCGCCGCTGCTCGAAAGCCGCACCCTGCACGTCTCGACGGCCAGCGCCGAGACTCGCCTTTCCCGCGTCTTCGGCAAAGCGCGCGAGATGAGGGCCGCCGAGGGCGAGCCCGAGGAGTTCGTGGCGGGAGAGTTCCTCGCCGAGGGCCTGAGCCTCGACCTGCGCGGCCGGCGCATGGCCTGCCGCCTGGCCGTCGACCGCGCCACCGGCCGGCTCGACCTCGGCGCCTTCCTGCATCGCGATCTCTTCGTGGAAGGCATGCGGGGCGACGGCGTCTCGGCGCAAGTGGAGGTGGCCGAGGCGGAAGCGCCGGACGAGCCGACCGCCACCCGCACCCCGTGGTCCCTTCATTTCATCGACACCCGCCTCGCCGGCTTTCGCGAGATCGGCCTCGACACTCTTTCGCTGACCGGAGCCGCCGAGGCCGAGGCGAGCTTCGCGCTCGAGCCCGGGGGCCGCATGACGATCGAAAAGGCCGCCTTGCGCCTGCCCGAGGGACGCCTGGTCGAAGGCGAGACCGTGGTGGCGCGGGAGGTCGCGTTCCGGGTCGACGGCAAGGCGGAACCGTTCGACTTCGGCCGGTCCTCGGTCGCCGAGGCCCTGGGCGCAGTCTCCGGCACCACCGAGGTCCAGGCCCAGGTGTCGAGCCTCGGCTTCCTCCGCAACTACTTCGAGCGCGCCCGCTGGCTCGGGCTCCAGGGCCGCGGCCACCTGGCGGCGAAGCTCACCTTGGACCACGGCCGCCTGGTGCCTGGCAGCCGGCTCGCCGTCGACGCGGTGCCGATCGAGGCCCAAATCTTGGGTGCGGTAGCCACGGGTCGGGGCAGGATCGCCGCCGAGGTCGAGACCGGAGCCGGCGGTGACCGCCTGGCGCTCGACGCCTGGCTCGACCGCTTCACCGTCGACGGCCAGCGGCGGGAGCGCCTCCTCGAAGGCGGCGGGCTGGCGCTCAGGGTCACCTCGGCCGAGGCCGTGCAGCTCGGGGCCAAACCCGGGGACCTGCGCGCCGTGGTCGACATCCCGCGGGCCTCGCTCCCCGACCTCTCGTCCTACAACGCCCTGCTGCCGCCCGGCGCCGACGTGACCCTGCTCCCCGGAAGCGGCCAGGTGCGACTCAACTTGGATCTCGACGGCGCCACCCACACCGGCAAGGGCCATCTCTCGTTCCGCTCGCAGTCGGCGCGCCTGCGGGTGCAGGAGCTGATCGTCGGCGGGCAGCTCAGCTTCGAGGCGCCGCTCGCCAGCTCGGCCCTGCTCGAGCGCCGCTTCGAGATCGACGGCGCCCGCCTCATCCTCGAGCCCGCGACCTACCACGAGCTCTCCGGCGCGGAGGAGCCCGTGCACCCCTGGTGGGCGCGGGCCGAGCTGCCGGACGCTTCGCTGACCATGGGCCGGCCGATCATCTTCGACGGCTCTCTCGAGCTGGAGATGAAGGACTCGGGCCCGTTCCTTGCCCTGTTTGCCCAGCGCCGGCGCTTCCTGCGCTGGTTCTCCGACGTGCTGCTGGTCGAGGGTGTCGTGGCCCGGGCCGGCCTGAAGCTCGACGGCACGGCGGTGACCGTCGATCCGCTCGAGGTCTCCTCCGACAAGATCAGCCTCGCCTCGCGCATGCGCTTCGCGGCCGGCGGCAAGCACGGCGATCTCTTCTTGACCTACGGGAACCTGGCCGTGGGCATCGAGCTCCGGGACGGCAAGCGCGACTTCAAGCTGCTCAAGGCCAGGGAGTGGTTCGAGAGCTGGTGGAAGCGATAGATGAAGAACCGCTGGTCTGACCAGGAAGCCGCCGCGTTCGCCGAGCTCTACTCCGCTCATGGCGAGGCGCTGGCGCTGCGCGCCTACACGGCGCGCCTGCTGGGGACGGAGCCGTCCCTGGTGCTCCACGGCGGTGGCAACACCTCGGTCAAGGCGCGGGCGTGGAGCCTCTTCGGCGAGGAGGTGGAAGCGCTCCACGTCAAGGCCTCGGGCCTCGACCTGGCGGCGATCGCGCCCGGGGGCCACCCGGCCTGCGACCTCGCCCTCCTGCGCCGCTTGCGCGAGCTGCCGCCGGTCGACGACGACCGGCTCGCCGCGCTTCTTCGGGCGAGCCTGCTCGACCCGCGCGCGTCGACGCCGTCGATCGAGGCACCGGTGCACGCTCTGCTCCCCGCCCGCTTCGTCGACCACACCCACGCCGACGCCGTGCTGGCGCTCACCAACCGGCCGGGCGGCGAGGCGGTGGCGCGCGCGGCGCTGGGCGGCGAAGTGATCGTGCTGCCCTACGTGACGCCTGGGATCGAGCTGGCGCAGGCCACCGTCGCCGCGCTCCAAGCGCAGCCCGAGGCAATCGGCATGGTGTGGGCGAAACACGGGCTCCTCACCTGGGGCGAGACGGCGCGCCAGAGCTACGAGCGGACGATCGCGCTGGTCGACCGGGCGGAGAGGTTCCTCGCCGCGGCGCGCGGTGGACGCCGGACGTCGGCGGCGGCGCAGCCGGGACCGCAGGGCCCGCCAGCCGCCGGGATGAGCTCACGGCCCGCCGAGGCGCCCGCGGAGGCCGAGGCCTCGAGCTCCGAGCCGCGGGCGGCGGTCGAGGAGCTGGCCGCGGCCGAGCGGGTCGTGGCGCTTCGCGGTGCGCTCGTCTCGCAGCGCGGCGACCCCGACCGGCTCGACCATCGACTGATCCTCGCCGGCCTCACCGATCGCGAGACGCTCGCCGCTCTCGCCGGACCGGGAGCGCGCGAGCTCCTCGTCACTCCTCCCCTGACCGCCGACCACGTGATCCGCGTCGGGCGCCTGCCGCTGTGGGTCGAGCCGGGGGCGGACGAGGACGGCGAGCGGGTCCGCACGCACCTCTCCGAGGCCATCGCCCGCCACGTGGCCGCGGAGCGCGCCCTGCTCGAACAGCATGCTCCCGGCGTAGCGGCCAGTGTGCTCGACGCCGAGCTGTTGCCGCGGGTGGCGCTTCTGCCAGGTCTCGGCGCCTTCTGCGCGGGCCGCACCGCCCGCGAGGCCGAAATCGCCCTCGACATCACGGCTCACACGCTCGCCGTGAAGGCCACGATCGCGGCGGCCGGCGCCGCGTACCAAGGTCTAGAGGACGAGCATTTGCTGGTGATGCAGCACCGTGGCATGCAGCAGGCAAAGCTGGGCCGAGGCGCGCTCACGCCGAGGGGCGCTCCCCTCGCCGGCTCGATCGCCCTGGTCACCGGCGCGGCCGGCGCCATCGGCTCGGGCGTCAGCCGGGTGCTCCTCGAAGCGGGCGCCTGCGTGGCCCTGACCGACCTGCCCCGATCGTCGTCAGGGGGCGAGGCCCTCGACTCGCTCGCCGCCGAGCTGGCCGCGGAGTTCCCGCGCCAGGTGCTGGCCACGCCCGTGGACGTCACCGACCGCCAGTCGGTGGCGGCCGGCTTCGCGGCCGCGATCCGCGCCTGGGGCGGCGTCGACCTGGTGGTGGCCAATGCCGGCGCGGCGCACGTGGCGACGCTCGAAGAGCTCGATACCGACGCCTTCCGCCGCCTCGAGCGCGTCAACGTCGAAGGCACGCTCCACGTGCTCGCCGAGGCGGCGCGCCACTTCCGCCGCCAGGCAATCGGCGGCGACGTGGTGCTGATCTCCACCAAGAACGTGTTCGCGCCCGGCGCCGGCTTCGGTGCCTACAGTGCCACCAAGGCGGCGGCGCACCAGCTCGCGCGCATCGCCAGCCTGGAGCTCGCCGAGATCGGCGTGCGCGTCAACATGGTGGCGCCCGACGCGGTGTTCGGCGACGGCGACCGCAAGTCCGGCCTGTGGGCCGAGGTCGGCCCGGCGCGCATGAAGGCCCGCGGCCTCGACGAAGCGGGCCTCGCCGACTACTACCGCGACCGCAATCTGCTCAAAGCCCGTATCACCGCCCGCCACGTCGGCCAAGCCGTGCTCTTCTTCGCCACCCGCCAGACCCCCACCACCGGCGCCACCATGCCGGTCGACGGCGGCCTGCCGGAGGCGACGCCGAGGTAGACAGGATTTCCTGGCTCTCACTAATCCATTTCCCGCTGTTCTGCATCCTTTCTCGCTAGCCACGGTCACGGTCGGCTCCTGACGCGGGGGGTAGCGCACCGCTGGGCGCCCCGGTCGGTGTGTCGGCTCGGGAGTCCGTGGTTTCCAGAGGAGGGACCCTGCCATGCGGTGGATTCTCCGGGGCTGCCCGGCCCGTTCCTTCGCCACCTGCCTCATCCTCGCGGCGCTCGCCGCGCAACCCCTCGTCGCGGCCACCGTCACGGTCACGGCCGACGCCGGCCCCGGCTCGTTGCGTGAGGCAATCGACGAGGCCAACTCGGACGGGGTGCCGACCACGATCTCCTTCGCCGCCGGCCTCGCGGGCCAGACGATCGTGCTGGCCTCGGCGCTGCCCGGCCTGACTGAGCCGGACACCACGATCGACGGCGACCTCGGCGGCGACTGCGTGCCGGACATCGCCATCGACGGCCAGGAAATGCCCGGCGCCAATGGCCTCTGGATCGCCTCCGACGGCAACCGCGTGCGGGGGCTGGCGATCCACTCCTTCGACTGCCCCGGCTGCGGCGGTGACCTGATCGTCCTCGGCGCCGACGGCAACACCATCGAGTGCAACTACCTGGGCACGGACCTCTCGGGCACCAACCCTCTTGGAACCCAAACCTACGGTATCAAGCTGGTCAACGGCTCCGACGGCAACGTGATCCGGGACAATCACATCGTCTTCAACGGCACCGGCGTGGGCCTCTTCGGCGGCAGCTCCGGGAACGTCATCGGACCGGACAACCTGATCGCCTTCGGCGGCACGGCGGTCCACGTACAGGAGGACAGCCTGCCGGGCTATCCGGACTTCACCGGCCTCACGGCCGACTCTGCGGGCGTCTTCCCGGTGATCGACTTCACCGATGGCTGCGGCTACTTCCGGAGCTCCGACAGCATCACTCCCCTGGATGGCGGCGGGCGTCCGTTCACCGAGAACTTCGGCATGCGGCTCTCCGGCACCCTCTCGGTCGGCACTGGCGGCACCTACAGCTTCGAGCTCCCCGGCCTCGACGACCTCGCCAGGCTGACGGTCGCCGGCGAAGTCCTCGTCGACTGGGCCGGTGGCGGCACTCCCCCGCCGGCAGCCAAGCTGCTCACCGGCGGCGACCACGCGATCGAGCTGGATTTCTTCGAGGGCGGCGGCGCCGCGACCGTGGCGCTGGTCGTCTCCGGCCCCGGCCCGGTGAGCTACAACACCAACGGCCAGTCCGTTTGCGCGACGGGAGAGGCAGGGCTGTGCGGGGAGCTCTTCCAGCTCCGGCAGCCGGCGGAACAGAACCGCATCACCCAGAACTCGACGCACTCGAACGGCGGCCTGGGCATCCGGCTCGGCTGCTGCTGCTCGCCGCTCGCCAACGACGCCGGCGATCTCGACCTCGGCGCCAATACGGTGCTCAACCACCCGGGGATCACCGGGGTCAGCGGCGCCGGCGGCGGGAGCTACATCGTCTCCGGCACCGGGCCGGCGGACTCGACGGTCGAGGTCTTCCTCTCCGACAACGATGCCTCGGGCTTCGGCGAGGGCCGGACCTTCCTCGCCTCGACGACGGCGACGCCTGGCGGTGCCTTCGCCACCGGCCCGCTCTCCCTCGCCCCCGGCCAAGCTCACCTCACCGCCACCGCCACGGACGCGGCCGGCAACACCTCGGAGTTCGGACCGACGTTCGCATTTGGCGGGATCCAGGACGAGATGACACTGGGAATCTCGGCGCCCCAGCTCCCGGGAACCGTGGTTGCCGTCCCTGTCCGGGTGCGGGATCTCAGCCTCACACCCTTGGGCCTCGACCGGCCGGCGGGACAGCGCATCCAGGCCATGGCCTTCAAGGTCGGCTTCTCGCCGGCGTCGTCGGTAGCCTCCGCGTCGGCCGCGCGCTCTGGGGTCCTCGCCTCGCTCACGCCGCTGCTCGACGACGACGTGGCGACCGCCGGCTCGATCGCCTACTTCGGCGCCTTCGACGAGGCCTCCAACCCGATCCCGTTCACCCTCGACGCGCCCCCTCCCGGCGACGAAGTGGTGACGCTCGCCCTCACGCTCGCCGCCAATGCGCCGGCGGGGAGTGTGTCGCTGACCCTGGACCCGGCGGTCTCCGAGCTCTCGAACCAGGCCGGTACGCTGGCTGAAAACCAGGGCAACGGCGGGCTCACGCTCGCCGGCGCCAGCCTCACGGTGCTGTCGAACGCCGCCGCCGGCCTCTATGCCACGGCTCAGTCGAGCGCGCAGATCCTCCTCACCTGGGCCGACCCCAACGCCAACGAGACCGGCTTCCGCGTCGAGCGCTCGCCGGACGGCTCGAGCTGGGCCGGCGTGGGCAACGCCGGGCCGAACGACGGGAGCTTCCTCGACTCCGGGCTGACGCCCGCGGCCCTCTACTACTACCGCCTCGTGACCCTGGTCGCTGCCGGCGACTCGCAGCTCTCGAACGTGGCCACCGCCTCGACCTTCCCGGCGGCGGCCGCCAAGGTCTGCGCCACGAGGCTCTCGGACGACCGCACCTGGGCGCGCAACCCCTCGGTGGCCTTCGCCGGCGCGGCGTGGGCCACCGCCTGGCAGGCGCGCGAGGACGGCGAGCAGGACGACATCTTCTTCCGCTGGCTGGGGCTCGCCGACGCGGTGCCGATGAGCGCCCCGGTGCGAATCTCGGACGGCAGCGCCAGCGCCTTCGGGCCCACCGTGGCCTGGAACGGCAGCCGCTACGGCGTGGTGTGGAACGACTTCCTCGCCGCCGAGCCGGGCGGCCCGTCGGCCTTCACGTACTTCTTCTCGCTGCTCGACGCCGGCGCCAACGAGCTACGGGGTGACGTGCGCCTGAGCTCCGCCGTCGAGTCCCATCCCTTCGGCAGCCGCCTGGCGCCCGTCCTGCTGTGGGACGGCACGCACTGGGGCTTCTTCACCACCGAGGTGAACGCTCCGCCACGCACCGACCTCGTCTACCGGCGCCTGGAGGAGGACGGCGACGTGGTGCTGGGGCCGGTGGTGCTGACCTCGACGCCAGCCACCCACGACAGCGACGTAGCCGTGGCCTGGAGCGCGCCCGAGAGCAAGTACGGCATGGCGTGGTTCGAGATCGCCGACTCGACGATCGAGCTCTACTTCCAGCGCGTCGAGGAATCGACCGGCGCGCCGGAAGATGCGCCCGTCCTGGTCGGTGGCTACACCTCGTTCGTGGGCACTTTCGGCCTGTCGCTCGTCTGGGACGGCGCCGGCTGGGCCGTGAGCTGGGCCGAGCCGCAGCTGGATGGCACGGTGGTCACCTTCCTGCGGCGGCTCGACTCCGGCGGCACGCTGCTCGGACCGGCCGTGCGGCTGTCCGACGACCCGCCGGCCGAGCCCGTCGACATCCTGCCCCTCCTCGAGAACAAGCCCGGCGGCGGCTACGCGGTGTTCACCGGCAGCTTCCTCCAGGTGTCTCCCTTCAGCCAGGAGATCACGCGCCTCGAGGCCGACGCCGCCGGCGACCGCGAGGGCAACGGCGAGCTGATGACCCCGGCCGACGGACGGCCGAGCGCCAACCACGACCTGGCGAGCGACGGAAGCCGCTTCCTCGTCGCCTTCAATGACGCCGGGGCCGGCACGCTCGAGACCGCGGCCTTCCTGGTCGACGGCTCGGGAACGTTGCCGCCCGGCACGCCGGTGCAGCTCACCTCCGGTCACAGCATGGGCAATGCTGCCAACTTCGTGACCGCGGCCAACACCAGCGTGGCGCCGCTGGGCGCGGGCTTCGTGGCGGTGTGGACCGACGCCGCGGCCACCGGCAGCAACCAGATTCAGGCCCACATCTTCGACGGCGCGGGAGCAACCGTGGCCGACCTGGCACCGCTCACCCCCACGCCGTCACGCGGCCGCCCGGGTGTCGCCGCCGTGGGGAGCGACTTCGCGCTGGCCTGGCGCGACCCTGCCAACGCCACCCTCTACTTCGCCCGCTTCGACGGCAACGGCGCACCCGTCATCGGCGAAACCGTGGTGGACTCGACAGGCGGCGCCGCCGAGGTGGCGCTCGCCTGGAGCGGCGAGGCCTTCGGCGTGCTGCGCCGCAAGGGCCCCCAGCTCACGCTGCTGCGGCTGACGCCGGCGGGCGCGCCGATGGGGCCGGAGACGAGCTTCGCGGCCTCGGCCGCCGGCAACCCGGCGCCACGGCTCCACTGGGTCGGAAGCGCCTGGGTGGTGCTCTACCGAGGCGTCGACAACAACCTCTACTTCGCCCGCCTCGACCCGGCAGGCAACCTCGCCGTGGGCCCGGTGGCGCTGACCGGCGCGGTGCAGGCCGAGGTCGCGACGCAGTTCCACTCGCTGTGGACAGGGCAACACCTGGCGCTCGCCTACTCGGAGCACCGCGGCTTCGACCCGCCGCTCACCGACGTCTACTTCACCCTGCTCGACATGCAGGGCGCGCGGCTCTTCCCCGACGTGCTGGCGGTGGGCAGCCCGGCGGCCGACGGCTCCCCGCTCCTCTACTTCGCGGGCGGGCGCTTCCATCTGGTGCACGCCCAGGGACGGGTGTCGGGGGTGCGCGAAGTCGAGATCCTGCCGGACGGCACGGTGCTGCCCGGAGAGGCCTTCTGGACGCACCGCGGAGGTCCGCTCGCCGCGGCTCACAACGGCGCCACGCTCGGCCTCGCGTGGTCGACCAACATCGGCGACCTGCTGTTCGAGACCACGGAGTGCCTGAGCGATGCCACGCCGCCGCCCTGCCCCGCGCTCGCCGCGACCTCGGCCGGCAACAAGGTGCGCCTGTCCTGGGACCCGGTCTCGGACGCCGAGTCCGGCGTCTGGCGCTACCACCTGTACCGCGACGGGCTGCCGTTGAACGAGCTCTACCCGGCGACCACGACGTTCGACGACGGCGGCTACGCGGTGGGCAGCGTGCACGGCTACGAGGTGCGGGCCATCAACCGCGCCTGGAACGAGTCGGACGCCTGCCCGGCACTGAGCTTCTCGACCACCACCGGCGACGCCAACGGCAACGGCACGCTGGAGGTGGCGGACGTCTTCTACTTGATCAATTTCCTGCTCGGCGACGGCCCGCCGCCGGCCGGGGACGCGGATGCGAACGGCGACGGGGCGGTGACGGTGACGGACATTTTCTATCTGATCAACTTTTTCTTCGGGGGCGGGCCGCCTCCGGTGTGGATCGGGGAGGCGGAGGTGGAGCGATGAGCGGTTGGGGACCCACCCTCGCGCGCGAGGCGGGGAGGCGGGGCTGCTGGCCGGGGACCGGCGAGGGCTGGTTCTCCCGCCCTCGCGCCTGGCGGGGACGTGGGGCTCCTGGCCGGGGACCGGCTCGCGCTCGTCTCAGTTCAATGGAAGGCGCTCGCCTGCGCTTCGAGCACGCCCGATCGTTCGAATGCCTATGGACGCTGTGCCAGGCGCGCTCTCACAGCTCCCCGGCCAGGAGCCCCACGTCCCCGCCAGGCGCGACCCCCAAGCCGCTCAACGCTCACGCTCCTGAACGAGAAAAGGAGATCCGAATGCTAACCCGCATGGTCGTCTCGCTCGCCATAGCGCTTGGCTGTCTCCAGGCTTACCCAGCGTTCGGCTTGCCGCCGCAGAGTGAGGTGCGGTTGGCGAGCGCGAAGGTGGGGGCGGGGAAGACGGTGGTACTGCCGCTGACGGTGAAGGACAGCCAGGGCACGCCGCTCGGCTGGGAGCGGCCGTTCGGCGAGCGAATTCAGGGGCTCTCGCTCAAGGTGCAGGCCCTGCCTGCCACGGCGGTGCGCTCGATCGTGGTGCGCCGCGCCGGGGTCATGGCCGATCTCGCGCCGCTGTTCGAGGCGCAACCGGCCGGGCGGGGCTCGGCCTCGTTGCTGGTCTCGTTCGAGGAGGCCACCGATCTCGTGCCGCTGACTCAGTCGGGGCGCGGCGGCCAGCAGGTGGCGGCGGTCGAGGTCCAGCTCGCGGCCGGCCTCGCACCCGGCACCGTGATCGAGCTGCGCCTCGATCCCGGCGTGACCGTGCTCAGCAACCAGGGCGGCACCGTGGCGGAGTCGAGCGCCAACGGCTGGCTGCGGCTGGTGGACGGGCGGATCGAGGTCGGGAGGTAGCCGGCATGCGCATGGGCTGTGACTGCCGCGGACGGTGCTCGCGTCCGGAATCGCCGATTGCCAGGTTGGATGCACCCGCACGCCGTCTCCCGCGGGAGAGCCAAACCTGGCAGCTCCGGCGCCACGGAGCAAGGCTGGAAGCCAGGAGGAGCGGCCGGATTTCCTTTGGCGGGCGGGCACCCTGGCCGCACCGCGCGCCGCTGGCGAGCGTGGCCGCGCTCCTCACAGCTCTCTCCGGGCTTCCCTCGCATCCAGCCGCGGCCCAGGACGTCCTCGGCGCCGGGTCGGTGCTGACCACGGCGGGTGCGACCGTTCACGTGCCGGTGACGGTCCGCGACCGCGCCGGCACGCCGCTCGACGAAGGCGCCGGGCCTGACGACGAGATCCAGGGCTTCGCGTTCCGCCTGGACTTCGCCCCCGCGTCGGCCGTCACCGCGGTCGGTTTCCAGCAAGCCGGGGTCACAGCCGGCCACGAGCCGGTCTTCCCCGTGATCCAGGCGCATGCCGATCACATCGTGGTGCTGATGAGCTTTGACGAGGCGAGCGAGCCGCTGGCCCTCACCCTCGACGCCCCGGCACCCGGCGACGTGGTGGGCGAGCTCGTCTTCCAGCTCGCCTCGCCCCTGCCGGCCGGCACTGTCGTCACCCTCACCCTAGAGGCCGCAACCGCCACCCTGGTCAACGACAGCGCCACCGAGAGTGAGACGCCCGCGGCCGGCACCCTCGCCCTCGCCCATGGCCGCATCGCGGTACCCATCTTCGCCGATGGCTTCGAGTCGGGTGACACCGGCGCGTGGTCGCAGACGGTGCCGTGAGCGCGCGCCGATCCTCGATCGCGCAGCTCTACTCCGCCCGCAGCGCCCGCGCCGGGTCGACGCGGGTGGCGCGGCGGGCCGGGAGGAGGGTGGCGGCGAGGGCGGTGGTGGCGAGCAGGGCCGCGGCGGCGAGGTAGTTGCCCGGATCGCTTGGCGAGATGCCGTAGAGCACCCGGGTCGCCAGCACCGCCAGCCCGGCGCCGATCGCCAGCCCGGCGGCGAGGCCGGCCGCGGTCAGCACCAGGCCCTGGCGCATCACCAGGAGCTGGACGTCCGCCGGGCGCGCGCCCAGGGCCATGCGCACGCCGATCTCCGGGGCCCGCTGGATGACCCAGAAGGCGATCACGGCGTAGAGGCCGACCGCCGCCAGCAGCAGTGCGAGGGCGGCGAAGGCGCTCACCACGACCGCGCCGATCTGTGCCGGGTAGAGGACGAAACCGAGCTGCGTGGTCATCAGCTTGAGCTCGCGGATCGGCAGATCGGGGTCGAGCGCCTGGATCTCGCGCCGCACGGCCGCGAGCAGCGGCGCGGGGTCGCCCGCCGTACGCAGATGGAGGACGCGGCTGCCTTCGTAGTAGCGCTCGATCGGCAGGTACATGTAGGGCTTGGACGCCTCGCCCAGGCTCAAGTACTTGCCGGTGGCCGCGACACCCACCACCACGTGCTCGGCGCCGAAGGTGTCCACGCGCTTGCCGAGCGCGCCCCCGCCCGGCCAGTAGAGATCGGCGAAGGCGCGGTTGACCACGATCACCGGGCGGCCCTCCGGCCCGTCGCCCGCCTCGAAGCCGCGGCCGGCGAGGAGCGGCAGGCCCATGGCCTCGAAGTACCCGGGGCCCACGACGTTGTACCCGATGGTCGGCGGGCTGCTGCCGTCCGGGCTCACGTAGCCCTCGGGGACTGCCCAGCTCGACGAGGGGTCCAACGACAGCGGGACCCTCCGCGCCCAGCCCACCGCGGTCACCCCGGGCAACGCCCCGGCGCGCTCCTCGAGGGCCCGGAAGAAGCCGCGACCGCGGGTCTCGTCGTAGCCCTGGAGTGCGAGGTCGACCCCGGCCACGAGCTGGTTCGCCGGGTCGAAGCCCACCGGGAGATGCTGGGCGTTGGCCAGGCTGCGGAGCATCATCCCCGAGCCGACCAGCAGCACGAGTGACAGCGCCACCTGGAAGCTCACCAGCCAGCGGCGCATGCGGCCGCCGCGGCCCGCCGTGCCCCCGCCTTTGAGCGCCGGCACCAGCTCCGGCCGCGAGGCCTGGAGCGCGGGCGCCAGGCTGAAGAGCAGGCTGGCGAGGACCGAGGTGCCGAGAGCGAAGGCCAGCACCCTGGGATTGGGTGAGAGATCGACGAACAGCGGGAAGTCGATCGGCGGCGACTTGGAGGCGAGCACACGGGTCAGCCAGAGGGCGAGCAGCAACCCGGCGGCGCCGGCCGCCAGGGCGAGGACCGCTCCCTCCGCGAGGAGCTGGCGCACCAGCCGCGCGCGGCTCGCGCCCAGCGCCAGACGCACCGCGATCTCGCGCCGGCGCGCCGCCGAGCGCGCCAGGATCAGGCTCGCCACGTTCGAGCAGGCAAGGAGCAGCACCAGCCCCACCACCCCGAACATCAGCGCCAGGAAGCCCGCGAAGCCGCCGCGCACCATGGGGTGGAGGTCCGACTCGGCCGCCGCGTAGAGCTTCACGGACTTGCCGGTGTTGGAGTCCGGGTAGGCCACGGCGAGCTGCGCCATGATCCCGTTGAGCGCGGCCTCGGCCTCGCGCACCGAGACCCCTGGCTTCAGGCGGCCGATCGGCGTCAGCCAGTGGGAGGTGCGGTTGTCGAGCCTCGAACCTCCGGGCATGGCGTGCTGCATGCCGACCGGTACCCAGAGGGCGGACTTGAGGCCGAGCATGGAGCCGGAGAAGCCCTCCGCCGCCACCCCGACGATGGTGAACGGATGGCCGTTCAGCGTGACGGCGCGGCCGACGATGCCGGGGTCACCGCCGAAGCGGGTGCGCCACAGCCCGTGGCTGATCACCATCACCGGGTGGGCGCCCCGCTCCGCCTCCGCCTCGGGCTCGAAGGCGCGGCCCAGCGGCACCTCGACACCCAGCACCTGGAAGTAGTCGGCGGCGACCACCTCGCCCCACAGCCGCTCGTTGCGGCCGTCCGCGGAAAGATGGAAAGGCCGCATGCCGGAGCCGGTGAAGCCGCTGAACACGCCGTTCCTGTCTCGTAGATCCGCGAAGTCGGGATAGGAGAACGAGCCGTAGGACACGCCGTGGGTCCAGGCGACGAAGCCCCGCGCCAGCTCGTGGGGACGGGAGACGGCGAGCGGCCGGAAGAGGAAGAAATCGGCGAAGCTGAAAACCGCGGTGTTGGCACCGATTCCCAGGGCGAGGCACAGCGCGGCGGCGAGTGTGAAGCCGGGGCTCCGGCCGAGCTGGCGCAGGCCGAGACGGAAGTCCTGAACGAGGTCGCGGTGCATGGGGCCCTCCTGACCGCCGTCGGTCGCCCTCACCATAGAGGACGTAGAACAGGGGCGAGAGTTTATGAAACCCCGCCAGCCCCACGACGCGGCGGCGAGGAGCCGGCCCCCTCGCCGAGCTCGGCGTCCTACTGCGCCCGCAGGGCCCGCGTGGGGTCGACGCGAGTGGCGCGGCGCGCGGGGATCAGGGTGGCGGCGAGGGCCACCACGGCGAGCAGCGCCGCGGCGGCGAGGTAGTTCCTGGGGTCGCCGGGAGAGATGCCGTAGAGCACCTTGGTGGCGAGCGCGGCCAGGCCCACGCCAAGGGCGAGGCCCGCGGCCAGGCCGGCGCCGGTCAGCGAGAGGCCCTGTCGCATGACCAGCCGCTGCACATCGGCGGCGCGGGCGCCGAGCGCCATGCGGATGCCGATCTCCGGCGTGCGCTGGCTGACCCAGAAGGCGATCACCGCGTAGAGGCCGACCGAAGCCAGCAGCAGCGCGAGCACCGCGAAGACGCTCACCACCACGGCGGCGAGCCGCGCCGGGAAGAGCACGAAACCGAGCTGAGCCTTCATCAGCTTGAGGTCGCGGACGGGCAAGTTGGGGTCGAGCGCCTGGATCTCCCGCCGCACGGCTTCGAGCAGCGGCGTGGGGTCGCCGGCGGTGCGCACGTGGAGCACGCGGCTGCCGTCGTAGTAGCGCTCGATGGGCAGGTACATGTAGGGCTTGGGCGCCTCACCCAGGCTGAAGTACTTCCCCGTCGCCGCCACTCCCACCACCACGTGCTCACCGCCGAAGGTGTTCACGCGCTTGCCCAGCGGGTCGGCGCCCGGCCAGTACTTGTCGGCGAAGGCGCGGTTGACGACGATCACTCGCTGGCCCTCGGGCCCGTCGGCGGGCTCGAAGCCGCGGCCGGCCTGGAGCGGCAGGCCGAGGGCCTCGAAGTAGCCGGGGCCCACTTGATTGAAGTTGATCGACGGCGGGTTGCTGCCTTCCGGCGTCACGTACCCCTCGGCCACCGCCGAGGTCGAGGCGTCGCTGAAAGTGAGTGGGATGCGCTGCGCCCAGGCCGCCGCCGTCACCCCGGGCAACGCATCGACGCGCTCCTCGAGCGCGCGGAAGAGCTCGCGGCCGCGGGTCTTGTCGTAACCCTGGAGGTCGAGGTCGGCGCCGGCCAGGAGCTGGCGCTCCGGCTCGAAGCCCAGGGGGAGATGGCGCGCGTTGGCAAGGCTCTTGAGCACCAGGGCCGCGCCCACCAGGAGCACCAGCGACAGCGCCACCTGCGCGCCGACCAACAGCCGGCGCATGCGGCTGCCGCCGCGTCCCGCGCCGCCGCCGTCCTTGAGCGCCGGCACCAGCTCCGGCCGCGAGCTCTGGAGCGCCGGCGCCAGGCCGAAGAGGACGCTCGCGACGAGCGAAGCGCCGAGTGTGAAGGCCAGGACCTCGAAGTTCAGCGAGAGGTCGACCGCGAGCGGGAAATCGACCGGTGGCGGCTGGGAGGCGAGGAAGCGGGTGAGCCAGAGCGCGAGCAGCAGCCCGGCGCCACCCGCCGCGAGGGCCAGGGCCGTGCTCTCGGCCAGGAGCTGGCGCACCAGCCGGGCGCGGCTTGCGCCCAGGGCCAGGCGAACCGCGATCTCGCGCCGGCGCGCCGCCGAGCGGGCGAGCAGCAGGCTCGCCACGTTCGAGCAGGCGAGGAGCAGCACCAGGCCCACGACCCCGAGCATCAGGGCGAGGAAGCCCACGAAGCCGCCGCGGACCATGGGGTGGAGGTTGGACTGCGCCTCGGGGTAGAGCACCACCGACTTGCCGACGTTGTCCTCCGGGTAGGCGGCGACGAGCTGCGCCATCAGGCCGTTGAGCGAGGTCTCGGCCTGGCGCACCGTGATCCCCGGCTTCAGGCGGCCGATCGCCGACAGCCAGTGGTGGTCGCGGTGCTCGAGCCGCGAGCCGCCGGGCACCGCGACCTCCTGCATGCCGAGCGGCGTCCACAGCGCGACCTTCAAGCCGAGCTGCGAGCCGCCGAAGCTCTCGGCCGCCACGCCGACGATGGTGAACGGGTGGCCGTTCACGGTGACACCGCGCCCGACGATCCCGGGGTCGCCGCCGAAACGGGTGCGCCACAGCCCGTGACTGATCACCAGCACCGGATGGGCGCCGCGCTCGGTCTCTTCCTCGGGCAGGAAGGCGCGGCCGATCGGCACCTCGACCCCCAGCACCTGGAAGTAGTCGGCCGAGACCAGCTCGCCCCACAGCCGCTCGTTGCGGCCATCCGCCGAGAGATGGAAGGGTGTCAGGCTGGTGGCGGCGAAGCCCGAGAGCACCTCGTTCCGGGCGCGGAAGTCCACGTAGTCGGGATAGGAGAACGACCCGAACTTGAGGCCGCTCGACCAGGAGACGAACCCCCGCACCAGCTCGTCGGGGTGGGAAACCGGGAGAGGCCGGAAGAGGAAGAAGTTGGCGAAGCTGAACACCGCCGTGTTGGCGCCGATCCCCAGCGCCAGGCAGAGCACGGCGGCCACGGTGAAGCCCGGGCTCTTGGCGAGCTGCCGGAAGCCGAGACGAAAGTCGTGGGCGAGGTCAGCGAGCATGGGGGCCTCCTCTTGGCCGGGGCGGATGGGTCTTGAGCAAGAGGACGCGAGAAGGGCTGCGCAGGTTTCGAAAGGCCGGCGAGATCCGCCGGCGGAATCTCGGCTAGCTTGCCAGGAATACCTAGCTCTTCGATACTGTGGGCATGACGACAACCGTGCGCCACCGGCTGCAGAAGCTGGTCGACCGCCTCGGCACGCTCGACGGCTTCATGACCCAGGACGAGCTGCGGCGCCTGCGTGAGGAGGGCCTGAACCCGGGCTCAACCAGCGGGCAAGGCGCTGCCGAACCCGCGCCAGCCGCTCCGGCTCGATCTCCCCGAGAGCGCCAACGAGGACAGAAGCCTCGGCGACCGCCAGTCGGCAGATCCTGAGGACGCTGGATCGCTTGAGCCCTGAGCGGGCAAGTCGGAGTCCGACCCCTGGATTACCTCATCGAGATCGGCCACGGTTTGATCGAGCTGCGAGGAAACCATGCACAGAAGCCAGTCGTCGTGCCGGCCCGGCAGCCGCCGCAGGACGAGGGCAAGACGGAGCTTGGCGGTAGGCTGGTCTGCGAAAGGAAAGCGGAAGAGGACGACCTGGCCCTCTTGGATCAAGAGAACCGTTCCTTGAGGTCGGCCAGGGAGTAGTCCTCGGCCTCGGCCTCCATCCCGCGCAGCGCGGAGGCGAGCGACGCCTCCATCCATTCCCTGTCCGCCGCTCGACCGTCCGCCGAGCTGGTGTGCTTCGCGGAAAGGAACTCGACGAAGTCGAGCACTTCGGCCTGCCTCTCTTCGGGAAGCCCTTCCAGCTCGGCTACGATCCTGTCTGCGAGGCTCATGAGCGGAACGATAGCACCGCTACGCCCCCACCACCTCCGGCTCTTCCACCCGCGCGAACATCCCCGGCTGGTAGGCGGTGATGTGGCCGGTGAAGGCGGAGGCGGCGACGGTGAGCGGTGAGGCGAGGTAGAGGCGGCCGGGGCCGGAGCGGCCCTTGTAGTTGCGGTTGATGGCCGAGACGGTCACCTGGTCAGCGCGCTCGGAGACGCCCGGGCCGCAGCCGATGCAGGCGCCGCAGCCGGGCTGGATGAGGGTGACGCCGGCCCTCTGGAAGGCGTCGAGCATGCCCTTCCGCCGGCAGTAGTCCTCGACCGCCGCCGAGCCGAACTGGATCAGGAACTGCACCCCGGGGTGCACCTTGAGCCCGGCGTCCACCGCCTCCTTCACCACCCGGTGGTAGAACTCGAGGTCGTCGATCTTGCCCGCGGTGCAGCTCCCGCCGTAGGCGATCTCGATCGGCACGAGGCCGATCTCTCCCACCGTGGCGCCGTTGGTGGGGTCGGAGGGGATGCCGTGGTCCGGGTCGCCGGGGTGGGCCACCATGGGATGGATCTCGGCCAGGTCGATGGTGTGCACGCCCCCGGCGTAGTGGGCGCCCTCGTCCGGCGCCACGGCGCGCCGGCGCAGCGCCTCGACGTCGGCGTCCGGCCGCCACTCCGCCAGCCAGCGGAAGGTCTCCTCGTCGGCGAGCACGATTGCGGTCTTGGCGGCGCATTCGGTGGCCATGTTGGTGAGGGTGGCCCGCTCGTCCATCGACAGCGTCGCCAGCCCCGGCCCGGTGAACTCCATCACCCGGTTGAGGGTCGCCTGCGGCTTGGCGTAGCGCAGCAGGACGAAGAGCATCAGGTCCTTGGCGGTGACCTCCTCGGCGAGCCGCCCCACGAGCTCGAAGCGGATCGACTCCGGCACCTCGACCTGGGTGAATCCAGCGTGCACCAGGTCGGCGTACTCGGTGGCGCCGACGCCCCAGGCGAGCGCGTTGTTGACCCCGCCCATGCAGGTGTGGCTGTCGGTCGCCTGGATGAAGTCGCCGGGGTCGATCAGGTACTCGCGCGCCACCTCGTGGCAGATGCCCGGCGATATTCGGCCCTTGGCCGAGAAGTCCTGCGTCTGGGTGTGGCGCTGGAAGTCGCGCTGCAGCTCGCGCAGGGTCTCCACCTTGCCGAGGAAGGGCCGCATGCTCTTCACCTCGTCGGCGTAGATCAGGTGGTCCTCGAACACCGCGAACTTCTCCGGGTTCTTGACCTCGTAGCCGGCGCCGTACTCCTGTTCCAGGAAGTAGTGCACCTGGGCGGTGGTGAACTCGTGCGAGTAGCCGCCGTCGACCTCCACCACCACCGCGTCCCCCGGCTTCACGTAGCGCGCCTCGCCTTCGGCGCGGCCGAGCAGGTGCGAGGCGAGGATCTTCTCCGCCATGGTCATCGGCCGCGGCGGGGTGTCGGGCCGCGGCAGCGTGATCTCGCCCCGCGCCACGGCCTTCGAAAACGGGAACAGCCCGCCCCACTGCACCACGAGCTGGGTGATGGGGTCGTAGCCGCGGTAGAACTCCGCGAGCGACACGCCCTCGCCCGCCTGCAGGCGGCGAAGCTGCTCGTGGCCCCCCATTAGCACGCCCTGGTTGATGTTGTTGCGGGCGTGGATGGGGGCGAAGGAGGCAGCGATGGCGATCCTGATGCCGCCCCACTTCTCGGCCTGGACCGCGGTCTCGCGCGAGCTGCCCACGCCCTTGCGGTAACCGGAGACGATGACCTCGAAGTTACCGCTGATCAGCGCATCGCGCTCGAACAGGCGCTCGCCGTCGACGATCAGCCCGGCATAGGCCTCGCGCGCCAGATCCTCGGGCCGGTGGTTGAAGCACACCCAGGCCGGGGTCATGGCGTCGGTGTTGATGTCGTCGAGCAGGTCCTCGACCTGCAGGTCCTTCATCTCGAGGTCGAGCTCGCCGGCGAGCTGGCGGCGGATCAGCTCGGGGTCTTTGGTGAGGAAGAGGACGCGCTTGCCGGGGGTGAGGCGGACGATCGAGGGCGGTTTCACGTCAACAGATTGTAACAGCCGCGGGCGGCGGTCTATTCGAGCCCTCGTCCCTGTCCCGCGGCGAGGTGGCGCTCGAACACCGCGCGGTCGGCGGCGCGGCGCACGGCCTCGTCGGCCGACACCTTGCCGCCCTTGACCAGCTCGAGGAGCGAGTCGTCCATCATCCGCATGCCCTGCGCGCCGCCGCCCTGGATCACCGACACCAGGAGCGGCGTGTTGCCCTCGCGGATCATGTTGGGCAGGCCGGGGGTCTTGAGCAGGATCTCGAAGGCCGCCACCCGGCCCTTGCCGTCCGCCGTGGGCAGGAGCTGCTGCGCCACGATGCCGGTGATCGACTCGGCGAGAGTCGAGCGGATCTGCGGCTGCTCGTCGGGCGGGAAGACGTCGATCAGGCGGTCGATGGTCTTGGCGGCGCTGTTGGTGTGCAGGGTACCGAAGACCAGGCTGCCCATCTCGGCGGCGGTCACCGCCAGGGCGATGGTCTCCAGGTCGCGCAGCTCGCCCACCAGGATCACGTCGGCGTCCTGGCGCACCGCGGCGCGCAGCGCGGCGGCGAAGCTCGGCACGTCCTTGCCCACTTCGCGCTGCGAGAACACCGAGCGGCGGTTGGCGTGCACGAACTCGATGGGGTCCTCGATGGTCAGCACGTGCCGCTCGTAGAGCGAGTTGATGCGGTCGATCACCGCCGCGAGAGTCGTCGACTTGCCGGAGCCGGTGGGGCCGGTGACCAGGACCAGCCCACTCCTCTGGTGGGCCAGGCCCTCGATCGCCGGCGGCAGGTTGAGCTCCTCGGCGCTGCGCACGCGCTCCGGGATCAGGCGGAACACCGCCGCCGGCCCGTGCTCCTGGCGCAGGTAGTTGGCGCGGAAGCGGCCCACTCCGGGCAGGCTGTAGGCGAAGTCGAGGTCGCCCGCGGCGCGGTACTCGGCGAAGTCCTCGGAGCTGGCGATCTCCTCCAGCATGCGCTCGAGGCCGGGGACCGTGAGCACCGGCCGGCCCTCCACCGGCTCGAGCTCGCCGCGGCGGCGGATGCGCGGCGGGCCACCGGCCGCGAGGTGCAGGTCCGAGCCCTCGTGCGCCTTCAGGTAGCGGAACAGCTCGTCGATCTCGGCCATGCAGGCTCCGCTCAGGGCGCGGCGCCGAGCTTGCGCGGGTCCTCGGCGTGGCGCAGCGCCTCCTCGCGGCTGATACGCCCGGCCTTGACGTGCTCGAGGAGCGAGCTGTCCGCGAGCACCATGCCGTGCGCCGAGCCGGTCTGCATGATGGAGCGGATCTGGAAGACCTTGCTCTCGCGGATCAGGTTGCCGACCGCCTTGGTGTTGAACAGCACCTCCACCACCGGCACCCGGCCCCGGCCGTCGGCCCGCACTACCAGCCGCTGCGAGACCACGGCGCGCAGCGACTCCGAGAGCATGGTGCGGATCTGGGTCTGCTGCTGCGGCGGGAACACCCCCAGCAGCCGGTTGATGGTGCGCAGCGCGCTCGAGGTGTGAAGGGTGCCGAACACCAGATGGCCGGTCTCGGCGGCGGTCAGCGCGAGCTGGATGGTCTCGAGATCGCGCAGCTCGCCGATCACGATCACGTCCGGGTCCTCGCGCAGTGCGCCGCGCAGGGCGCGGGCGAAGGAGGCGGTGTGGTGCCCCACGGCGCGCTGGTTGATCAGGCCGCGGCCGCCGGCGAGCAGGTACTCGATCGGCTCCTCGAAGGTGATGACGTGGTCCGGCCGTGCCGCGGCCACCTCCTGCACCAGCGCCGCCATGGTCGAGGACTTGCCGCAGCCCGCCGGCCCGGTGATCAGCACCAGGCCCTGGTGGAAGCGCGACACCGCGGCCACCGACTCGGGCAGGCCGAGATCGGCCAAGGTCGGAACCCGGGCAGGGATGGCGCGGAACACTCCGTCGAGCCCGTTCTGCGTGCGGTAGGCGCTGGCGCGGAAGCGCCCGACGCCGGGGAGAGCGTGGGCGAAGTCGAGCTGCTGCTCGCGTGCCAGCTTGTCGCGCGCCGCGGCGTCGAGCACCGAGAGGATCAGCCGCTCGGCCTCGGCCGGCTCGAGCAGCGCCGGCGAGGCGTCGCGCAGCCGGCCGTCGACGCGCAGCTTGAGCGGCGCTCCTGGGTGCAGGTGAAGATCGCTTGCCCCGGCTGCGAGCGTCTGCCGCAGGAGGTCTTCGAGCGGCGTGGCGCCGGGGCGGTAGGCGAGGGGGGCGAGCTCAGGAGCAGCCGGGGCCGCGGCACCGCCCGCCATCGCCGGCGCTCCCGCTTGCGGCACCGCCGGCGCGGGAGAGGGAGCCGTGGGCTTCTGCGCGGCCGCCGCCTCTTCGTCCCGCTTGCTGAGATACCGGCTGTAAGCCTGGCGCAGGGCGGCGAAGCCCGGAGAGGTCAGGTAGCCGCGACTCAGCAGGAAAGAGCCCAGGTCCTGGCCCCTCGCCGGCTCTTGCTGCCGCTGGCGCAGCACCTCGGCGATCTGCTCCTGGGTGAGCAGCTTCATGTGCAGCGCCAGCCGAGCGAGCAGGAGCTCCTCTTTTGATTCCAGCATACTCTTCACTTGTTTGGCTGTTCAGATCGATTTGAGATTAACACGCAAGGAGGCAGAGCTGGCGACCGCGAAGGCCGGAGTTAGACTCGGCGCCAGCGGGAGATACTGACCATGGCAAGTCGAGACGGCGAGCGGAGCTTCTGGCGGAACCCTTGGACCTGGGGCATCGGCGGCTGCCTGCTAGGCTGCGTCCTGCTGCCGATCCTTTTCGTCGCCATCCTCGGCGGCGGTGCCTTCTGGGCTTTTCGCTCCGCGGGCTTCACCGAGCTCAAGGACGAGGCCGTGGCGCGCGCCAAGGCGAGCCCGGCGGTGGTCGAGGTGCTGGGCGAGCCGATCGAGGCCGGCTTCCCCCGCAACAGCTCGATCAACATCCAGAGCTCCAGCGGCGAGGCCCAGATGCTGCTGCCACTCTCCGGCCCTAAGGGCCGGGGGCGCCTCAGGATCGAAGCCGAGCGCCGCGACGGCCAGCCCTGGGAGTTCGAGACGCTGCTGTTCCTGCCCGAGGACCGGCAGGGCGAGATCGACCTCCTCGGCACCAGCCCCGGCGAGACGCCGCTGTAGAGTACTTGCCGCCATGACCCCCTGGACAGCTCAGCCGAGACGAAGCGGTGAAGCTCCTGGTTGCGTCGTCCAAACCGTCCGCTGGAACAGGCCGTCAGGCGTCCCACGACATCCCCCAGCCGTAGAGCGCCTTGGACACTGGCTCTACGCCACCCGCCTGCGCCGCAGCCGCGTCCTGAACATCGCGAGGTAAGCCTCGAGGGCCTCGAGCGCCAGGCGGTCGGCGGCGGTGGACACGACCCTGACCCCCGCCCGGCGCAGGGTGCGGCCCAGCTTGCGGTTGGCGAGCGCGATCTCGAGCGCCGCGACCTGGGCGAAGGCCTCGGGCGCGTCGCGCGGCGGGCGCCGGGAGAGGGCCGCGAGCTCGGGGTCTTCGAGGTTGACGAGCAGCGGCCGGTGGCGGCGCTCGAGGGCGAGCAGGGCCTCGCGCAGCAGCTCGGCAGCCGCCAGATCGACCACCGAGGTGAAGAGCACCACCGTGGCGCTGCGGGCCTCGAGCCGCAGGGCCTCGGCGGCGGCCACGTCGTAGGCCGGCTCGGCGAGGCGGGCCTCGAGGTCGTAGAGCGCCCGGTAGGCGGTGGCCAGGCCGCGGGCGCCCGGCGCCAGGCGCACGGCCCGCTCCAGGCGGTCGGCGAAGGCGATCAGGGTCACGCGGTCGCCGCGCCCGGCCGCCACCCGCGCCAGCGCGAGGGCCGCCGCCAGCGCGTGGTCGAGCTTGCTGCGCTCGCCCTGCCGCGAGGTCATGGCCCGCGCCCCGTCGAGCAGGATCACGAGCCGCGCGCCGCGCTCCCAGGTCTCCTCGCGGGTCACCAGGTGGCCGTGGCGGGCGGTGGCCTTCCAGTGGATCTTGGCCGGCGGGTCTCCCGCCCGGTACTCGCGCAGGGCGTAGGGCTCGGTGCCGGTGGCCTGGGTGGCGAACGGCAGGCTGCCGAGCTGATGCCGCTGCGCCAGGGTGAGGAGCTGCCCCACCCGCCCCTCCCAGCGCACCTGCGGGTAGACGTGCCGCCGCTCGGGCGCCAGCAGATCGCGCTGCGACCAGGCGAGGCGCCAGGGGCCGAGCACGCGGGCGGTGAGCGGCGCCACGACCGGCTCGCCGCGGTGCCGGGGGACGAGGGCGTAGGTCCAGGTCGCGGCGCCGCCGCGCGGTACCCCGACCTCGGTACGCCGCGGAGTCTCGGCGAGGGCCGGATGGAGGCCCTCGCGCAGGCGCACGACTACGGTCCCGGCCTTGCCCGCGGCCCTCGGCTTTCCTCCAGCCAGGGCGCGAGGCCCCGGCGCGCTCACGGCCACCCGCACCTCGGTCGGGGCGCCCTGCACCAGCAGCGGCGGCCAGCTCCGTTCGGCGGTCAGCGCCACACGGCGGGCGCGGGCGAGGTCGAGGCAGAAGGCGGCCAGCAGCAGGCCGTCGCCGGCCAGGGCCACCCGGGCCAGGGCGGGCTCGGCAAGCCCCGCGATCAGCAGCAGGGTGGCGAGGCCGAGGGCGACGAAGAGGCGCGTGGCGGGCATACCTTCACCCCTACCCTAGCGTGCTCCGGCCCCCTCGCCCCGCATCAGCGGGGAGAGGGCTGGGGTGAGGGGCGAGGGCGATAGCCCTCACTTCCGCGGCACCTCGACCGCCGCTGCCGCCTCGTCGAGGATGCGGCGCGCGGTGTAGCCCTCGAGCTCGGCCTCGGCGGTCAGCAGCAGGCGGTGGCCCCAGCAGGCGACGAGGAAGCGCTTCAGGTCCTCGGGCAGCACGAATTCCCGCTCCTCGAGGAAGGCGCCGGCGCGTGCCAGGGCGAGGAGAGCGAGGGCGCCGCGCGGGCTGGGGCCGAGCTCGACGTGCGGCGAGCGCCGCACCGCCGCCGCAAGCTGCACCAGGTAGTCGAGCAGGTCGTCAGCCACGTGCACGCGCTCGGCGGCGCGCCGCAGCGCCAGGGCGTCGTCGGCGCTCATCACCGCCGCCGGCAGCGGCACCTCCTCGCTCCATCCGGCGAGCTCGCCGGCCACGGCGCGGCGCAGCACCTCGCGCTCGGCGTCGGCGGAGGGCAGGCCCATGTCGATCTTCACCAGGAAGCGGTCGAGCTGCGCCTCGGGCAGCGGGTAGACACCCTCGAACTCGATCGGGTTCTGGGTGGCGATGACGAAGAAGCCGGCAGCGAGCGAGTGCGACACTCCGTCGAGCGTCACCCGGCCCTCCTGCATGGCCTCGAGCAGCGCCGACTGCGTCTTGGGCGGCGTGCGGTTGATCTCGTCGGCCATCAGCAGGCGGGTGAAGATCGGCCCGCGTACCAGGTGGAAGGCCCCGGCCTTGGGGTCGAAGACGTTGGTGCCCAGCACGTCGGCCGGCATCAGGTCGGGGGTGGCCTGGATGCGCGCCATCTCGACCCCGAGCGCGGCGGCGAAGCAGCGCGCGAGGAGTGTCTTGGCGATGCCGGGCACGCCCTCGATCAGCGCGTGGCCGCCGGCCATGTAGGCGGCGAGCAGCGCGTCGATGGCCTCCGCCTGGCCGACCACGGTGCGGTTCAGGGCGTCGCGCAGCGAGCTCGCCGCGGCGCTCGACTCATTCATGGTTTCCCTCCTCGCAGCTCGGCGACCCGTCGCGCCAGCCTCACCAATCCCTCGCGGTCGGCGGTCGCCGCCTCGCGTTTCCAGCTCTCCTGCTCCGAACCCTCGCGTCCGGCCATCGCCTGGGCGAAGGCGGGATCGATCTCCGCCGCCCGTTCGAGGAGCAGCGCCGCCGCCGCCGGGTGGTGCTTCAGCCGGTCGTGCAGCCGCCCCAGCCCCAAGAGGAACGACGCCGCGGAGCCCGCCCGCACCGGCGGCTCGCGCCAGGCCGGGCCGAAGCGCCTCCCCAGCGCCCACAGCGCCAGGCCGTAGAGCAGCCCGAGGTGGACGAAGAAGAGGTCGAAGGGCAGCAGCGAGACCTCCGCCGCCGCCTGCTCGCGGCCGACCAGGCCGTGATGGTACTCGTCGAAGGCCCACGAAGGCCCCAGCCAGGCGGCGAGCGAGGCCAGCAGGCGGGCGTTGCCGGTCTGCCGCAGCTTGGCGTTCGACAGTGCGTCGGCCGGCAGCACCACGACGCGCCCCTTGCCGTAGGCGAAGCTGAAGATCGAGCCCGCGCCGCTCGCTCTCTGGTAGAAGATCTGCGCTCCCTCGGGAGCCCGCGGCACGCGCTCCATGGCCGCCACGGTGATGCGTGGAGACGCTGCCACGGCGGTGGCCTCCACCTGACCCCCTCCTAGCGCGGGTCCCGGCTCCAGAATCCACTCCTCCTCGACGTGGCGGCGCCAGGCGAGCGGCGCGAGCGGCGGGCGCTGGCGGGCCTTGACCACGGCCACGCCGAGGTCGCCGAGGAGGCGCTCCTCGGGCAGCGACGTGCGGCGCCCGGAGGCGCCGATCACCAGCGTCCCACCGCGCCGCACCCAGGCTCTGAGCACCGAGAAATCGGGCTCGATCACCAGCCGCCGCCACGGAAAGGTGATGGCCACCACCGACTCTTCGACCGCGCCGTCGAACGCCCGGTCGAGGAGCCGCGAGCGGCCGCCCTCGCCCTCGAGATAGAGGCGGGCCACGAACCAGCCGCCGGCGCCCTGCGCCAGAGCGCTGGGGCCGCCCCCTTCGCCGCCGCGCGACATCCAGAAGGCGAAGGTGACGGCGACCACGAGCCCCACCGCGGCCAACGCCCACCAGTTCCTCACGCCGCCACCTCCTTGGCCAGGCGATCTACGACCCGTTCGACGGCGGTGCGCTCCAGCCGCTGCCCGCCATAGATCATGGCGTCGAGGCCACGCACCGCGGGGCCGAGGTCCGGACGGCCGGCCGCGACCAGCAGCTCGCGGCTGGTCCACGCCGGGTTGACCCGGGAGCCGGCCAGGGAGCATGCGAGCCACCACCAGGCTGCCTCCAGCGCCGCCTCGAGGTCGCCGGCCGCCAGCCGGCGCTCGAGCTCGGCACGCCAGGCGGCGGCGTCCGCGCCGCCAGCCGCGGGCGACGGGGCACGCACCTCCACCACCGGCGCCTGCTCCGGCTCGCGCCGCCGCAGCAGGGAGCGCAACAGCAGGGCGAGCCAGACGAGGAGGGCGACGAGCGCGGCGCCGATCACGCCGTAGATCACGTTTCTCCAGGCCGTCGAGCTGCCCAGCAGGCGGTTGAGGAAGCCGGTCACCCGGACCGCGATCCAGTCGTCGAGGCGCTCGAGCAGGTAGCCGAGGTACGCGGCCCAGCCGGCACGCTCGGTGTAAAGGTCGAGGTCGTGCTCGGCGTAGATGCGATCGAGGCGCGCCCGATTCGGTTCGGCCGACTGGGGCTCGGCCCACTCCGCCTCGATGGAGGCGAGCTCCGGGTCGGGCTGCGCCTGCGACGCCACGGGCGTCGCCGCCAGCGCCATCCAGGCGCCAATGCCCAGCACCGCGAGCCTGGCGCCGACCCTCACGTCACATCTCACGGGCCCTCCCCCGCCGGCCGCGCGGCCTCCACGGCGTCGATCGCCGCCTCGAGGTCGAAGGCCTCGCGCCGCCGCCGCACGTCGAAGTAGAGCAGCGAGATGCCGAAGGAGAGGTAGATCAGCACCGCGGTCTGCGCCAGGCTGCCCAGGAAGGCGCCCGGCACCTGCAGGAGCTGGAGGCGCGCATCGGTCATCACCACCATCGGGTCGCCGCCCGAGGCCACCTCGCGGAACACCATGATCTGCTGCGCGATGATGAACGGGCCCTGCACCACCAGCGACACGGCGGTCGACAGCAAGTAGCCGACGATCAGCAGCACGAAGATCTTGAGCATCGGGCTCGAGGCGAGCTGCCGCTGCGGGTTGTAGTGAGCGAGCGCCCGGCTGCGGCCGAGCGCCGCGGAGAGGAACAACCCCTCTTCCGCCATCACCGGCACCAGGAAGCCCCAGATCAGGGCCAGGTAGAGGCCGGGCAGCACGCAGCACATGAGGCCGAGCAAGCTGAGGAAGCCGGCGCCCCACAGGGAGAGCAGCACCCGCGGGCGCAGCGTGAACCGCAGGCCGTCCTTGATCCGCGGCTCGCGGCCGGCCGCGGCATCGGTGGCGCAGGTGCCCATCACGCCGTAGGCGAGGCTGAGGATCAGCAGCGAGAGGAGCAGCAGCGGGAGCAGCACGAAGTAGATCCCGAGCACGGACATGGGGTCGTCTCCGAGCCGGGTCATGACCCTGCGCGTCGACTCCCCGTTGACCACCACGATGGCGACCTGCACCAGGGCGAGCGGCACGGCGAGCGGCCAGTAGAGCACCCGGAAGTGGCGCTTCGCCTGCTTCCACGCCTCGTCGAGCAGGATGCGAAACGGCATCGGCTCGGCAAGCTCCACCTCCGCGGGGCCGTGCTCGCCGGGGAGGCGCTCGCGGAAGCGGGGGGCGTCGGTCTCGCCAGGGCTCATCGCTTCTCCTCTCGCGCCAAGGGGTTGGTCGCCACCAGCAGGAACACCGCCTCGAGCGCCAGGCCCAGGGCCGCCTTGATGCCCACCGGCACCTCGGGGGCTGGCGACACCAGGGACTCGACCACCGCCAGCACCACCAGCCAAGGCAGGCAGCCGCCGAGCAGCACCAGGGCCTCGCGCGCCGCCTCGCGCAGCACCTCGGCGCGCGGCCGGTCGTCGGCCGCCACCAGGCCGCGGGCGAGCACCAGGCCGCCGGCCGCCGAGACCACGATGATGGTCAGCTCGAGCGGGCCGTGCGCGGCGATGAACTCGAAGAGCGGCGGCGCCAGCCCAAAGTGCATCGTCACCGCGATCACCGAGCCCAGCATCAGGCCGTTGATCAGCAGCACCCACAGCGAGAAGAAGCCGGCGACCGCCCCGCCCGCCCACGCCAGGAGCGCCACCGACAGGTTGTTGGTGGCGATCCGTGACGAGGTCACCGAGGGCGGCGCCGTCGAGGTCAAGTCCTCGGTCCACAGCCGGCCCTCGGCGAGACCCTCGAAAGCCTCGGGGCCGAGGAAGAGGGCGCCGAAGCCGGGCACCATCGCGGTCAGCGTGAAGCCCAGGAAGGTGAAGGTGAGGAACAGGGCGAC
Source organism: Thermoanaerobaculia bacterium (assembly GCA_044869805.1). GTDB lineage: Bacteria > Acidobacteriota > Thermoanaerobaculia > Multivoradales > SZUA-115 > CAWDVR01. The sequence goes on along the minus strand of JBIOXV010000044.1, from coordinate 33,718 downwards.
CGCCAGCCCCACGGTCGGGGCCTGGCGGCGGAAGGTGGCCGGGAAGACGTGAACGAAAAAACGCCACGGCGAGAGGCCGCGCCCCCCCTCCTCGCGGGACAGGCGGCGCGTGCCTTCGATGGCGAGCCGCGCGAGGCGCCGCGCCGCGCCGGTGGCGGGGAAGCGCGCCGCCGCCAGCGCGTGGTCGTGCAGCACCTGCCGGTAGCGCAGGGCCATGCGCTCGAGCTCGGCGTGGGTGAGCTTGTCGCCCAGCTCGGCGGCCTCGGCGAGCTGCGCCTCGAGCTCGTCCCACAGCCCCGAGCGCAGGCGAACGAAAGCTGGATAGTCCATGGTTGGGCGCTACTGCTCGCGGATCTCGAGCGCCTTGCGCAGCTCCCCCTCGGGGTCGAGGGCGTCGGCCGTCGCAAGGCCGGGCGGCAGCAGCTCGGGCGCGTCACGCTCGACCAGGGCGAGGAGGCGGCCGGCGAGGTGGCGCCGCCGTGCATCGGCCATGTCCCCGGTGCGACGGAAGAACGACTCGGTGAGCGCCACCTCGCGCGCTCCCCAGCCCGGCGGAATGCGGCCCAGCACCAGCTCGCGCGTCGCCTGGCGGTCGTGCACCACGACCGTGCCGGCCAACCGATCGCCCAGGCGGCGGGAGGCGCCGTCGGCCGCCATCAGCGGCACCCCGATCAGGATGTCCACGTCGCGCAGCACGTTGCGCAGCACGAAGGCGACGGGCGAGGGCGTGCCGCCGCCGCGGCCCACGGTGCGGAGCCGGACCGCCATCTTGCCCGGGGTGCGGCCGCGAGTGGCGATCTCGAACACCGCGAAGTACCCCCAGTGCAGCAGGAAGAAAGCCGCTACCATCCCGGCCACCAGCCAGCCGGACCACCCGCCGCCGCTGCCCAGGGCGGCCAGCGCGATAGCGACGCTGACCAAGACCACGATCATTCCCAAGCCCAGGATGATGTAGTCGAGGCCCGCCGCCAGCGCCCGGCTGCCGATGCCGGCGACCGGCAGGTCGAGAGCGATGTTGTCGATCGCGAGGATGGCCTCGGCCGAAGGCTCGCCCGGGGGAGCGGTCATTCAGCGGAGCTTATCGCGGGGGCGATCAGCCCTGAGGGCTCTCGGCGGGCAAGCGGAACGAAGCCAGCATGCGCTGCTGCACGCGATCGAGGTCGCCTTCGGCGCGGAACTCGAGGCCGAGCATCTTGCCGCGGTGGGGCACCACGTAGGCCACGGTGCGCGAGTAGAAGGGGCCGTCGGAATGAGTGTAGACGTACCTCTCCCCCTGCCGCCCGCCCAGGGTGGCCGGCCCGGTGATGAACTTTCTCGCCCAGAGACCCCGCCGTCGCGCCTCCTCCTCGGTCGCGTGCACCACGCGAGCCGGCACGTCCGTGCTGTACACGCCGGTGACGCGGAGCTGGGCCTCGCCGTCGTCGCGGACCTGCATCTCGAAGCCCTCGGGGTAGTCGATCGAGTAGGCCAGGGTACGGTCGGTGTAGGTGCGCCAGCGGAGGCGCTCGGGATCGAGGCGCTGGGTGACGACCGAAGTGCGGTCGCAGGCCGCGGTCAAGCCGGCGGCCAGCAGGGCGAGGGCGGCGAGGATGGTCTCCGGGGAACGGCGTGCGACAGGTCGGCGTGTCATCTCGGTTTCCTCCTCGCCGGAGGATGCCCGGCCACGCCGGCCGAGACATGAGCGCCGGGTGAGCGAGCGGTGAGATGGTCCTCAGGCTTCGCGCCCGCGCCGGGTCAGCCCGAGCACCAGCCCGATCCCGAACAAGAGGCCCTCGGCGGCGCCGAGCACCGTGCGCGTGACGAGGCCGGGCTCGGCCTCCCCAAAGAGGTGGGCAAGGGGGGCCAGGCCCACCCTCGAGCCGGCGAAGGCACGGCCGATGAAGTCCAGGCTCTCGCCGGAGAGCCGGCGGCCGGTCCAGGTGAGGAGCAGGGCCGCCAGGCCGCAGCAGAGGCCGGCGGCGAGGGCGGCGGGCAGGCGGCGCGCGCCGAGCGAGGCGTCGGGCCCCGAACCAGAAGGCCCCGAACCAGAAGACCGCGAGGCGGCAGGTCGCGAGCCCAGCGCGTAGCCCAGGCCGGCGGCGGCACCAAGCACCACGCCTTCGAGGCCGCCGCCCACGGCCCCCGTCGACTCGAGCGTGCGCCCGAAGATCGTTGCCAGGCTCCACTGGCCGAGGGTGTGCGCCACGGCGCCCACCAGGCCACCGCCGAGCGCTCCTCCGGTCACCAGCGCGACGGCGCGCGGGGCCCGCCACGGCGCCGGCCCGCCCTTCCCGCCCACCCAGCGCTCGGCGAGCACCAGGCCCGCCCCCACCCCCGCCGCGCCCACCCCGCCGATCGCCAGCCCGACCAGCGCCAGCACGGCGAGGATCTCCACCGGCCCGCCGCCGCCCGCCAGCACGCCGGCCCCGAAGAGCACCGCCGCCGCCACTCCCGCGGCCGCCCCACCGAGCGCCGCCGAGAGCACCGCGGAGGCCCGCGGGCCGAGCCACGGCTTGGGCTCCGGCGCCACCGCCAGCGGCGCGCCGGTGGCAGCCGGCAGCTCGCCGTCCTCCTCCTCGATCACCCCGTGGTACACGAACTGGTAGCCGTGGCGCGACACGGTGCGCAGGAAGCGAGGGCTCCTGGGATCGTCGCCGAGCACGCGCCGCAAGGTGCGCACTGCCTGGTTGAGAGCGCCTTCGGAAACCACCACGTCGCTCCACACCCGGTCCAGGATCTCCTGGCGCGACACCGCCTCGCGCCGCCGCTCGACCAGGAGCAGCAGCAGGTCCAGATAGCGGGGGATGAGCGCCACCTCGCGCCCACCTGCCAGCAGGCGCCGGTGGGCCGGCGAGAGCACGAACGGGCCGAAGCGGTAGCGCGGGCGGATCGCGGTGCGCTCGGGGTTGGCGGGCACGACGCAAGTGTAGACTGCGCGTCGCTCGATCCGGGCGCAGCGGCACCGACCGCCGGTCCGCGCGCCTGCCACCGGCGGAAGCCCTGCGATGATCCGAGAAGCCGCTCCCGGCGACGTCCCCGTCGCGCGCACCATCGACGAGGTGCTCGAGATTCTGGACGGAATCGTGGCGCGGTCGATCGCGACCGAGAGCCGGCTGGGCTACTTCGCCACTCTCTACCGCAAGGTCACGCGCAAGGTGAAGGAGGGCATCGCCCAGGGCTTCTTCGACGACGGGCCACGCATGGAACGGCTGGACGTGACTTTCGCCAACCGCTACCTGGCGGCCCTCGAGCTCTGGCAGCGCGGCGGCGCGCCGACGCGGTCCTGGCGCCTCGCCTTCCAGGCCGCCGGCCAGTGGAAACCGATCATCCTCCAGCAGCTCCTGGTGGGGATCAACGCCCACATCAACCTCGACTTAGGGATCGCCGCCGCCGAGATCGCTCCCGGCGCCGAGCTCCCGCCGCTCAGGGACGACTTCGACCGCATCAACGAGATCCTCTTCTCGCTGGTGCGGCAGACAGAGGAGGAGATCGGCGAGGTGTCGCCGTGGATCGCCTTCCTCGATCGCATCGGCGGCCGGGTGGGGGACGAGATCGTGCGCTTCTCGCTGGAGATCGCCAGGAACGAGGCCTGGGCCTTCGGCTGCGAGCTGGCGCCCGTGCCCCAGGCGCAGTGGCCGAGCCTCGTCGAGCTGCGCGATCGCGAGACGGCGCTGGTTGGCGAACGCGTTTTGTCGCCAGGGTTCTGGCTGTCGTGCGGCCTGCTGGTCATCCGCGCCCGCGAGTCGAACGACGTGGCGAAGGTGATCCGTGTGCTCTCCCAGGTTCCCGAGCCCAGCCTCGCTGCGGTCGAGGCCCGGGTGCAGGCGCGCAAGCACGGCGCCGCCGCGGTGGCGGCACCGCCATGCTAGACGACGCGCCGGCGAGCGGCACGGAAGCGGCGCGCGGCGAGCCCGGGCCGCGCGCCACCTACCAGGCGCGCGCCGCCCGCTGCACGGACGAGCAGCGCCGGCTCGGCGCGCTGTCGCGCCGCATCAGCTATTGCCGGCTGGCGTCTTTTCTCGCCGGCGCCGTCTCGGCCCTGGTGATGGCGACGCAGCCGTTCCCGGCCAACGTCCTCTGGCTGCTGCCGGCCAGCCTCGGCTTCGTCGCTTTCTTCGCCCTGGTGCTCTGGCACGACCGGGTGATCCGCCGCGAGCAGCGCGCCGCGGACCAGCGGGCCTTTCACCAGGAAGGGCTGGCGCGCCTCGAGCGCCGCTGGACCGAGCTGCCGGTCCCGGCGGTGTCGGCGGCGGCCCAGGCGTCGCCCCTGGCGCGCGACCTCGACCTCTTCGGGCCGGCCTCGCTGTCGCAGCTCCTGGGCACTGCGCGCACCCCCTTCGGCCGCGGCGCGATCGCCCGCTGGCTGCTCGAGCCGCCGGCCGCCGAGGAGGTGCGCCGGCGGCAGGAGGCGGTGCGGGAGCTGGCGCCCAAGCTCGACCTGCGGGAAGATTTATTTGTCGCCTGCGGCGGGCGGGGGGGCCTCGCCGGCGGTGGGCTCGCCACCGCCTCGATCGACACCGAGCCCTTCCTCGCCTGGGCCGAGGGCGAGCCCTGGCTGCTGCGCCGCCGCTCCTTGCTGTGGGCGGCACGGCTGCTGCCGGTCGCGGGCTTCGCGCTGTTCGGCGCCGCCCTCGCCGGTGCGCTGCCGTGGTCCGCCTGGCTCGCCGCCGTCTTCCTCAACCTCTGGGTGGGTTACAGCTTCGCCAAGCCGGTCAACAGCGTCTTCCAGCATGTCGAGGCCGGGGAGGGCGGGTTCACCGCCTACGGCGAAGCCCTCGCCGTGGCAGTGCGCGAGCCGGCCGCCAGCGCCAGCCTGCGCGCGCTGCAGGCGGCGCTGGACGTCGGCGGGCCCGCGCCGGCGCACGCCGCCATGGCCAGGCTCGCGCGGCTGGTGGTGCTGGGCGACATCCGCCACTCCTCGCTCGGCTACCTGATCGTGCAGGCGCTCTTCCTGTGGAGCTTCCACGTGCTGGCGAGGCTCGAGCGCTGGCAGGAGACTCACGGCCGCCACGCACGGCGCTGGCTCACGGCGCTGGGCGAGGTCGAGGCGCTGGCGGCGCTGGGGAGCCTCTCCTTCGAGAACCCCGAGTGGTGCTTCCCCGAGATCGAGACCGGGCAGGCGCCGCGGCTGGTGGCGACGGGCCTCGGCCATCCGCTGCTGCCGCCGGCGCCGCGGGTCGACAACGACGTGGCCCTGGGGCCGCCGGGCACCTTCCTCTTCGTCACCGGCTCCAACATGTCGGGCAAGAGCACGTTGCTGCGCGCGCTCGGCGCCAACGTGGTGCTGGCCCAGGCGGGAGGGCCGGCCTGCGCCCGCGCCCTCTCGCTGCCTCCGCTCGAGCTCGGCACCAGCCTGCTGATCGAGGACTCGCTGGCCGGCGGCGTGTCCTTCTTCCTCGCCGAGCTCCAGCGCCTGAAGGCCATCCTCGACGCCGCGGCCTCCTGCCATGTGCGCGGCGCAACCCTGCTGTTTCTGCTCGACGAGGTGTTGCGCGGCACCAACAGCGCCGAGCGCCGCATCGCCGTGCGGCGGGTGCTGCTGCGCCTCGCGGAGCTCGGCGCGATCGGCGCCGTGACCACCCACGACCTGGCGCTGGCCGAGGACCCTGCGGTCGCCGCCGCCATGCAGCCCGTACACTTCCGCGAGACCCTGCACCCGGCCGGCGAAGGCCCGCCGATGACCTTCGACTACCGCCTGCGCCCGGGCCTCGCGACCACGGTCAACGCGCTGCGGCTGCTGGAGCTGGTGGGGATCGAGGGGCCCGGCTGAAGGCCGGCCTCCCCGCGGCCTACCAGTCCAGCCGGGTGCGGAAGACCAGCGGCGGCTCCAGCTTCGCGTCGTCGATATCCGCGTCGCCGAACTTCCCGTACTGGCTGGTTCCGACGTAGTAGAAATCTCTCCCCACCACGACCCCCAGCGTCGGCTCGTCCCACCGTGGGTTCGCCCGCTCGACGACCGTGACCGCGACGATCCGCGTCGCCTCCGCGTCGAGCCGCAGACGCACGATGCGGTGCGGGCGCACGCCGTTCTGAATGCCGACCAGGCTGTCGCCGAAATGCGCCAGCCCGTCGATCCCGCCCAGCACCGCGATCTCGGGCCGGGCGAGGGCCGTCACCGCGCCGCTCTGCGGGTCGACCCGGGCGACGCCCCGGACGTAGTCGGCCACGAACAGCCAGCGGCCGTCCGGCGAGAAGGCCATGCCCTGCGGCGAGGCGATCGGCCCAGGCGCCACCAGCGTGCGCAGCTCCTTCTCACCCGAGGCGAGCAGGTACACGCGGCCGTTCAGTGGGTCGGCGACGGCCACCTCTCCCCGCGGGCCGAGCGCGAGGTCGCTCAGGCGGGCGACGGCGAGGGATGCGGGCGGCCCGAGGCGCCGGCGTAGCGCGCCAGAGTCGAGGTCGTACTCGAGGAGCCAGGAGCGGCCCTCTTCCTCCGGGCGCGGGTCTTTCCGCCAGGGCGTGGCGTCGCTGGTCGCCCACAGCGCGCGGCGCGACGGGTCCACGGCGAGGGCAACGACCGAGAGCAGCCCGTCCTGACCGTCGCCGGTGAACGCATGGGCCACACCGCCGGGTGACACGCGAACGATCCGCCGGCGCCTGACGCTGCTGACGAAGAAGTCCCCGCTCTTGGGGTCGTGGGCCACTCCTTCGATCGCGTCCTTCTCCGGGAGGCGGAATGCGACCTCGCCGCTGCCCACGGGTGTCCACAGGGCAGACATCTTCCTCGCCACGGCCTGGAACGCGACGCCGTCCTTGATGGCGGCGAAGTCGGCCTCGGTCTCGATGTCGAACGCCACCTCCATCGTCGCGAGCCGGTCGAGGGTCTCGACCGCCCGCTCCGCCACGCCGTTGAGCGCGTAGGCGCAGGCGAGGCCGTAGAGCGCCCGCGTGCTGCCGGGCGCCAGCTCCACGATGCGGAGGCTGCGCTCGAGGAATGTCTTGTAGTCGTGGCCCTGGCGGGCGGCGGTCGCCTCCTGCACCGCCTTCTGCAGCTCGTTCCTCGGTTCCTGGGCGGCTCCGGTCAGGGCGAGCAGGACCCACATCGAGCACGCGGCCGTTCGTTTCATCGCTCTCCTCCTCACCGAGCGCTCGGCAGCCCGCTCGCGCTTCGCGCGGTAGTGTAGACCACGCTGTCCTCCAACCGGCCGCGGATTGCACCTCGCTACCTGGGACTCCCGATGCTCGAGCGCCTTCCCGCCCAGCTCGCCGCCGCGGCCATCCGCCATCCGCGGCGCACGATTACCATCTTCCTCGCCCTGGTGCTGGCCGCGGCGCCGGGCCTCGCGCGCCTCGAGCTGCGCACCGACGGCCACGCCCTGGTGCCGCCGCGAGACCCCGTGGTGCGCTTCGACGCCGAGGTGCGTGAGCACTTCGGGCTGCGCGACCCCATCGCGCTGATCGTCGAGACTTCGCACTCGCAAGGCATCTTCAACCTCCAGACGCTCACCAAGGTCCGCGACCTCTCCACTCGGCTGGCCGAGCTGCCGGAGGTCGGCGCGCGCCACGTGTCGAGCCTCGCCACCGAGCGCCGCGACCGCGTGCGGCCCGGCACCCTCGACTTCATGCCCTTCCTAGAGCCGCTGCCGGACTCGCCCGAGCTGATGGCCACGCTGGTCGGCGACGTCGAGGCCACTGGCATCCTCGACGGCACGCTGATCTCGCTCGACCACCAGGCAACGGCCATCCTGGTGGGCAGCCCGGCGGCCGACGGCGGCGGCTTCGACCGCACCGCCCTGGTGGCGCGCATCCGCGCGCTCGCGGCGCCGTTCGAGGGCGGCGGCGAGACGATCTCGATCGTCGGCGCGCCGGTGGCCGAGGCGCTCCTCGGCACGCACGTGATCGAGGACCTGGCCCTGCTCCTGCCCCTGGCCCTAGCGGTGATCGGGACCGTGCTGTGGATCGGCACGCGACGCCTCGCCTGCCTGGCGCTAGCCGGCGCCGAGGTGGTGGCCTGCCTGCTCTTCACCTTCGGCTGCATGGGCTGGGCCGGCCAGCCGGTCTATCTCACCACCGCCATCCTGCCGGTGATCCTCACCACCGTGATCCTCGCCGACGAGATCCATCTCTTCTGGCGCTACCAGCGGCTTCTCGCGGCGACTCCGGCTGGCCCCTCGGCCGACGACGTCGGGCCTTCGGCCCCTCCGGCGCCGCTCGCGCGCACCATGGCGGACCTGGCGCGGCCGGTGTGCCTGACCTCGCTGACCACCGCGGTGGGCTTCCTCTCGTTCCTCGGCTCGACCATCTCGGCGGTGCGCTTCCTCGGGGTCTTCGCCGCGGTCGGCATCGTCTTCGCTATGTTCTGGACCCTCGCCGCCCTGCCGGCGGCCCTCGCCTGGATCGGCCCGCGGCCCATTCGCCGCCCGGCCGCGCGGCCTGGCCGGGCGACAGCCGGCGGCGCCGATCGACGGTTGGGGCGCGGCGAGTGGGTGGTGCGCCTGCTCTCGCCGCTGCTCGCCCGGCCGCGGCGCATGCTGGCCGGCATCGCCCTGGTGACCGTGGCCCTCGGGCTCGGCACCTTCCGCCTCCGCATCCAGGACAGTTGGATCGACGGCTTCGCCCAAGGCAGCGCGTTCCGGCGCGCCACCGAGCGCACCAACCAGCAGTTCTTCGGCACCCACCTGCTGCTCGTCCACCTGCGCTTCCCGCCCGTCGAGGCCGCGCAGGGCGCGGCGCAGGACGACCGGTCGACGCTCCCCGTGCGGCCGGCGGAAGCTCCGCCCCGCGGGCCGCTGGCCTCCCCCGACAACCTGCGGGCGATCGGCGCTCTCGAGGGCTTCCTGCGCGCGCAGCCGGGCGTAGGCGGCGTGCTGGGCCCCGAGAGCCACTTCGAGGCCGTGGCCTACCTGTGGCTCGGCCGGCGGCCCGAGCTGCGCAGGATCCCGGACACGCCGTTCATGGTCGAGCGGCTGGTCCACCGCTTCGACATGGGGCGCGGCGAGGACCGCCGGCGCGAGATCGTGGACGATGCGCTCGAGCGTGCCGTGGTGACGGTGTTCTTGAAGGCCGCCAACTACCGCGACACCGCGGCGCTGATGCGCGGCGTCGAGGCCTATGCCGCCGAGCACTTCGCGCCGCGCGGGGTCGCGGTCGAGTTCGCGGGCGACGTGGCCGTGTCGCAGGCCATGATCCCGGCCATCGTCACCACCCAGGTGTCCTCGGTGGTGCTGGCGCCGCTCTCCTGCCTGGCGGTGATCGCGCTCCTCTACCGCTCGGCGAAGACCGGCCTCCTGGCCGTGCTGCCGGCGAGCTTCGCCGTCGCCTGGGTGCTGGGCGCCATGGGCTGGCTGGGCATCCCGCTCGGGGTGGCCACCTCGATGTTCTGCGCCATCACCCTGGGCGTGGCCGTGGACTACGCCATCCACTTCCTCGAGCGCTACCGCGCGCTGCGGCCCGAGGCGGGCGCGACGGCCGTCGAGCGCGCGCTCGAGGAGACCGGCCCGGCGATCGCCAGCGACGTGGTGGCGATCGCCCTCGGCTTCGGCATCCTCGCCTTCTCGCAGGTGCCCGCCAACGCCCGCCTGGGTGTGCTGGTTGCCCTGGCCCTGGTCGCCGGCGGCGCCCTCACCCTGGCCGGGCTGGGGGCCGGGCTGAAGCTTGTGTCGGCAAGAGTGGTCGAGCCGATCTAGGGCGGCCAGACCTCGACGATCTTGTCCAGCAGGCCCTCGATCTCCTGGACGCGCGGGTGGCCGCTGAATTCCTTCATCTCGCGCAGCGCCCGCTTGAGGTCCGAGAGGAGCTGCTGCTTGCTCACCTGGAGCGCGTCCTTGTCGAACACGAACCGGATGCCTTTCAGGCGCTCGAGGTCGCGCCCGAGGTTGGTGATCACGTCGCGGGCGAGCTGCTTGGCGATCTTCGGCGAGTAGCCCGCCACCGACTTGCACTCGAGCTTGAGGCCGGGGATCAGCACGTCGGTGAAGCGCCGGAAGAGCCGCGCGACCCGGGTCTCGAACACGATGGCCCACGGCGGCAGGTCGGAGAGGTTGGCCAAGCAGTAGCGCATGACGAAGGAAGCGCCCTTCTCCATGTTCTTGGCGAGCTGCGACGAGCCGCGTGCGCCCCGCAGCCAGAGACCGGCCACCTTCTCGAAGCCCTGGCAGGCGTGGAAGCGGTTGATGGCCTCCACCAGGTTGTCGAGGTGCTGGATCGACGCCTTGGCGAGCACCGATCTCGCGAGCCCCAGGAGGTCGTGGCGGTCCAGGAACTGGCGCGCGGCGCCGGACAGGGCCTGGAAGCCCTTGAGCGCCGGCGAAACCACGGGGGCGGTCTGTCCGGCCGACCCCGAGAGCTGCTGCAGGGCCTTGCTGGTCGCGATCTTGCCGAGCGGCCGGGCCGCGCGGTCGAGGAGCACCACCTCGTCCGCCGCCTTGGCGAAGACGAAGCCTTCCGGTGTTACCGCCTGGACCGCCGGTGAGGTGAGGAAGTCCTGGAGGCGCTTCAGCGGGACCCCGAGCTGCTTCAACTGGGCGAGGGTCAGCTCCGCCACCTCGCGGGCGATCTTGTGGATCGCCTGCAACACGGCGGGCAGCCGGCGCAGCGCCTGGACCACCAGCAGCAGAGCCGCCAAGGCCTTGCCCAGGGTGCGGCCGGCCTCGAAGAACTCGAGGTTCCAGAGCTTCTGCTCGACATCGCGGGAGAAGGCTTCGAGGCCCAGCTTGGCGACCTCGGCCGGCGAGCCGGCGAACCGCCGCAGCAGCTCGCGGAACTCGTCCGAGAGCAGGAACTTGACGCTCTCCCAGAACTTGTCGCGCTCTTGGGCGAGCTCCTTCGAGAACGGCGAGCCGACGATCGCCACCAGCAACCGCAGCAGCTCGGTGACGGTCTCGCCGGCGCCGATCAAGAAGCCGGCGAAGAAGTTGCCCGAGTCGTTGACCGACGGCTCCCAGTACTGCAACACGAAATGCCAGGGCACCTGCTTGTCGCGCAGATACCGCCGCAGATCGCGGTGAGAGACCAGGTTGAGGAAGCGCGCCAGGTGGCCGCTGCGGCGCAGGTGGGCGAGGACCTCCATCACCTCGGCAAGCGTGAGCTCCTCGCGCTGCAACCAGGAGAGGATCGAGTCGACCACCGAGCCGGTGCCGCCCAGCGCGCCGAAGCCGCGCGAGGTCGCCTCCAGGATGGCGGTCACCCGCCGCGCCAGCTCCGCGGTCCCCAACGCCGTGGGCATCGCACCTCCGTTCGCCGCGGCCCGGCGGCCTTACGGCTCGCTCGCCTGGATCGAGATGTTGGTCGACACCGTCGCGCCGCCCTCCGGCAGCTCCTGCAGCACGCAGCGGCCGCCGATCGGCTCCAGGTGGTAACCGTCGGTGGGGATGGTCAGGTCCCGGGTGTCGGTCTGGAAGCCACCGGGCAGCAGCGGCTCCGGGATGCCGGTGAGGTCCTCGATGAAGTCGAGGCCGTTGGCGACGCTCACCGCGTGGTGCAAGGGCACCACGAACTGGAAGCCGTCGAGGAAGCCCAGCCGCGCGTTGAAGAACTGGAGGAAGGTCTCGATCTGGTTCGGCACCAGGTTGGGGACCTGGCCGCTCCGGATGGCGCGGGCGTAGGCGTCGCCCAGGGCGTAACCGTGGGTGCGGCGCCACGTGGAATCGAGGAAGCGCTGCACGTAGAAGGCCTTGTTGCAGTCCAGGTGGCGCTCCACGCGGTCGATCACGTCCTCGGCGCGGTTGCGCGCCTCGGCGGCGGCGCGCTCCTCCTCGAGCGGCTTGAGTAGCGGCTTGAGCAGGCCGTCCACCAGCGCGACGAAACCCGAGACGCGGCGCAGCACCTCGGTGCGGTCGCCGGTGTCCGTCAAGTCATCGATGCGGTCCGGCGGCAGTGCCTTCCACTCGTCGCGCACCGCGTCGGCGAGCGCCACCGCCATCTCCACCTCGAGGTCATGCCCGAGGCGGGACGGCCCCGGCCAGGGCGGCGGGAACCCCGCCAGCGGGGGCGGGCCGAACGGCGGCCGGCTGTAGATCTCGGCCTGGAGGCGCAGGTAGGTGCCGAGCGTCATGAAGATCCGCCCCGCCTCGTTGGAGCGCGCGTCGTCGAAGCCCTCGTCGTCGGCGAAGGACAGCCAAGGGTTGTTCTCGTCGGGGTCGCCGCTGTCCAGGTTGAAGAGGTTCGGAGCCTCGAAGAGGAAGTGGAAGGCGAGCCGCGCGTAGCGCCGCGCCAGCGTGCGGTGGCTGTTCCCCACCGGCTCTCGTACCGCCGCGAGGGCCTCCTTGAGCTCGGCAGCGAGGCTGCGGTCGAGGAGCTCGGCGTCCAGGAACTCGCCTTGCGCGAGCACGAAGTCGCGGTCGAGGCCGAGGTCGGTGATCTCGAGGATCACCACCGGCCGGATCTCGGTCAGCTCGGTCGAGACCGAGAACTGCTTGGCCAGCTCGTAGACGTGCAGAGTCAACGAGCGGTCGCGGTAGGGGTTCTCGATGGTGCGCGTCTGGGTCTGGTCGAGGGTGAGCTCGCTCTGCCGCGACACCTCCACCTTCTGCAGCGCCTGCACCCGCCGCACGGACTTCTCCGTCGCCTCGGAGATCTGCTCGACGACGGTGTTCGAGGAGCTCTGTGCCGAGCCCGCCACGCCGCCGCCACCACCCAGCGACAGGATGCCCAGCAGCGACACACTGGCGCTGCCGTCCACCCGCCACTGCATGGTGTTGGCCGTCGAGCGCTGGATGTTGAGCACGTCCTTGTCGACGATCGAGCTCTCGACCGAGTCCAGCGACTCCGACGACTGCAGCGTGGTCTCGGTGAGCTGCGTGCGCTGGGTCTTTTTGATGGTCAGCGTGAGCTTCTCGCCCGGCGCCAGCGCGATGCTCGACGACAGGTCGGCGATGTGCAGGCGCTGGAAGGCCCAGGTCTGGCTGTAGCGCAGGTCGGCGGCGAAACTCAGCCGCCCGGCGAGGACCGGCACGCACGAGATCGAGATCGGCGGGTCGAAGTTGGCGAGCGGCAGGTCGACGAGCCGTATCAGCTCGAAGGGCAGCCGGAACTGGAACTGGTACTCCGGCGCGGTTCGCGAGTTGAGCGTCTCGCAGGGCTCCAGGGTGGAGGCAGCTCGCGCCTGGGCCGATCCCAGGCGCCGCCTGCCGGACTTCCGATTCTCTTCCAGGCGCGCGAACGCCGCCGCGAAGGGTTCCCGCTTGCCGCCGTCGGTCTCGGTCTTCGCCATGATCTTGCCCTCTCTAGAAGATGAGCCGGCAGGCGGCCGCAGCCGTGCACCGGCCGGGATAAAATCCCCGGTCATGTCCTTGGTGCTGTTGGTCGATGACGAGCCCGGAATCGTTACCACCCTGGCCGGCGTGCTGCGCGATCAGGGGATGGCGACGATCGCCACCCGTTCCGGGGAGGAGGCGATCCGGCTCTACCAGTCGCAGCAGCCGGACGTGGTGTTCCTCGACGTCTGGCTCCCCGATCGCGACGGCCTGGAGACCCTGGCGGCGCTGCGCGCCCTCGACCCGGCCGTGGCGGTGGTGATGATGTCCGGCCACGGCACCGTCGCCACCGCGGTCAAGGCGATCAAGATGGGTGCCTTCGACTACCTCGAGAAGCCGGTCTCCTACCACCAAGTCGTCGAGGCTCTGCAGGGCGCCCTGGCGCACCGCCAGCGGCGGCTCGCCGGCTCGCCGACCGGGGCCTTCCACCTTCCGCCGACCGCCTTGCCGCCCGCGGCCGAGCACCGCCTCACCCCGCCGCCTCGGCTGTCGATCTTGCGTGCCAGCGGCGAGCGGCAGCGGACGATCAACCACTCGACCGTGATCTACGGCCTCGGGCTCCACTCCGGCGGCCGCACCGGCATGGTGATCCAGCCGCTGCCCCCCGGCAGCGGCATCCACTTCCTTTCCTTGCCCGGCGGCAGCCTGATCCCCGCCCACGTCGCGGCGGTGGCCGACACCGATTACGCCACCACCCTCGCCGGCGGCGGCGCCCAGGTGAAGACCACCGAGCACCTGCTCTCGGCGCTCCACGCCTGCGGCATCACCAACCTGCTGGTCAAGCTGCACGGCGAGGTGCCGGTGCTCGACGGCTCGGCGGCGGACTTCTGCCGCACCCTCGAGCAGATCGGCATCGAGGAGCAAGACGAGGCGCGCGAAGAGATCGTGATCGACCGCGTGTACGAGGTGAACGGCAGCGGAGAGAAGAGCCTGCGGCTGGAGCCCTACGACGGCCTCGCCGTCTCCTACCTGCTGCGCTACCCGCCGCCGATCGGCGAGCAGGCCTACGACTTCGAGCTCACCGACTTCGAGCGCTACCGCGAGGAGATCGCCCCTGCCCGCACCTTCGGCTTCGTGCGCGACATCAAGATGATGGCCGAGATGGGCCTCGGCAGCGGCGGGCGGCTGGACAACTTCATCCTGGTCGGCGAGGACAACGTGGTCAACACCGAGCTGCGCTTCCCCGACGAGTTCGTGCGCCACAAGATCCTGGACATCATCGGCGATCTCTACTTGCTGGGCTACCCCATCCGCGGCCGCGTCACCGCCCGGCTCTCCGGCCACCGCGACAACGTGGCGCTGCTCAGGAAGGTCTTCGCAGCGACCAGGATCTAGAAGGGGCGGGAACTCTGGCTCTGCGGACCCGCCTTCTGCTGTCGAGCGTGTGCGGCGCGGCGTTGCTCGCCGCCTGCGGCCGGCCGCCGCCCACGAGCAGCGTGCTGCTCATCGTCTCCGATACGCTGCGCGCCGACGCTCTGCACTGCTACGGAGGCGGCGCTCAGACACCGAACCTCTGCGCGCTCGCCGCGCGGGGTGCCCGCTTCACCCGCTCCTACGCCAACGCACCCTGGACCCTGCCGTCCGTGGTGTCGATGATGACTGGCAACTATGCCAGCCAGTACTCCCGGCCGCTCGCCGACGGCAGAGAGCTGCTCCGCTTCCGCGTCCCCGACGAGGAGCTGCTGCTCGCCGAGGCGCTGGCCGCCCACGGCTACCACACCTTCGCCTCGTTCGAGAACTCGATCGCCACGCGCTCGAACGTCCGCCAGGGCCTCGGCGACGGGCCGCCCGCCGGTACCCTGGCCGCGGAGCTCGATCCTGGCCTCGACTTCGACGCCGTGGTCGGGCGCAACCGCCGGCTTCTACCCACGCTGCGCTACCTGTTGGGGCCGCACGGCAATGCCTTCTTTGCGCTCTACTGGATCCGCGACCCCCACGCCGCGTACGCTCCACCCGCCAAGTACATGCCGGCCCTCGAAACCCAAGCGAAGGAGCTGCCGCGGCCGGTCGACTTCTACCTGGGCCTGGGCCACGGCGACGACCCGGCTACCGGCGAGCGCAAGCTGCGCGACGTGGCCCCGACCC
Organism: Thermoanaerobaculia bacterium; assembly: GCA_044869805.1. Lineage (GTDB taxonomy): Bacteria > Acidobacteriota > Thermoanaerobaculia > Multivoradales > SZUA-115 > CAWDVR01. The sequence continues at coordinate 18,461 of JBIOXV010000044.1, read as the reverse complement.
TGTCCGCGGCCGAGCTAGCGTTCGTGCGGAGGCTGTACCTCAAGGAGGTCGAGTCGGTCGACGAGCGCATCGGCTACCTCCTGAAGGCGCTGGCCGCGAGTGGCCGGGACAAAGACACGGTGGTCGCCGTCACCTCCGACCACGGCGAGGGCTTCGGCGAGCACGGCGAGTTCCTGCACGGCGAGATCTTCTACGACGAGGTGGTGCGGGTCCCCCTGATCCTCGCCGGGCCCGGCATCCCCGCGGGGCGGGTGATCGACGAGCCGGTGTCGCACGTCGACCTCATGCCCACGCTGGCCGACCTGCTCGGCGTCCGCTGCCTCGAAGCACCGCAGGGCCGGAGCCTGGTCCGGCTGCTGCGCGACGGCCGAGACCCCGGCTTCGCCGACCGCCCGCACTACCTGGTCAACCCCCTGCGCGGCGCCGGCACCGACGCGCTCGTCATGGGCCGCTACAAGCTCATCACCCGCGAGGCCGATCGCGCCCTCGAGCTATACGATCTGGTGGCCGACCCCGGCGAGACCAGGGACCTCGCCGCGAGCGAGCCCGCGACCGCCAGCCGCCTGCTGCTCGCCGCGCGTCGCATCCGCGAACGGAACCAGCGCCGCCGCGCCGCCCTCACGCCCGAGGAGAATCAGCGCGCCATGCAGGCCGCGGACGAGGAAACCCTGCGGCAGTTGAAGGCGCTGGGGTATGTCGAGTGAGGCACCCTTGATCTGCCGCTTCACCTGGACGGCTGACGAAGCTTTGACGGCGACGCGCTATCAATGACGGGTCCTCGTCCGACGCCCTGTCCCCTGGCTTGGCTACGCCGTTGTCTGGGGCATCCTGGCACTCTCGGTGAGGAGCTTGCTCGAGGCAGTAGCGCAAGCAACGTCTGTACCGTACACGACTGGAAGGCGAGGAGGAGGCGACGCCTCGGCCTAGGTGTCCTTTGTCCGGGTTCCTGCCCGTGGCGATCGCCAGTGCCGGCTTCCTACGAGTACTTCGCCAGCGCCGCGGCGAGCGCCGCCGGCACCGGGGTGGGGACGGTGTGGTCGCCTTCGCGGCGCATGCAGGCGACCTGCTGCTCGCCCTTGGCGATCAGCTCCTCGCCGCCGTCTCGTTCGCGCCAGTACTCGAAGAGCAGGTCGATGCGGTTCTGCCGCACGCCGCCGAGGCGCATGCGGAGGACGACGCGGTCGAAGACCTCGAGCTCGGCCAGGTACTCGCAGGAGCACCGCACGGTGGCGAGCGCCAGGCCGCGGGTGAGGTCCCGCGCCACCTCGGGCGCGTGCTCGGCGAGGAACTGCTCGCGGCAGCGGCCCTGCCAGCGCAGGTGGTTGACGTAGTAGACGTTGCCGACCAGGTTGGTGTCTTCGAAGCCGACCAGGTGACGGTACTCGTAGGCCCGGGAGCGCCCCGCCGGGGCCCCGCCCGCCACGCCGGTGTCGGTCACTCGCCGCTCCGCTCCACCGCCGCCGTGCTCACGCGTCGCTCCGCGACGCGACGGCGATCGCCAGCGGCTCGGAGCGGCCTTCGACCGCGGTCACCAGGGTGCCGACGGCGAAGGCCCCGGCGCGCAACACCACCCAGCCGTCGCTGGTTCGGGCGGGCGATGCGGTGGCCAGCACCAGCGGCGCGGTCGAAGGCGCCGAGGCCTTCTTCAGGCATTCGCTGGCCGCCCACACGCGGGTAGCCGCGGAGTCGGCACCCTCGCCGGACTCCGCCGCCAGCACTTCGGCGAGGCGCGCGCGCTCCGGCCCCAGGAGGTCTCCCCACACCGCCGGCGACCGCGTCGCCACCGGCTCGAGGTCGCAGCCCACCCCTGGCCCGCCCGCCACCGCCAGCATCAGGTCACCGGCGTGGGAGAAGGAGACGTGGTCGCCGTTGGCGGTCTCGGGCTTGCCGTCCGGGCGCCGGAACAGGCGTCGAGCCGGCCCGCCGTTCTCCTTCGCCCCGGCCTCACTTGCTGGGACGCCCAGCAGCCGGCCGGCCGCTCCTGCCGTCCCCGGCCCATCGGCGCCGTTCGGCAGCAGGAGGATCGAGGCCCGCGACTCGGGCAAGAGCTCCTGCAGCCGGCGTTCGAGGTAGGGGCCGAGGAGCGCCGGCTTCCAGGCCGCGGGCTGGGGCAAGCGCTCGACCGCCTTGAGGTGCAGCCCGAGCCAGCGCTCGACCGTGCGCCCGGAGGCGTCCAGGAGCTCGAGGTCGTAGACGAAGTGGTCGCCGTGGCGGCTCCGCTCGCGCGCCGCCAGGCGCAGGGGCTGCTCGGCGTCGAGGACGCCGGGCACGACGCGGTCGACGCCGGTGGGCAGGATGGTCGCGTGCGGGATGCAGGCTTGCAGGCCGTGGATCGCCGCGTCGCGCGCCGCGGGATCGCCGAGCAGGAGGTCGGCGGGCAGGTAGCGGCTGAACCAGGCGGTGTGCCCGTCGGCCGAGATCTCGGCCAGGCACTCGGTGGCGGTGAGGCGCCGGTAGCCGCCGACGCGCTGGAAGCGGCCGCGATGGAAGAGCACGCCGCCGTAGAGGTCGGTCGCCGGCGCGAGGCGGACGGGAGCTTCATCCTCGGTCACCGGCCCAGCCAGGCCGCTCAGTTCCTCCGCGGCACCGGCACTGCCCTCGGGCGCGAACCTGCACCGGCCGCGGAAACGGTCGCTCTGGAAGGAGTCGGAGTCGCTGCGCAGCACCACCTCCACCACTCCGGGCGAGCGCACCAGGGCCGCGATGCGCAGCACGGCGACGCCGGTCACCGGCACCACGATGGGGCGCGGCAGGTCGACGCTCTCGAAGGTCGGGAGCTGACGCGCGCCGCAGAGCGCGGTCGCCGCCTGCGCCATGGCCTCGAGGCCGAGCACCGCCGGGAACAGCGGCTCGCCGCGGAACACGTGGTCAGCCAGGTAGGGGTCGGTGGCCGCGGAGAGCTCGGCCTCCGCCACCAGCTCGACCCCCGGCACCAGCACCGGCGCACGCTCCAGGAAGCGCAGGAAGGGCAGCTCGGGCCGGTCGAAGCCCAAGGTCAGGGGCCTTCCGAAGCGGCCGGCCACCACCACCGAGACGGGCCCCGCCGGCTGCGCCACGAGCTTGCGGAAGAGGTCGATGCCGACGTCCGGCGGGATGGGCGTGACCCCCTCGGCGAGCAGGGACTCGACGCGGCCCAGGCGCTCGCCCATGCCGACCCCCGACCACACCGACCACTCGAGGACGCGGCAGCGGCAGGCCGGATGGCGCCGCGCGAAGTCCTCGACACGGAGCGCCAGCCACTCGTTGGCGGTGGCGTAGTCGGCCTCGCCCGGCAGGCCGATGCGGGCGATGATCGAGCCGAAGGCGACGAGCAGCTTGAGGCGCGACGGGTCGAGGGTCGCGAGCACGTTGTCGAGCCCCTGGAGCTTGGGCGCCAAGGTCGCGGCGAAGCTCGGCTCGTCGAGGCTCGCCAAGAGGCGAGGCACGTTGCGGCCGGCGCCGTGGAGCAGGCCGGTGATCGGCCCCAATCGGTTCTCGATCGCGGCCACCGCCCGCGCCACCGCGGCGGTGTCGCCCACGTCCGCGCTCTCGTAGTAGTGCCCGACGCCGACGGCGGCGAAGCGCTCGAGGTTGGCCGCCAGCTCGGCATCCGTCTCCGGCCGCGAGCGGCCCAGGAGGCCGAGCTTGGCGCCGGTTTGCCGCGCCAGGTCGAGGGCGCACTCGGCGGCGATGCCCTTGCCGCCGCCGGTCACCAGTACCACGTCCTCGCGGCCGAGCGGTGCTGCCACGGCAGGATCGAGGTCGAGAAGCCGGAGCACGGGCTCGAAGCGGCGGCCCTGGGCGTCGTAGCGCGCCTCGCGGTAGCCGGCGGCCGGCGCCAACGCGACCGCCGCGGCCTCGGCCGCCGCCCAGCCGGCGGCGCGCGGGTCGTCGAACGGCACGTCGACCAGCGCCGTAGCCACTCCACCGTGCTCGCGGAAGAAGGTGCGGGCGAGGCCGCCGCCACCGCCACCCTGCTGCACGACCAGGAAGCGCGGGGCGCCGATCGCGGCGCGTGAAGCTTCCAGCAGCAGGGCCGGGCTCACGGTCGAAGCGTCCGCGGGCAGGCAGAGCGCCACGCCTCCGCCAGCGATTCGCTCGAGGGCGGCGGCGGCGAGCGCGGCGGCGAGCGGATGGCCGTCCGGAGCGTACAGGGACCACCGCGCCGTGCCGGCGGCCGTGGGCCGAGGTGCGGCGGCGCCAGTCCCGGAAGTCTCGAGCGCGCGCTCCACCCACTCGATCGAGAACGGCCGCACCCAGGCATCGACGCCAGGGGGCAGCGCTTCGCCGGGGCTGGCGCCCGCGGCGCCGCGCTGCGTCTGCTCGGCGAGCGCCTCGGCCACCTGGCGCACGGTGGCGTTGGCGAAGTCCGTGGGCGAGGCCGGAGGGGCCAGCCCCAGGCTGCGCGCCGCTTCGGCGACGAGCTGGCCCACCGAGATCGAGTTGAGGTGCAGGTCCGAGAGCAGCCGGCTGTCGTCGCCCACCGCCGCGAGCGGCAGCTCGGCCCGCGTCGCGACCAGGCCCCGCACCACCTCCAGGGGCGCGCCCTCGGGCGCGGTGACGTCGTTGGCGGGAACGGGGGCAGCCGCCACCGGCTCGGGCGCCGGCCGCTTGGCGCGCGGCGAGGCCGGCTCGCGTGGCTGCGCCGCGCCGGCGGGCAGCAGCGGCGCCAGCTCGCAGGGGTTGACCAGGAAGCGCGGCTCGCGGTCGAGGTCGAAGGGGCGGGTGAAGCGGTCCGCGAACATCGCCCCCAGGTCGACCGGGGCGCCCAGGCAGTACGCCGCGCCGGCCGCCGCCAACCAGCCGCGCAGTGACGCGCCGCCAGCATCGAGGGCGATGGCCGGAGTGTCGATCCAGCCCTCGAGCAGGCCGGAGAGGATCTCGCCGGGCCCGGCCTCGAGCCAGAGGTCCACCTCGCCCGCCACCGCCTCGATGGCCGGCGCGAAGAGCACTGGCGAAGTGATCTGGGCGATGATCAAGGCGCCCAGATCGTCATCGGCGTCGAGGCGCCGGCCGGCGATGGTCGAGCCGACGGTGCGCTCGAGCGGTGCGACGGTCGCGGTAGAGAGCCCGGCCGCGATGCAGGGCGCCGCGGCCGCGACCATGGGCGAGTGGAAGGCGTGGGAGACCTTGAGACGGGTGGCGGCCAGGCCCGCCGCCCGCGCCGCGCGGATCGTCTCCTCCACCGCCCCGGCCTCGCCCGAGACCACGGTCTGCCGCGGGCCGTTGTAGCCGGTAATCGCGACGGTGCCCGCGGCAGGCAGCAAGCGCGACACGGTGTCCGCATCCGCCGCGATGCCCGCCATGGCGCCGCCCGTCGCCCCCAGCTCGTGCATGGCGCGGCCCCGCTCCCGTGCCAGGAACAGCAACATTTCCTCGGGCACCGCCCCCGCCCAGGCCAGCGCCGAGAGCTCGCCGAGGCTGTGGCCGACGGCCACCTCGCCCTCGATGCCCACGGCGCCGAGCGCTACCAGCGCGGCGCGCGAGGCGGTGACGATCGCCGGCTGGGCCACGGCGGTGTCCACGGTGTCGACGCCGATCGGAAGGGCGGCCCGGCGATAGAGATCGGCCACCGCCTCGAATCGCCGGGCGAGCGCTCCGCCGTCGAGGTAAGAGGGCGCGCCCTGGCCCGGGAACAGCAGGCCGATGCGCGGGCCGCCCGGGCGCGCCGCCGTGGAGACGAAGACCCCCTGCCGCGCGTCGAGGCGCTCGGCCGTACCCTCGGCCTCGAGCCAGCCCCGCAGGGTGCCGAGGCGAGCGGCCAGCTCGGAGGGCGTCGCCGCCACCACCGCCGCCCGGGCGCCGCCGACCGCCGGCTCGTGCGCCAGCCGCGCGGCGAAGTCGGTGAGCTCGGCACGCGAGAGGCGCGCCGCGACCGTCGCCAGGCGCCCCGCCTTGGCCGCCAGGTCCGCGCGGTCGCGGCCGGAGAGCACCACCAGCTCGGCGTCCTGCCAGGAGCCGAGCAGCCGTTTCTCGGTCACCGTCAAGCGCCGCCGCCGCTCGCGCGCCCCGGTTTCGCGCGCCGCAGCTCCTTCGAGCACCAGGTGTGTATTGATGCCGCCGAACCCCATGGCCGAAACCGCGGCCACCAGCGGCACCTCCGCCGGCCACAGCTCGCCGCGCGTCAGCACGCGCAGCACCGGCCGCTCGCCCTGCAACAGGGAATGGGGCTTCTCGCAGCCGATGGTGGGCGGCAGCACCTGGTGATGCAGCGCGAGCGTGGCCTTGAGCAGGGAGGCGGCGCCGGCGGCCGCCTTGGTGTGGCCGAAGATGGCCTTGATCGAGCCCAGGGCCGCCGCCGGCACGCCCTCTGCCGGCGGCGTCTTCTCCACCGCCTCGCGCCGGGCCCGGGTCAGCACCTCGAGCTCGGCGGCGTCGCCGACCGCGGTGCCGGTGCCATGGCCTTCGAAGTAGCCCACGCGCTCGGGCCCGAAGCCGGCGCGGGCGTAGGCGCGGGCCAGCGCGCGGAGCTGGCCCTCGGGCTCGGGCCGCGTGATGCCGCCGGCGCCGTCCGAGGACACTCCCCAGCCGCGGATCACGGCGTAGACCCGGCGGCCCTGGGCGAGGGCGTCCTCTTCTCGCTGCAGCACCACGAAGCCGCAGCCCTCGCCGGGGATGAAGCCGTTGGAGCGCTGGTCGTAGACCCGCATGTCGCCGGCCGCCAGCGCCCCGGCACGGGCGAAGCCCACCAGCTCGAAGGGATCGATCGACAGATCGACGCCGCCGGCCAGCGCCACGTCGAGGTCGCCGGCGGTGAGGGCAGAGCAAGCCTGGCAGGCGGCGAGCAGCGACGAGGAGCAGGCGCCGTCCACGGTGTAGGCGCCGCCGCCCAGGTCGAAGTGGTTGGCGATGCGGCCGGCGATGGTGTTCGACAGGCCGCCGGCGAGCGACTCCTCGGTCATCGGCGCGAAGGGGCGCTTGAACTCCTCTTCGAGGCGGGCCAGCAGGGCCTCGACCTCGCCGCCCTCCATGCCCTCCTCCGCCAGCGCCGCGCCCACCACCCGCCGCACGTAGGGCCAGCGCAGGCGCAAGCCGTTGGCGCGCGAGAACTCGCCGGTCAGCGTGTTGCCGAGCACCACGCCGGTGGCCGCCTGGGGCAGCCCCTGGCCGTCGGTGAAGCCGGCGTCGGCGAGCGCCAGCGCCGCCACGTCGAGCGCCAGCCAGTGGGCGAGGTCGGCCGAGCGGAAGCTCGGCCCCGCGACCTTGAAGCGCACGCGGTCGAACTCCCAGCCCTCGATGACCGCCGCCTGGGTCGCGTAGATGCGATCGGCGTCGCTGCGGTCGGAGGAAAAGTAGTCGTCGAGGCTCAGCCGCTCCGGCGGCAGGCGGCGGAAGGCCCGGCGGCCGGCGAGCACGTTCTCCCACAGCTCGGAGGGGCTCCGGGCATCGGGATAGCGGCAGGCCAGGCCGACGATGGCGATCCCGCGGCTCATGACTTCCTCACACACCCGCCCTTTCCGCCGCGCCGGCGCCGGCCAGCACTTGCGCGGCCGAACGCTGGGCGAGCAGATGGCCGACCCACATCGCGACCCCGCGGCCGGTACACACCAGGGTCAGGGCGAAGAACAGGTCGAAGACGACGTGCATCGCAATCAGCGCGCAGTAGGCGAGCGCCACCGAGGCGCCGAAGATCACCTGGCCGCGCGCCGAGGAGGGCGTGGTCGCCGGGTCGGTCACCATGTAGAAGGTGAAGAGGATGAAGGCCACCCCGGTCATCGGCGCGAGCGGCGCGCCGAAGGCGGTGTCGAAGAGCAGCGGCCTGAGCAGCGCCTGCAGCGCGAAACAGCCCACCCAGGCGGCGATCAGCGGCATGCGCTGGGTGAAGCGGGTGTTGAGGAAGCTGCCCGAGGCGATGATGATCATCGGCACGATCCAGTCGCCCACCTGCGACAGGTTCTCGGTGAACATGTAGGGCGCCGCGATGCCGACCCAGGGGAAGCAGAGCAGGGTCACCGTGATGCCGAGGTTCGAGGGGTTGAAGAAGTGGCGGCTGCCGTTGCCCGCCGGCGCCCGCAGCAGGTACTTCGAGCCGATCGCCACCGCCGCCGCGAAAGCCACCGGCAGCAGCCGATCGTTGGCGTAGATCAGCATCGCGACCGCCAGCCCCGAGATGTGGGCCGAGAGCAGGAAGTTCACCAGCTTCAGGGGCCCGCCCAGGAAGCGCGGCACGCGGCGGTGCACGCGGGCGTCGATCCACTCCAGCAGCAGCTCCATCGAGTAGGCCGTGGCGAGCGAAACCAGCGGCGCGGCCCAGGCCTGCTCGAAGCCGAACCAGAAGTGGCCGAGCAGGTTGAAGACCGTGATCGCGATGGCGAAGCGGCGCAGCGCCGCCAGGCGCAGGTCGGGGGCGGGTGCGTGGGTCTCGGCTGCCATCTGCTAGCCCTCCTTCCCCGCGGCCTGGCCGAGCACCACGCGGTGCCGGCCCGGCGCCAGGCGAAACGTCTGCCGTTGGACCTTGCCGTCGAGGCCGCGCCAGGCGACCTCGACCGGCAGCTCGGTGTCGCCCGCCGTGCCTACTCCCCCCAGACTGCCGAGGCCCCCAAGGCTGCCGAGGCCCCCAAAACTGCCGAGGCCAAAATGTACCTGCGGCGCGCGTTTGCCCGAGTGGCCGCTGCCGCCGTCCACCTGGCCGACCAGACGCCGCCCGCCCGGCAGCGTGACGGCCGCCACCGCGCCCACCGCCGGCATGGTGCCGCCCGCCGGCAGCGGCAGCTCGAGCTCGAGCAGCAGCGCGGCGCCGGGCTTCGGCGCGCGGTTGAGGTAGACGAACGAGCGCTCCCACTGGTTGCCGACCGCGAAGTCGAGGTCCCCGTCGCCGTCGACGTCGGCGATCGAAAGGCCGCGGGTCACCATCGGCTCGCCGATGCCGATCTCGGCGGCGAGGTCGAAGTAGCGGCCCTTGGCCGAGCGCACGAAGAACGGGTTGTGCTGGCTGCCGGAGAGGGCGTCGCCGGGACGGATGCGGGGCCAGGCGTTGGGATGGCGCAGCAGGTTGTCGTTGCCCATCGCGATCTCGTGCAGCTCCGGCCAGCGGTTCACCTCGCCGGCCAGAAAGCCGGTCGCCTGCAGGGCCTCGAGCACGCCGTCGTTGTCGAAGTCGGCCCAGCGGGCGTCCCAGCCCCAGCCGCTGCGCGACAGACCGAGCGGCTCGGAGCGGTCCACGTAGGGAGCGATGCCGCGTTGCATCTCGTCCAGCTCGCCGGTCGAGACCCAGGCGAAGTGGCTCTCCTCGAGCGCCCACTCGTTGGCGATGTTGCTGACGTAGATGTCGAGCAGGCCGTCTCCGTTTAGGTCGGCAAAGTCGCAGCCCATCCCCTTGAAGGAGTCGTGGCTCACCCGCTTTGAGGCCGGGGTGGCGAGCCTGCGCTCACCGAACAGGGTCGCGAACCTGACCTCTCCCGGCCGCGAGCGGTTGTGCAGCAGGCGGTCGGGGCCGAAGTCGTTGCCGACGTAGAGCTCGGGCAGCAGGTCGCCGTCGAGGTCGGCGGCGCCCAGGGCCAGGGTCCAGCCGTACTCGGCCTGCTGGTCCCACTCGACGGCTGCCTGGCGGAAGCTGACGCTCGGCGCGGTGCCGGCGATGCCGCCACTCCACAGCAGGATGCGGTCCCGGCCGCCGTTGTTCCCCCTCGACATCGAGGCCTGCATCTCGGCCCGGTCGGTGGCCTTGGCGTCCAGGATGCGCGCCCCATCCGGGAAGTAGTTGCCGATCGCGAGGTCGACGTGGCCGTCGCCGTCGAAGTCGGCGCGGGTGGCGGCATTCGTGAACCAACGCTCCGGCTCGCCCCCGCCGCCGAGGATCTCGACCGCGCGGTAGGCGGCCGCCGCCGGCAGCCCTGCGCCGGGCGCTCCCGCCTCCGCCGCGCGCCGCAGGAAGCCGATCGGGGGCCTGCCCCAGTAATAAGCGAGAAGGTCCATGCGGCCGTCTTCGTTCAGGTCGCCGGGCAGGCAACCCATCGGCGCGGTGGTCGCGGCGTCGTAGGCGAGGGGCGCGGGGTCGAGCGTGAAGGCGGCGTAGCGCACGCCGGTGCCCGGCACCGGCGCCACCACCAGCGAGTCGGTGCCGGTATCCACCGAGCAGAGGTCGTTGACCAGGCCGTCACCGTCCAGGTCGGCGAGCGCCACCGCGCCGCCGACCGCCGAGATCCAAGCCTGGATACGGTCGAGCTGCGGGTGTACGTCGCGCACCGTGCGGCGCGCCACGGCCACCGGCGCCAGTGGCAGCTCGAGGCGGTCGAAGGCGAACTGGCCCGCCAGGCGGGCACGCTCGGCATCGGCGAGCCCGGGCAGGCGCGCGAAGCCGTAGAGGGTGAGGATGACCGACAGCGCGGCCAGCCTCACGCCGTAGCGGCGGAGGAACGGGAATCGCTCGAGCATGGCTCCAACCTTTCCTCAAGACGACCCTGGATGTTCTGCCGCCAGAGCTCGAAGGAAGGCTCTGGCCCGTCGGGCGGCAGGTCGACCCCGGCCGCCAGCGCGATCTCAGCCACCTCCTCGGCGCCGAGATCCCACACTACGTCGCAGGCGAGCTCGGTTGCCGGGACCAGGTTGCCCGCCCGCTGGCGCGCCGCGGCGGCGAAGGCCACCCCCTGGCCAAAGTCGCCCAGGTGAGGGCCGGCGACCTCGGCCAGGCGCTCGACCGCCGCGCGCTCGATGCCGCCCGCGTAACCGCAGGCGAGCCCCACCCCGCTCCACAGATCCCCTCGCCGGGGCCCGGGGAAGCGGCCGATGGTCGCGGCGATCCGCTCCGGCGCGGCGCCTTCGACGAACCACAGGCTGCGGCCCACGCCCTGGTCGAAGGCCCGCACTCCGTAGCCGGAGATCTTTCTCGGCACCCGCTGGCCGTCGATCGCCTGCGGCCAGTGGAAGAAGCCCTCATGGAAGCCGTAGCCGTCGAGGGCGAGCCAGCCCAGCAGGGGGTCGAGCCGGGCCAGGGTCCTGTCGACGGACACGGGCAGGCGGGCCATGGCCCAGCCCATTCCGACCAGCAGAAGATAAGCGTGGGGATGACCGGGGCCGTCGTAGAAGTCGCGGAAACGGGAGCGGCGCCAGGGCTTCAGGAAGTCGAGGAGGGCGAGCCCCATGGCTGCCCCCTCGAACGCAAACCCGCTCCGCTCCGCCGGCACCTCGGCCAGCCGCGCGCTCAGGGATTCGAGCCGGTCGTCCTCAAGGGCCGCCATGTAGCCAGTGATAAAAGACCTCCCCGCCTCCTCCAGATGCGGCCGCGCCGGCTGGTCGACTCCCCGGAAGCCGCGCCGCACGAACGAAACCTCACCGGGAGAGATGCCGAGGAGCTTCTGCGCCACAACTCCCATCCTGTCCCCCGACCGAGGTCTCTCGTCTAATGAAGATGCTCAGCCCCCCACTGCAAGGGGACAGCCCGGGCCATCGACGCGCCCAAAACCTGCCCGGAATCGCAGCAGGATGCCTATACTCCACCGGTCAACACGCTGGGCCGATTATATAGAGAGAAAACTACGAATCCATGCCCTCTCAGGCTTCCCATCGGATCGGCCGTTACCTTGGTGCGGCTGCCCCCGTGCCCGGCAGCCTGACCGCGGTCGTCAGCGGCCAGATCCGGGACGAGTTCGGCCTCCTTCCCGAGCCGCTCGCCCTGCATTCGCCGGTGCCGGAGCTGCTGGCCGCGGGCTGGGCCATCCTGCGCGAAACGGTGATCGTGGGCGGGCGGCTGGGCCGGCCGGCCAAGGAGGCGATGGCGGTCGCCGTCTCGGCGAGCAACCGCTGCCCCTACTGCGTGGACGCCCACGGCATCGCCCTCCACGCGCTGGGCAACGGTGCTACGGAAACGGCGCTCGCCCGCGGCCGGCAGGGCCGGCTGGGGCCTGAGCTGGAAGCGCTGCTCGCCTGGGCAGCGGCCAGCCGCCGAGCCGATCACCCGCGCCTCGCCCGGCCGCCCTTCGGGCCGGCGGAGGCGCCGGAGGCGATCGGCACCGTGCTGTGCTTCCAGTACATCAACCGCATGGCGACCGTGCTGCTTGCCGAGACCCTCCTCCCCCGCTGGCTGCGGTGGCCCCTGCTCCCGCTCGTCGGCCGCCGCATGCGCCGCTTCGCCGAGGTGCAGCGGGCGCCCGGAGCATCGCTCCCGCCGCTGCCGCCGGTGGAGCCGGGGGCGCACCTCGCCTGGGCCGCGGCCTCACCGCCGATCGCCACCGCCTTCGCCGCCATGGACGCGGCCACGGCCGCCGCCGTCGGCCCACTGCTTTCCCCGGAGGGCCAGGCGCGGGTGCGTCACCACCTCGCCGGCTGGCGAGGCGAGGACCCGCCGTTCGGCTTCGCCTGGCTCGACGAGACCCTCGCCGGCCTCACCCCTGGCGACGCCGCGGCCGCCCGCCTCGGCCTGCTCGCCGCGCTCGCGCCCCACCGCGTGGACGAGAAGGAGATCGCCGCCTTTCGCCGCTCCCTCCCGGCCGATGTCGAGCTGGTGGCGGTGCTCGCCTGGGCCTGCTTCCAGACCGCGCGACGGATCTCGGAGTGGTTGGGGCAGGGGGCCTGAGCGTCTTCCAAGCTCGAGCGCCGCCCCCAGGGCCCCTGGACCGCTTGACAGGCGTCCCGCCGATTCTGCACACTATGCGCATGAAGCGCACAAATCTTGTGCTTAGCGAGGGCCTGCTGGACGAGGCGATGCGGCTGGGCGGTGAGCGGACTTATTCGCGCACCGTGGAGCGGGCGCTCGAGGACTTCGTGCGCCGGATCAAAGCCCGGCAAATCCTCGATCTCGCGGGGTCGGGGCTGTGGGAGGGCGAGATCGCCGAGATGCGCGCCGACTACCGCACGGGCGACCACGGTGAAGATGGTCCTCGTTGACACCTCGGTGTGGATCGAGGTCTTCCGACGGCCGGCGGGTCTCGACCTCGAGAGCATCGTCGACTTCGACGACGTGGTCACCTGCTGGCCGGTGATCCAGGAGGTGTTGCAAGGGTTCCGCGAGCCGTTCGCCTTCCGGCGCGCGCGCCAGGCCATGCTCTCGCTGCCGATCGTCGCCTCGCCGCTGACCCCCGAGGTCTACGACAAGGCGATCGAGCTCTACCGCTCGGCCCGCCGGAGCGGCATGACGGTCCGCTCCTCCGTCGATTGCCTGATCGCCGCCTGCGCGTTGCAGCACCATCTCACCGTGCTGCACCGCGACCGCGACTTCCAGGCTCTGGCCGCCGTCTCGCTACTCAACGCTCGCAACGTCGAAGCGAGGGGCTCGGCCTGAGCCTCCCCGCGTCCTCCATCTTCTGAACTTCTCGAGGCGATATGTGCAAACCGGAGCGCTCAGCTCGCTCGACCCCTTTGTTGGCTTTCGCGGCACTGGTTTTGGCCCTCCTGACCGCGCTGGCTTGTGACCCGGGCCAAACCGCCCCCCCCGCCCAGCCCGCGGACCTGATCCTCGCCCACGCCAAGGTGGTGACCGTGGACGACGCGCGGCCGCTCGCCGAGGCGGTGGCGGTGGCGGGCGACTCCATCCTCGCCGTGGGCAGCGCCGCGGAGATCGAGCGCCATCGCGGCCCCGCCACGCGGGTGCTCGACCTCGGCGGCAAGCTCGTGATCCCGGGCTTCGTCGAGGGCCATGGGCACTTCCTGGGCCTCGGCCAGGCCAAGATGCAGCTCGATTTGACGCAGATCCACAACTGGGACGAAGCCGTGACCCTGGTGGCCGAGGCGGCGAAGAAGGTGAAGCCCGGCGAGTGGATCCTGGGCGGCGGCTGGCACCAGGAGAAGTGGGATCGGGCGCCGGAGCCCAACGTCGAGGGCTTCCCGCTCCACGATGCGCTCTCGGCCGCCTCGCCGGAGAACCCCGTCTTCCTCGATCACGCGAGCGGGCACGCGGTGTTCGTCAACGCCAAGGCCATGGAGGTCGCGGGAATCACTGCGACAACCCCCGACCCGGCGGGCGGCGAGATCCTGCGCGACGCATCCGGCAAGCCGACCGGGTTGTTCCGCGAGACCGCCGCCGACTTGGTGGCGCGGCGCACGCCGCCGAGCCAGGAGGAGGTGCTGCAGGCGATCGAGCTCGCCACCGACGAGTGCCTGAAGAAGGGCGTGACGAGCTTCCAGGACGCGGGCTCGCCGGTCGAGCTGGTGGACCTCTACCGCGGCCTGGCGCAGGCCGGCAAGCTCCGCATCCGGCTGTGGGTGATGTACCGCGACGGCAACGAGCGCCTGGCGCAGGCGCTGGCAGCGGGGCCGGGCTTCCGCGACAAGTTCTTCACCGCCGGCGGCATCAAACACTCGATCGACGGCGCGCTCGGCTCGCGCGGCGCCTGGCTGCTCGCGCCCTACAGCGACCTGCCGGCCACGACCGGGCTCAACACCACGCCCGTGCCGGTGATCGAGGAGAGCGCGAAGCTGGCGATCGACCATGGGCTCCAGCTCTGCGTGCACGCCATCGGCGACCGCGCCAACCGCGAGACGCTCGACCTCTTCGAGCGCACCTTCACTGCCCATCCCGAGAAGAAGGACCTGCGCTGGCGGGTCGAGCACGCGCAGCACCTCGACCCGGCCGACATCCCGCGTTTCGCCAAGCTCGGCGTCATCGCCTCGATGCAGGCTATCCACTGCACTTCGGACGGCCCTTGGGTGCCGTCGCGCATCGGCGAGGAGCGTGCCGCCGCCGGCGCCTACGTGTGGCGCAAGCTCCTCGACTCCGGGGCGGTGGTGTCGAACGGCACGGACGTGCCGGTCGAGGACGTGGACCCCATCCCCGGCTTCTACGCCGCCGTGACCCGTAAGATGAAAGACGGCCGCGCCTTCTACCCGGAGCAGGTGATGACGCGCGAGGAGGCGCTTCGCTCCTACACGCGGGACGCCGCCTACGCCGCCTTCGAGGAGGAAGAGAAGGGCACCATCACGGCCGGCAAGCTCGCGGACTTGACGGTGCTCTCCCGCGATCTGCTGACCGTGCCCGAGGCGGAGATCCCGGGGACCGAGGTGGTCTACACCATCCTCGGCGGCAAGGTGGTCTACGCGGCGGAGGGCGGGCAGTGAGCGACTTCCAATCACACCCGGCGGTGCTCGAGAGGCTGCGCAACCTCGCCATGCCGCCCATCGCCAAGCTGGTGGGCTTCGAGCTGCTCAGCGTGGAGCCCGGGGAGAGCACCTTCGCGCTCGATGCCGACGAGCGGCTCTCGAACCCGATGGGCACGGTGCACGGCGGCGTGCTCTGCGACCTCGCCGACGCCGCCATGGGCATCGCCTTCGCCAGCCTGATGGCGCCCGGCGAGACCTACACCACGATCGAGCTCAAGATCAACTTCCTGAAGCCGGTGTGGAAGACGCGCCTCACCGCCACCGGCCGCGTGCTGCGCAAGGGCCGCAGTGTGGGCCTCACGGTCTGCGACGTCGTCGATTCCTCCGGTGCCCTGGTCGCCCACGCCACGAGCACCTGCATGGTGCTCGCCGGCGAGCAGGCCCAGGGGCGCTAGGAGCGTCGCCTCCCGTTAGAGTTCCCTCGATGTCTCTCTGGCCCCTGGCCGCGCGTGAAGCCGCCCGACTCACTGGCGGCGATCTCGCCGGCGACCCCGCGGCCGAGGCCGAGCGCCTGCTGATCGACTCGCGGGCCGGGGTCAAGCGCGGAGACCTCTTCATCGGCCTCGTGGGGCCGCACTTCGACGGCGGGCGCTTCGCGCGCCAGGCGTTGGCCGACGGTGCGAGCGTGGCGCTCGTCGGCCGCGAGCACGCGGCCCCCGAGCCCGGGCCTGGCCAGGCCCTGATCGCCGTCGAGGACCCGCTGGCGGCCCTCCAGGCCCTGGCCGCCGAGGCCCGGCGCCGCTTCGCCGGCCGGGTGGTCGCCATCACCGGCAGCCACGGCAAGACCACGGTCAAGGACATGCTGGCGGCGGCGCTTGCCGGCGAGCACAAGGTGGCGGCGAGCCCGATGTCCTACAACTCGCAAGTGGGCGTGGCCCTGTCGCTCGCCCACCTCGACCCAACGGCCGACGTCGCCCTGATCGAGTGCGGCATCAGCCTGCCGGGAGAGATGGAGCGCCTTGTGGCCATGGTGCGGCCTGACTGCGGCATCCTGACCGCGATCGGCGACGCTCACCTCGCCGGCCTCGGCAGCCGCGAGGTCACGGCGCGCGAGAAGGCGCTGCTGTTCGCGAGCCTCGGCGCCAGCGATGCGCCGCCCGTGGGCGCTGGCTGGGTGGTGACGGGTGCCGGCGAAGAGCTGGGCCGCTCGGCCCTGGCCGCCGTCGGAGCGAGGACCGTCACGGTCGGCGGTCCGGGCGCGGACTTCCTGCTCGACCGGGACGGAGGCCGGCCGCGGCTGCGCTGGAAGGAGATCGCGGTCGATCTCGACCTGGGCGAGGCTGCGCCGCACTGGCTCGACGACGCGGCCGTGGCCGCCGCCGCGGCGCTGCTCCTGGGGGCGAGCCCCGGCGCGGTCGAGGCCGGCCTCGCCGGCTGGCAGCCGGCACCGATGCGGCTCGAGATCTCGACCACGCCGCGCGGCATCGTGCTGATCAACGACGCCTACACCGCCGACCCGGCGAGCATGGAGGCGGCGCTCCTGGCGCTCGCCAAGGAGCGCGGCTCCAGCGAGCGTCGAACGGGCGCCGCGGTGGCCGTGCTGGGCGGCATGGCGCAGCTCGGCCGGGCGCGGGCGGCGGCGCACGCGCGCGCCGGCAGGCGGGTGGCCGAGCTCGGCATCGACCGCCTGGTCGGGGTCGGCGAAGGCGGCGCCGAGATCGCCACCGCGGCCCTCGAGGCAGGCATGGCGGCGGCCCGGGTCCACACCGTGCGCGACCCGGCGGAAGCGGCGATGGTGCTCGAGGAGCGCTGCCGGGCCGGCGACCGTGTGCTGCTCAAGGCCAGCCGCCCGGCGCGGCTCGAGCGGGTGGCGGCCCTGCTCTTCGACTCGGTTTCCCCCGCGCGGCTGTTCATCGACCTCGACGCGCTGGTGGGCAATTACCACCGCATCCGCCGCGCCGCGGGCCGCGGGCGGGCGGTGATGGCAGTGGTGAAATCCTTCGGCTACGGGCTCGACGCGGTGCGCGTCGCCAAGGCGCTCGAGCGCGCGGGGATCGACTACTTCGCCGTCGCCTATCCGGACGAGGGCGTGGCCCTGCGCGACCACGACATCACCACCCCGATCCTGGTGCAGAACGTCCTGCCGCACGAGGTGGACAAGGTGGCGCGCTTCGGCCTCACGGCGCAGGTCTCCTCCGTCGAGCAGGCCGGCTGGCTGGCCGCCGAGGCCGAGCGCCAGCAGCGGGCGGTGCGCGTGCACTTGAAGGTCGATACCGGCATGGGCCGCGCGGGCGCGGCGCCCGAGCAGGCGGTGGAGCTGGCGCGCGCCATCGCGGCCTCGTCGTGGCTGGCGCTCGAAGGATTGATGACCCATTTCGCCGCCGCCGACGATCCCACCGACGACGAGTTCACGCGCCGGCAGATCGGGCAATTCGACGCCGTGCGCGCCGCACTCGCCGCCGCCGGCTTCTCCTTCCGCTTTGAGCACGCCGCGGCGAGCGCCGCCGTGGCCCGCTTCCCCGAGGCCCACTACTCCCTGGTGCGCTGCGGCCTGGCGCTCTTCGGCTACGTCGCGGTCGCCGAGCAAGTGCCCCTGGAGCAGCAGCCCGTGCTGCGCCTCACCACACAGGTGGTCTCGGTCAAGGAGCTGCCCGCCGGCCACGCCGTGGGCTACGGCCGCACCTTCAGCACGACGGGCGGGCCGCGCACCCTCGCCGTGGTCGCCCTCGGCTACTCCGACGGCTACCCCTGGGCACTCTCCAACCGCGGCTGGATGCTGGTCGGCGGCCGGCGCTGCCCGGTCGTCGGCCGCGTGTCGATGGACGTGACCACACTCGACGTGACCGAGCTCGGCGCCAGCGTGCGCCCCGGCGACGAAGTGGTGGTCTTCGGCCCCGATCCCGGCGAGCCCTCCCTCGTCGAGCTGGCGACCCTGGCGGGCACGATTCCGTATGAGCTCCTGACCCGCATCTCGCCGCGGGTGCGGAGGATTTTTCGCAGCAGTCATTCGTGAGCGGCGAGCATGGGGAGGGGCGCTGCCTGTCACGCCGCGAAAGGGCATCCCTGCGGCTTCCGTCTCCTCACCTGAAGGGAGGGCTTGCCATTGGCTCCAGCTCCAGCCGCTACCAGCGGCTCGCAAGGACTTGACAAGGATACAATCCTTGCTAGAGTGGCACCCATGTCCTTGATCACCAGCAAGGTCACGAGCAAGCTCCAGGTCACGATCCCCAAGGCGCTCGCCGATCGCTACGGCATCCGGCCGGGAGACGAGATCGAGTGGGAGCCCGCGGGGAGCTTCATCCGGGTAGTGCCCGCCGGGGGCCCTCGCTCGCCTCTGGACGTCGAGGAGCGTTTGCAGCTCTTTGACGCCGCGAGAGAGCGCCAGCGGGCCTACGAAGACCAGCACCCCGCGATCGGAGGCTCCACGGACCGCGGCTGGACCCGCGAGGATCTCTACGACCGTGGTCGCGCTGATTGACACCAACGTCCTCGTCTACTGCTACGACCCGGAG
>JBIOXV010000043.1:0-9364 GCA_044869805.1 Thermoanaerobaculia bacterium | reverse complement strand
AGGGCCGCACCCGCGCCGGCCGCGTCGGCAACGGGGTCGGCTTCGACGCCTACGCGCTGCGCACGAGCGACGCTCCCTGGTTCGGCTCCGGGGCCGAGCTCGTCCGCACCGGGGAGACCACGAAGCTCGCCTGCACCCAGGACCACTGGTCGATCGACCAGACCGCGCACAAGGAGGCCGGGCGGCGACACGTCGTGCGCGCGGCCACCCTCGAGGAGTACGCGAAGGAGCCGGGGCTCTTCCACGAGATGGGCGAGGACCCCGAGCCGGGCCTCTCCATGTTCCCCCCGCACAAGTACGAGGGGAACGCCTGGGGGATGGCCATCGACCTCAACTCCTGCGTGGGCTGCAACGCCTGCGTCACCGCCTGCGTCTCCGAGAACAACATCCCGGTGGTGGGCAAGGACCAGGTCTCCCGCGGCCGCGAGATGCACTGGATCCGCGTGGACCGCTACTACCAGGGAAGCCCCGAGGGCCCCGACACCTATCACCAGCCCGTCCTCTGCATGCACTGCGAGAACGCCCCCTGCGAGGTGGTGTGCCCGGTGACCGCCACCGTCCACAGCGAAGAGGGGCTCAACGACATGGTCTACAACCGCTGCGTGGGGACGCGCTACTGCTCGAACAACTGCCCTTACAAGGTCCGGCGGTTCAACTTCCTGCTCTACCAGGACTGGACCACCCCCACATATAAGATGATGCGCAACCCCGACGTGACGGTGCGTTTTCGCGGCGTCATGGAGAAGTGCACCTACTGCGTTCAACGCATCAACGAATCGAAGATCGCCTCCGAGCGCGAGGATCGCAAGGTGCGCGACGGCGAGATCGTGACCGCCTGCCAGCAGGCCTGCCCCTCACGGGCGATCGTCTTCGGCGACATCCACGACGAGGGAACGGAAGTTTCGCGCTGGAAGGCCGAGAAGCGCAACTACACGCTGCTCGACGGCCTCAACACCCGGCCGCGGACCAGCTATCTGGCCCGGCTGCGCAACCCGAATCCGGCGCTCGAGCCGACGCTCGACCAGGAGCCCGCGTGAAGGAACAGCAAGTCCTCCACGCCTCGATCGTCCCGGCCAAGCCGCCGGTGATCGCCGCCGGCCACACGCCGGGCTCGGTCACCGAGAAGATCTCCTCGGTGGTGCTGAGGAAGATGCCGCGCTGGTGGTACGCGGCCTTCGGCATCTCTTTCGCCATCGTCATGCTGTTCCTCTATGCCGTCACCAAGCTGCTCTTCGAGGGCGTCGGCATCTGGGGCATCAACGTGCCGGTGGGCTGGGGCTTCGACATCATCAACTTCGTCTGGTGGATCGGCATCGGCCACGCCGGCACGCTGATCTCCGCGATCCTCCTGCTGCTGCGCCAGAGCTGGCGCACGTCGATCAACCGCTTCGCCGAGGCGATGACGCTCTTCGCCGTCGCCTGCGCCGGCATGTATCCGATCCTCCACACCGGCCGGCCTTGGCTCGCCTACTGGCTGCTGCCCTACCCCAACACCATGGGTTTGTGGCCGAACTTCCGCAGCCCCTTGATCTGGGACGTCTTCGCGGTTTCGACCTACGCCACGGTGTCGGCGCTCTTCTGGTACGTCGGGCTGATCCCCGACCTCGCGACCCTGCGCGACCGCACCAAGAACCTGATCGGGCGCAAGATCTACGGCCTCTTCGCGATGGGCTGGCGGGGTTCGGCGCGGCATTGGCACAACTACGAGACCGCCTACCTGCTGCTCGCCGGGCTGGCGACGCCGCTGGTCGTCTCGGTCCACACGGTGGTTTCGTTCGATTTCGCCGCCGGCGTCATTCCCGGGTGGCATGCCACGATCTTCCCGCCTTACTTCGTCGCCGGCGCCATCTTCGCCGGCTTCGCGATGGTGCTGACCCTGGCGCTGCCCTTGCGCTGGGCTTTCGGCCTCGAGGACTTCATCACCCAGCGCCACGTCCAGAACATGGCCAAGGTGATGCTCGCCACCGGCCTGATCGTGGTCTACGGCTACGTGGTCGAGATCTTCGTCGGCTGGTACAGCGGCCACACCTACGAGCTGTTCCTGATCAAGAACCGCATCACCGGCCCCTACTGGCCGGCCTGGTGGGCGCTGATCCTGTGCAACGGCGTGGTGCCGCAGATCCTGTGGATCAAGCGGCTGCGCACCAATCCCTGGTTGCTGTTCGCCGTCTCGGTGGTGGTCTCGATCGGCATGTGGCTGGAGCGCTACGTAATCGTGGTCACCAGCCTGCACCGCGACTTCCTGGTCTCCTCCTGGGGCACCTACCACGCCACCAAGTGGGACATCCTGACCTTCGTCGGCACCATCGGCCTGTTCATCTTCCTGTTCGCGCTGTTCATCCGCTTCCTGCCCCTGATCTCGATCTTCGAGATGCGCACCATCGTGCCGGAGGCCGAGCGGATGCTCAAGGCGCGGCGGGAGGGGTCCGAGGGGGCGGCGCCATGAAGGCCCAGGAGTCTTCCGAGCTCTACGGCGTGATGGCCGAGTTCGCGACGCCGGAAACTCTGCTCCACGCCATCCGCGCCAGCCGCGAGGCCGGCTTCCGGGAGATCGAGGCCTACACCCCGTACCCGATCGAGGGGGTATGGGAGGAGATCGGCCACCATCGTTCGAAGGTGCCGCTGCTGGTGCTGGTGGGCGGCATCCTGGGCGGGCTCGGGGGCTTCGCCCTCCAGTACTGGACCTCGGTGATCGACTACCCGCTCAACATCGGCGGCCGCCCGTTCAACAGTTGGCCCGCCTTCATCGTGCCGACCTTCGAGTGCACCATCCTGGGTGCCGCGGCGAGCGCCGTCATCGGCATGTTCTTCCTGAACGGGCTGCCCAGTCCGTATCATCCAGTCTTCAACGTGCCGCGCTTCGCCGCCGCCTCGCGCGACGCCTACTTCCTGGTGATCAAGTCCACCGACGAGAAGTTCGACCACGACGCCGTGCGCCAGCTCCTGGCGCGCCAGCGGGCGAGCGAGGTATCCGACGTTGAGTACTAGTTGCGCTGTCCCCCACTCCCCAGCCCTCTCCCCCAAGGCGGGGGAGAGGGGGCCGGAAAAGGCCGGGAGATCGGCTCCGGGAGGCTTTGCGGTCCTGGCCTGCGCAGCTCTCGTGCTTGTCCTCTCCGGCTGCCGCCAGGACATGCACGACGCGCCGCGCTACGACCCGCTCGAGGAGTCGGCGTTCTACGCCGACGGCCGCTCGGCGCGCGACCCGGTGGCGGGCACCGTCGCGCGCGGCCACCTCGACGAGGACACCGTGCTGCTGACCGGAAAGACGGCCGACGGCAGCCTCGTCGCGGTGCCGCCGATGGCCGTGGACGTGGCCCTGCTCGAGCGTGGCCAGGAGCGCTTCAACATCTTCTGCTCGCCCTGCCACGACCGCGTGGGGACGGGCAACGGCATGATCGTGCGCCGCGGCTACAAGCAGCCGCAGACCTACCACAGCGACCGCCTGCGCGAGCAGCCGCTGGGCTACTTCGTGGACGTGATCGGCAACGGCTTCGGCCAGATGCCGAGCTACGCTCACCAGGTGCCGCCCCGGGACCGCTGGGCGATCGCCGCCTACATCCGGGCCTTGCAGTACTCGCAGAACGCCCGCTATGCCGAGCTCTCGGCCGAGGACCGGGACGAGCTCGCCAAGGCTGCCTCGCGGCCTGCACGCGGCGCGCACGACGGAGCCGAGCACGGCGAGGGCGGGGGGCACTAGCGATGAGCGAGCAGGCACTGTCGCATCCGGCGGCACACCACGCCGAGCCGAGGGTGGTGCCTCCCGCCAACTGGCGCAGCCTCTCCTGGGCCGCGCCGGAAGCGATCGCCCGCCTGCAGGCCCGCTCCTTCCTGGTGGGTGGCGTCGGCTTGGGCGTAGCGGCGATCGCCCTCTTCTCCAACCGCCAGCACTTCTTCCAGGCCTACCTGTTGGGCTGGCTCTACTGGCTGCTGATCGCCCTGGGCTGCCTCGGCATCCTGATGCTCCACCACATGTCGCGCGGCGCCTGGGGCCTGGTGGTGCGGCGTATCCTCGAGGCCGGTGCCCGCACCCTGCCCTGGATGGCGCTGCTCTTCCTGCCCGTCGTCGCCTTCGGCATGCAGGCGCTCTATCCCTGGGCGCGCCCCGAGGCGGCGGCCGACGAGCTGATCCAGCACAAGGCTGTCTACCTCAATCGCGGCTTCTTCATCCTCCGCTACGTCCTCTACTTCGGGATCTGGAGCTTCCTCGCCTGGCGGCTGTCGAAGTTGTCGCTCGCGCAGGACCAGACGCCGGGGGACGACACGCTGTGGCGCCGCATGCAGGTCTACGCCGCGCCGGGCCTGCTGATCTTCTGCCTCACGGTCACCTTCGCCTCCTTCGACTGGCTGATGTCGCTCGACCCGCACTGGTCGTCGACCATCTACGGCGTCTACGTGATCGGCTGTGCCGGCCTCGCGGGCTTCGCCTTCCTGATCGCCACCGGCTACTACCTGTCGCAGCGGCCGCCGATGGCGGCGGTGTTCGGGCGCCGGCACTTCCACGACTACGGCAAGCTGACGCTGGCCTTCACCATGCTGTGGGCCTACTTCTCCTTCTCCCAGTTCCTGATCATCTGGTCGGCGAACCTGCCGGAGGAGATCCCGTTCTACTTGAACCGCACCCGCCACGGCTGGCAGTGGCTCAGCCTGGCGCTGGTGATCTGCCACTGGGCGGTGCCGTTCTTCCTGCTGCTGTCGCGCGACTTGAAGCGCCATCCCGAGCGCCTCGTCAAGGTGGCGCTGTGGGTGCTCGCCATGCGCTTCGTCGATCTCTACTGGCAGACCGCGCCGCTGCCGGGCTTCCATCCCGAGAGCCTGCTGCCCCGCTTCGCCGACCTCGCCGCGGTGGTGGGCATCGGCGGCGTGTGGCTGGGCCTCTTCGCCCGCGAGCTCCGGAGCCGGCCGCTGCTGCCGATCCACGCTCCTCATATCGAGGAGGCGCTCGGCGATGAATGAGCTCACCAACAATCTCGACGCCGGCACCCAGGGTGCCGCGCCCCAGCCCGACCTCCACGCCGCTGGGCACGGCGGCGAGGCGGAGGCGTTCGATCTCGAGATCGACGTGCGCACCATCCTCGCGACCGGCGGCTGGCTGGCGGTCACCATCGTGGTCTCCATGGTGCTGATGTGGTTCCTGATCGTGGTGCTGAAGCGCTGGGAGGCGCGGGCCGACCTCCCGGCCTCGCCCGCCCTGCAGCAGGCGCTCGAGGAGCGGACGAGCCTCGAGCCGCCGGGTCCGCGCCTGCAGCCCTCGCCGGCCAGCGAGCTGGTGCCCGAGGCCGAGCTGACCGCCTACCTCGAGGAGCAGCAGCGGGCGCTCGACGGCTATGGCTGGGTGTCGAAGGAGGGCGGCGTCGCCCACATCCCGATCGCGCGGGCGATCGAGATCCTGGCCGCCCAAGGCCTGCCGGCGCCGCGGCCCACGGCCGAGGTCGTCGCCTTCCCGCCGGCAGCCGAGCCGGCAGCGGTGCCAGGGCATTGAGGACCGTGCCACGACGAGGCCCATGGTGAACCCCCTGCACACGCCCTCCCCGAGATCCCGCCCCGGCTGCAAGCCGGCGCTCGCCGCCCTGGCCGTGGCGGTGCTGGCGCACGCCGGCTGGGAATTCTCGCCGGCGCTGGCGCAAGCGACCTCGCAGCCTGCGCTCGGCGATCCGCTGGGAACCACTCCGTCGAGCAAGATGCCCGACGAGCTCCAGGACATCGGCTTCGACCAGCGGCTGGGCGCGCAGGTGCCGTTCGACCTGGGATTCACCGACGAGGAAGGCAAGGCCGTGCGCCTCGGCGACTACTTCGGCCGCCGCCCGGTGCTGCTGGTGCCCGTCTACTACGAATGCCCGATGCTCTGCGGGCAGGTGATCAACGGGCTGGTCGCCGGCCTCGCCACCATGCCCTTCCTGCCCGGCAAGGAGTACGAGGTGGTGGCGGTCTCCTTCGACCCCCGCGACACGGTCGAGGCCGCCGCCAAGCGCAAGAACACTGTGCTCGGTCGCTACGGCCGCCGCGAGACGGCTGGCGGCTGGCATTTCTTGACCGGCGAACCGGAGTCGATCCGCGGCTTCACCGAGGCGATCGGCTTCCGCTACCGCTTCGACGAGCGCAAGGGGCAGTTCGCGCACACCGCCGGCGCCGTGCTGGCGACCCCGGACGGCCGCCTCTCGCGCTACTACTTCGGACTCGAGTTCCCGGGCCGCGAACTGCGGCTGGGGATGGTCGAGGCCTCCGCCGAGCGCATCGGATCGGTGGTGGACCACGTGTTCCTCTACTGCTTCCGCTACGACCCCGCGAGCGGCAGGTACACCGCCCTGACCCTGAACATCGTCCGCCTGGCCGGCGCGCTGACCGTCGCTCTGATCGCCGGCTGGCTCGCCGTCACCTTCAGCCGGGAGCGGCGGCGCAACTCCTCTTTGGGGACCGCTTAGGATGCCGCAATTCCCCCTGTTCCCCGAGCAGGCCTCGACGGTGGCGCCGGAGGTCGACGCGCTCTACCTGGCCTGGGTCGCGATCAGCCTCTTCTTCTCGCTGCTGATCGCCGGGCTGGTGATCTTCTTCGCGGTGCGCTACAAGCGCCGGGCGCCGGGCGAGGTGGGCACCGAGGAGACCGCCCCGGCGTCGCTCGAGATCGTCTGGTCGGCGATCCCGCTCGCCATCTGCCTGGCCTTCTTCTTCTGGGGCACCAAGGTGTTCTTCACCCTCTCGCGGCCGCCCGCCAACGCCGTCGAGTACTTCGTCACCGGCAAGCAGTGGATGTGGAAGGTGCAGCATCCCTCCGGCGCGCGCGAGATCAACCACCTGCACGTGCCGGTGGGCGTGCCGATCCGCATGACGATGACCTCCGAGGACACCATCCACTCCTTCTACCTGCCCGCCTTCCGCGTCAAACAGGACGTGCTCCCCGGCCGTTACAGCACGGTGTGGTTCGAGGCCACCCGGCCCGGCACCTACCACCTGTTCTGCGCCGAGTACTGCGGCGCCGAGCACTCGAGGATGGGCGGCTGGGTCACCGTCATGGAGCCGCGCGCCTACGAGGAGTGGCTGGCCGGCGGGCCCTCCACCCGGCCCCCGGTCGAAGTGGGCAGGGAGCTGTTCACCACCCTCGCCTGCAACACCTGCCACATGGCGGGCGACACGCAGCGCGGCCCCAAGCTCGACGGCGTCTTCGGCAGCCAGGTGCAGCTCGCGACCGGGCGGGTGGTGGTGGCCGACGAGAACTACCTCCGCGAATCGATCCTCAACCCGGGCGCCAAGCTGGTGGCAGGTTTCACGCCGCTGATGCCGACCTTCCAGGGCCAGGTCTCGGAAGAGCAATTGAACGCCCTGATCGCCTACCTCAAGTCGCTTCCCAAGACGGTGCCGGCCGGGGAGGCGCCAGGCGCGTCCCAGGCCAGCGCGGGCGGCGCCGTCCCCTGAGGAAGATGGAGCCATGAGCACCCAATCGCTACTGACGGCGCCAGAGCCCGGGGTCGAAGCGACCGCCACCGAGCTGCCGCGCCGCCACTACCTGAACAGCAAGTACGGCATCCTGTCGTGGCTCCTCACCCAGGACCACAAGCGGATCGCCGTGCTCTACCTGATCACGGTCTCCGTGATGTTCCTGCTCGGCGGCGTGATGGCGATGCTCATCCGCCTCGAGCTCTTGACCCCGGCGGGCGACCTGCTCCAGGGCGACACCTACAACCGCGTGTTTACCATGCACGGGGTGCTGATGGTGTTCTTCTTCCTGGTGCCGGTGATCCCGGCGATCCTCGGCAACTTCCTGATCCCGATCATGATCGGGGCCAAGGATTTGGCGTTCCCGAAGATCAACCTGGCGAGCTGGTACCTGTACACCATCGGCGCCGCCTTCACCCTCTACGCCATGCTGCACGGCGGGGTGGACACCGGCTGGACCTTCTACACGCCGTTCTCGACCACCTACTCCAACACCTACGTGCTGGCGACGGCGATCGGCGTGTTCATCGCCGGCTTCTCCTCGATCTTCACCGGCCTGAACTTCATCGTCACCGTGCACCGCATGCGCGCCCCGGGCCTGACCTGGTTCCGGCTGCCGCTCTTCGTGTGGGCCAACTACGCCACCAGCCTGGTGATCATGCTCGGCACGCCGGTGATTGCCGTGACCCTGTTCCTGGCCGCCCTCGAGCGCGGCTTGGGCATCGGCATCTTCAACCCGGCGCTGGGCGGCGACCCGGTGCTCTTCCAGCACCTGTTCTGGTTCTACTCGCACCCCGCGGTGTACATCATGGTGCTGCCGGCGATGGGCGTGATCAGCGAGCTGGTGGCGGCGTTCGCCCGGAAGCCGGTCTTCGGCTACCGGGTGGTGGCCTTCGCCTCGATCGCCATCGCCGTGCTGGGCTTCCTGGTCTGGGGCCACCACATGTTCGTCTCCGGCCAGTCGGTCTATGCGGCGACGGTGTTCTCGGTGCTGTCGATGCTGGTCGCCATCCCCTCGGCGGTCAAGGTCTTCAACTGGACGACCACGCTCTACGAGGGCTCGGTGTCCTACGAGACGCCGATGCTCTACGGGCTGGGCTTCATCGGCCTGTTCACCATCGGCGGCCTGACCGGCGTCATGCTGGCGACGCTGGGCATCGACGTCCACGTGCACGACACCTACTTCATCGTCGCTCACTTCCACTACGTGATGGTGGGCGGCACGATCATGGGCTACCTGGGCGGGCTGCACTACTGGTGGCCGAAGATGTTCGGCCGCATGTACCCGGCCTTCTGGTCGAAGCTGTCGGCGTTGTGCGTGTTCATCGGCTTCAACCTCACCTTCTTCCCGCAGTTCATCGTCGGCTACATGGGCATGCCGCGCCGCTACTGGACCTACCCCGCGGAGTTCCAGGTGCTGAACGTGCTGTCCTCGGCGGGCGCCTCGATCCTCGGCTTCGGCTTCCTGCTGCCGGTCTGCTACCTGCTGTGGTCGCTGTACAGGGGCCAGGTGGCGGGCAACAACCCGTGGGGGGCCGTGGGCCTGGAGTGGGAGACCACCTCCCCGCCGCCGACCGAGAACTTCGAGACCACGCCCGAGGTTGCCGGCGGGCCCTACGACTACATCAACAAGGACAAGATCTTCGCCTTCCCTGGTGAGGAGGCGCCCGTTGCCTAGCTCACATACCCACCCGCCCAACCATCCATCACGGCTCGCTCACCACTTCGACTCGTACGCGCAGCAGCGCGAGTCCTCGACGCTGGGCATGTGGCTGTTCCTGGTGACCGAGATCATGTTCTTCGGGGGCATGTTCCTCGCCTACACGCTCTATCGCCGCGAGTTCCCGCTCGCCTTCCAGGCCGGCAGCCACGAGCTCGACATCAAGCTCGGGGTGTTCAACACCGCGGTGCTGATCGGCAGCTCGCTGACCATGGC
>JBIOXV010000042.1:0-55749 GCA_044869805.1 Thermoanaerobaculia bacterium | reverse complement strand
CAGCACGATGGCGACCGAGCCGAGCAGGATCCACAGCGACCAGGAGGCCGACCCCACGAGCTGCTCGAGGAGCGGGCGGACGACGGCGCGGTGCTGCCCGATCAGGCGCGCGTAGTTGGGCGTCCCGCCGAAGCGCTCCGGGAGCTGCCGCGCCAGGGTGGTCAGCTCGTCGGCCACCTGCTCCGGCGTCGCCCCCGGCGCCATGCGTGCCACGAGCGGGCTGCCGAAGTCCCCGACCTCGAGGTCCTCGGTATCGACCTCGCTGGCGATCCACAGCAGGGTGCCGTTGTTCGGGAACTTGAACTCGGGCTGCATCACTCCGATCACCTCGCGGCTCTCGCCCGAGATCTCGAAGGAGCGCCCAATCACGGAAGGGTCGCGCCCGAACCAGGAGCTCCACAGCTCGTCGCTGATCACCACCACCCGCTCTTCGTCCTCGGAAACCGGCAGGCGGCCCAAGGCGGGGCGCGCGCCGAGCGTCGCGTAGAGCGAGTTGGTGGGCCACGACATGCGAATGCGCTCGGCGCGGTCGCCCACCCGGAGCGTGGAGGTGAACGAGTTGTAGATCGCGACCTCCTCGAGCAGTCGTGACCGTTCGCGGTAGTGCAAGTAGAACTCCGCAGACACGCCGAACTCCGGCGGGAAGTCCGATCCGGGCGCCGAGGCGAAGATGGTCACCAGCCGGCCCGGCCGCCCGTAGGGCAGAGGGTCGAGCAGCACGGTGTTGACCACGCTGAACATCCCGGCGTTGGCGCCGATGGCGAGCGCCAGCATGCCGACGGCGGTGAGCGTGACGGCGGGCGTGCGGCGCAGGGCGCGCGCCGCGTGGCGCAAGTCGGTGATCCACTGGTTGAGCATGCCTTGCCCTTTCTCCGGTGGCCGTCGCCGGACCACCCAGGTCGGATTCCAACGCTCCGCGATGCCGCAGAGGACGAGGTCCAGCGCTGTCGCGAGCGCGAACCCGAGCGCGGCCGGGAGGCCGCGAGCGCGCGCTCTCTCGTAGTCAAGCTCTACCTGCTCGAGCATTCCCGCGCCGAACTGATCCCGGAACGGCTCCGGGAAGAGGCGCAGTAGCCCCCGGACGAGAACTGTTGCGGGAAGCGGCCTCACAGGTAAGGGTCTTACGGGCAGGAGCGTCACGAGTTGCCCTCGCCCATCCCGAGCCGCCTTTGCGCCACCGCGGCGGTCTGCTGTAGGCGCTGGGCCTCCGCTGCCAGCGCCCGGCGCCCCGCAGCGGTCAAGGCGTAGTACCGCCGTGCCAGGCCCGGATGGGGCGAGGGCTCGTCGACGGGCTGCACCTCGACAACCAGGCGGTGGATCATCAGCCGGGCCAACACCCGGTAGAGGGAGCCTGCCCTGGGGGTGAGGGTTCCCGCCGACTCGGCCGCGATCGCGTCCTTGATCGCGTAGCCGTGGAGCTGGCCGCTCGCCAGCGCCAGCAGGACGTGGTACTCGAGGTTGCTCAAGCTGCCGTCACTCCTTGCCGTACTTCGCGTTGTCAGGCCCCGCTCCGTGCAACTGCGCAGAACGTAACTATTCCGAAAGCGTATATATGTGGGCGGCTCTCGTCAAGATGCCCGCCGCGCCGGCTGAGGTCCGTTCAGGCTCAGTCGCTGTAGGCGGAGTCGTGATCCGGGTGAATCATCAACAGGAGCAGCCAGGCGCCGTCGCGCATGGCTACCGCGCGGCACTTCTGGCTGATCCGCAAGCTGTAGAGGCGCTCGCCTTGCGGACCCTTGCGCGACAGGATCGCCTCCCACCTCAAGCCCTGGTCGACATAGGTCTGCGGCCAGGTAAGCCGAGACAGCTTGCGCAGCGTGTTGAGCACGGCACGCTGCTCGGCCTTGTCGAGGGAGAAAAGCTGCTGCTGGAACTCCGGGTTGTTGAGGTCGATGCGGACCGCGTCGACCGGCGGGCTCATCGCTTCAGGCGGCGCTCGAGCTCGGCCAAGTCCGTCTCGGCAGGAGGATGAGCTTCGGCCCACTCGAGCGCGCGGTCGAGAGATGCCCTGGTCTCCGGCTCGTGGAGCCATGCTTCGCTGTCGGGCAGGAACGTGCCGAGCTTGATCACCCAGACGCCGGGCTCGACCTCCTCCACCGCCACCTCCCGGCCGGCGAACTCCTTTCCCAGGGCGATCTGACCGCTGGCACCGATGGTCTTGATGGCTCGCATGGGGCTCCTACTATTCATGCGGCACCATAGCACGATCACTCCGCAGCGGCTCCGCGGCCACCGTGCGAGGGCCGGGGGACTTCGTCAGGCGTGGCCCAGGCGTTCGAGCAGGTTCCGCGCGACCTCTCCGAGCGCGGCGGCCACCGGACTCGCGGCCGCTGGCGACCCGTCCGTGATCGCGAGGCCGCGGTCGGAGAGGTGCGCGAGCTCGGGGTCGAAGGGCACCCGGCCGAGGCAGGGCAGCGCCAGCTCCTGCGCCTGAGCGTCCTCGGGGAAGAGCGGGCGCACGGTGCCGCAGCCGGCGCAGGCGTAGCCGCTCATGTTCTCGACGTAGCCCAGGACGCGGTTGGGCAGCGGCGAGAGGGCGGCGAGGGAGCGGGCCACCACGCCGCGGGCCAGAGCCGTGGGGATCGAGACCAGGAGCACCGCGGCCTCGGGGCCGAGGAACTCGGCGAACTGCGCGGTCCGCTCCGGGCCCGGCGGCAGGTCGACCAGCAGCACGTCGAGCGTCCCCCAGTGGGCCGCGGCCAGCATTTCGGCGAGCTTGGCGAACTCGCGCGTGGCGCGCCAGACGTGTGAGTGCCTGGGCGACGCGCTGGGCCAGGAGAGGGCCTCGCCCTCGGCGAGCAGGCTCCCCACCGAGAGGATCTGCAGCCCGTCGCGGCTGCGCGGCAGCAGCAGGCCTTGCTCACCGGGCAGCGGCGGCACGTCCCGCACGCCGCCGAGCAGGGCCTGGCTCGGGCCGTTGAAATCGGCGTCCAGGATGCCCACCGCCCGGCCGCCCGCCGCGAGCACGGCGCCGAGCTGGCGGGTGAGCGTGCTCTTGCCGACGCCGCCCTTGCCCGAGCCCACCGCCACCACGTGGCGGATTCCGGCCATGCGCTGCGCGATCGCGGCCTCGAGGTCGGCGATCTGCTCGGCGACTCCCGAGCCGCCGTCGCCTTGGATTTCAGAGTAGGTCCGCATGGTCTGGCGCTCGCCGGCGAGTCTATGCCGCCTGGGCCGCGGTCGTGTAAAGCAGGTGCTCCGCGCCCGGCTCGAAGCCCAGGTTCCGCAGCAGATTCTCGTCGAGCTCATCCGGCGCCGCTCGCGCCAGCACCAGCGGCGCGCCCGCGGCAAGACGGGCGAGCTCTTCGATCAGCACCGCGAGTCCCGGTCGGCCGAGAGAGCCGGGGGCGAAGCCCGCGGCGAGAACCTGCCACGCACCGTCCTCGGTGCTTCGCTCGCTGCCGAGCTCGGCGACTTCGGCGCCGGGCTCCCTGCGCGAAGCGCCGCGCTCGTACAACACCCAGGCCTCGATCCCATCGGGCGAGTGAAACGCCAGCCCGGAGATGCGCTCGCTGCGCTTCGCGAGCGCTGCCGGGTCCCGCTGCCAGCAGGTAGTGACGCGGGCACCGGACAGGCCGGCCCCGGCCGGATCGGCCTCCGCCTCACCAGCCTCGATCGGACCTGCCACTGGTAGCAACCCGGCGGCCACGAGCTCCTGGAAGGCAATCGGCGCGAAGGCGTCGTGCGCCCCGCTGGCGGCCAGGGCCCGTGGTCCGCCTGCCCGGCGCCAGTCGGTGAGCCAGCCCTCGAGCTTCCAGCCGCACGCCTCGAACACCGCACGCGCCGCTTCGCGCTCCGCCGGCACCTCGGCGACGAGGCGCGGCGGGCCCAGGATGGCGAGCTTCTGGCCGAGCGAGGTCAGCAGGTGCCGGCCGTGCCCGCGCCGACGATGCTGCGGATGCACGCGCAGAGCGTAGATCAGGGTCGCGGTAGGGCGCTTCGCGCCCAGCAGCACGCCGATCGGCTCACGGCCTTCGAACGCCACCATCGAGCTCGAGCACCACAGGTCGAGGTCGCGCACGAGCTGCTTGAAGCCGGCGACGTCGAGCGCGGGCTCACCGGCATCCTCCGGCCCCCGGCACGCCTCGTAGGCCGCGATCAGCAGAGCGCGGTCGTCCGTGCGGCAGAAGCGGTAGGCGGTCATCGCCGCCCTGTGACTAGCCTGGGTCGATACACGCCTCTACGTGCCTTCGAGCTCCGGGTGCGGCCCGGCTCGGCGGGCCTGGAGGGCCGAGGGCGAGCCCACCTCGTTGATCGGCGGCTTGCGGTCCTCGAGCGGTGTGGCCTCGATGGCAACGGCGTGGCTCGCATCCCCGGACGCCGATGTTCCGTTGCCCTCGGGATGGGGGCTGGTGGCATGGGGAGAGCCGTTGCCGTCGGCGGCCTGGGTCCCACCTTCGGCGCTCACGCCCTTGGCCGCGGCCCCCTTTTCACTCGCCTGAGTCTTGATCATCTCTTCCATGAGCTGCCGGCCGATGGCGATGCCTTCCTCGACCAGCGCCAGGTTGATGGAGTCGCGGCTACGCTCGGCGGCCAGCGCTTCGATGCGGTCCTGGGTGCGGTTGCGCATGAAGCCGGCCGGCACGCGCAGGATGCGCTCGACCGCCTCGCCCTGCCAGGCGAAGGCCGACAGCAGCGGCACGTGCTTGCCATCGCGGGCGATGAGGCGCTTCTCGCCGGCGGCGTCGACGGCGGGCGCCGACCCATTGCTCCCGGCTACCGCCTGCTCCGCTGGCGCCTGCTCCTCAGGCGCCTCGTCCATCGACGCCGTGGTCGGCGCGTCGCCGGCGGCGGCGATCCCTGCCGCCAGCGGCACGCCGGTTTCCTCCTCGACCACCTGCTGCGCCAGCTCGAGGGTGATGGTTGGGAGCTTGCGCAGCCGCGCCGTCTTCTCGATGCGCGCCTTGGCGCGGCGGCGCTTGTAGGCGTCCTTGAGCGTCCACAGCGCGCGGCGCGCGGCCTCGCTCCACTGGAGCTTCCTGCCGTCGTAGGTGACCTCCTCGGTCAACGCGCCCTCGGCCTGCGCGATGCGCTCCAGAGTCTCGCGGTCGATGCGCTCGAGCTCGGCCGAGCCGCACACCCCGCAGCGCACGGCGTCCGGCTCGCTCGCCGCCACGCCGCAGCGCTTGCAGATCGCGACCGGCTGGCGCTGGGCGAGCTCGAGCGCCATGCGCTCGGCGAGCTGGAAGGTCACGTCCCGCGCCTGCTTGGGCATGAAGCGGTCCATGGCCTCGTCGATCACCGAGTTGGTGATCACGCTGTGGCCCTTCTCGAGCGCCAGGCGCAGGATGCCGGTGCGCGCGATCCCCTTGACCTGCGGCGGCACGCGCAGCATGCGCTCCTCGGCCTCCGGGGTCCACTTGATGCTCTCCTCGGCACGCACGTCGATGTCCGGATAGGCGAGCCGGGTGGAGAGCAGCACGTCGCAGGGGCAGCGGCGCAACAGGTTCTCGCTGTTGCTGCCCAGGCCGGTCTCGTCGGCCGGGCTGTGCACGCCGATGCGGCCCACCACCAGCAGCCATGGGTTGGTCTTGCGCACGTGGTCGAGGACCTTCTGGAAGGCCTTGCCGTCGAGCAGGGTCTTGGCGACCACGACGCCGGCGTCGAGCGCCATGCGCTCGGCAACGTCCAAGTGCGACTGGTAGATCTGCGCCAGGCCGGTGTCGATGATCTCCTCGTGGAGCTGGTTCTGCTCCTCGAAGCGGAAGACCTTGGAAGCCTTCTCGGAGAGCACGCCGACGATGCCGTGGAACACCGAGTAGTGGAGGTACGGGTCGTAGACGCCGATGATCTCGACCTTTTTCTCGAAGCGCTTGGCGAGCTCGATCGCCGTCGCCAGCGCCCCGAACGACTGCGGGCTGCCATCGATGCCGACCAGGATGGTGTCTCCCGGCGCCTCGTCCTTCTTGGGCAGGTGCTTGACCACCCACACGTCGCGCTGGCTCGAGCGCGCCACGCGGTCGCACACCGAGCCGATCTCGCTGTCCTTGACCCGCCCGATGCCGAGCGCGCCCAGCACCACCAGGTCGCAGTCCACGCTCTGGATGTCGCGCACCAGCTCGGTGTGGTGCTTGCCGTCCATCATCCGCGGCTCGAAGGCCAGGCCGCTGTCGCGGCAGAGGTTCTGCATCTGGTCGAGGTAGCTCTCCGAGATCAGCTTCAGGCCGAGGGTGATCAGGCTGTCGTGGATCTTGCGCTGGCGCTCGAGCTCGACCTCGTCCAGGTACTCGTCGGGCAGCGTGTACTCCATCTGCTTGAAGCGGTAGTCGTGCATGCGCGCCGCGTAGACGTGGCTGCCCACGAGCTGCGAGTCGAACGCCTTGCCGAGCGCCACCGCGTTGGCGATGGCGCGGTTCGAGAAGTCGGAGTTGTCGACCGGAACGTAGATCTTGCTATACATGTGCTTGAACCTCTCCGGTTGGCTGATTGCCGCGCTCGCTGGTTTCGGGCCCATCGATCTCGCGCCCGCCGATTTCGCGTTCACCGGGGCGCGCCTGCCGGCGCCGCACCCAGACGACCAGCAGGACCTCGATCGCCAGCACCGCCAGGGCGGTGGCGAGCATCGGCCCGACGGGCGATGGGCTCTCCTGCGGCATGGTGTACAAGTACATCCACTGGGTCAAGCCCCGCTTGTTGCCCCGCTCCTGCTCGTGGCCGTCCCAGATCGAGAACGCGATGGGCACGTACTGCCCGGGAGCGAGGCTCACGCTGCTGCTGCCCCGCAGGGCACGCTTCATGATCACCGACCACTCGCCGCGGTCGTAGCTCGCGACCGCCTCGACGTCCTCGCCCTCGACCACGGTCAGGTTCTTGCTGCCCGCGCCGGTGTAGCGCTGCACGGCCTGGGTCGCCAGGTCCAGGAACCAGAGATCGACCGGGTTCTGGGCGTCGCCGAAGATGAAGTAGGGCTTGCGGATGCCGGAAGGCATCTGGGATGGGAGCTGGATGGCGACCGCGTCCGAGAACCCGCTTCCGCCCCCCGCGCCGGCCCCGGCGGCCGCGCCGCCCTCGTCACCCCAGAAGTCGCCCTCGCCAGCATCGGCGGCCGGAGCCGCCTCCTCGCCCCAGAAGTCGCCACCCTCGCCCGCGGCCCCGGTGTCCGCGCCCGCCGCGGCCTCCTCGTCGCCCCAGAAGCTCCCCTCGGGCGCCTCCTGCCCGGCGGCGCCGGCCTCCTCCTCGGGCGCCGGCAGGTCGGGGGCGTTGCGGCCTCTGACGTCGGCCCGCAGATCGTGCCAGGTGAGCCGGAAGGCGATCTCCCGCGCGTTGTAGACGGCGCGCACGGTGAGGGCGGTGGCGGGTGGGTGGAAGGCGCGGCCCGGCTCGGTGATCTGGCCGACGACCGGGAAGAGCGCCGGCGGCGCGCTCGCGAAGAGCTCGGCGCCACGCGCGAGGTCCAGCTCCTCGGCGGTCCACTGGACCCGCAGCAGCTCGGCATAGCCGGGCGCGTCGCGGGGATCGAGCGAGTAGATGTAGTCGACGAGCTGCCAGCGCTCCTCGTCGGAAAGCGAGTCGGCGAAGGACGGCATCGGCGTGCCGTTCATGCCGGTGGTGAAGGTGCGGTAGATGTCCTCGCGCGTCGGGCCGCCGCGGTAGGTCCAGCGCATCGTGAGGTCGGCGGGGCGGATGGGATTGCCCCAGTCGTCCTGGAGCGTCGGCGCCGAGGTGCCGTCGCCGCGCCCTACCTCGCCATGACAGGCCGGGCAGCCGATGCGAGCGTAGACCTCCTTGCCCTTCTCCACCGACTCGGGCGTTATCGCTGGCACCTTGGGGACCGGGAGCGGCTCCGGCTTGCGCTCCGGGTTGGCGAAGTCGGGCGAGAAGGACTTGACCGCGGCGATCAGCTCGTTGATCTCGGCGTCGGAGAGGTGCGCCCAACCCGGCATCGAGGTGTAGGGCATGCCCTCGCGGATGACGTCGCGCAGATCGTCGTCGGTGGGTAGGGCGCCGCTCGGCGTGTGCCGGATCTTGAACTTGCCGGAGGTGAAGTCGCGGGGGCGCGGCTTCAAGCGCGGCGCCGCGGTGCCGTTGCCGTCGCCGTTCTCGCCGTGGCACTGGGAGCAGAGCTTCTGGTAGAGCTCCCCGCCGGGCAGGTCGTCCTGGGCCTGGGCCGCGGCCGCCCAGAGGAGGAGGCCGACCAGCAGCAGGCTGCGCCAGCCCCGGCTCACTCGTGCACCTCCTCGCGCGCCCGCGGCAGCACTCCCGAGAACTCGTAGAGGAAGAGCACCACGTCCCACATCTCCTCCTCGGTGAGGAAGCTCTCCCAGGCGGGCATGGCGGTGTCCCAGGGGCCGCCCTCCTCCGGCAGGCCGGGACCGCCCTTGGCGATGCGCCAGAAGAGGAAGGACTCCTGGAGCAATCCGACCTGCTCCGGGAAGTTAGTGGGGATCGGGTTCAGGCCGTGCGCGAACATGCCGTCGCCGCGCATCGCGTCGCCGTGGCAGTAGAAGCAGTTCTGGTAGTAGACCCGCCGCCCGTTGGCGACGTGGCCGGCGAACGCCCCGGGGTCGCTCGTCTGCAGCGCGCGGTAGGGGTTGTCCAGGGTGATGAGGTCGAGCTGGCGGTCGTGCACGGTGATCGAGTCGGGCGGCGCCGGGTGGATGGTGCGGCCGAAGGCCGGCGCCTCGAGCTTGACGTTCATCTGCCGATAGACCCCCAGCGCCGCGAGCGCCGGGATCAACAGCACGACCGCGTAGAGCACCGGGCGGCGCCGGGGCTCCACGCAGAGGCGGACGAGCGGCGCGGTGAAGGCGCGCAGCCGCTCGCGGCTGGAGGTGACGTAGGCCACGGTCGCCCCGGTGACGATCGCCATGTAGAGCGAGATCACCGACTGCGGGATCGGCACCTCGAAGCCGAAGCGCAGGAACACCCACACCGAGATCCAGGTCGCCACGGTCCACAGGAAGGTGCCGGCGCGGCGCAGGCGCAGCAGCACCTGCACGCCCACCAGCAGCAGCACCACCCAGAGGACGATCGGCAGGTTCATCTCGAGGGCCCTCTACCGTCCATCGTTCAGTGGCTGGAGACCGGGGCCGGGGTTTCGGCGGCGGGCTCGCCGCCGGCCGGGGCCGGAGCTTCGGCAGCCGGGGCCGCGGGGGCGCCCCCCACCAGGCCGGCGCCGCCGGCCTGCCAAGGCAGCTTGGTCTCGAGGGTGACCGTGGTGGTGCCGCCGAGGCTCTGCAGGTAGGCGATGACGGTCAGGATCTCGGCGTCGGTGAGCCCGATCGGCGGCTTGCTGATCTGCGGCATCCCGGGGTTGAAGCCGGGCACGATGAACTTGTCCGGCTCGTACATCGACTGCGCCAGGTACTCGACATCGGAGAGGCCCGGGATGCGCTGCCCGGCACGGGCGCCGATGCCCGCGAGGTCCGGGAAGCGCAAGGCGCCCGACTTCCCCACCGTGTGGCAGGTGAAGCAGAGGCCCTTGCCGTCCATGATCTCGCGGCCGATGCGGAGCATCTCCTCCGGCTTCATGTCCTTGGGGAGCACCACCTCCTTCGGCGGGTGCACCTCCTTTTGCGGGACGAGCTGGCCGACGTAGGTGTAGAACCCCGTGGTGGCCAGTGCCAGGGCGGCGATGCGGAGGCTGACCGGCACCTTCACGCGGCCGCCTCCACGTCCTTGGGCAGGGCCGGGGCGCTGCTCGCCCCCGGCGAGCCCGGCCCGGAGGCCTTGGGTCGGGGCTCCCAGTCCTTCTTGCCGCCCAGGCTGGCGAGCCAGAACACGAAGCCGATCAGCAGGAAAAAGATCAGCACCGTCACCGACACGATCTGGGTGGCGAACCCCAGCGTGGGCGTGAAGGCGTCGACCGAGGTGTCGCGGACCACCCCGTAGACGTGCCAGTGCTGCCGCAGACCCGAGCGCACGTAGCCCATCAGCCCCATCAGCCAGGTGAAGGTGACGGCGATGAAGATCAGCACGTACTGCGAGATGGGCGAGATCTGGCCCCAGCGCGGCTCACCGGACTGCTTGGCGTTCCTGAACAGGAAGATGTCGATCACCGTCACCGACACCATCGCCACGAGCACCGAGAGCACCTGCGGCACCGAGAAGGCGATGCGCACCGCGGCCTCGACGAAGTAGCCGTACACGCCGAGGAAGATCACGATCGAGGCCGCCGCCAGGAAGATGGCGAGCTGCGCCAGGTTTCCCGCCTTGGCCCACGGCACGGTCGGGGTCTTGCCGCCGCGGCGATAGAGCAGGAAGCTCACGTAGGTGGTCAAGATCAGGATGTTGACCGCGGTGTTCTTCGCCGACATCACGCCCAGCACGCCCAGCGCGGGGTGCGCCGAGCCGCCCATCGCCCGCACCTCCGACACCGTGGCGATGATCGAGCGCGGCGTGGCCCACACCGCGAAGCAGATCGCCACCAGGATCAGCAGATACTTGATGTACTTCTGGAACTGCGCGGCGCCGGCGATGCGCCCCATGCCCAGCCACAGGTAGTAGTTGGCGCCCAGGAAGAGGTTGCCGATCAGCACCGCCTGGATGATGAACAGCCAGGAGAAGGCGCCGCCCATCATGGTCAGGCCGAGGGTCTGGGAGTAGGCGTAGATCTCCTTGGCCAGGTAGTAGCCGGCAAAGGGCAGCGGCAGGAAGGCGCAGATCGCCACGAAGTTGCCGATGTAGCCCATCCAGTCGTAGTGCGCGCGCTCCTCGTCGGTCGACGCCCCCAGGAACTTGAAGGCGGCGTAGGCCGCGGCCACCGAGCCGCCGAAGGCCACGTTGGCGATGATGCGGTGGACGTTGATCGGCATCCAGGTGTAGTTGGTCACCGCCTCCCAGGTGCTGATCACGGCGCCCTGCTCGGAGATCCCCGCCGGCGAGGTCATGAAGGTGAGCCAGGCGTTGGCGATCAGCATGATCAGCGTGCCGACCACGTTCAGCCCCACCCCGAGCAGCAGGTGGACGCGGGGCGAGAACTTCCCCCAGCCGTAGTAGTAGGTGTAGAGGAAGAAGGCTTCGAAGAAGAAGAGGCCCACGTAAGGCAGGAAGGTGGGAGAGAAGACGCTGACCAGGTAGGTGGTGAACTTCGGGTAGAGGATGATCAGGCCGAAGGTCAGCATCGCGCCGAAGGTCGCGGTGAGCGAGAACGACACCGACAGCAGCTTGGTGAACTCGTGCGCCAGGCGGTCGTAGCGCGCATCCTTGGTGCGGTAGCCGATGTACTCGATGATCAGCGCGAACAGCGGCACCGCCAGCACGAAGGCGGCGAACAGCAGATGGAGCTGCGCCGCGATCCACACCGCCACCCGGCTGCCGATGCGCGGGAACTGCCGGTACTCGACCTCCTGGTAGGGCCTCGCCTGGTCGCGCGTCTCCTGCTCGGCCTTCTGGTCCTCGATGCCCTGCTCGCGTGGCGTCTCCTCCACCACCGCCGCCGGCGGCCGGTAGGGCGCGTGGTACTCGCGGGAGAGCAGGAAGGTGGCGATCCCGACCGTCACCGCGAAACCGGCGAGGGTGGCCAGGATGGCGAGCAGCATCCGCTTGTTCATGGAGTCCCCGCTGGAGGAGCGGCCGCGGGAGCCGCGGCGGGCGTCGATGCCGCGGCCAGCCGGCCGCTCAGGCGCTGGGCGCGGCGCTCCTGGAGCGCGCGCACGTGGGTGATGATCGCCCAGCGATCCGCGACCGGAATCGGGTACCGGTACGACGGCATCAGGCCGACCCCGTTGGTGATGGTGTCGAAGATCTGGCCGTCGGGCATCTGGCGCAGCCGGTCGATGTGGAACGAGGTGGTGGGTACCTTGCCGCGCTCGAAGAGCACGCCCTTGCCGTCGCCGCTCTGGTCGTGGCAGACGGCGCAGTAGATCCCGTAGCGCTCGGCGCCGCGCCCGCGCACCGCGTCGTCGACCGGCATCGGCACGCTGGCCACGAAGGCGCCGGCGGCGTCCTTGCCCGTCCAGTACGGCCCGTCGTCGCGCAGCTCGCCGCGCGCCACGGTGCCGGGAACCGGCAGGCGCATCTCGGCGCCGTTGTAGAAGAAGGCGCTCGCCGCCTGCGGCTCGTAGCGCGGCTGCTGGTCCATGTTGGGGTTGACGTGGATCGGCGGCCGGCTGGAGGTGCAGCCGCGGGCGCACCCGGAGAGGGCGAGAAGAAGCAGTGCAAGAGCGAGGTGGTGGCCGCGCACGCTATGCCCCCGCCAGCTCGGGATGGGGGTTCCTGATGCGCGCCAGGTAGCTGGTGCGCGGCCGGTTGCCGAGCTCCGCCAGCAGCACGTAGTTGCGGCTGCTGCCCTTGCGCTCGTTGACTTGCGCCTGCGGGTCGCGGATGTCGCCGAAGACGATCGCCTGCGTGGGGCAGGTCTGCTGGCAGGCGGTCTTCACGTCGCCGTCGGCGAGCGGCCGCTCGGCCATCTTGGCGTCGATGCGGGCGCGCTGGATGCGCTGCGTGCAGTAGGTGCACTTCTCCATCACGCCGCGCGAGCGCACGGTGACGTTCGGGTTGGCGGCCAGCTTGAGCAGCTCGGGCGTGTCCTTGGTGTAGTTGAAGAAGTTGAAGCGCCGCACCTTGTAGGGGCAGTTGTTCGAGCAGTAGCGGGTGCCGATGCAGCGGTTGTAGACCATCGCGTTGAGCCCGTCCTCGGTGTGCACGGTGGCCGCCACCGGGCAGACCTGCTCGCAGGGGGCGTTCTCGCACTGCTGGCAGGGCATGGGCTGGAACACCATCTCCGGGTGCTCAGGCTCGCCCGAGAAGTAGCGATCGATGCGCAGCCAATGCATCTCGCGGCCGCGCCGCACCTGCTCGTGGCCGACGATGGGGACGTTGTTCTCGCTCTGGCAGGCGACCACGCACGCGTTGCAGCCGGTGCAGGCGTTCAAGTCCAGGCTCATCCCCCACTGTGGGCCCTCGTCGTAGCGGTGCTCGTCCCACAGCGGCCCGGTCTTCGGGATCTCCACCATCTCGGCCGCGAAGTGCGGCTCGTGGTGCCACTCCTCGAGGGTGGCCTCGCGCACCACCGGGCGGCCCTCCATGGTGCCGTGGTCCTGGGTCTGGGCCAGGCGATGCCGCTTGCCCGAGGGCTCGAGCGTCGCGCTGGAGACGAAGCCGAGCGCCGCGCTGGTGCGCAGCGGATAGACGTCGACCCCGACCCCCGTGCCCACGCGGCCGGAAATGCGCCGGCCGTAGCCCAGGTGCACGATCACAGTGTCCTCGGCCTGCCCGGGCACGATCCACACCGGCAGCTCGATCCCAACACCAGCATTGGGCGAGCCGCCCACCGCCAGGCGCGCGCCGTCCTCGTTCTCGAGGCCGAGGCGCTCGGCGGTCCTCGGGGCGAGCAGGGCGGCGTTGCCCCAGGTGAGCTTGGTCACCGCGTCGGGCAGCTCCTGCAGCCAGCCGACGTTGGCGAAGCGCCCGTCGTGCACCGCCGGCGAGGGCCGGAACGAAAGCTCGAGGCCGGTGGATTCCGGGCCGGCCAGGCCCGCGGCGGACGCGGCCGAGATCGCCACCGGCGCCATCGCCACCGGCGCCGTCGCGCTCCCGGCCAGCAGGCCGTCGTGGAGCACGCGGTTGAAGGCATTGTCGAATGCAGTCGGAGCCTCGCCGGCCGCCAGCAGGGCGCGCCAGGTTTCGCGCACCAGGTCGTAGCCCGGCTTCTCCTCGCCGCTCGCCAGCAGGCCGATCAGCTCGATGGCGCTGTGGCCCGCGAACAGGGGCTCGATCAGGGGCTGGACCACGCTGGCGGTGCCATCCGCCGCCCGGCAATCGCCCCAGGCCTCGAGGAAGTGGGCCTCGGGGAGGTGCCAGTCGGAGTGCTCCGCCGTCTCGTCCGCCGCGACACCCAGGTGGATCACGTTCTCCACCTTCGCCAGAGCGGGCTCGAAGGCGAGGTCGGCCGGCGCGTCGTAGACCGGGTTGCCGCCCAGGATCACGAGCGTCGAGACCGCACCGGCGCGCATCGCCGTGACCAGGCCCGCGAGCTCCGTGGTGCTCGGGGCCAGCACGTCGACCGGCTCGCGCAGCAGGACGGTCGAGCCCAGGTTGCCGAGCGCGGCGTTGATCGCCAGGGCCAGGGCGTGGACCGCCGGCGGCTGCTCGCGGCCGGCGACCACCAGGCTCCGGCCCGCGTTCGCCGCCAGATCCTTGGCCAGGACCCCGATCCATCGCGCGTCCACCCCCGGGACGCCGCCGGCCGGGGCAGGGAGCGCCACCGGCACGCCCGCGGCGGCCAGGGCATGGCCCAGCGCCAGCGCGAACCTCCCGATCTCCCGGCTCGGCAGGGCCAGGCGATGGTCCGCCATGGCCCCGGTCGTGGTGTGGGCGCTCTCCACCACCCACAGCCGGTTCATCGGCTCCTCTTCGGAGGCCAGCCGGCGGCCCGCGACGAAGCCGCGCGCGTGCGCCACGGCATTGCTCTCGGAGAGCAGCAGGTCGGCGTCCAGGCTCACGATCACCCGCGCCGCGGCGAGATCGTAGGTGGCCTTGAGCGGCCGGCCGGCGGCCAGCGCCGCGCCGGCGAGCGCGTTCTCCTCGGAGACCGGCTCCCAGGTGGCCCAGCGGAGCTGCGGGAACCGCTGGCGCAGGGCGCCGGCGAGCCGGAACAGGGTGGGCGACGACGACGCCGGGGCGAGCACCGCGAGGCCGGCGCCGCCGGTTGCAAGGTAGCCCGTCTCGAGCGCCCTCCAGGCGGCGACGAAGTCGGCCCACGTCTTGTGCGTCGACGAGCCGGCGGCGCCCGCACCGGCGCGCTGCACCACGTGCTGCGACCGGTCCGGGTCGTACAAGCTGAGGATCGAGGCCTGCATGTGCGCACTGGCGGTGCCGGCGGTCGCCGGATGGAGCTCGTTGCCCTCGATCTTGGTCGGCCGGCCTTCGTGGCTCTCGACCAGCAGGCCGTAGCCGTCGATGCCGAACGGCATGGTGGTGGCGTAGCGCTTCGGGACCCCGGGCACCAGATCCTCGGCCGGGGTCACGAAGGGCACGATGTTCTCGACCGGGCGGCGGCAGCCGGCGAGCCCGGCGAGCGACAGCGAGGCCCCCAGGAGCTGCACCAGGGACCGGCGGTCGATGCCCTCGGGAAGCTCCGACGCGCCCGCGGGGAACTCGCGCTCGAGGAAAGCCCGCGCCTCCGGCGTGCCGGCGAGCTGCTCGAGGCTGCGCCAGTGCTCGCGGCGAGGCGCCTCCACGCCTCCCCCGCAGCCACAGCCCGGGCCGCAGGTGCTCGGCTCGCTCTCGGAAGGCTTGCTCACCGGTGGCACCCCGTGCAGTCGACGGGCGGCTGCAGCCCCTTGGCTTCCTTGATACTGGCCGCCAGTTGGAGCTGATCCCGCGGCGGGCTCCAGTCCATGTTGGTCACCTCCTGGGCCGGTCGCAGGTAAGGGTCGGGGTTGCGGTGGCAGTCCAGGCACCAGCTCATCGACAGCGGCTGCGCCTGCGCCACCTCCTCCATCTGGT
The DNA here is from genome assembly GCA_044869805.1 of Thermoanaerobaculia bacterium. Taxonomy (GTDB): domain Bacteria; phylum Acidobacteriota; class Thermoanaerobaculia; order Multivoradales; family SZUA-115; genus CAWDVR01. Next base: position 40,359 of record JBIOXV010000042.1, on the reverse strand, counting down.
CGATGCGCCCGTGGCAGGTCGCGCAGCCGACCCCGGCGCGCAGGTGGGGCCGGTGGTCGAAGAACGCGAAGCCGGGGAGGTTGTGCACCCGCACCCAGCGGATCGGCCGCCCGGAGGAAGCGCTGTCGCGCACTACCACCAGCGTCTCCGCATCACGCTTGACCACCCGGTGGCAGTTCATGCACACCTCGGTGGGCGGCACCACGGCGACCGGCGCGCGGTCCACGGTGGCGTGGCAGTAGAGGCAGTTGATGCCGAGCTCGCCGGCGTGGAGCTTGTGGCTGTAGGCCACCGGTTGCACCGGCTGATAGCCCACGTCGGTGTAGCGAGGGGAGAAGTAGTACCAGACGCCGGCGACCACCAAGCCGCCGAGCGCGGCGCCGGCCGCGGCAATGCGCAGCGGCAACTCGTTGGTCCAGCGCGGAAAAATCTGCGCCACGCGCTAGCTCAGCCCCCGATCGATCAGCCGCGCGCGACGACGCTCGCAGACCATCCTCAAGGCATCTCCCCGGCGAGAAGCGACTCGTGCTCGTTGTTTAAAGCCGGCGCAGTCTACCGTGGCGGGTTTCGAGGGGTCAAGGCGGTGCGGACAGTCGAATCAGATCGCCGCGCTCGCGCCCGCTCACTGCGCCGAGCGCGGGTCCAGGTCGAGCTCCACGAGCTCGGCGGCGCCCGGTTCGAGGACGACGACGACGCTCACCGAGCGCCGTTGGGTCGAGAGGTAGGCGATCACCGTCCACTCCCCTGCCTCGAGCCCCGTGAAGTCGTACCGGCCCAGCTCGGCCGACCTGGGCGACACGGTTCTCCACTGGTTTCGCTTCGCCGAGACGAGGACTTCCAGCGCCTCCTCGGGCGCCACGCCCACGACCCGCACCGACAGCGCGGCAGGCGCGTTCAAGCGGAGCTCGATCCCGGTCAACGGGCCGCCAGCGACCTCCACGGAGATCGCCTCCAATGGGGCTCGCGGCGGGTTGCGAGGTCCACCGCGGGGCCAGACGGATATGTGGTAGACCCCGTCGGCAAGCGGGTCGGTGGTGAAGCTGCCGTCTTCCTGGGTGAGAGCGAAGGCGGCGAGTGCGTTCTGTTCCGGAATGATGAAGTCCAGCTTCGCACGGGCGACCGGCCGGCCGTGCTCGTCCACTAGCCGCCCACTGACCGGATACGCCGGCGGCAGCACCAGGTCGAGCTGAGTGCCGCCGAGACCCACTTCCACTCGCTGCTCCCGATGGGAGCCCCCGGGCCGCCGGGCCCGGATCGTCCTCGTACCCACGGGGACGCCGGCCAGCCGGTAGTAGCCCTGGGCATCGGTCAGCACGCTGGTGTCTTCACCGCCACAGCCCGGCCTTTGCTCTTCGACCTCGAATCCCACCCCCACCCCAGCTGCGCCCTCGCCGCTGGCGAGCGTTACCCGGCCGGCCACCTCGCCGGTGCGCCGGAGGGTCACCACCAGCTCCCTGCCGAGCCCTCCGGGCTCGACCTCCACCGCGAGGTCCTGAGCCCGAAAGCCGTTTGCTTCGATGAAGAGGGAGATCACTCCCACCTCGACCGCAGGCAAGACGAACCGGCCGTCGGCATCGACGGCGAGCGGGTCCGGGGGCCCAGTGCCTTCCGGGCCGTGGTCCTGAAGACTTACGGTCGCGACGAGGACGGGGGCCCCGTCCTCGTCGAGGACTTGGCCGCTCAGCCGGACCCGGTCGTGGAGAACCAGCGTCAGCGGCTCCCCGAGGGGAGTCATCAGGTTGCGTTGGTAGGCGCTGGAGAGGTCAGAGCGCCTCGCAGATACCGCAAACGCCTTGCCCGCGGGCAGGTCGGCGAGCTCGAAGCCGCCTTCGGAATCGGTGAGCACCTCCGGCGGCGGCGGGCCTGCGCCCCTCCTTCGCGGCCTGAAATTGGGAGTTGGCCAGAGGCGATCGATCCAGATGCCGACTCCGGCCAGTGGCTGACCCCGGCCATCGATCGCGCGCCCAGAGACGACCACACCGCGCTGGAGGGTGATGGGTGGCAGGTGGTGGCTCGCAGGAGCGGAGGAAAAACGGAACCTCGGCGTGGTCAGTGCCACATGTCCCGGCGCGAACACCACCAGGTGCGCCTCGCCCGGATGGGGGATGGGGAACGAGAAACGGCCATCGCGATCGGTCGCGGCCTCTTCCGGCGCCTCGCGCCGGCGCTGCATCTCTGCACAGGAGAAACCATCCCATTGGCGGTAGACCTCGGCGCCTGCGATCGGCCGGCCGCGCTCGTCCACCACCCGGCCCTGGAGCAGTGGCTCGTCGCCTCGGCCCGCAACAGCGCACATCAGCAGCGCCACCCCTGCCGCGATCGCCAACCGCCCTCTCATTCCGCACCTCCCGAGCACTGCGAAAAGGGTGCTCGCGAACTGTGGCGGAATCGTGTCGCCAGCGGGGAGAACCCGCGGCTGGCAGCGGCTGGCCCTGGCCTGCATGTACGATACGCCGACCCGCGGCGGCCCACCTGCTCGAGTCGCTGGGGCGCGCACCGCGGGCGGCTCGGATGACCGAACGCGTCGGCCTCCTGCTCGTCAACCTCGGCACCCCGGACGCACCGCGCCCGCGCGAGGTGCGTCGCTATTTGCGCGAGTTCCTCTCCGACCCGCGCGTGATGGACGTCCCGGCGCTCACCCGCTTCCTGGTCCTCGAGCTTTTGATTCTGCCGCGCCGGCCGCGTGCCTCGGCGGCGGCCTATCGCAAGATCTGGGGCCCCGAGGGCTCACCACTGCTGGTTCATGGCCGCGCGCTGGCGGAGAAAGTCCAGGCGCGCCTCGGCGAGGCCGTGCAGGTGGAGCTCGCGATGCGCTACGGGAATCCCTCGATCGCGAGCGCGCTCGACCGCTTCGCGCGCGCCGGGATTGCCCGCCTGGTCGTCTTCCCGCTCTACCCCCAGTACAGCTCCGCCGCCACCGGCTCCTCGATCGAGCAGGTGCTGCGGCTCGCGGGAGGACGCTGGAACACTCCCTACCTCCAGGTGGTGCCGCCGTTCTACGACCACCCCGCCTACCTCGGGGCCCGCGCCGAGGTGGCGCGGCCCTTCCTCGATCCGACGCCCGAGCGAGTGTTCATGAGCTTCCACGGCCTTCCCGAACGCCAGATCAAGAAGAGCGATCCCACCGGCGCCCGCTGCCTGGTACGCCCCGACTGCTGCGCCGAGGTCGGCGAGGCGAATCGCTACTGCTACCGCGCCCAGTGCCACGCCTCGGCGCTCTTGCTGGCCGCGCGGCTCGGGATCGAGGAGGCGCGCATGACGGTGTGCTTTCAGTCGCGCCTGGGGCGCTCGCCGTGGCTCAGGCCGGCGACGGACGAGGTGCTGGCGGCCGAGGCCCGGCGTGGAGTGCGCCGGGCGGTGATCATCCCCGCCTTCGTGGCCGACTGCCTAGAGACGATCGAGGAGCTCGGCATGCGCGGCGTCGAGCTCTGGAGGGCGAACGGCGGCGAGACGCTGACCGTGGTGCCGGCGGTCAACGCCGGCGACCGCTTCGTCGAGGCGGTGATCCAGATCGCCGCCGAGAGCTCGACATGGCTCGCCGAGGCAGTCGGGCGCGCAGCCGGAGCCGGCGCACCGGGAGCCGGCGCCGCCGGAGTCAGCGCACCCCGTGCCAGCGCACCCCGAGCCAGCGCTCTGGGCCGGGACGCCGCGGGACCGGCTTCCTGACCATGGCGCCGCGGGTAGTGATCGTGGGCGCCGGGATGGGCGGCCTCGCCGCGGCCCATCATCTGAGCGTCCAAGCTGCCGAGCGCGCCTGCCCGGTCGAGATCGTGGTGCTGGAGGCGTCCTCGCGCCCGGGCGGGCTGCTGGCGACGGACACCTGCGAAGGCGTGCTGCTCGAGCGTGGGCCCGACACTCTGGTGACCCACAAGCCGGCCGGCCTCGTGCTCTGCGAGCGGCTGGGCTTGGGCGCGCGTATCGTGTACCCGCCGGCCGGGCGCATCGACGTGCTGCACCGCGGCCGTCTCGTGCCGGTGCCGCCAGCTCTCGCGTCGCTTGCCCCTGCCCGCTGGCGGCCGGTGCTGTCGTCGCCCCTCCTCTCCTGGCGCGGCAGGCTACGCGCCCTCGCCGAGCCGCTGGTGGCGCCGAGATCCGCGCGCGAAGACCCTCCTCGCGAACCGGCCGAGCCTGCCGACGAGAGCGTCGCTTCGCTGGTGCGGCGGCGGTTCGGCGCCGAGGTGTACCAGAGGCTCGTCGAGCCGATGCTGGGCGGGATCTACATGGCCGACGTGGAGCACCTGAGCGCCACGGCGACCTTCCCGCGCCTGGTGGAGCTGGAGCGCGAGCGAGGCCACCTCTCCGGCTGGTGGCCGCGGCGCTCCGGCCGAAGCGATGCACGGGGCCGCGCCACCCCAGGCGCCGCGAAGCCCGCCCCACCACCGACCGCGACCCTTGCCGGCGGCCTCGGGCAGATCGCCGAGGCGCTGGTGGCGCGCCTGCCGCCGGGCTCGCTCCGCCTCGGCCAGGCGGTCGAAGGCGTAGGCCGCGAAGCGCGCGGCTTCGCGCTGAGGTTGGCCGATCGAACGCCGCTTACCGCCGACGCGGTGCTGATCGCCCTCCCCGCCCACGCCGCCGCGCCCCTGCTCTCCGAGCTGGACCCCACGCTCGCCCAGGAGCTGGGCCAGATCTCCTACGCCTGCTGCGCGACGGTCCACCTCGCCTGGCCACGCCGTACCGTGACACGCCCTCCCCGGAGCCACGGCTTCTTCGTTCCCAGGACCGCGGGCCTGCCGGTCGTGGCGGCCAGCTTCATCGACGTCAAGTATCCGGAGCGCGTGCCGGGGGACCAGGTCGTGGCGCGGGTCTTCCTCGGCGGTGCCCTCCACCCCGGGGCCCTCGACCGGACGGACGCCGAGCTCGCCGACCTCGCGGCAAGCACCCTCGCGCCGCTCCTCGGCCTCCGCGAGCCACCCTCCTGGAGGCGCGTCTGGCGCCATCCGCGGTCGATGCCGCAACGCACCGTCGGGCATCCCGCTCGCGCCGCGCGCCTGGCGGCGCGGCTCGCGGCGCATCCCGGCCTCGATTTCACGGGCGGCGCTCTCGGCGCCTACGGCCTGCCCGATTCGATCGCCACCGGCGAAGCAGCGGCGGACCGCCTCCTCGATTGGATCTGATTCTCGTGACCTAAACCGCGTGCCAAAAAAACGCATCGTTCTAGTGAAGGGGTCCCTGCCGCTCGGCCTGGGCGGCCAGGTCGCCCTCAACTACCCGCTGGAACGAGGAGGACTCTCTCATGCGCGGTCACCTGATCCTGCTCCTGTCGCTCGTCGCTGGCCTGTCACTGCTCTCCCCCACCGCCGCGAACGCAGACTGCGCCGCGGACTGTACTCAGTCCTACAACGACTGTAGGACCAGTTGCGGCGGCAACTGCGATCAGCTCTGCCTGGACGATTTCAACTCCTGCATGAACTACTGCCAGTACGCGGACTCCGACGGCGACGGGCTCAACGACCCCAACGACAACTGCCCCGACCACCCCAACGACAACCAGGCGGATTGTGATGCCGACGGCCTCGGCGACGCCTGCGATCCCCAGAACGGCACCTGGGTCCTGATCGCGCTGGGCAACCAGAAGTGTGAGCTGAATACAAAGACGGTCTGGAACGGCACTCGGCTCCGGATCTACTACCGTGGCACCTATCGGCACAGCTGCACGGGCCAGACCTGCTACCGCGGGGAGCTCGTGGGGCAGCTCACCTGCGGCTGGGGCTCCGATCTCTTCCAGTGCTGCAAGGACAAGTGGAACCCCGACAGCGACTGCGGCGGCGCCTGGAACAATTATGAGTGTGGCCAGCCGCGCTGCCCCTTCTTCTAGGACTGTCGCTTGCCTGGAGCCGGGGCGGAAACGCCCCGGCTCACCACCTGCCCGACTGCCATAGTTTCGTGCGGCAGAATGTCCCCCGGTGAGTCGCATCGCCGTCCTCTCCGACACCCACGGCCTGCTCCGGCCCGAGGTCCTCGACGCCCTCCGTGGCTCGGACCTGATCCTGCACGCCGGGGACGTCGGCAGCCCCGAGGTCCTGGAGCGACTCCGTGAGGTGGCGCCCCTGATCGCGGTGCGGGGCAACGTGGACCACGGGCGGTGGGCGGAGGCGCTTCCGGCGACAGAGGTGGTGACGGCCGGCGAGCACCGGATCTACATGCTGCACGACCTCCAGCAGCTCGATCTCGATCCGGCCGCGGCCGGCTTCTCGGTGGTCCTCTCCGGCCACACGCACCGGCCGCTGGCCGAGCGCCGGGGAGGGGTGCTGTACTTGAACCCGGGAAGCGCCGGCCCGCGGCGGTTCAAGCTCCCGATCTCGCTCGCGCGGCTGCGAATCACGGGACCGACGATCGAGCACGAGCTGGTCGACCTGAAGACCTGACAGCGACCCGCGCGAGAGTGGACTCCCGCTGAGATACGCTCTCCAGCCGCCATGGACTTTTCGATCCCCGACGACGTGCAGCGCCTCTGCGCGCGGGTGCGGAGCTTCGTCGAGGAGGAGGTCTACCCGCTGGAGCCCCGCTTCTTCGTCGCGGGCTTCGCGGCCGTGGAGCCCGAGCTCCAGGCCGTGCGGCGGCGGGTGAAGGAGCTGCGGCTCTGGGCGCCGCAGCTCCCGCGCGCGCTTGGCGGCATGGGCCTCTCGCTCCTCGAGTTCGGCCTGCTGAGCCGCGAGTTGGGCCGCAGCCCACTCGGCCATTTCGCGTTCAACTGCCAGGCCCCGGACGCCGGCAACCTGGAAGTGCTGGCCGAGTTCGCGAGCCCGGCGCAGCGCGAGCGCTTCCTGGCGCCGCTCGCCGCCGGCGAGGTGCGGAGCTGCTTCGCCATGACCGAGCCCGACCTGCCGGGCTCCAATCCCTCCTGGATGGCCACCGCGGCGCGGCGCGACGGTGACGGCTTTGTGCTCGACGGCCGCAAGTGGTTCACCTCCGCGGCCGAGGGCGCGGCCTTCGCGGTGGTGATGGCGGTGACCGACCCCGACGCCCCGCCCCATCGCCGGGCGAGCCTGTTCCTGGTGCCGCTCGGCACACCCGGGTTCCGGGTGCTGCGCAACCTGCCGGTGATGGGCGAGGCCGGCAGCGGCTGGGCGAGCCATGCCGAGGTGGCCTTCGAGGGCTGCCGGGTGCCGGCGGACCAGCTCCTGGGGGAGCCCGGCGACGGCTTCCGCATGGCGCAGGCGCGGCTCGGCCCGGGGCGCATTCACCACTGCATGCGCTGGCTCGGCATCTGTGAGCGCGCCTTCGAGCTGCTCTGCCGCCGCGCCGGTAGCCGAGAGATCGCACCCGGCCAGCCGCTCGGCGGCCAGCAGCTCGTGCAAGGCTGGATCGCCGACAGCCGCGCCGAGATCTCGGCCGCGACGCTGCTGGTGCTGGAGACGGCGTGGAAGATCGAGGCCGAGGGCACCCGTGCGGCGCGCGAGGAGATCTCACTCATCAAGTTCCACACCGCGCGGGTGCTGGGCCGGGTGCTGGACCGCGCCCTCCAGGCGCACGGAGCGCTCGGCATGACGGACCTGACGCCGCTCGCCTACTTCTACCGCCACGAGCGCGCGGCGCGCATCTACGACGGCCCGGACGAGGTGCACCAGACGGTGGTGGCCCGCGAGGAGCTGAGGCGCCACGGTGGGGGCGCCGGCGAGCGCTGATGGCGGCGGCCCACGACGAAACGGTACCCGTCCGCGCCGGCGAGGAGCTCCCCGGCGAGCGCCTGGCCGCCTTCCTGGCCTCGGCCCTCGGGCTCGCCACTTCCGAGCAAGCGCCGCTCGCCATCCGCCAGTTCCCCAGCGGCTTCTCGAACCTCACCTACCTGGTGCGCGCCGGGGAGCGCGAGCTGGTGCTGCGCCGGCCGCCGGTCGGGAGCCAGGTGAAGACCGCGCACGACATGGGCCGCGAGTACCGGGTGCTGAGCCGGCTCCACACCGTCTACCCGCTGGTGCCGCGGCCGCTCGCCGCCTGCGACGACCCCGCCGTTGCCGGCTTTCCGTTCTACGTCATGGAGCGGGTGCCGGGGGTGATCCTGCGCGCCCGCCTGCCGGACGGCGTGACCATCGACGAGGCCACGGCGCGCGGCCTCTCCACGGCGCTCGCCGAGAACCTCGCACGCCTCCACGGCCTCGACCTCGAGGCGACCGGCCTGGGCGAGCTGGGCAAGGCCCGTGGCTACGTCGAGCGCCAGGTCAAAGGCTGGGGCGAGCGCTACCAGGCCGCCAAGACCGACGACCTACCCGAGCTGGAGCGGGCCTTCGCGCGGCTCGCCGAGCGGCTACCGCCGGAGCGCGGCGCCGCCGTGGTCCACAACGACTACAAGCACGACAACCTGGTGCTCAACCCCGCGGACCTGACGCGCATCCGCGCGGTGCTCGACTGGGAGATGGCGACGGTGGGCGATCCCCTCCTCGACCTCGGGACCTCGCTCGGCTACTGGATCGAGGCGGGCGACCTCGAGGAGCTCTCCCGCTTCCGCTTCGGCCCCACGGACGTGCCGGGCTCTCCCTCACGGGCCGAGCTGGCGGCGATCTATGCGCGGGCGAGCGGTCGCGACCTGTCGGACCTGCCTTACTACTACGCCTTCGGCCTGGCCAAGATCGCGGTCATCGCGCAGCAGATCTACTACCGCTTCCGCTCGGGGCTGACCCGCGACCCTCGCTTCGCCCAGCTCCCACCCGCCATCCGGGCCCTCGGTCGACAGGCCCTGACGGCGATCGAAAAGGAACGGCTCTAGGTCGTCTCCGCCTCACCGGTTGCCCCCGGCGCTGGCCCGTGCCTTCTCGCCTTGTCTCCAGATCCTATCGGCGAGATAATCCGCCCGCTTCTGCCTCCTTCCGGACCCTGAACGCGTTCTCGTCGACCTAGGAGCCTCCTGGCCCCCGGTCGACCTCTGCAGGCCTGGAGATGGTCTCCAGGCCTCTCGCCTCGCCCGAGCACGCGAGGTAATGGAGGTTTCGCGAACATGGGGAAATTGCCGATGCAATCTAGGTCGGGCGGCTTCATTCTCGCGGCCTTGCTCTGCTGCTGTGCCGTGGGCGGAACCCTCTTCGCCTTCGAGCCCAAGCAGGACGGCGGCGGCCTCGCCGCCTTGGAGTTCTTCAAGCCCGAGCTGTACTTGAGCAGCTCGAACGCGCCGCTCGAGGACGTGATCTCGGAGCTACCGAACCGGGCGGCCTGGGAGGACCTCGAGAACGCCCAGGCGGCCGCCGGAACGGGCCGGGCGCTGGCGTACATCGACCCGCGCTCGGGCACGGCGACGAACCTGATCGGCGCCTTCCCCCTGCTCCCCGGCAAGGGCGTCGGCAACCGGGTTACCCTCGCGGAGCTCTCCGCGCGGCTCGGCTACCCGGTCGCCCGGGTCGACGCCAAGGCGGCCGGCGACGCGGTCGCCGGCTTCATCCGCCAGCACCAGGCGGTGTTCGCTGTCGATCTCGCCCAGCTCGGCAAGTCGCGCGCCGAGGAGGTCGCCCCCGGCCTCTGGCAGGTGAGCTTCCGCCAGACCTTCGAGGGCATCCCGGTGCGCCATGGCTGGCTCGCGGCGACCATCAACAACGGCAACTTGGTGCTGATCGGCACCGAGGCCTGGGGCAACGTGCGGGACCTCTCGCCGGCGCCGGTGGTCGCCGCCGAGCGCGCCCTCGAGGTCGCCTTTGGCTACGTCGGCGGGCGGCTGGCGATCGACGCGATCGTGCGCCAGCCGGCCCTCGAGGTGATCCCCGTGGCGCCGCAGGAGCACCAGGCGGGCGAAGGCTTCGCCGGCCCGATCGGCGAAGGTTACCGGCACCGTCTGGCGTGGACCTTCGCCTTCCGGCGGCCGCCCGAGATGGGCACCTGGGAAGCGCGGGTGGACGCTCACACGGGCGAGCTGCTGGCCTTCGAGGACGTCAACCAGTACGCCGACCGGCAGGTGAGCGGCGGCGTCTACCCCTTGACCGACACCGGCATCTGCCCCACGCCGCAGACCTGCGGCACCATGCAGAGCGGTTGGCCGATGCCCTTTGCCGACACCGGCCTCGCCTCGCCCAATAACTTCACCGACTCGGCCGGCATCTTCAACTGGACGAGCGGCACGGTGACCACCACCTTGACCGGCCGTTACGTCGACATCGTCGACACCTGCGGCGCGGTCAACAACAGCTCGACGACCGGCAACTTGAACCTCGGCGGCTCGAACAACCAGCACGACTGCACCACCGGCGGCGGCTCGGCGGGCAACACCCCCGCCTCGCGCTCGGCCTTCTACGAGGTCAACAAGCTCGCCGAGCAGGCGCGCGGCTGGCTGCCCTCGAACACCTGGCTGCAGAACCGGCTGACGACGCGGGTCAACCTCAACCAGACCTGCAACGCCTACTGGGACTTCACGGCGATCAACTTCTTCCGCTCCGGCGGCGGCTGCCGCAACACCGGCGAGATCGCCGCCGTGTTCGACCACGAGTGGGGCCACGGCCTGGACGACAACGATGCCAACGGCTCGCTGTCCTCGACCTCCGAGGCCTACGCCGACATCGCGGCGATCTACCGCCTGCAGGCTTCCTGCGTCGGCCATGGCTTCTTCCAGACGGTCGACGACGGCTGCGGCCAGACCGCCGACGGCACCGGCTTCAACGTCAACGAGGCCCGCACCGGCCCGGCCCATTGCACCCTCGACTGCTCGGGCGTGCGCGACACCGACTGGGACAAGCACGCCAACCACACGCCGGACACCCCGCAGAACTTCGTCTGCGGCTCGTGCGACGCGGGCAGCGGGCCGTGCGGCCGACAGGTGCACTGCTCGGGGGCGCCGCCACGTCAGGCGGCCTGGGACTTCGTAGCCCGCGAGCTCGCCGCCGCTCCCTTCAGCCTCGACAGCCAGAGTGCCTTCCTGGTCGGCAACCGGGTCTTCTACCTGGGCAGCGGCAACATCGGCTCCTGGTACACCTGCACCTGCCCCTCGACCTCCGGCGCCTGCGGCGCCACCAACGCCTACATGCAGTGGCTGGCCGCCGACGACGACAACGGCAACGTCAACGACGGCACGCCGCACATCACCGCGCTGCGCGCCGCCTTCAGCCGGCACAACATCGCTTGCTCGACTCCCACCGCCGGCAACAGCGGCTGTGCGGGAGGGCCCACGACGGCGCCCGCGCTCTCCGCCACCCCGGGCGACAGCCAGGTGGCCCTGTCGTGGAATGCGGTCGCCGGGGCTTCGCGCTACTGGGTGCTGCGCACCGAGGGCCACGCCGGTTGCAACTACGGCAAGGCCCGCATCGCCGACATCACCGGCACCAGCTTCACCGACACCGCGGTGGCCAACGGCCGCGAGTACTACTACAACGTGGTGGCCCAGGGCAGCTCGGCGGCCTGCTACACGCGGGTCTCCAACTGCGTCAACGCCACCCCGGCGGCCTCGACCACGCCGGACTTCTCGCTCGCCTGCAGCCCCTCGAGCTTGACCGCCAACCAGGGGGGCAGCGCCGGGAGCACCTGCACCGTGGGCTCGATCAACAGCTTCAGCTCGGCCGTCAATCTCTCCTGCACCGGCCTGCCGAGCGGGGTGAGCTGCAACTTCGTCCCCAACCCGGTGACGCCTCCCTCCGGCGGCAGCAGCAACAGCACGCTCACCGTCTCGGTGGCGGGCACCGTGACCCCGGGCAGCTACAGCTTCAACGCCCAGGGCGTCTCCGGCTCGCTCACCCACACCCAGGCCCTCTCGCTCACCGTGTCACCCCCGGGCCCGGTGACGGTGTTCTTCGACGACTTCGAGACCAGCCAGGGCTGGACCACCAACCCCAACGGCACCGACACCGCGACCACCGGCCAGTGGGAGCGCGGTGATCCCGAGACCACCACCTCGAGCGGCACCAAGCAGCTCGGGACCACGGTCTCCGGCGTCAACGACCTGGTCACCGGGCGGCTCGCCGGCACCGGCGCGGGAAGCTTCGACATCGACGGCGGCGTGACCTCGATCCAGTCGCCGCCGATCACCCTGCCGTCGACCGGCACGCTCACGCTCACGTTCTCTTACTACATGGCGCACGGCACCAACTCGTCGTCCGCCGACTTCCTGCGCGTCTTCGTGGTCGGCTCGACCACCTCGCAGGTCCTACAGGAGCTGAACGCAGCCAACGACGACGACGCGGTGTGGGCGGCCTCCGGCTCGATCAACATCAGCAGCTTCGCCGGCCAGACGGTGCGCATCCGCATCGAGGCCGCCGACGCCTCCACGGCGAGCCTGGTGGAAGCGGGAATCGACGACGTGAGGATTACGCAGCAGTAGGGTGAGACGAGCGGCGGCCGCAACGAAAGCGGTCGCCGCTCGCTGGCCGTTGCAGTTGCTGGCGTTTGTGCGAGAACGTGTGTAGACTTCCGCACAAAGAGGTGCGTATGGCTACCAACCTCGCTATCGATCCCGACCTGCTGGACCGCGCCCTCGAGGTCAGCGGAGAGCGCACCAAGAAGGCTGCCGTCACCAAGGCTCTGCGGGAGTTCATCGCCCGGCGCGAACAGCGGCGGGTCGCTGAATTGCTCGGCAAGCTCGAGTGGGACGACTCCTACGACTACAAGGCTGAGCGTTCGCGTCGCGCATGACGATCCTCGTCGACACCAGCGTCTGGTCGTTGGCGCTGCGGCGAGACGCTGAGGCGAGTGAGCCTGAGGTTCTAGCGCTCAAGGACGCTCTGCTCGGGGATGAGGTGGTCGTCACTACTGGGCTTGTTCTCCAAGAGCTCTTACAAGGCTTCTCGGGACCCAAGGCGCAAGCGCAGATCGTTCAACGGTTCACTGCCCTTCCACTCATACAGCCGGATCGGGATGATCATGTGGCTGCGGCAGGGGTCCGAAACGCCTGTCGCCGGGCGGGCGTACAGATCGGAACCATCGATGCCTTGCTTGCCCAGCTTTGCATACGCCACGAGCTGACGCTGCTGACCACCGACAAGGACTTTGTGCATGCGGCGAAGCACTGTCCATTGCTTATCTGGCCAGCGAAGGCCCGCGCTCGAAAATCGTGACGCAACACCAAGCCCCTCGGTGACTTAGCTAAGTGGCGGCGCATTCCCGAAGCGCGACCTCTCGCCCTCACGCATCCGGCGGCTGCAGGCGGTCGGAGAGCTCCGCGAACTCGCTCTCGATCGACAGGAACAGCTCCACCAGCTCGGGGTCGAAGTGGCGGCCGCGCTCGACCGCGATGCGCCGCACCGCCTCGTCGTGAGACAGCCGCGGCTTGTACGGGCGCTGGCTGGTGATGGCGTCGTAGGCGTCCACCAGGCCCACGATGCGCGCCGCGAGTGGGATGGCCTCGCCTGCCAGGCGCCGCGGATAGCCGGTGCCGTCCCAGCGCTCGTGGTGGGAGTAGGCGATGTCCATGCCCATGACCAGGAAGTGACTGGCATGGCGCTCGATCACCGAGCGCAGCGTGTCGCCGCCGATCGTGGTGTGGCTCTCGATGATCGCCCGCTCCTCCGTGGTCAGCCGCCCGGGCTTGCGCAGGATGGAGTCCGGGATCGCCACCTTGCCGATGTCGTGCAGCGGGCTCGAGCGGAAGAGCTGGTCCACGAACTCGGGCGGCAGGTCGTACCCCGAGCGCCTGGCGAGCAGCTTGGCCAGCCGTTGGCTGAACTCGGCGATGCGCTCGAGGTGCTGGCCGGTGGCACCGTCGCGCAGCTCGGCGAGCTTGGCGAGCGTGATCACCGCCATGTCGCGGGTGTTGCTCAGCTCCCGGGTCTGCTCGTCGACCCGCGTCGCGAGGTCGCGGTTGAGGCTCGCGAGCTCGGCCTCCTTGTGCGCCAGCTCGACCAACTGCGCCTCGGCCCGCCGGTGCTCCGTCGAGAGCTCGGCGGTGGCCAGCTCGATGCCCGTGGCCAGGGCGCGCTCGCGGGCCCGCAGGCGAGAGGTGCGCACTCGGTAGAGCAGGAGCGGGGCGACGACCAGCAGGCCCAGCAGGCCGCCCTGGAACCAGGCGGTCTGGTGGAGGCGGGGCTGGAAGCGCAGCTCCAGCTCGGCGCCCTGCCCGTTCCACACGCCGTCGCGGTCCGCCGCCGCGACCTCGAAGTGGTACTTGCCCGGCGGCACCCGGGTGTAGAAGGCGGTGCGTCGGCGGCCGCTCTCCTGCCAGCCGGCCTCGAAGCCCCGCAGGCGGTAGCGGAAGCGGATCGCCTCCGAGGCGACGAGCGAGAGAGCGGTGAAGTCGATCTCGACGTGCGAGGCGCCCGCCGGGACCTCGACCGTGGTGCCGAGCGGCACCGGCCGGCCGTCGATCAGGACCGCCTCGACGACCACCGGCGGCGGCAGCGGGTTGGGGCTGAAGCTCCGGGCGTCGATCACCGCGACCCCGGCGACGGTCGGGAACCAGAGGCGGCCGTCGCGGCTCCGCCAGCCGGCCGGCTGGCCGCCGCCGTGGCACTCCGCCACCCGCAGGCCCTCGCCGGTGCGGAAGGTGAGGGCGGAGAGGGCCTGGCGATCACCGGCCACCGCCTCGGAGAGCGCCCGGCGCTCGATCCGGTAGATCCCCCGGTTGCCGCACAGCCAGAGGTAGTCCCCGTCGGCCAGGATCCTGCTGACGAAATTCTCGGGCAGCCTCTGGGCCGTGGTCACCCGGTCGAAGCGGCCCTGGTGATGGCGCACCAGCCCGCCGCCGTAGGTCGCGAGCCACAGCGCGCCGTCTTCGTCGGGAAAGATGTCGCGCACCGGCTCGGTAGGCGCGCCCGCGGCCCCCGGGGTCTCGAAACCGCCGGCCTCCGGTGGCGCCGGGCCGCGGCGCGCCACCCCGCGCTGAGTGCCGACCCACAGCGCTCCGTCGCGCGCCACCAGCAGCGAGCGCACGTTGCGGTGCGGCAGGCCGTCCGCCTCGCGGAACACCCGCAGCACGCCGCCCGCGAGCGCGGCGAGGCCCGTGGAGGTGCCGATCCACAGGGTCCCTGCCTCGTCTTCCGCCAGGGCGCTGATCCGCCCGGGGGGCAGATCCGCGGCCTCCGCCGGCCAGGTGAGCTTGCCGGCCGCGTAGCGCGTCAGGCTGTCACCGCCGATCCACAGCGCGCCGGCGCGGTCCTCGTAGAGCGCGCTGATGCAGCCGAGCGAGCGGCCGTCCGGCCGCAGCAGCGGCTCGAACCCCTGGGTCGTAGAGCGGAACAGGCCGCCGCACCAGCCGCCCACCCACACCGTCCCGGCGCGGTCCTCGAGGATCGGCAGCACGCTCTCGGCCGGCAGGCCCTCCGGCGGCCCCAGCATCCGTACGTCGGCCCGCCGCAGCCGCACCAGGCCGCCGGTGTCGGTGCCGAGCCAGAGGCTGCCTTCGCGGTCCTCGAGCGCCGCCCGGACCACGGGAGGAGCCAGCCCGTCGAGAGGCGGCTCGACCCGAAGGGGCTGCTCGAGCCTGGCCACGCCGGGCTCGACCCTGCCGACCCCCCGCCCGCCGAGCCAGAGGCCGCCTTCGCGGTCCCAGGCCGCGGCGCGGGGCGCGAGGCCACTAAGGGCCTCGGTGCCGGCGCCCAAGGGCCGGCCCTCGGGCAGCGCCACCGCGGTCTCCTCCCCCACCGCCGTGAGGGCGCCGGCGGGGCCGGTGGGCAGCGCCCAGATCGAGCCCGTGACGCCGCGCGCCACGAAGCGGTCACCGACGAGCACCGCCGTGCCGCGCCCGGTGCCCACCCAGAGCTCGCCCTCGGCGTCCGTGGCGAGGGCCCGAACCCAGCGGTCTGGAAGGCCCTCCGCCACCCCGAGGCGCCGGGCCCCGCCGCCGCTCCGCGGCACGCGCAGCACGCCGTCTGAGGTGCCGAGCCAGAGCGCATCGCCGTGGGCGAGGACCGACCAGACGGCGCCGGTTTCTTCGAAGCCGGCCGATGGCCACGGCTCGAACCGCCCGCCTTCGCGGCGCCACAGCCCCGCGTCCTCGGTGCCGATCCAGAGCGTGCCCTCGGCATCCTCGGCCAGCGCCAGGATGCGGCTGCTGCCCAGGCCGTCGCCGGCGTCGAAGACCGTGAAGCGCAGGCCGTCGAAGCGCGCCAGCCCGCCGAAAGTGCCGATCCACAGGTAGCCGTCGCGGCTCTGCAGCAGCGCGGTGACCGAGTTCTGCGGCAGCCCGTGCTCGGTGGTCCAGCGGCGGGAGAGCCAGGGCGAGGGAAACCCCAGGCCGTGCGGCGGAGGAGCGGCGGGCGCGGGCCACGCGGAACACAGCCCGAGGAGGGTGAGGACCACCACCAAGGCTTCTGTTCGCCCGCGTGCATGGCGGGCGCCGCGCTTCCCGGGCATCGACGCCCTCCGCGCTCCGGCCACCGGCATGGAACTTCTATTTCGGGGTTCAGCCTACCACTGGCACGATTAGGGCTCGTGAAGAGACCTCGAAGGGTTCTCAGGAGCGCTTGGTTGCGCTCACCAGGAAGTAGCCAAAGCGGTGGCGGGCCATGCCCACCAGGGGCGCGAGCAGGCAGGCTTGCAGGTGCCCCCAGCGCACGGCGCCGAGCCGCAGGCCGTGGGTGCGGAGCTCGTGCCAGAGGAAGCGGGCCGTCACCCGCGGGATGTGGGCCACCGACGGCACGATCCGCCAGGAGATCTCCTCGACCTCGAGGTCCTCGAAGCCATGCTCCGCCAGGCAGCGGGTGAAGGCGGGGAGGTCGGCGAAGGTCTCGAGCGCCCAGTCCGCGCACACCACCTCGAACAGGCGCGAGAGCGGCCAGCGCGTGGGCCGCCCGCGCTTCAGGAAACCGTCCGCCAGCACCAGGCGGGCGCCGGGCTTGAGCACCCGTGCCGCCTCGCGGACGAAGCCCTCTTTGGCCAGCCCCGCGTCATGGCAGGCGCTCTCGATGGCGTAGGCGCCGTCGAAGGTTTTGTCCGAGAACGGCGTGGCCGTGAAGTCCGCGCTCCAGAAGCGCAGGCGACCGTCGATGCCTTGCTCTGCTGCCAGCCGCCGTGCCCGCTGCACTTGCCACGGCACCAGGGTTACGGCATCGATCTCGAGCCCGGCGTAGCGCCGCGCCGCCCAGCGTGCCGGCGCTCCCAGGCCGCAGCCGAGATCGGCGAGGCGACCGCCGGCGGAAAGGTCGATCCCCAGCCGGTCGAGGACCTGGCGAGTCATCTCGTCGAGCATGGCTTCCAGCCGCAGGGGGTTCAGGCCGCGGCGGAAGTAGCCGAAGTGCATGTTGAAGCTGCGGCTCCAAGCCTCGTAGTCGGGCCCGGCCTCGGTGTAGTAGCGCACCACCTGCCGGCGGCCATCGCCGGCGGCAGCCTGCTGGACTGGAAGCATCGGCCGCGCAGTGTGACACAGCGAGTGGAGCTTCTTACCTCGGCGTCCGCCCACCCCTGTCGCCGGCAATGAGCGCTCTAGGGCAGCAGCCGGAAGCGGTCGCAGTGGCTGGGGCGGATCGTCGAGAAGTGCCGACGGTCGAGGGTGATCAGGAGATCGGTCTGCAGGCGCTCCGCGAGCGCCACCACCGAGGCATCCGTCCCGCCGAGAGGAAAGTCGGCGTACTGGTCGACCAGATCGGCGATGCGCGGCCAGTCGTCAGGCAGCGGTGCCTCCACCTCGAAAGCACCGAGCCCACGCAGGAAGGCTGCCTCGACCCGGGCGCCGGCTCGCTTTTGAATCACGTAGGCGGCCTCCGCGACGCAGAGGGCCGGGATCACGAGATGGCGTGTCGGGTCCTGCAGCGCGGCAAGGCAGGTCGCGTGCGCCGGATCGGCGGAGTTGGCCACCGCGATCAGAGGGCCGCTATCCACGATCGCGGTCGATATCATCCGCCCAGCCCTCTGCCAGCTCGTCGTCGATCCGATCGCCACGCACCATCCCCGGGTCGTTGATCAAGCCGGCCCAGGGCACGCTCCTTCTCTCACCCGGCACTGCGGTCAATCCCGCTGCCACGAGCTCACGAATGACCCCCGACACACTGGTTCGACGACGCCGTGCTTCGATCTCGACGAGCTCGCTGAGGTCATCCGGTAGATTGATTGTGCGCCGCATACGCGCATACTAGCACATGGACGCGAGCGCTCGAGCCGGTGGATGTGCCCTGGTCGCGCATCCTGCAAGGATGCGCGGGCGCGCCCGCAGAAACCAAGGCTCCCGGCCGAAACCGACCGCTGGCGCGCCCGAACGGCCAGGGTGCCTGCGAGCCTAAGCGGTTGCACCAGAGGCAGTTCGCTGGCGCGGCGGCGGGAGCAAGTGCGACCGTGGATGGCCGCGTAGCGTCGCTGCACTCCTTCTACGCCGCATCAAACGCGAACAGCCCCGAGTGCCGGGTCCACATGCGCAGCCGTAACTCCCAGCCTGGCCTATGTTTAGCTCAGGGCGGGGACGCTTGCTATCGGCCACGTTGAGCGTTTCGACCCGGCCGGCCGGCGAGCCTCCAAGAGGACCCGAATACGAATCCCATCGAACGCTGTTGACACCAGAAGCATCTGTCCTAGAATGCCGCTATCTTCTTGGAAACGTGAAAGCGAAACCGGCCGGCAGCAGCTGGCGCCCCAAGAGGCTTAGGCGGCCGGAGTTGGGGCGCGGGGCGCGTAGCAGGGTGGGCGGGGAATGTAGAGGCACCCGTTATGCGATTAGAACACCGCAGTTTCCGCCGAAAAGACGAAGGTCACTGACCGTGCTACTTCGAGACATTGCCGCGGTTTGGCCCCCTACGGTTTGGGTTTCTTCATTCAGTGGCAACGACCCGCTGAGCCCAAACCCTATAGAGGCTTTGATTCAGAGCGCCCAAGCAGGCACGGAGGGCGTCAGGCTCACGGTCACCGAAGGCGGCCGTGAGTTCTCAACCACAATTCTTCTGGACGACGACCCTCTTCGACGGAGCGTAGCGGCCACCCTAGCCGCCCTCCGCGGCCAGCCTCTTAGCCAAGCCGGTGAGCAACAGGTCGAGGTAGAGGACTCGAGGTCAGCCAAATGAAGACCGCGATCTCAAGGCCAAGGGGCACTCCGGGCCAAGACGGCCTCTCGAAGGTGCGCGTTGCTCTCGCCCTTGACGCCGTAGATCAAGAGCTGTTCGAGATTGCACGAGCTGCGATCAAGAGCGCCATCACGAAGGCAAGCCAACCTGCTGCGGTCGCCAAGCGCATCGCCGTGGAGGCTATGAAGCATCGAAATCGAGGGCGGGTCGCTGCCCGCAGAAGGCACAAGTTCATCGGCGTTTGCGAAGCGAGCAGACGCCCACTGGAGAAAAGGGCTGCCGTGCTTGATGAGCTTGAACCAGTAAAGGGGTACTTTGGCAATGTGCGATGGGTCTGCCCCAAATGTAATGGTAGTGGCCAGCGTAGCTGTGGATCGTGCTAGCTCGCATAACCACTGCCTGCACCGCCCGCGCTCGGGCGCGGCGGTGAAGCGATGAACGTTGAGCGCCAAGGAGCGTTCTGTTGGAGAAACTGCCAGACGAAATCCTGCAGGCACTGCGCCCCCTGGAGGCGGAACTCCAGGCCGCCGTAGCCTCTGGTTACGTCGAGAAGGCGGCCGAGACTACAGGGAGAATCCAGACTCTGTTTGGCCCTGAGAGGCGGCGGCACCATCGCCTTCTGCGGGCCAAGCTGTATGCCTTCGAAGCTGCGCTCGATGCCAATAGGCTGGCCTATGCGGAGTCAGGGTTTTCAGGAATCCGGAAGCTCGCCGGAAGCACAACTCGCCTCCACCTGGAGGCCACCAGCCTACTTGCAGTCACCCTCATCCGCCAGCAGAAACTAGCGGAGGCGAAGCGACTGATTCAGCAAGCCCTTACGAGTATCAATAACATCAAGAGCGAACGCACCCGGCATCAGTTTCAGAAAAGGCTCATAACTCGGCTCGAAGAAGAGGCTGTGCTAGCTGCTCTCATTGGTAGCGGCACTGGCCAGCTCGATGCAAAGGAGGTCCATGAAGAGGCTGTACGTCTTCTTCAGGCCAACTCGATCGAGGAACTCCACCGGCTGGTCGGAAACTGCATCCCGGCGGCAGGCATAAGGCTTCTGCAGGAGGTGCGAACCTACTCCCTCAACCAGCTTCCGGTGCCTGATCGCAAGCTGCTGCCCACATCATCAACGGCCGAGATGCCCCAGACGCTCGGGAGGCGAGTCTCAGCAGCCATTCAGCGGATACTGTGGAAGACGTGTTGTCATGAAGAAAGCCAGCTGTTCAAACTCTGGTCGAAGCGGGTACCCAAGGTCTTCAACGATGGCTACTTCGCTGCTGCCGTGACGGCAACCTTGACCGAGTGGCGAATAGGCATTCCACTGCTTGCCAGTGGTCTAGTGGCTCTCCTCATGAAATACACGGCAGAGGAGTTCTGCGCTGCGGCACGGCCCAAGAGTCTAATGATTCCGCGAGGTGAGAAGAGCGCTTAACCAACGCCTCCACCGCTCGTACTTCGCGCGGCGGTGAGGCGGACAGCCGTTGAGCGCCCAGGGAGACACATTGAATCAGCTCCTTTACGAGCGGCTTCGCGAAGTTGCCAGAGACGGTGGGGTGACCCGCTATGGCGAGGTAGCTCCCCTTGTGGGCCTCAACATGTCGAACGAGGAGGATCGAAGGGAGATTAGCGAACTGCTGGGGGAGATCTCTCGGCACGAGCACGCGCAGGGTCGGCCGCTCATTTCGGCCCTGGTGATTCACCTTGAGGACAACATGCCGGGCAACGGGTTTTTCACTTTGGCTACCGAGTTGGCGACATTCCGAGGTGGAGATCGCTTTATGTACTTCGTCGAGGAGCTGCGACGTGTGCATGACTATTGGCGGCACACTGTGGCATAGAGGTATGCCCCACATGGCCGATGAGCCTTACCAAAAGGAACTCACGATGCCTGTATACCCAACCGGTTTCGGGAGCCACGCCGTCGTTCCGTGCTCCCACTGTAATGCGCGGGATGAGGGGCCCGACCCAGGGATCTGTCATCGCAACAGGTTCGGCACCAACGCCGTAACAGATCAGCCCTGCAGCCAATGCATCGATGCAGCGCACGGGTCCACCGGCTTTCTCGGGGCACTCGTGCGATCGGCTGCAATCGCAGCTCTTGGCGAGGGCGACAGAGTACCTTGTCGCTACTGCGACGGTACAGGCTACAAGAAGCTGTGAATGCCGACCGTCAGCTATCCCTCGTTCGCGTGGCATACGGAGGCGCCCAACCCTTCGGTGGAGCGCGCCGCCTTCGGGCGGGCGCTCACCTCAGAAGGCGTTGGGCAGCGTGAGAAACGCGGTGAGCCGCTGAATCGCCGATGACGAGCCACTTTGGGTTCCTGAGCAATGAAGACTTGTGGCGCACCGCAAAGCGTCTTGTCGCACGAGGCAAGGGTGTGTGTGCAGCCATCGCGTACTTTGGCCAGAAGGGTGCGACACTGCTGCCGTTTCGGAAGGGCGACACGTTGGTCGTCGATCTCAGCATTCCCAGCGTCCGGGCTGGACAGTCCGATCCACGGGAGATCGAAAAGCTCCTCGATCGCGGCGTCGAGGTCTTCACACGGAGTAACCTTCACGCCAAGATCATTGCGACTGAACGCGAAACGCTCGTCGGCTCGGCGAACGCCTCCGGCCGAGCCGAGAAGGTGCTTGATGAGGCCGCGATTCTCACGTCCGATCCCGCCGCTGTCCGCCGAGCCCGAGACTTCGTCGCGTCTCTATGCAACGAGCCGGTGCGAGATGAGTACCTCGCGCTCTGCAAGCGCGAGTACAGGCCTCCCCGATTCGCCAACAGCAACGGTCCACACCCTCGCGGTGCCGGGCGGCGTGCTCGCTCGGCGAAGCTCTGGATTGTCGGCCTAGGTGAAGGCGAGATCCCAGAATCGGAAAAGAAGCGTCTGGCTCAAGGCGAGCAACGGGCCAAGGCTATGATCCGCCGCCGTCAGCAGTCAGAGCCTTCACACTTTTGGTGGTCCACGAAGCCCGCGTTTGCTTCGATCCTACGGCCGGGTGACTGGGTCATCCGCGCGATACGTAACACCAATGGGCCTATCGACGTGTCCCCGCCAGGGCAGTTTCTGTTTCTCGATACGTATCCGCGCGGGCGCGGAAAGCATCGCCATGTGTTTCACCTCGAGGTTCCTCGCCAAGGCCATGTTGTTCCGTGGGCGCAGTTCCGGCGCGTGGCCCGAAAGGTCGCCTCCCTTCGCCTCACGAACCGGCCACGGACACGTTCAGTCTCCGATGTCGCCTCCGCCGATGCTCTGCTCCGGCTCTGGACAGCACGCGGGCGACCTTCGATGATCCTGCGCGGACGATGATCGGCGGAGGCACGCAGCCCGACAGCACGTTCGACCGGACCGCTGGCTCGCGTTCGCTCGCCGCGGCCGGTCAACGTGGGCGTTGCTGCGAAGTTGCGGACCCCTGGCGCCGGGTTTCCACTGGGTCGAGCTCGGCTCGTCGGTCCGGCTCCACACCTCGACCTCCCAAGGCCGCTCAATGCCGAGACGTCTCGGGTACCGCTCCGTGTCGCCCATGAACGCGGGGATACACCGCCCCTTCCCGGCAACCCACGGGTAACGCCCAGGAAAAGACGAGAGCAGTCGCGAGACACGAGAGGTGGCCGGCTGAGCGTACAATCGCCCCGGTCCACCTCCCATGCCTCTCTGGCCCATCGTCAGCCACGCCCTGATCTGGGGGCTCGTCCTGAGCGCCGTGCTCTTCGCCTTGTGTCTCCTGCTTCTGCGGTGGAACCCGGAGATCATGCTGAAGGACTACCCACCGGACATCCGGGCCAAGCACGGGCCGATGAGTGAGCGTTCGAAGCGCCAGCGGTGGCCGGTGGCGATCGTCTTCCTCGTCGTGCTGGTGGCGATCGTTGCCGCCTCGTTCCGCCGCCTCCCCGCGCTCGCCGGCGGCGAGCCCTCGTTCGCCGCCGCCTTCGTGCACGCGGCCACCATGTTCTCGCTCTTCAACCTACTCGACTGGCTGGTGCTGGACTGGCCGCTGGTCGCCCTCCAGCCACGCTTCGTCGTGTTGCCGGGAACCGAAGGCATGGCCGGCTACCGCGACTACCGGTTCCACTTCCGCGGCTTCCTGATCGGCATCCCCCTCGTCCTCGTCGGCGCCGCGCTGACTGCCGGGATCGCCGTCCTCTTCTAGGCCGATCCGCCGAGCCGGCCCGCCGCCTCGAGGGCTCATCCTCCCTGCGCGAGGCTCGCCGGAAGCTCGTAGGCCGCGATCTCCTCGGCGTTGCGCACGTAGAGGCGCCCGTGAGCGATCACCGGGTGGTTCCACGTCTTGCCGCGAATCGCCTGGAAACGGCCGAGCTCGCGGTGCTCGCCGGGGTCGGCGGCGACCAGCACGACCTCGCCGCCCTCCGAGACGACGAGCAGCAGGGCCTGGTCCCCGAGCAGCAGGACCTGCCCGCTGCCGTAGCGCCCCTGCTTCCAGCGCCGCTCGCCGGTCTCGAGATCGATGCAGCTCAGGATGCGGCCGTCGAACCCGTAAATGGCGGCGCCGTGAACCACGAAGTCGTTGAACGAGGGCTTGAGCTGCCGGGAGATCCAGCGCTCGGCCGGCACCCAGGCCCCGCTCTTACGAGAGAGCTCGAGCAGCGCGGTGCCGAAGTCCGGCCCGGTGTCGAACAGCACCCCGGCCTCCCCCACGGTGCGAGGCTGCACGGACCGCGGGATGCCGGGGTTGTCGGACTTCGCGCGGTGCTGCCAGAGCACGCTTCCCGAAGCCGGGTCGAACGCCGTCAGCCCCAGGTCGCTCGCGAACAGGATCTGGGTCTCGCCGCCGATCGCCGCCGCCTGCGGCGAGCTGTAGCTGATCTTCCCGGCAGGGACCGCCCACTCCGGCTGCCCCGAGTCGACGCGGTAGGCCAGCAGCGTCTTCTCGGACTCGCCCCCCGCGAACACCACGACCAGGCCCCCGATCACTAGCGGGGAGCTCGCAAAGCCGAAGATGGGTGTCTCGGCACCGGCGTCGGCGGCGACGTTCCGCGACCACAGCCGTTCGCCGGAGCCGGCGTCGAGGCAGTTGAGCAGGCCCGTGGCCCCCAGGGTGAACAGCCGGCCGCCGTCGAAGGTGGGAGTGGCGCGCGGGCCGACGCCGCCCTGCGCGTCCCAGTGCCGCGCCGCGTCCTGGTGCGACCACAGGGTGCGGCCGGTCGTGGCGTCCAGGGCCACCACGGCCTCGAAGTCGCCCACCTGCTCCTGGGTGAACAGCCGGTCGCCCACCACCACGACCGACGACCACGCGGGCCCGATCGGCCGTCGCCAGGCCGGCCGGGGAGGAGAGCTGCTCCAGTCCGTGGCGATGCGGACGCCGTGCAGGTCGCCGTCGCGGTTCGGGCCGCGAAAGCCGGGCCAGTCGCCCGGCGCGAGGGTCAGGGAGGTGCCGCCTCCCGGCAGGGGCGCGGTCCCCTCGGTCGCGGCCCGCTCTGCCAGGTAGGCCGCCTCCGCGCTCGGTTGCCACCGCCAGCGCAGCTCGGGCTGGCCGTCCCCGCCCAGGCCATCGGAACGGATCAGGGTGAAGGCGCCCCAGGCCGCGAGCAGCGCCGCCACCACCGCCAGGCGGCGCGCGCGCGGCGGCCGATAGCGGGCCGCCAGCAGCGCCAGGGCCCAGGCGGTCAACACCGCCGGCAGGCCAGGCAGCACCAGGAACGCGCCGAGCGATCGGTCTACCAGGAAGCCGGCGCCGACTCCGCCGGCGATCGCCACCGCGACGATGCCCAGGCGCTCAGCCCACCGCAGCCGGCGGGAAGCGAGCCACCAGACGAGGAAGAGGATCAGGACCAGAGCGCCGGTGACCAGCTGGACCATGAAGCCCCAGAAACCGAGGGTCATGCCCAGGGGGGTGAAGGTCAGGGCGGCGTAGACCACCCAGAAGAGGCTCACCAGCACCAGCGGCGGCCAGAGGCGTGGCGGCGTGGAAGTGCGAGCCGCCTTGGGCTCGGCTGGTCGCGGTAGGGGTGTGCTGCGGCCTGTCTCACTCGTCATGGCATCCTCTCCTTCCGTCAGTCGCGCAGGGCATGGTCCGAGCTCCGGCTGCTCAGGCTCTGGCCTCCTGCCATCCACCTATACGTCGTTACTCGACCGGACTTTTCGACATCCCCGCGACGGCGGGGCGGGGCGCGCCGGATGATAGGGTCGTTTGGCATCGGCTCGCAGCAGGGGAAGATCGCATGGAATTCGACACCGCGGTCAAGCTTGAGGTCGACCGCTCGGCATCGCCGCGGCGCACGAGCATCTAGAAAGAGCTTGCCCATGACCGGAGTCGTCACCGCGGTGAGCCGCGGCGCCACGCACGCGCTGGGCAAGCCTAATCAGGCCTCGATTCGCCTCCTGGCGGGCCTCGGGGTCGAGGGCGATGCGCACCTCGGCGAGACGGTGCAGCATCGCTCGCGTGTGGCCGTCGACCCGAGCCAGCCCAACCTGCGCCAGGTGCACCTGCTGCACGCCGAGCTGCACGACGAGCTCCGGGCCGCGGGGTTCGCCATCGCTGCTGGCGCGATGGGCGAGAACGTCACCACTCGTGGCGTCGATCTGCTCGTGCTGCCGGTGGGCACGCGGCTTCACCTGGGGGAAGAGGCGATCGTCGAGGTGACCGGCTTGCGCAACCCTTGCGCCCAGCTCGACGGCCTCCGGCCCGGCCTGCTGGCGGCGGTCGTGGGGCGCGACGAGCACGGCAAGCTGGTGCGCAAGGCGGGCATCATGGGCATCGTGCTGGCCGGTGGCGAGGTGCGGCCCGGCGACCCGATCCGCATCGAGCTGCCGCCGGAGCCGCACCGGCCGCTCGAGCGGGTCTGATGGCAAGGCCGCCGCGAGAGCTGGGCCCGTGACCCGCGGCCGGAGGAGACGCCCCCTGCTCACCTTGCTCCTGCTGCTCCTCGCCGTCGAGGTCGGGCTGCCGGTGGCGATGGCCCTGGGCCGCAACCGGCTGATCTTCCTGCCCTCGGCGGCGCCGCGCGCCGAGGGCGGGATGCAGCATTTCCCGCCGGACGTCGAGGCCCGGCTGGTGCGCATCCGGCGCCCGGACGGCAGGATGCTCGCGGCCTACGACGCGCGGCCGCGCGGCCTGGGCGGGGGCGACGGCCCGGTGGTGCTCTTCGCCCACGGCAACGCCGGGAACCTCTTCTATCGCGCCTCGCTGCTCGGCTTCTTCGTTCGTCACACCGGGGCGCGCACCCTGCTGTTCGAGTACTCGGGCTACGGCGGCAACGGCGGCACCCCGAGCGAGGAAGAGGTCTATCGCGACGGCCTCGCGGCCTATGACCACCTGACGGCCGAGGGCGTGGCCCCGGAGAGGATCATTTTCTACGGCGAGAGCCTGGGCGGGGCGGTGGCCCTGACGGTGGCGTCCGAGCGTCCCGTGGCCGGTGTGGTGCTCCAGGCGCCGTTCTCCTCCCTCTCCTCCCTGGCGCGGCGCCTCTATCCCTGGCTGCCCCTCGGCGCCGTCCTGGTACGCGGCGCCTTCCCCAACGCCGAGCAGGTGCGCCAGCTCACCGTCCCGGTGCTCGTGGTGCACGGCACGCAAGACGAGGTCATCCCCTTCGCCGAGGGCCGCACCCTCCACGCCGCGGCGCCGGCCGGCGCCGAATTCCTGCCCATCGAAGGCGCCGGCCACAACGACCTCTTCGAAGTCGGCGGCGAGGAATACCTACGAGGGCTCGGGGAGCGGTTCCGGGGGTGGATGTAAGGCAGGGGAGGGCGCACTTCCCCTACATCGGTATATGTGAATCTGTCTCGCCGTGTCCGTCCAATCCTCGACAGCCCACTGCAGGGCTGCCAAGGAGGGGCTGACCATGGCCAGACGCATCATCACGGCGTCGCTCACCTTTCTCATCTCGATCAGCGCCCTGGCGCAGGACACGAGCCCGCCGAACGACTGTGGGGTGACCGCGGAGGAGGAGGAACGTGTCGATAGGGACAGGAACCGCCTGTACAGGAAAGACGAGAGCAAGGCGAAGTTCCCCTGGCGGCTGAAGTGCTCGCCCTGCGACTATCGAACCTTTCACCTCTGCATCCAGGCGCGGTTCTTCGACCCCAGCGCTCGGGTCTACTTCGACACCGGCAACGACGACACGGGCGAGGTCGACCTCTTCAACAACGGTGGCCTGAGCCCGACGATCGACTTCGCCGCGGTCTACGTGCCTTGGCGATTCGGGCGCTCGTCCTACTACGACTCCTGGTCGTGGGGACCGTTGGTAGGTGTCGGGATGAGCGCAGCCGCCGAGGACTCCGAGGACGGCACCCAGCAGGCGTCCAACGCTCCGGTCGTGTTGTTCTCAGCCGGGCTGATGCTGGAGTACAAGTTCGCCTCGGGGCCTTCCTTCGGATTCGAGCTCGGCTGGGCGACAGGTTTTTCCTCGGACGAGTCTTTCGGCGACGCCGACGACAGCGCCACCTACGTCGGGCTGAAGATCAACATACCGATCTCGAGCACCAAGGACCCCACAGCGGCCCCTGAAGAGGAGGCCGAGGAGTAGAGGCCGCGCCTCGGCTAGACTCCTCCCCAGCCATCAGCACCTGCCGGCTCGGGGAGGCTCGCGATGTCGCCAGACCTGCGCCCTTGGGAATCGTTCCGCACCCATTCGCGGCGCCGCCGGCGCTGGGCCGCGGCGGCTTTGGCGGCGCTCGCCCTGGTGCTCGTCCCCGCTCCCGACGGTCGAACCCAGACCGCCGACCCGCCCTGCGACCTCTACCGCCCGCAGCCGGTGCCCGCGAGCTTCGAGGGCTGCGCCGAGCTCCAGGCGAAGCTCGAGCACACGGCCCCATTCATGGGCCAGAACGGCATGGGCGAGCACGGCTTCGACCTCGCGGGCTACGAGAGCGTGCTGGGCGAGTTCTTCGCCAGGTACTGCCACAGGAACGCCGCCGCCGGCTGGGTGCGCGACAAGCGGGTGCGGGACACCGGCCCCTACGTAGCGGTATCGCAGCCGGGCGGCGCCTGGAGCTCCCCCCGCGCCTACGGTACGCACCTGCCGGTGGTGATCTGGTACAACCCGAAGATGATCGAATGGCTGCGCCGGAACCGGCCGCACTCAGGTCCGTCGCATGGGGGGGCTCCTCCGGCCAAGCTCGCGCCCATTCCAGACGGCGCGGTGATGGTTAAGGAGATGTTCCCGGCCCCGGCCGCGCGCTGCGATCGCTTCCCTCCCGAGCACCTGGCAGTGCCGGCCTCGACCGGTGTGGCCTTCATGATCCGCGATCGGGACAACGCCCAGGACGGCTGGTTCTGGGGCGCCTGGTGGCAGGGGTTCAAGCCCGATTGGCCGCCGCAGGGGCGTGGGTTGGCTGCGATGGGCTTCGGGCTCTACTGCCTGAACTGCCACGCCTCGGCGAAGGACAACGCCACCTTTGCCGACCTCGCCAACGTCCAGGGCGAGACCGGCGAGCCCAACGTCTACCTGTCGCAAAACTTCTTGTTCGAGAACACGCTCGCCTCGACCGAGGAGCTGGGCCGCCACCGCACCATCGTCGACACCACCGACGACCCACCCCGCGTGCAGGCCCCTCTGGCGAGCTACAACCCGGCCTTCCTGGCGCGCTTCCCCACGGCGGCCCCACCGGCGAAGAGCGTCATCGCGCCGCTTCCGTCTCAGACCTACGACCACGTGTGGGTGCCGGGAGGAGGGCCCACCGCGGCAAGTCAGTTCGTCACCTCCGACCAGTGCATCGGTTGCCACGACGCCGGCTCGACCGGCCTGCAGTTCGACATGACCGAGCCCTCGCCCAAGGCGAAAGCGTTGCTCAACCTCTCGCCGTACGGCACCTGGCGCACCTCGCCCATGGGCCTGGGTGGGCGGGACCCGATCTTCCTCGCTCAGCTCGCGAGCGAGACCGAGACCTTCCACCCCGAGCACTCTGCGCTGGTCGAGGACGTCTGCTTCGGCTGCCACGGCGTCCAGGGGCAGCGCCAGCTCGGCATCGACCACTTCACGAAGACGGGCGACTGCGCGCCGTTCGAGCGCACGATGGTCGATGCCGTACCCTATCCGGCCGACGCGGCTCGCAACCCCGGGCTGCCCTTCGCCCGCTACGGCGCGCTGGCGCGCGACGGCATCGCCTGCTCGGCCTGCCACCACATGGCCCAGACACCCGCCGAGATCGAGCGGGTGAAGGATGCGCCTCAGAACCACTGCGTCGAGGAGCGCCAGGAGCTGCTCAACCCGGAGAACCGGGGCTTTGCCCGCACCTTCACCGGCAGCTTCTTCGTCGGCCCGCCGGGCGAGCTCTATGGCCCGTTCACCGAGCCCCAGCGGAAGCCGATGGAGCACGCGCTCGACATCCAGCCGGTCCACAGCGCGGCCGTCAAGAGCTCTGAGCTCTGCGGCACCTGCCACACCGTGCACCTGCCCGTCTTCGGCGCGGGCGGCCGGCGGCTCGGCTCGGTGTACGAGCAGACCACCTACCCGGAATGGGCGATGAGCGCCTACCGCACCGGCACGCTGGCCGACGGCTCGCCGCTGCCGGTCGGCGCCGGCGCCCTGGCGCAGTCCTGCCAGGGTTGCCACATGAAGTCCGCGGACCCAAAGACCGGGCTCTACCGGAGCAGGATCGCGAGCATCCAGGAGAAGAGCAGCTTCCCGGCCACGGAGAACACGCTGCCGGCTTCGGAAATCGATCTCTCCCCGCGGCCCGGCTTCGCCCGCCACACCCTGGTGGGCCTGAACGTCTTCTTCATCGAGATGGCGCAGCAGTTCCCGGACCTCCTCGGCATCCCCACCCAGGACCCGATGCTGGGCTCGCTCGGCCTCGACCCGCTGCTCGCCACCGAGCAGGCGATGCTCGCCCAGGCCGCGGAGGAGACCGCGAGGGTGGCGGTGAGCGAAGTGCGCCTCGCCGGCCGCAAGCTCTCCGCCCGCGTCACGATCGACAATCTCGCCGGCCACCGCTTCCCCTCCGGCGTCGGCTTCCGGCGGGCCTTCCTGGAGCTCGCGGTGCTCGACGCCGCGGGGCAGGTGTTGTGGGCCTCCGGACGCACGGACGGCGCCGGCACACTGGTGGATGAGAACGGCCAGGCGATCGCCGGCGAGACGCTGTGGCAGAGCGACTGTTCCGAGCGCCTTCCCGGCACCGCCCACCAGCCGCACTATCAGGTGGTGCGGCGCCAGGACCAGGCGCAGATCTACCAGGAGCTCTCCCTCTCCCCGGCGCCCGTGCCCGACCCCCGCTGCGGTCGCCACCCCACGCCGGGCGGCGCCATCACCACCAGCTTCCTCTCCATCTGCGGCCCGCTCAAGGACAACCGCCTCCTGCCCCACGGTTTCCTCCCGGAGCGCGAGCGGCGGGAGATCGCCCGCGCCCTGGGGGCCGGCCCCGAGCTGGCGGAGGAAACAGGGCCCTTCGAGGTGGGCGACGACCCCGACTACGAAGTCGGTGGCGGCGATTCGCTGCGCTACGAAGCGGACCTCACGGCCATCGCCGGCACCCCGGCCTACCTGCGGGCGACGCTCTACTACCAGGCCATCCCGCCCTTCTACCTGCAAGACCGTTTCTGCACCTCGCGGAGCGCCGACACCAGCCGGCTCTACTACCTCGCCGGGCACCTGGACCTCGGCAAGAGCCCGGCCGAGAGCTGGAAGCTCGCGGTGGCGAGCACGGGCCGTGTGGTGATCGGGCGATGACGCATCGTTTCTACATCGTCGACGTCTTTGCGGAGCGACCCTACTCGGGCAATCAACTGGCGGTTGTCGTCGGCTCAGAAGCTCTGTCCGACGAAACGATGCAGCAGCTCGCGGCGGAGACGAACTTCTCGGAGACCACCTTCGTCACGCCCGTGCCGGAGGATGAGGGCGGATACCGCATGCGGATCTTCACGCCGGCGCGGGAGATCGCCTTTGCCGGACATCCGATCCTCGGTACGGCGACGGTCCTGCGTCACCACCTCGAGCTCGATCCCTCCGCGCCGCTGTGGCTGAACCTCGCGATGGGGCAGGTCCCGGTCACGTTCGAGCTCGCCGGTGACGGGAGAGAGGTGGCGTGGTTCCTCGCACCGCCGGTGTCGCTCGGCTCCAGGTGCGATCGTGAGCCGATCGCGGCAGCACTCGGACTCTCGCCGGAAGTCATCGCGACCAACCTCCCCGTCCAGGTGCTCTCCGCCGGCACCTCCGCCATGATCGTCCCGCTGCGCAGCCTCGAGGCTCTGCGACAGAGCCGGTTGGATCTCAGAGCGTTCGCCCCGCTGGCGGCCGCAGGTTTCCCGCCCCTCGTCTACCTCTTCTGCCGCGAGACCCATCACCCCCAGAACGACCTCTGCGCGAGGTTCTTCTTCGAGGCGCACGGGGTGCGCGAGGACCCGGCGACGGGGAACGGCGCGGC
The DNA here is from genome assembly GCA_044869805.1 of Thermoanaerobaculia bacterium. Lineage (GTDB taxonomy): Bacteria > Acidobacteriota > Thermoanaerobaculia > Multivoradales > SZUA-115 > CAWDVR01. Next base: position 9,239 of record JBIOXV010000042.1, on the reverse strand, counting down.
CTTCCTCGGCGCGTACCTCCTGGAGCATCGAGTCTTTCCCGAGTCTGGTTTCTCCTTGCGCATCGAGCAGGGCTACGAGATTCGCCGACCGTCGTTGGTCATGTTGCGCGCACGAAGGGTCGACGGGGCTCCCGAGGTGAACGTCGGTGGCCAAGTCATTCCGACAGTGCGGGGAGAGCTGCTCTGAGCCAACCCCTCAGTCCTTGAACGGCGGCATCTCGGTGCCGTAGACGTAGCGCTCGAACCAGCCCTGCCAGGACTGGCCGGTGGCCTTGTCGAGGATCGCCACCAGGTAGGGGGTGCCGCCCCAGGTGAAGTGGAAGCTCTTCAGGTAGGAGCGCAGGAGGATCCAGAACTGTTTCTCGCCCTGCTGCTCCCCGGCCTGCTTCTTCAGCTCCTGGCGCAGGGCATGGAGCACCAGCGGGCCCTTGGCGTAGAGCAATCGGCGCCGGTCCGCCGCGTCCTCGGGGTCGTCGAACGCGAGGTGGTTCGCCAGGTAGAGGCTGGCCCCGGCGTGCAGGTCTTTCACCTCGCCGCGCCATCGCGCCAGCGAGGCCTTCATGCGGAAGGACTGATTGCGCTCGGCCAGCGCGTCCAGGCAGACGGCCGAGGTGTACTCGGCGAAGCTCTCGCTGGTCCAATTCTCCTCCCAGGAGTCGAGCTTCGCGACGTGCGGCCAATAGGAATGCGCGACCTCGTGCAGGTAGCGGGCGTTGACCCCCTCCGAGAAAAGCTGGTCTTCGGTCTCGAGCAAGGGGTTGAAGGCCTCCTGGGTGATGAAGATCACTCCCGGCGGCGCCTGGCCATACCCCCAGCTCGCGCGCTCGAGGATGTCGACCTCGGCGAAGGGAAACGGCACGTCGAAGATGCGCTGGTAGCACTCGACGGCGGCAAAGAGGTTGTTGATCAGCCGCCGGGCCCCGCGCTCGTCCTTGTTCAGGTAGCTCGCCGCGTTGGCGGTCACGCCCAGCTTGGTGTCGCTGAAGACGTGGAATCTGCCGGCGGAGATCACCGCCCAGCTCACCGGCTTTTCCAGGCGGCTCTTCAACACGGTGAAACCATCCTTGGTCTCGGTGGAGATCGTGGTGCCGGAGGCGAAGGGCGTGAGGCCTGCCGGAACGCGCAGCTCGAGGTCCAGCGTCGCCAAATGCCCGTTGGGCTCAGGGGTCGGGTACCAGGGCCAGGTGCCGAGGGTCCAGTAGTGGTGCCCGCCGTAGAAGACCGCCATCTCGCCTTCGTGGACCACCTTGACCTGCGCCGTCTGGCCCTGGCCCAGCGGCGCCGCCAGCGCCACCAGCAGCTCGTCGCCCTGGTGGTGATAGTCGGCCGGCTTGCCGTCGACCTCGACCACCACGACGCGCACCGGAAGCTCCTTGTCGATCGACAGCAGGCGCCGGCCTTCCGAGACCGTCCGGTCGACGAGCCTCGCCGGCCACAGCCGCGACGGGCCTGCGCTGGTGCCCAGCCGGGTGAGGGTGGTCACGGTCAGGTGAGAGCCCTGGTCGTTGTCCACCCGCAGGTCCTGGTGCACCGCGACGAGCGGCGCCAGCTCGTGCTCCCACCACTGGCGGTCGATCGGCTGTGCCGCCAGCTCCAGGCCGTAGAAACGCCCGCTGTCGAGCTCCGACTGCCCCTTGGTGACGCGATCGAGGATGGAGAGCGTCTCGGTGCGTTCTCCGCCCGCGTCGACCTCGAGGAGCAGGCTCGCGCCCCGACCTTGGAGGAGGGCGTGCACGGCTCCGCCCGCCCCGCCGTACTTCGCCGGGATCAAGAGGCTGTGGGGCAGATCGAAAAGCGGCCGGCGGTAGATCTCCTGCGCCCACTCCGGAAGCTGGCCGTCACCGGACTCGGCCGCCTTCCCCTGGTCCAGCTCCCAGCTCCAGACGAGGGCGCCGTCGAGCGGCAGCGAGACCTCGAGCGACCCCTTGCTCTCGATCGGCTTGAGTGAGGAGGCGCGCTTGAAGTTGCGCTGCGCCACCGGGACGCTGAAGCGATCTTCCACGCGGTAGGTGAGGGTCGCTGCTCCGGTGACCCAGAGGCCGCACGGCTCCTCGCCGGCCAGCAGCAGCCTGACCGGGCTCGCCGGGGTCAACATCCCCCGCCCGAGCCGGACAGGAGCCTCGATCTCGACCGTGCCGCCGACGCGCGGGTGGTCGATCTGGCGGGCGAGGTCGGCGAGCGCGCCGGCACGGGCCTCGACCGCGGCCGCGAGACCGAGCCCGGCGAAGAGCAATGCCGGCAGGACAGCTCTGTTGTGCATCGCGGAACCTCCCGACGGGTCGAGGCGCCCCCTTTTGGCGGCTTTACTCAGATAGAAGCGAACGCTACCATTTGGGTTTATCGCCGAGTGCCGACGAGGCTTGGCGTAACACCATGATCCGCAACCGAAGAGCGCTGTGGTTGGCGATCGCAGCCTTGTCGGCCGGCTGCCTGGGTTGGAACCGTTACTCGCTGCAAGCCCAGGAGCCCGCTTCCTTCCCGACCGAGGACGGGGGCCTCGTCCACGGGGACCTCTACGGCACGGGCGAGCGGGGCGTAGTCCTGGCACACGGCGGGCGCTTCGACAAGGAGAGCTGGGAGCCGCAGGCCAGGGCGCTGGCCGCGGCTGGCTTCCGGGTGCTGGCCATCGACTTTCGAGGCTACGGCCAGTCGCGAGGTCCGGGCGACGCCGACCCGCTGAGCGCCCCGCTCCACCTCGACGTGCTGGCCGCTGCGCGCTACCTGCGGGCGAACGGGGCGACCACGGTCTCGGCCGTCGGCGGAAGCATGGGAGGCGGCGCGGCAGCCGATGCCTCCATCCATGCCGGGAAGGGCGGCATCGATCGCCTCGTGCTGCTGGCAGGCGTGGGAGACGGGTCGCCCGAGGAGCTCACCGGGCGCAAGCTCTTCATTCTTGCCCGAGACGACCTGGGCCCGGGAGACAAGCCGCGGCTCCCCAAGATCCGTGCGTACTACGAGCGCGTTCCGGAGCCCAAGGAGCTGGTCATCCTGGAAGGCTCCGCGCACGCGCAATACCTCTTTGAGACCGACCAGGCCGAGCGCCTCATGCGGGAGATCCTGCGCTTCCTCACCGCGCCGTAGCCCTTCTCGTTCCGCGCTCCGCCGAGGCGCCGGCCAAACGTAGTCACCGTCCAGCGCCGCCTTGACGGAGCTACTGGTAATCCGTAGTCTAGCGCCCGGTGGAGTACGAGTGGGAGCCCACGAAGGCCGCCGAGAATCGTCGCAGGCACGGGATCGATCTCGTGGATACAATCGCGGCCCTCGAGGACCCAAATCGGCTCGAAACGCTGGACACCCGCTTCGACTACAGCGAGGAGCGGGTGCAGACTCTCGGCATGAGCGCCGAGGCTGTTTTGTTCGTGGTAACGACGATGCACGGCGACAGGCGATGCCGCATCATCTCGGCCCGGAGAGCCACACGCCATGAAACCGACCGGTACTACGCGGCTGACCGTGAAGCCTGGAGAGCCCCTGCCTCGCGGTGAAACCGACTGGGCACGGGTGAAGGCTATGACCGACGAGGAGGTGCTGGCGGCGGCACTCTCCGACCCCGACGGCCAGCCCCTCACCTCGGAGGACCTGGCGAGGATGCAGCGGGTCTCCCCCGTCAAGGTGCTGCGGCAACGCCTTGGAATGACCCAGGTCGAGTTCGCTGCGGCGTTCGGGATACCGGTCAGCACGCTCAGAGACTGGGAGCAACGCCGGACCACGCCCGATGCGCCGGCCCGAGCCCTGCTGCGAGCCATCGAGCGTGAGCCCGAGACCATGCGGCGGCTGCTGGGCAGGGTAGCCTGAGCCCCCTGGTTGCGCTCCGATTCCGAATCCGCTAGCCTCGCCAAAGCCTTGTGACACTCGTCACAAGCGCCTTGCGGTTTGGGGGACCGTGGGCTATCCTCGCCCGGTTCCAGGCAGCCCGCCGGGCACTCAGCGCTCACGAATTTTCTGGCCGAGGCCCATTGACGATGGCCCAGGTTTTCCATCGCAGCACGAACACGATCGCCAAGGCCTCGCTCTACGGCGCGGTGGTTTTCGTGGGCCTCGCGGGGTGGGTGCTGCTGACCCTGGCGCGCTCGCCCTACGTCACCCGGCAGGGCGTGGTGCAGAAGCAGCCGGTGCCCTTCAGCCACGACCACCACACTGCGGGCCTCGGCATCGACTGTCGGTACTGCCACACCTCGGTCGAGGACTCCGCGTTCGCCGGCATCCCTCCGACCCAGACCTGCATCGGCTGCCACAAGCTGATCTGGACCAACGCCGAGCTCCTGGAGCCGGTGCGCGCGAGCTGGCGCACGGGTGAGCCGATCGTCTGGCGGCGCATCCACGACCTGCCGGACTACGTCTACTTCAATCACTCCATCCATGTCGCCAAGGGCGTCTCCTGCTTCACCTGCCACGGGCCGGTGAACGAGATGCCGCTGATGTACCAGAAGGCCTCGCTGCTCATGGAGTGGTGCCTCGACTGCCACCGCGCGCCGGAGAAGTACGTGCGGCCCAAGGAGGAGGTCTTCAACTTCCGGTGGCAGACCGAGGAGCCACAGGAGGTGCTGGGGGCGCGGCTGGTCGAGGAGTACGACATCCACAGCATGACCAACTGCTCGACCTGCCACCGCTGAGCAGGAAAGAAACCACGATGCCGGTCGACGACGCGCAGCAGCCCCTGGATGTCGAAGCCGTGCGGCAGCGGCTGTCCGCGGCCAAGGGGCCTCGCTACTGGCGCTCGCTCTCCGAGCTCGCCGGCACGCCGGAGTTCGAGGAGCTGGTGCACCGCGAGTTCCCCCGCCACGCTGCGGAGTGGCCGGAGGGCGTCAGCCGGCGCGGCTTCCTCGAGCTGTCGGCGGCGTCGCTGGCCCTGGCGGGGCTGTCCGCCTGCACGCGCCAGCCGGCGGAGTCGATCGTTCCCTACGTCAAGCAGCCGGAGGACATCGTCCCCGGCAAGCCGCTGTTCTACGCCACGGCGCACGAGGTGGGCGGCTACGGCCAGGCGCTGCTCGTCGAGGCCCACATGGGGCGGCCGACCAAGGTGGAGGGCAACCCGGAGCACCCGGCGAGCCTGGGTGCCACTGACGCCTTCTCGCAGGCGGCGATCCTCGGCCTCTACGACCCCGACCGCTCGCAGGTGGTGACCAAGCTCGGCCGGGTCTCCACCTGGAGCGCGTTCGTCGACGAGCTCAAGGCGCGCCTGCCGGCGCTCACGGCGCTGTCCGGTGAGGGCCTGCGCATCCTGACCGGCACCGTCACCTCCCCCACCCTCGGCGCCCAGCTCCAGACGCTCTCCGAGAAGCTGCCGCAGGCGCGCTGGCACCAGTACGAGCCGGCAGGCGCGCACAGCGCGCGCGCCGCGGCGCGCGCGGCCTTCGGCAGCCCGGTGGAGACGCGCTACGACCTGGCGCAGGCCGACGTGATCGTCGCCCTCGATTCCGACTTCCTCACCCAGGGCCCGGGCGCGGTGCGCTACGCGCGCGACTTCGCCCGCCGCCGCAAGGTTCCCAAGCCCGGAGTGGTGAACGTCGTCCGCGACCCCGGCATGAACCGCCTCTACTGCGTGGAGAGCTCGCCCACCGTGACCTCCGCGCAGGCCGACCATCGGCTGGCGCTGCCGCCGGCCGGCGTGACCGCCTTCGCGGCGGCGCTGGCTGGCGAGGTTGGGGCCGCCCAGGTGGGCGCCGGCGGCGGGGACGCCGCGGCCACCAATCCCAAGATCACCGCGTGGGCCAAGGTGGTGGCGGAAGACCTGCAAACCCACGGCGCGCGCACCGCGGTGATCGCCGGCGAGTGCGCGCCGCCGGCCGTGCACGTGCTCGCCCACGCCATCAACCAAGTCCTGGGCAACTCCGCCACGGCCGTGATCCACAGCGAGCCCGTGGAGGTCGAGCCCGAGGACCAGCTCGCCTCGATCGCCGCTCTGACCGCGGACATGGCGGCCGGCAAGGTGGACACGCTCCTGATCCTGGGCGGCAACCCGGTCTACGACGCGCCGGCGGAGCTCGGCTTCGCCCAGGCGCTCGCCAAGGTGGGCTTCCGCGTCCACCTCTCGCTCTACGACGACGAGACCTCGGCCCACTGCCAGTGGCACCTCGCCGCGGCCCACGCCTTCGAGACCTGGGGCGACACCCGATCGTTCGACGGCACGGTGACTCTGATGCAGCCGTTGATCGAGCCGCTCTACGGCGGCAAGAGCGCCTACGACGTGCTCGCTCTCTTCGGCGACACCACGGACGCCTCGGCCTACGAGTCGGTGCGCGCCCACTGGCAGCGCTCGCTCCTCACCGGTGGCGCTTTCGACGCGGGCTGGCGGCGGGCGGTGCACGACGGCTTCCTGCCCGCCTCCGAGGCGCCCGCCAAGGCGGTGGTCGTGTCGCCGGCGGCGGTGGCCAACGCGGTGGCCGCGACCCGCGCCGACGCCTCCGGCCACGGCGGGATGACGCTCGTCTTCCGCCCCGACCCCACGATCTACGACGGCCGCTTCGCCAACAACGGCTGGCTGCAGGAGCTGCCCAAGCCGCTCACCCGGCTCACCTGGGACAACGCCCTGATGCTCGCGCCGCGCGATGCGGCGCAGCTCGGCGTGGGCTCAGAGTCGCTGGTCACGGTCGCGGCCGCGGGGCGGGCGCTGACCGTGCCCGCCTGGGTGCTCCCCGGCCATGCCGAAGGCTGCGCCACGCTCCACTTGGGCTACGGCCGCTCGCGCGCCGGCCGGGTGGGCGACGGCCGGGGCGCCGACGCCTACTTCCTGCGCACCGTTGCCGAGCCGTGGACGAGAGCCGGCATCACGGTGCGCAAGGCCGGCGGCAGCCTGACCCTGGCCTCGACCCAGGAGCACTTCGACATCGAGCAGCAGACCGAGGAGGCGGAGCACCGGCACCTGGTGCGCCACGGCTCGGTCGCCGACTTCGGGGCCGACCCGGAGTTCGCCAAGAAGCAGGGCCATGGGGCGCCGGGACCGGACGAGACCCTGTACCCGCCGCACCCCTACACCGGCTACTCCTGGGGCATGGTGGTGGACCTCTCCTCCTGCGTGGGCTGCAACGCCTGCGTGGTCGCCTGCCAGAGCGAGAACAACATCCCGGTGGTAGGCAAAGACCAGGTTCACCGCGGCCGCGAGATGCACTGGATCCGCGTCGACCGCTACTTCCAGGGCGACCTCGACGATCCCGGCGTGCACCACCAGCCGGTGATGTGCATGCACTGCGAGCTGGCGCCCTGCGAGGTGGTGTGCCCGGTGGCGGCGACGGTGCACGGCCCCGAAGGCCTGAACGAGATGGTCTACAACCGCTGCGTGGGCACGCGCTACTGCTCGAACAACTGCCCGTACAAGGTGCGGCGCTTCAACTTCCTCCTCTACAGCGACTTCGAGACCGAAGTGCTGAAGATGGCGCGCAATCCTGACGTCACGGTCAGGAGCCGCGGCGTGATGGAGAAGTGCTCCTACTGCGTGCAGCGCATCAACCACGCGCGGATCGACGCCAAGCGCCAGGACCGGCCGATCCAGGACGGCGAGATCACGACCGCCTGCCAGCAGGCCTGCCCGGCGGAGGCGATCGTCTTCGGCAACCTGAACGACCCCGAGGCCGAGGTCAACCGCTGGAAAGCGAGCCCGCTCAACTACGGCCTGATCGAGGACCTGGGCACGCGGCCGCGCACCACCTACCTGGCCAAGCTCTCGAACCCCAACCCGGCGCTCGCCTCTCCCCATGCCGGGGGCCACGAGGCGCCCGGGGCGCACGACGGAGGGCACGCATGACGCCCGGCGAGACTGCCAGCGTGCTCGGCAAGCCGGCGTTCATCGAGCCCGGCCACACCCCGGGCACGGTTACCGACAAGATCAGCTCGGTCGTCCTCGGCAAGATCCCGCTGTGGTGGTACGGGCTCTTTGGCGTCGGCTTCATCCTGGTCACGGTCTTGATGCAGGCGCTCGGTTTCCTGCTGGTCAAAGGTACCGGCATCTGGGGCGTCAACGTCCCGGTGGGCTGGGGCTGGGCGATCATCAACTTCGTCTGGTGGATCGGCATCGGCCACGCCGGCACGCTGATCTCGGCCATCCTGCTGTTGCTGCGCCAGCAGTGGCGCACCTCGATCAACCGCTTCGCCGAGGCGATGACCCTCTTCGCCGTGGCCTGCGCCGGCATCTTCCCGTTGATCCACACCGGCCGCCCGTGGCTCGGCTACTGGCTGCTGCCGTTGCCCAACGTGATGAGCGTGTGGCCCAACTTCAGGAGCCCGCTGGTGTGGGACGTGTTCGCGGTCTCGACCTACGCCACGGTGTCGCTGCTCTTCTGGTACGTGGGCCTGGTCCCCGACCTGGCGACGCTGCGCGACAAGGCCAAGAGCCGATTCGCCAAGCTGGCCTACGGCGTCTTCGCCATGGGCTGGCGCGGCGCCGCCTCGCACTGGCACAACTACGAGTCGGCCTACCTGTTGCTCGCCGGCCTCGCCACCCCGCTGGTGCTCTCGGTGCACACCGTGGTGAGCTTCGACTTCGCGGTCGGCCAGCTCCCCGGCTGGCACGCCACCATCTTCCCGCCCTACTTCGTCGCCGGCGCCATCTACGCCGGCTTCGCCATGGTGCTGATCCTGGCGCTGCCGCTACGCTACGCCTTCGGCCTGCAAGGCTTCATCACCGACCGCCATCTGCAGAACATGGCCAAGGTGATGCTCGCCACCGGCCTCATCGTCTGCTACGGCTACGCCGTCGAGCTGTTCATGGGCTGGTACAGCGCCAACCAGTACGAGAGCTTCATGATCAAGAACCGCATCACCGGTCCGATGGGCTGGACCTGGTGGGCGCTGATCCTCTGCAACCTGCTGGCGATTCAGTTCCTCTGGATCCGGCGCGTGCGCACCTCGCCGGTCGGGGTGTGGATCGTCTCGATGTTCGTCAACGTCGGCATGTGGCTCGAGCGCTTCGTGATCATCGTCACCAGCCTGCACCGCGACTTCCTGCCCTCCTCGTGGGGACGCTTCAGCCCGACGATCCGGGACTGGAGCACCTACTTCGGCACCATCGGTCTCTTCCTGGCGCTGATGTTCCTCTTCATCCGCTTCCTGCCGATGATCTCGATCTTCGAGATGCGCACCATGGTGCCCGAAGCCAAGGTCAGGGAGGGCGGCGCACCGTGATCGGCCGCCACCACACGCCCCTCTACGGCCTGCTGGCCGAGTTCGAGAACCCCAGCGACCTGGTGCGCGCGGCGCACGCCGCCCACGCCGCCGGCTACAAGCGGGTCGAGGCCTACTCTCCC
>JBIOXV010000041.1:0-10709 GCA_044869805.1 Thermoanaerobaculia bacterium | reverse complement strand
AGAGAGAGAGAGAGAGAGAGAGAGAGTAGGCCCAGGAGTCGCGCCTGCTCCAGCGCCTCGTGACACAAAGCCAGACTGAGCCCCCGAAGCTCGACGCCGGGCTGCTCGGCGCGTGCGGCGCTTGGTGGCGCTGGTCAGCCGCGCAGCGCTGCTGCCTGCCGCCGCGGATGGCGCCGCAGCAATCAACGACTAATAGCCCGTAACCGTCCTCATCCTGTCCCTTCTCTAGGCCGAGCACGACAATCGGCATGTCGCCCTGCGGCGGCCGGCCTTTTCCGGCTGACCGGGTTTCCTCGGCGGCGAGGGAGGAGACATGCAACGCAGATTGTGGCGGCGCCTGGTGGCGCCCATGCTCGTGCTGGCCCTGCTCGCGCCCTCGGCGTGGGCGGCATCCAATCGCTGGGCAGGGGTGGATCTTTCGTCGCTCTGGGCCTCGGTCTGGAGCTGGGCGGCGAGCCTCTGGCAGAAGGAAGGGCCGGATGGAGACCCGTGGGGGCCGCCCGCGGCAGGAGCCGCCGGCGACCACACCGATAGCGGGCCGATCTGGGATCCCAACGGCTGACGCACACCGGCGTGCGCGACCAGCGCTTGCGGGCTTCCCAATCCAGGTGGCGGCGCTATATGCTGTTCGCTATGCCACGAAAAGAAGCCGCTCTCCATGATGCTGTTCGCGCAGGCATTCGGAAGGCAGGCCAGGTGTTCCTCGCGGGTCCGCACAGCGTGACCCCCGCTGATCTCTCCGAGGTGCTGCTGTCGCGCAGCGGCTTGCGCGCGCCGATTTCTTTGCGGGACCTCCCGGCGGCAGCCTGGCTCGCCGCTTTCGTGCGCCTGACTGACGCTGCGCAAGGCTCGCTAGAACGAGATCCGGCGCAGGCCCTCACCGCCGCCCGCGCGTTGCTCGCCTGTGCCCGCTCGGCCAAGCAAGCGCTGCGCTCGCGGCCCGTGCTGGCCGACCTGCGGGCCGAGGCGTGGGCCGAAGTAGCCAACGCGCATCGTGTGCTGGAGGATTTCGCAGCGGCGGAGGCAGCTTGGAGGCGAGCTGACGTCTTCCTGCGCCGCGGGACGGGCGATGTCGCGCTGCAGGGCAAGGTGGAGTGGCGGAAGGCTTCGCTGTGGCGGGACACGGGTGAGTTCGAGAAAGCAGACGATTGCCTGCGGCTTGCAGAGCGCGCCTTCACCAAGCTCGGGGATCTGGTGGGAGTCAGCCGAGTCAAGTTCGCCCAAGGGCACCTCAGTTACCAGAGAGGCGACACGGAGCGTGCGTTCCGGTACGGCGTCGAAGTCCTCGACGCGTTGAACCCGGAAACCGAACCCAGTCTCGCGTTGGGCTGCCTCCACCTCATCGCCTTCTGCATCGCCGACGCCGGCGACCCTCTCGCAGCGTTGCACTGGCTCCGCCTCTACGAGCCCGCCTACGCCGAGGCGGGCATTCCGATGCTGCTTCTCCGGGCCTCGTGGCTCAAGGGCCGGCTGTATGCGCGCCTGAAGAAGTGGCGGGAAGCCCAGGAGCAGCTCGAGCACGTCCGCAAGGAATTCCTGGCCCGGCAACTCGACTACGACGCGGCGCTCGCGGGAGTCGATCTCGCCGTGGTCTTCGCCGAGCAACGGCAGCTCTCGGCCGTCTGGCTGCTCGGCCAGGAGATGTACCCGGTCTTCCTCTCGAAGAACATCCCGCGCGAGGCGTCCGCGGTGCTGATCCTCTTCGCGCAAGCGGTCCGGCAGAAGAAGGCGGACCTGGCTCGCCTCGGCGAGCTGGCGGCACAGCTCGAAGCGATTCGGCGCAAGGACGGGCGCTGAGGGTCCGGCCGCCTCGGCTCGGAGCTTGTGAAGAAATCGTCGCAGCAGATTTGTTCACAAGCTCCTAACTCCGTTTCCGCGTCCTGGCGCGAGCAGGGGCCACGCCCTTGCCGCGGGTGCCGTCGGCGCGCTCAGCCGCGGGCCGCGGCTTTGCCGGTTCGCTCGCCTCCGCATGCTTCTCTTCCCCAGACTCCGCAGGTAACAGCCCGCGGCGCCGGGCGTAGGTTTCCATCATGCCGGTGACCACGCGCTCGGCGTAGTCCAGCGCTCGCAGCCAGCGCATCTTGCCCAGCAGGGTTGCGTCACGAGGGCCGAACAGCTCTTGCACGAACCGTCCCGGGGGCGCGCCGCACACTCCGAGCGTGCCGAAGACGTGACCGAAGTGCAGCTCGGCGTAGCCGCGCAGGACCTGCCCCAGGGCGGTAGGCCCCATGCCGAGAGCGAGGCTCGCGTCCCGCTGGCGGATGCCTCGCCGCCGGAGCATGCCGCGCAGCACCTCGCCGGACCTCCTGGCCAGGGCAGCGGGGCTCCAGCCCTCCTCGCCACGCTCCTTGCGCAGCTCGCGGCCCAGCCGTCGCAGGCTCTCGTCGCGCCCGCCTCCGGCCGAGGGCCGGCGCAGCACGGCGGCCATGGCCGGGCCGCCGAAGGGGTAGAGGTCCTCGAAGAAGCGGTGCGGGTCCTCGCGGAGAGCGTTGAGCAGGCGGAAGGCGACCTCCACCTTGAGCGGGAGGCGCCCGCGGAGGGACCGGCCCAGGTAGTGGGGGTGGAAGCCGAGGTTGAGGCTCATGTCCTCGAGGCGGATTCCCGCTCCATGTACGAGCCTCTTGAGCTCGCGGCCAAGCTCGCCGACCTGCGCCTCGACCTGCGGGGTCATGGCTGCACTCTACTCCAGGTCGATCGCCGAGAACGCTAGGCATCGTCGATCGGGGCTAATTAGGATCGATTTCGTAACTCGGGGATTGCAGTGCCAGAGCGAGCCGACGCCATCCTGCCGCGCAGCGTGCTCCGGGCCGAGCTCGCCGGCCTGCCCGGCTGGGTGGCGGTGCGGTCCGGCAGGGCCCTGCGCTGCGCCTGGCAGTTCGGCGGCAAGGAGGCGGCGAGCGCCTACTCCTTCGCCTTGCTCGTGGTCTGCATCGAACGCAGCTTGTTTGCCGATTGGTCGTTGACCGGGACCCACGTCGGCGTGCTGCTGAGCGATCCCCAGAGCGGCTCGGTCACGCGCCGGGTGGTCGACCTGGCCCGCCGGCTCTCGGAGCTCGCCGGTCCTCGGGAGGCCCGCCACCACTCCCCGGCAACGAAGCGCTTCCGAGCCGTCGCTCTTCGCGCCGCGCGCGAGATCGCGAGGTAGCCCGTGGCACACGAGGAAGGCCAGCTCAGGAGGCGATGGGGCGCGAGCCTCACTCGCCTGATCGCAGGTCTGAGGGTCTGGCGCGTCCGCAAAGTGGCGTCGCGCCCCGCGACAGAAACCGAGGCCGACCCCGGGACCGGAGGGCGCAACAAGGCCCTGCTCGACTCCACCGAAGATCTGACACCGCACCTCCGGCCCAAGCCGGGCCAGGATTCCGGCGAGCCATGACGCGCCTCGCGAACCGGGCCTTGCGCGCGGCTCGTGCTCTCCTCACCAAGCTCGAACGCTCGCGGCCGGAAGACGAGAGGGCCGTGGCGCGCCTCTTGGCCGAGCCCGCGCCGGAGCGCTGGCGACTTGCAGCGGCCGATCGGACCTTTCACCGGCCGGAGGTGATCGAGCTGCTGCTCCCGGCTGCGAGCGCCGCCGGTGCCAGCCAGCTCAGCGCGGATGCCGAGGAAACCTCACTGCTGGTGCTCCACCTCTGCGAGCGGCTGGACCCGGACTCCTATCCCGAGGGCCTGGTGAGCGATCTCTTCTGCCGCGCGCTCGCGCTGCGGGTCGAGCACCTGATCGCCCGGCAGCGGCTGCGAGCCGCCGAGATCGCCCTCTTTCGCACCCGGGAGCTGCTGCTCGCATCGAGCGATCCCCTGGTGGCCCAGGAGGTGGGGCTCGCCTCGGCTCTGCTGCATTGGGCCAGCGGCAACCGCGAGGCTGCGCTGGCCTTGCTGAACGACCTCGGCCGCCTTGCCGGCGTGCTGGGCGAGGTCGATCGGGTGGGGGAGCTATCTCTCTGGTGCTGCATGCTGTTCCGGGAGCTCGGAGCCCCCGGCGCTGCCGCTGGCCTCGAGGCCCGGGCAGAGGATGTCCTGGGTGCCTCCGCGGTCGAGGATCGCTGGGCCAAGGTGCGAGCGCGGCACGAGGCTCTGCACCTGGATCGCGCACCTGCTCAGGCGGAGGATGGCTCTCCCGCCGTGCATTGACAGGCGACCAATGCTCTGCACCCCTCAGACCACGCTCACCCGCTCGGTGTCGGAGACGGTGAGGTCGTTGTCGTCCTCCACCACCACCGTCACGTCGATCACGGCCTCGCGGCCCTCGCCGGGCAGGCGGTAGTCGATGGTGAAGGTGACCGTCGCCGTGCCGTTGGCGGGCAGCCGGCTGGAGCTGGCGCTGGCCGTGACGCTCACGTCCTCGTCCGGGTCCGGGGTGCCGATGATGATGCCGCCCGCCGCCGCGTAGACGATGGTGGAGGCGGAAGTGATGGTGCCGGCGATGCCCTCGGTCTCGGTGATGGTGACGGTGAAGACCGCTCGATAGTCGAAGTCGGGATCGGGCGAGACTTGAGCGGGGATCGGGTTGGGAGTGAAGGAGAGCACGATCTCGGTGCTCTGGGTCTCGCTGGGGGAGTCGTCCTCGCAACCCCCGAGCACGACCGCCGCGAGCAGCAACGGAAGAAAGATGAGGGAGGCGAGACGCGGGTTCCTGCTCGATCTGATCATGGAGGATCTCCTGGTGGTAGGTAGCGAGGAGCGCGCCCGCTAGAAGCGCGCGCCGATGAAGAAGGTGGTGACGAAGCCGTCCGAGAGCGTCTCCTTGGTGTCCCACTGCTTGCCGATGTCCCAGTTGAGGTCCACACCCAGGAAGCGCACGGTGAAGCCGAGGCCGTAGACCGCGATGCCGTCCTGGAGGCGGTCCTCTTCGTCGTTCCAGAAGTCGAAGTCCACCGGGTTGTCGACCTCGACGAGCCGGCCGTCGGCATCGATGGTGTTGAGCTGCTGGCTGTAGACCGCGGCGACGTCGAGGAAGACCCGGCCGCGGATACCCTGGAAGCGCAGCACCGGAGTGGCCAGCAGGTCGATCACCGGGAAGCGGAGCTCGAGGTTGGCGATGCCGACCCGGTCGCCGTTGAGCTCGCGGTAGCCGAAGCTGCGGATGTTGTCGCCGCCGACGTAGAAGGGGACCGGCAGGTCGCCGACCTTGGCGCCGGCGAAGAGGCGCGCGGCTACGCCGGTGCGCGGCGTGGTGGCCCAGTACTGGCGGAAGTCCACCGAAAGCTCCGCCGCCAGGGTGCCGTAGTCGTCGACGTTCAAGTCGTAGACGCCGTCGATCCGCCACCGCCGGCCGCTGATCGGCCCCCAGGGCGCGTAGATGGCTGCATCGCCCACCAGCGCGGCCGCGAGGCGCGGGAAGTCGTCGGTGTACTCGACGGTGCGCAACTCGGAGCCGCCTTCGGGGCTGGGGACCTGGGTCTCGAACTCGAGCTTGCGGAAGACGTATCCCGCCGCGAGCTCGAAGCGCGTGCTGAACCCGAACGGATAGCCGAGCGAGCCCAGCACGCCGGTGTGCCGGATCTCGTTGCGGGCGTCGAGGATCTGGCCGGTGACCGGGTCCACTGTCACGTCGTAGAAATCGCGGCTGTCGAACACGTTCACGCCCCACTGCCAGCGCTCGGAGAGGTCCCAGTAGGCGAGGTCGAAGTTGGAGAGGGCGTCGTAGCTGGAGAGGATGGCGATCAGCCGCCGGTCGCCGAGGTGGTCGGAGAAGGAGAGGTAGATCTGCGCGAGGTAGGTCTGGTCGTCGTCGACGCCGAGGTAGGTCTGGGCGTCCTCGAGGAAGAACTTGTAGCCGCCGTAAGGCTCCTGGTTCGCCTCGTCGATCGACACCTCGATCGCCGGGCTGAAGGGTGCCACCTCGGCGGCCGGGCCCGGCTCCGCGGGCAGGCTCACCAGCTCGGGCTCGGCCGTAGTGGCCTCGCGGTCGGTCAGGTAGAGCTTGAAGCGGCCGTCCCACAGGCCGCCGAAGACGATCTTCTCCGTGCCGTCGGTCCGGCGCAGCACGGCGGGCTGGAAGCAGCCGGTGACGGCGTCGGTGTACTGGAGGAGGCGGCCGGTCGCGAGCTCGAGCGCGAAGATGTTGTCGTAGCCGCCGCGGTCGGAGGTGAAGTAGACGCGCTCGCCGCCGAGCGAGTACACGGCGTCGCGGTCGTTGGACTCGCCGCCGGTGAGCTGGTAGCGCCTGCCGGGGTCGGCGAGGTCGAGGCGGAAGAGCTTGGCGTGCTCTCCCACCAGCGAGCTCCACACCAGCGAGCGGCCGTCGGGCGAGAAGGCCGGCGAGGCGTCGTAGACCGGGTCGTCGGTGAGCTGGGTGACGGCCTCGGTCTCGAGGTCGAGGAGGTAGAGGTCGAAGGCGCCGTCGCGGTTGCCGGCGAAAGCGATGGTCTTGCCGTCCGGGCTCCAGGCGAGGCCCACCTGCTGCTCGACCTCCATCGCGACGCTGCGCGCGATGCCGCCGTGCTCGACGTCGAGCAGCAGCAGGTCGCGTCCCGCGTCGCGCCGCGC
This sequence comes from Thermoanaerobaculia bacterium, assembly GCA_044869805.1. Lineage (GTDB taxonomy): Bacteria > Acidobacteriota > Thermoanaerobaculia > Multivoradales > SZUA-115 > CAWDVR01. The sequence goes on along the minus strand of JBIOXV010000041.1, from coordinate 4,226 downwards.
GAAGACCGCCAGGTGCTTGCCGTCCGGCGAGAAGGCGAGGTCGTGGCCCATCTGCCGCCGCACCTCGAACGACTGCGCCACCAGGTACTGATACTCGTTGGCGAAGCCGCGCGTCAGGTTGCGGACCCGGCGGCGGCTCTCGCCGTCGAAGAGCACGATGTCCACCTCGCCCAGCGCCTCCGGCCGGGCGGAAAACGCCGCCACCAGGTCACCGGAGGGCGAAGCGGCGGCCGAGACCTCCACGCTCTCCGGCTCGCCCTTCACGAAGAACGGCAGGCCGAAGTCCGAGGGCTCGCCGGTTTCGATCAGCTCCCGCAGGTACCGTTCGCGTAGCCAGCGGCGGAATTCGAGGTCGAAATCCTCGGGGTCGATGCGGAAGGCGCGCTGGATGGCACGGCCGGGCCGGGAGCCCAGTGTGTTGCGGAACTCGTAGAGGAAGTCCTGCACTCCTTCGCGGCCCCAGCGCTCCTCGATGAAGTCGAAGACGGCGTGGCCCACGCGGTAGGCGAAGTAGCCGCTGGTGTTGCCCTCGGCGACCGGCGGCACGTTGTCGTTGACCACCGCGTCGCGGAGCACCATCTTGTCGTGGGCCTCCTCGTCCTTGGCCATGTAGGAGGCCATGCCCTCGATCAACCACTGCGGCGCCTGGCTGGCCGCGGCCCTGCCGAGGCTGCCCTGGTAGAGGATGTGGTACTGGAAGATGTGGGTCAGCTCGTGCAGCACCAGCTTCATCAGCTCGGGGTCCGGCAGGTCGACCGGCAGCACCATGCGGTTCCTGGCCGGCGAGGCGAAGGCGCCGACGCCCTCGGAGATGAAATTGAGGATGATGTTGTTTTGTTCGAACGCCGAGTGGGTGGCGTAGAAGATCAGCGGCGTAGGCTTCTGAATCTGGAAGTCGAGCTCGCGGGAGAGCTGGTCGTAGGCGCTCTCGGCAAAGGAGACCACCTTCTGCAGCAGGTGCTCCTCTTCCGGGTAGTAGTGGACATCGAAGTGCGGTGAATGGTAGATCCGCCAGTCGAAGGTCTGGTAGTGGACCTTGTTCTTGCCGAAGCCGCGGTACTGGGCGGTGGCCGGCACGGCAGCCGCGAGGACGGCCGCCGCGGCGGCCAGGGCGGCGACGGCGGCAGGTCGGCTTGAGCGGAGCAAGTGGCCTTCTCGCGTCGTTCTCGACAGTCGACGCACAGCGTAGGGTCGGAGCGCGCGCCGGTCATCAAGGACCTGCAATGGGTTTGCAAAGGATGTAAATTGATCGGTCCGCGGTGCACCCGCGCCGGCATCTCGCGGCGGGCGGGTGCTACAGTGATCGGGTGTTCGCGCCCGCCGCAACGCGGCGCTCTTCGTGGGCGGCGCTCGCCGCGCTGATGGCCTTGCTGGGCATTCTCGCCACGCTCCAGTACCGCTGGCAGGGCGAGGTGAGCCGTGCCGAGCGCGAGCGCATGCGCGCCGCGCTCGAGACCACCGCGCAGCGCTTCGCGGAGGACTTCGACCGCGAGCTGACACGGGTCTTCCTCGTCTTCTTCGCCGCGGAGGAGCGCGATCCGCCTCACCGGCCGGCCGCGCTCTACGCCGCGCTCCTCGAACGGTGGAGGGACACTGCGCCCTACCCCGAGCTGGTCCGGGATCTGCTCTACATCGAGCGCAGCGCGGCCGGCGAGCCGCGCCTTTTCCGGCTCGATCCCGCGCTCCCCGGTCTCGAGCCCATCGCCTGGCAGCCCGAGCTGGCGGCATTGAAGGAGCGCCTGGGCCCTGCCGACCCCCTGCGGGTGTACCGCGGCCCGCTCGACGCGGCCGCCCGGCTGCGCGAGCGCCTGGCGCCGTTCGAGATCGGGTTGCACGCCGTCGACGAGCCAGCGGCCGATGGGAACGCGGACAGGAGGGTCGTCTGGCGGCGAGGGCCCGGCGGACCCGATGGGGCGCCGCCCCCGAGTGCGGGAGTGGTCGGGGTCGACCGCCTCTTTCCCTTCGTGCCGGCGATCCCGGCCGTGGTGGTCCCGGCCTTCGACGTAGGGGAGGGGCCGGGGCGCCCGGGACGTCCGGGCCTGGCGCCCACGGAGGTGAGCTTTGCCGGCCTGGTCGTGCTGCGCCTCGACCTCGATGCGCTGCGGAACGAGCTGCTGCCCGCCCTTGCCGACCGCCACCTCGCACCGGGCGGCGAGCCGGCCTACGAGGCGGTGATCCGCGACGGCGGTGGAACGGGGGAGGTGATCTTCGACTCGCGCCCGGACGCCGGGGACGAGGCCTTCACCGAGGGCGACGTGGAGGTGAGTCTGTTCGGCCTCCTGCCCAGGGACGAGATCCGGAACCAGTGGCTGTTCAGCAAGCCCCTGTCGCTGGGCGGCGTGCGCGTGGCGGACGGCCCACCGGCGGCGATGGGCTCGGTGCACCTGGCCCCCGGCGCCTTCGTTCCGTCGCGCACCCACGACGGCCGCATCGCCGGAGAAGCGGGCAACGGCTGGAAACTGCTGCTGCGCCATCCAGCCGGCTCGCTCGAGGCGGCGGTGGCGCGGGCGCGGCTCGGCAACCTGGCCTTGAGCTTCGGGGTGCTGCTGTTGCTCGGCCTGGCGGCGGCCATGCTCCTCGCCTCCAGCCAGCGGGCGCGCCGGCTGGCGCAGCAGCAGGTGGAGTTCGTGGCCGCCGTCTCCCACGAGCTGCGCACCCCGCTCGCCGCCATCGGCGCCCTGGGCCAGAACCTCGCCGAGGGCCTGGTGCGCGAGCCGGAGCAGGTGCGGCGCTACGGCGCTCTGCTGCAGCGCGAGGGCTCTCGCCTCGGCCGGCTGGTCGAGCAGGTGCTGGTGTTCTCGGGGCTGCTCGCCGGCCGCCGCAGCCATTCGCTGGCCCGCATCGAGCCGCGCAGCCTGATCGAGGCCGCGCTCGACGACTGCCGGCTGCTCGCCGAGGAGCGGGGAGCGCGGATCGAGACCGATCTGCCGGCGGAGCTGCCGGCGCTCCTCGGCGACGCCGAGGCGCTGCGCCGCGCCGTGGGCAACCTGCTGATCAACGCCCTGAAGCACGGCGGGGAGCAGCCGTGGATCGGGGTCACGGCGCGGGTCAACGGGCGGTCCCCGGGCGGGGATCACCGGCTGCTGCTGCGGGTCGCCGACCGCGGCGCCGGCATCCCGGCCGAGGACCTGCCGCACGTCTTCGAGCCCTTCTACCGCGGCAAGGCTGCCCGCAAGTACGAGGTCCCGGGCAGCGGCCTGGGCCTGGCGCTGGTGCGCCAGGTGGCCGAGGCGCACGGCGGGTCGGTCAGCGTCCACACCCGCGCCGGCGAGGGCACGGTCTTCACCCTCGCGCTGCCGATTCTCGAACCGGGAACGGATGAAGAAAAAGATCCTGCTGGTTGAGGACGAGCCGAGCCTGGTGGTGAGCCTCACCGACCGCCTCGAGGACGAGGGCTACGCGGTCGAGGCGGTGGGGGACGGCGAGCAGGCGGCGGAGCGCGCGCGGCCCGGCGCCTACGACCTGGTGCTGCTCGACGTGATGCTGCCCAAGAAGAGCGGCTTCGACGTCTGCCGCGAGCTGCGCCAGAAGGGGGTCACCACTCCAATCTTGATGCTCACCGCCCGCGCCCAGGTGGTGGACAAGGTCGTGGGCCTGAAGCTGGGGGCCGATGACTACCTGACCAAGCCGTTCGACTTGCTCGAGCTCTCGGCGCGGGTGGAGGCCCTGCTGCGGCGGGCCGGGCAGCCGGGCAGATCGCAGGCGGACCGCTACTCCTTCGGCGACGTGGAGGTCGACCTCTCCCGCGCCCAGATCCTGCAGAGCGGCCGGCCGGTGGAGCTCTCGGCCCTGGAGTTCCGCCTGCTACGCTACCTGCTCGAGCACCGCGGCGAGCTGCTCTCTCGCGACCGGCTGCTCGACGAGGTCTGGGGCTACAGCGCCAACGTCTTCTCGCGCACCGTCGACCAGCACATCGCCTTGCTGCGCCGCAAGCTCGAGCCCGACCCATCCCACCCGCGCTTCATCCTCACCGTGCACGGGCTCGGCTACCGCTTCGAGGGCTGAGAAGAAGGCCGCCTCACGCGGCCACGCCAGAGGCTAGGGCGTCGCCGGGCCGGCCGCCAGGGCGCGGATCTCGTCCGCCAGCGCCACGACCTCAGCCTCGAGCTCGGTGAGCGAGCCGTCGTTCTCGATCACACGATGGGCGACGGCGCGGCGCTGCTCTCCCGTGCCCTGGGCAGCGAGGCGGGCGTCGGCCTCGGCGGGGGAGAGGCCGCGGGCGATGG
>JBIOXV010000040.1:0-5281 GCA_044869805.1 Thermoanaerobaculia bacterium | reverse complement strand
TCTCCGCTATGATCCCCGCATGCCTCCTCCACCCGGCAACCCGCTCACCGGCTGGCTGATGGGGATGGCGGCCCGGCTGCGGTTCCCACAGCTCTTCGGCGTGCTCGCCGCGCTCTTCCTCTTCGATCTCCTGATCCCCGACCTGATCCCGTTCGTGGACGAGTTGCTGCTCGGCCTGCTGACGCTGCTGGTGGGCTCGCTGCGCAAAGACCCGGCGCCCGCGTCACCCGCGGAGCAGCCGGTCAAGAACGTCACGCCGCCGCAGGGCTGAGGAAGCCAAAGCATGGGGTTGGGGGCCGGGGGGCTGCTGGCGGTGTGGGTGACGGCGGTCGCCCAGGCTCCGCCGCCAGCCGCGCCGGCCTCCCCTGACGAGCTGCTCACCCCGGTGCGTGCCGCGGAGCTGGCGCTCGCCAGCCATCCCGCGGTGGCCGCCGCCCGTGCCGAGCGCCAGGCCGGAGAGGCAGAGCACGAGGAGTCCCGCGCCCTGTTCCGGCCGCTGATCCAGCTCTCGGCCACCGCCACGCAGTACGAAGAGCCGGCCCCGGTGTCGCCGATCCACGGCTTCCGGCCTGACCTCTTCCCCGCCTTCGACGAGACCCTTTTCCAGCCGTCGGTCCGCGCCGGCTACACGCTCTTCGACGGCGGCGCCCGCCGCGGCCGGCTGGCGCAGACCGCGGCTCAGGTCGAGCGCGCCGGCGCCCGCCTCGCGGCCGAGGAGCAGGCGCTCGTGGCGCGCGTGGCGCAGGGCTATCTACGGGTCCTCAGCCTGGCCGAGGTGCTGGCGGCCGACGCCTGGCGCCTCGAGGCCCTGGCCACCGAGCGGGAGCGGGCCGGCAAGCTGTTCGCGGCGGGGCGCGCGGCCGAGGTGGAGGTCAAGCGCGCCGCGGCGGGCTTCGCGGCGGCCGCCGCCGAGCGCGCCGCCCGCGCCGCCCGCCTCGACCAGGCGGAGCGCGCGCTCGCCCGCCTGATCGGCACCGGGGCCGACGCTGCCCGCGCCGGCCGCCTGCAGCCCCTGGCGCTCGGCGCGCCGCCGGAGGAGCTGCTGTCAGGGCCGGGCCGCGACGATCTCGAGCGGCGCGCGCGCGAGGGCAGCCCCGCGGTGGCGGCGGCGCGAGAGAACGTCGCCGCCGCGGAGGCCGCGGTGACACAGGCCACGGCCGGCGGCCGCCCCAGCGTCCAGCTCGTGGGCACCGAGGTGGGCTACGGCAGCGCCGAGGGCGACTTCACCGCCGAGTGGAGCGCCGCGGTCCAGCTCTCGCTGCCGCTCTTCACCGGCGGCGCCACCGCCGCCCGCCGTGCCCGCGCCGAGGCCCTGGCCGCCGCCGCCCGCGAGCAGGTGCGCGCAGCGGAGCTCGCCGCGCTCTCCGATCTCGACGCCGCGCTGACCGCTCTCGCCGAGGCCTCGGCGCGGGCCGCGAGCCTGGAGGCGGCGATCGCCAGCTTCGCCGAGGTGGCGCGCATCGAGAAGCTGCGCCTCGAGGCGGAGGCCGGCACCCAGAGCGACTACCTGGACGCCGAGGCCGATCTGCTCGCCGCCCGTGCCGCCTGGGTGGAGGCGCGCTACGCCGCGCTCGCGGCACGAGTGGACGTGGCCCGCGCCGTGGGCGAGCTCGATCCCGAGTGGCTCGCGGCCAGTTTTTTGCTCGCGCCCCGGCCTCCCGGGTCGGGCGCGCTCGCGCCCCAGGCGACCGCTTCCCCGGAGGCCCCACCGTGAAACGACGCCTGCCGATCGTCATCCTCGTGCTGGTCGCCGCCGTGGCGGCCTTCTTCTGGTGGCGCGGCCGGCGCGCCGCCGAGCGGGACGACGGCGCGCTGCTGGCCTCGGGCACCGTCGAGGCCACCGAGGCCCAGCTCGGCTTCGAGGCCGGCGGCCGGATCACCGAGGTGCTGGCGCGGGAAGGCGACGAGGTGGCGGCCGGCGCGCCCCTGGCGCGCCTGGAGGCGAGCGAGGCCACGGCGCGGCGCCGGCAGGCCGAGGCCCAGGTCGAGGCCGCCAGGGCGCGGCTCGCCGAGCTCCAGGCCGGCGCCCGCCGCGAGGAGGTAGCCCAGGCGGCGGCGGGCGTGGAGGCGGCGCGGGTGCGGGTCGACAACGCCGAGAGCGAGCTCGCCCGGGCCGAGCGCCTGTTTCAAGGCGGCGCCATCAGCCGCGAGGCCTACGACCGCGCCGCCACCGCGCAGAAGGTGGCGGCGGCCGAGGTGGAGCGCGCCGCCGAGCAGCTCGCCCTGCTGCGCCGCGGCACCCGGCGCGAGGCGATCGCCGCGCAGGCCGCCGTCGTCGCCCAGGCCGAGGCCGCCCTCGCCGCCAGCGACGCCGCGCTCGCCAAGCTCGCGCTGGCGGCGCCCTTCGCCGGCCGCGTCACCGTGCGCCACCGCGAGCCGGGAGAGACCGTGGCACCCGGATCGCCGATCGTCACCCTGCTCGACTCCACCGACCGCTGGGTACGCATCTACGTGCCCGAGCCGCGCATCGGCGCCGTGCACCTCGGCACCCGCGCCGAGATCCTGTCCGACACCTTCCCCGACAAGCCCTACGCCGGGGAGGTGGTGTTCATCGCATCGCAGGCGGAGTTCACGCCGAAGAGCGTGCAGACGCAGGAGGAGCGGGTGCGGCTGGTGTACGCGGTCAAGGTGCGGGTGGAGGGCGACCCCGCCTTCGAGCTCAAGCCCGGCATGCCGGTCGACGTGCGGCTGGCGGTGGCAGCGCCCGCGGCGGACCCCTCACCCTAGCCCTCTCCCCGCAAGCGGGGAGAGGGGATCGGAAGGGGAGGTGTTCACCCAGCGAGCGATGGAAACCGGACGGGAGACGCCCTCGCCCGCAGGCGAGAGCGGGGGCATGAAAGGCGCGACGAGGTCCTCGTCCGGCGCCCTCGCCCCGCGCCAGCGGGGAGAGGGTCGGGGTGAGGGGCTTCTGCTAGATCTCGCCCGGCGTCGAGGTCGGCGCGCCGTCGTTGGTGTTGCCGTCGACCCGGTTGTTGCCGAAGGAGATGATCTGCCCGCTGGCCACGTCCTGCAGCCCGTTGCCGTTGTTGACCGACATCACGCCGCTGATGCGCACGATCGAGTTCAGGCCCTCGGAGCGCACGCCGGCGTTCAAGTTGCTGGAGGCGACGCTGTTCTCGATATTCAGCACCACGGCGGCCGAGGCCGACACGGTGACGAAGCCGTTGGTGGTGCTGCCGGAGGCCACGGAGTTGGTGACCGTCGCCGTGCTGCGGTCCTCGACCCGCACGCCGTAGCGGTTGTTGTGCACGTTGACGTTGTCGAGAACGGCGGAGATCGAGCCCGTGACGGTGGGCTTGAGCAGGACGCCGCCGCCCGAGGCGCCGTTGTTGTTGCGCACCACGGTGTTCTTCACGTAGAGCTCCGCGACAGTGGAGGGCTCGGCGTCGATGCCGACGCCGCTGAAGCCCTGGATGACGCAGTCCTCGATGTGCACCGAGCCGCCGGCCAGGAAGCGGATTCCGTTCAAGCCGTTGCCGAAGCCCTCGATGACCAGGCCGCGCAGATTGACGTTGGAGCCGGCCGGCGCGTTGATGACGATGCCGTTGACCAGCGACGCCAGGATGCCGCCCTCGGAGCCGTCGGCGACGATCGAGATCGACTTGGTGATGGTCACCGCCCCGAAGCCGCCGGGGTCGAGGACGCTGATCTCGCCGCCGGTGGCGGTCTTGGAGATGGCGCCCGCGAAAGTCTTGCACGGCGCCGTGCGGCTGCATGGATCGGCGTCGTTGCCGACGCCGGAAACCCAGGTGCGGGTGGCCTGGGCCTGGGCGCCCGAGGCAAAGGCCAGCAGGGCGAGGGACGCGAGCAGGATAGTGAGCAGCTTGGAACGAGAGAACATGGAAAACCTCCTTGTTGGGGTGGCGGAAGGCCGATACGCGGGGTTAGGCCCGCAGTAATCTCCGTCGTTACCGAGGAGCATGGGCCACCCGAAGGAAGGTGGAAACCCCCCAAAGGCAGGAAGGAACCCCCCTAAAGGAGGGGTAGCACGCCGCCCCTAGCCCGCTTGTAGGGCGGCCCTCGTGGCCGCCCGCATCAAGGGGCGCACAAGGGGGGGCAGGCACGAGGCCTGCCCCTCCAGGCAGAAGACGGGAGTGAGGGCCGCTGCTAGATCTGGCCCGGCGTCGAGGTCGGCGCGCCGTTGTTCGAGTTGCCCGACACGCGGTTGTTTCCGAAGGAGATGATCTGGCCGCCGCCGACCGCCTGCAGCCCGTTGCCGTTGTTGACCGACATCACATTGCTGACGCGCACGATCGAAGTGGCGCCGCCGTCCGAGCGCACGCCGGCGCCGCCGTTGTTGGCGGCCGTCGTGTTCTCGAGGTTGAGATCCACGTTGCCGCCGCCGACGGCGATGGACAGAAAGCCGTTGGTCTGGTTGCCGGACGCCGCGCTGTCGCGCACCGTCACCTTGCTGCGGTCCTCGGCCCGCAGGCCGAAGCGGTTGTTGTCCAGGCGCACGTTGTCGACCAGCACGGAGGCGGAGCCGGTGACCGTCGGCTTGACGAGGATGCCTCCACCCGAGGCGCCGTTGCTGTTGCGAATGACGGTGTCGAGCACGTAAAGCTCGGAGACGGCCGACGGCTCGAAGTCGATGCCGAACCCGCTGAAGTTGTTGATGGTGCAGTTCTCGACGTGCAGCGTGGACCCGGCCAGGAAGCGAACGCCGTTCAGGCCGGTGCCGAGGCCCTCGATATCCAGCCCGCGCAGGACGACATTGTCGTTGACGCCGGCGTTGATGATGATGGCGTTGGTGCCGGAGACGAGGACTCCGGCCTCGTCGCTCGCGGAGATGATCGAGATCGACTTGGTGATGGTGACCCCGCCGAAACCGCCGGGGTCGAGGACGTTGATCTCGCCGCCGGCGGCGGTCTTGGAGATGGCGCCGGCGAAGGTCTTGCACGGCGCCGTGCGGCTGCACGGGTTGGCGTCGTCGCCGACGCCGGAGACCCAGGTGCGCGTCGCCTGCGCCGACGCGTCCGGCGCCAGGATGAGCGCGACGAGGCCGACAACGACGAGCGTCAGGATGAAACGGTAAGGCTTCATGCGTGTTCCCTCCTCAGCAATGTGGTCGATGCCCGGGCCGGTCCTCGGGTCTCTCACTGAATCGTGTAGGTGTCGTTGGGCGCCTGCGACGACCCGTTGCCGTCGATCCGGTTGTTGCCGGCCGTCTCCACGAACGCCCCGCCGACGAAGCCCACGCCGACGTTGTTGTTGACGATCGTGTTGCCCGCGATCCGGATGCGCGCCCCGACGACGCTCGCGTTCGCCCCCGTGCCGGCGT
>JBIOXV010000039.1:0-15687 GCA_044869805.1 Thermoanaerobaculia bacterium | reverse complement strand
TAGAGCTGCGAGTAGCGCCGGCGCAGCCGCTGGCGCACCAGCTCGGCCGCGGTGTTGACGGTGAAGGTGAGGGCGAAGAGCAGCAGCGCGGCCAGGAACAGGGTGCGGTAGAGGGTGCCGCCCATCGGCGCCTCGGGAATCTCCACAGCGATGTTCGCCGACAGGGTGCGGAAGCCGTTGAACGGGCTCCAGTCCATGATCGGCGTGTTGCCGGTCGCCATCAGCACGATCATGGTCTCGCCCACCGCGCGGCCGAAGCCCACCATCACCGCCGAGAAGATCCCGGGTGAGGCCGTGGGCAGCACCACGCGGGTCACCGTCTGCCAGCGGTTGGCACCCAGGGCGAGGGCACCCGAGACCAGGTTCTTGGGCACGTTCGAGAAGGCGTCCTCGGAGATGGCGAAGATGATCGGAATGACGGCAAAGCCCATGGCGAGGCCCACCACCACGGCGTTCCTCTGGTCGTAGGCCATGCCGGTCGCCTCCAGCAGCCAGCGCGGAAAGTTGCCGCCGAAGAGCGCCAGCTCGACCGGCACCGACAGCTCGACCGAGAGCCACATCCCGAAGGCGATCACCACGATGAAGATCAGCGCCTCGATGCCGTGCGGGAAGCGGCCGCGGAAAGCGCGCGGCAGCCGGTGCCAGAGAGCGCCGGCGCCGAGGATCAAGAGCGGCAGTAGCAGCGCCATCACCTGCAGCGAGGGAAAGACCTTCTCCAGGCGAGGCGCCAGCCACAGGCCGGCGAGGAAGCCCAGCACCACGGTGGGCAGCGCGGCCATGATCTCCACCGTCGGCTTGACGAAGCGCTGGTAGGTCGGGTGCAGGAACTGCGAGGTGTACATCGCCCCGAACACCCCGAGCGGGATGGCGAGGAGCAAGGAATAGAGCGTGCCCTTGAGGGTGCCGATCAGGAGCGGCGTGAGCGACAGCTTGGGCTCGAAGTCGTCGGTGCCGCCGGTCGACTGCCAGACGTACTCGGGCTTCGTGTAGCCCTCGTACCAGGCCTTGCCGAACAGCGACTTCCAGGTCACCTCGGGATGCGGGTTGTCGATCGCCAGCGAGGCCAGCCGGCCGGGCGCGGCCAGGAACGCGCCGTCGGCGCGCGGCGCCAGCGAAGCGGCGCGGGCCTCCGGCAGCGGTGAGGGCCCGGTCCACAGCACGCGGCTGGCGGTCGAGTGGTAGAGGCCCACGCCCCCGGCTCCGGCGGCCAGGAACCCCTTGTTGCGCATCGAGGGCGAGAGGGCCGTCACGGACCCGGAGAGCGGTGGGAAACTCCGCACCAGGGTCAGCGCGCGCGAGCCGTTGGCCTGCTCGACGGGAAACCACACCGAGAGGCCGCCATCCTCCTGGCCGACGACCAGCGACTGCTCGCCGATCAGCAGCGCGAGCGCGGTGATGCCCGCGCCGCCCGCCGAGACCACCTGCGGCGGCCCGGGCTCGGCGGCGAGGTTCCACCACAAGAGCGCGCCCGTCTCGGTGCCAGCGTAGAGGTTGCGCAGCGCGCGGTCGAGCAGCAGAACCCGCGGCCGGCTGGGCAGGGCCAAAGTGGTGGGCTCGAAGCTCTCGCTGACCTCGCCGGTCAGCAGGTTCTCGCGGGCGGTGCGGCGCACCAGGGTCAGGGAGCCGTCCGCCAGGACCCCCGCCGCCGCGGCCTCGGAGCCGTCCACCGAGACGGCGAAGGTGAAGGGCTCGGCCGCCCGCCCGCCTCCGCCCGCCGCTTCGCCGGCGTCCAGAACGAACGTCACCGGCTTCCCTACGCTCGCCTCCATCCGCCGCTGGTCACCGTCGTAGGACTGGGTCCAGGAAAACGGCGCGATCACCACCCGGCCATCGGAGGTGGCGCCGCCGAGCCACGAGCCGTCGCCGGACTGGGCCACGGCCGTGAAGCGGACCGCGGGCGTGCCGGCGGCCACGGTGTCGCCGGCCGGAGCAGAGATCTCGCCGGAAGATGCGGCGGGCGCTGCCGGCAGCAGCCGATGGCTGGCGACGAACGAGCCGTCCGTGGCCCGCAGCACCTTCAGCTCGCCATCGAGCGTCAAGCCGGCCAGGAGGGTCTTGTGCTCGTCCGTCGCCACGGTCGCGAGGTCACTGCCTTCCGTCTCGAGGGCCGGCACCGCCAGGCTCGGTCCGGGACCGACCCGCGCCGCGCGGGTCAGCGGCCAGACCTCGATCAGGATGAAGACCAGGATGCCGAGGATGCTGGCGATGATCCCCAGGCCGCCCGCGGTGACGAACCAGCGGGCGAGGCGATCGGCCCAGAAGCGGCGCGGCGCCGTGCGGGCGCGGGCCCCTTGCCTGGCCTGGCCGCCGCGCTGCGGGCCACCCGCCGCGCGCGACGGCGAGGCGACGGACTTGGTATCGGCGATCGCCATCGACGTTGAGGGCCTCTCGACGCAAAGGTCCGGCCTCGTGGCCGGACCTGCTCACGGGATCGGGTGTCGGGGCTCGACCGACTCTACTGGAGCTTCGCCACCTCGGCGTCGCAGGCCTGGGCGGTGAGCGGGAAGTAGCCGTCCTTGACCACCACCTGCTGGCCCTCCTTGCTGCACACGTACCTCACGAACTCGCGCACCAGGGGGTCGGCCGGCTTGTTGGGAGCCTTGTTGACGTAGACGTAGAGGAAGCGGGCCAGCGGGTAGTTGCCGGCGAGCACTTCGGCCTGAGTGGCCTCGTAAGCGGTGCCGCCGCTCTTCGCCGCGAGCGGCACGGCACGCACGCCGGAGGTCTTGTAGCCGATGCCGCTGTAGCCGATGGCGTAGAGGTCCTCGGTGACACCCTGCACCACGGAGGCCGAGCCCGGTTGCTCCTTGACCTGGTCCTTGTAGTCGCCGCCGCAGAGCGCCTTCTCCTTGAAGAAGCCGTAGGTGCCCGACGCCGAGTTACGACCGTAGAGGCTGATCGGACGGGAGGCCCAGCCGGCGTCCTTCAAACCGGCGTCGCCCCACTTCCCCGCAGCGGCGCCGCCGCAACGCTTGGTCTTCGAGAAGATGCCGTCCACCTGCGGCACGCTGAGCTGCTGCACCGGGTTGTCTTTGTTGACGTAGACCGCCAGCGCGTCGAGGGCGACCTTGATCACCGTCGGCTTGTAGCCGTGCTTCTTCTCGAACTCGTCGATCTCGCCGGCTCTCATCTCGCGGCTCATGGGGCCGAGCTGCGCGGTGCCGGCGATCAGCGCCGGCGGGGCCGTGGACGAGCCCTTGCCCTCGATCTGGATGCGCACGTTGGGGTACTGCTTCTGGAACCCTTCGGCCCACAGCGTCATCAGGTTGTTCAGGGTGTCGGAGCCGATCGAGTTCACGTTGCCCGAGATGCCGCTGGACTTGGCGTAGGGCTTCAGTGCCGAGTCGAGCTCAGCCGCTTGGCCAAAGGCGGCACCCGCCGCGACGAGCAGGCCACAGGCACAGAGGATTATCGTCAAGCTGCGCTTCATCACTGTCTCCTTGTCGTTTGGTGGAACGAGGGTGCGGGTCGGGCGGAGCCCCGATCTCTCGCAGGCTGCACCTCGCCCCTTCCTCGCCGCATACGGTGACAGCGCGGTTTGTCAGTCCACCTACCGGGTTGTGACAGCGAGGTTACAGCGGGCTCGAGGGCGCACGCCGTGCGCCCTACCTCGGACGGGCGGAAAACTTGTAGGGGGGCCCTCGTGGCCGACCTGACGGAGGGCAGGCACGAGGCCTGCCCCTGCTAGCCGCCGAGCCAGTGGCGCACGCGCCCCAGGAAGCGGTTCACCGGATGGGAGCGCGGCAGGAAGCCCACGATCTGCCGGCGGCGCACGCCCAGCTCCTTGTAGAGCTTGCGGAGCCGCGGGTCCTTGGGGTCCACGGCCAGTCCTTCGCGCAGCGCGCGCACCGCGGCGCCGCGGTTGTCGAACAGCAGGTAGGTGCGAGCCAAATTGTAGTAGTTCTCGCCGCGGTAGAACTCGAGCTTGACGGCGTGCCGGCACAGCTCGAGGCCCTCGCGCTTGCGGCCCTCGAAGCGCGCCATGCCATAGCCGAAGTAGGAGTAGAAGACCCCGGGCAGCTCGTCGCGGAAGGTGTCGTTCCTGCTCACCTCCGCGAGGTTCGCGAGCCCCTGCTGCCACTCGCCGCGGCGGCAGGCCTCCACCCCGCGTTTGACCGCGTCGAAGACCTCCTGCCGGCTGACCACCATGGGCCGATAGCCTAATGCACATAGAACAGGGCGACAAACTCCAGCGGCGGAGAGCCGGAGAGGGAATCGTCGCGAGCCGGGCGGCCGGCTGCTAGGAGCGGGAGGACCTGGCAACCGGAGCCTACACGGCAGGAGGTGAGGATCGCCGGGAGGACCCGCGACAACGCAGTGGGCCCGCGACAACGCGGTGGGCCCGCGCAGCCGATTCAGTCACCGGCTCCCGTGGTACCCTGCCCGGGTCGTGACAGCCCCGGCCTTCGCCAGCGAGGACAAGGTACAGCAGCTCCTGGAGCTCGGCGGCTTCTTCGCCGATCACGGGCAGTGGCGGGAAGCGGCCGAGATGCTGGCGCTCGCCCTGCGCCTGAAGCCGGACTGCACGGAGGCCCGCGAGCAGCTCGCCCGCGTGCGCCGAGCCCAGCGCCAGGGCCAGGTGCCGGCCGCGGGCTCGACCCTCAAGGAGGCCGCCTGGGAGGAGTTCCGGCGCCGGGCCCTCGACGGCGCGCACTTCCTGGGGCTCGCGCGGCTCTACCAGCAGAAGGGCGAAGTCCGCCTGGCGACCGAGTGCCTGGAGATCGCCAAGGCCAAGGCGCCCTCGAACCCGGCGCCGCACAAAATGCACGGAGGGTTGTTGCTTCAGCGTGGAAATGCGCAGGCCGCCGCCCGGGAGCTCGCCCGGGCTGCGCATCTCGATCCCTTCGACCGCGAAACCGCCGAGATGCTGGGCCTGGCCGAGCACAAGCGCCAGCGCTTCGAGCCGGCCGCCGCAGCCACCGCCCGAGCGTTCCTGCTGGTCGGCGAGCTCCACTCTCCCGACGCCGAGCGGCTGCGCCGGCGCATCCTCACCCTGAAGCGCATCCTGGGCTGGGGCAGCGCCGAGATGGCGCGCCTCTTCGAGCAGGCCCGCGAGCAGCTCCAGATCGCCCGCGACCGCGTCGAGTGGCACCGCGAGCGCTTCCTCGAGGAGGAGGGGCTACCGCACGGCGGCGCCTGGTTCGGCGCCACTCCGGCCCGCGCCCGCCCCGGCCTGATCGCGCTCGCCGGCCGGCTGCGGCGGATGGCGGCGCTCTCGAGCCTCGCCGACGGCGAGCTCTTCCGGCTGACCGCCGCGGTGCAGGAGGAGCTGTACGCCGCCGGCAGCCTGGTCTTCGCCCAGCGCGGCGACGGCCGCGACCTCTACCTGGTAGAGGAAGGCGTGGTGCACCTCGAGCGCACCGGCGGCTATGGCACCTTCCCGCTGCGCAGCGTGGCGGCCGGGGAGCTCGCCGGTGAGGCCTCCTGGCTGCTGCGCCAGCCGCGCGCCACCGACGCCGTGGCCGCACGGCCGTCGCGCCTGCTGCGAATCGACTCGGTGGCCCTCGAGCGCCTCTGCGAGGAGAGCCCCGAGCTCTCGCAGCAGCTCCTCTGGTGCCTGTGGCACTCGCTCGCCGCCAAGCTGCGCGCCGCCAACGAGCAGCTCCGCGAGATCTTCGCCGCCTCTTCCCTGCCGCACGAGGTGCTCACCGGCCATCTGCAACCGGCGACCGCCGGCGAGCGCATCCATCTCGCCTCGCAGGACAAGGTGCGCCTGTTCCGCGAGCACGGCCTGTCGCAGCGCGAGCTCGCCACCCTCGCCACATTCTCGCGCGAGAAGCGCTTCGCCGCCGGCGCTTATCTGTTCCGCGAGGGCGACCCCGGCGACGAGCTCTACGCCGTGGTCGAGGGCCGGGTGCTGATCAGCAAGTACATCCAGGGCGGTGGCGACGAAGCGCTGGCGCTCCTCGGTCGCGGCGAGTTCTTCGGCGAGATGGCCCTGATCGACGGCCAGCCGCGCTCCGCCGACGCCCGCGCCGAGGGCGCGCCCGCCACCGTCCTGGCTCTCGACCAGGCCACCCTGCGCGACCTCCTGGCTCTCGACCCCGCGGCCTCCGCAGACTTCCTGCGCCTCCTCTGCCGCCTCCTCGCCCGGAGGTTGACGGAGGCGGACGAGAAAGTGCTGGGGTGGAGGATATTGGGCGGGGGACAAGCAGAAGAGGCAGAGCCGGAGGCCCAGCGGGCCTGACCGCGGCTATCCGTCGGCCGCCGTCTCCGACCCCTCTGGCAGCCCCACCGTGACCCGGATCTTCTCCGGGTGCAGGTGGCGGCGGGCGGCGGCCAGGGTGGCAGCGCGGTCGGGGCGGCGGAGCTCGGCCTCGCGCCAGGCGGGGTCGTCGAGCGGCATGCCGTAGAACTCGGTCTCGGCCAGGATCTCGGCCCACTGCCGCGCGGTCTCGCGGCGGAAGGGCTCGCGGCCCAGGAGGTAGGCCCGAGCCTCCTCGACCTCGTCCTCGCTCGGGCCTTCGTCCAGGAAGCGGGCGATCTCCTCGATCGCGCCGCGCTCGGCCTGGGCCACGGTGGCCGGCGAGGTGCCGACGTAAGCCACGAGGCGGCCGGGGTCGAGGCCGGCCCCGGCCATGGTCTGGGCATAGGCGGTGTAGGCCAGGCCCTCGCGCTCGCGGATGCGGGTCGGGATGCGGCCGGTGAGCCCCGAGCCCGCCCCCAGCACCACGGCCGCGAGCTCGAGGGCCGCGGCATCGGGGTGCTTGCGCGGCACGGTCAGGTGGCCGAGGTAGAGGTGGGCCTGATCCGTTCCCTGGAGCGCCACCTCGCGCCGGCTCGCCTCCGCGGCCGGCGGCGGCGGCTCGGGCTCCGGCCCACCGCTGCCGACGGCGCCGGCGAAGAGCTCGGCGGCGCGCGCCGCCACCGCGTCCTCGTCGATCTCTCCGGTCACCGCCACGATGGCGCCGCGGGCGAGCGAGGCGGCGTGGAAGGCGGCACAATCCTCGCTCCTCAGGCGGGTCAGGCTCTCGGCATCACCTTGCAGCCGGCGGCCGCGCGGGTGGGGAGCGTAGAGCTGCTCGATGAAGCCCCAGGCGGTGCGCACCTCGGGCTGGTCGCCCAGGCTCTCGAGCTCGGCCGCGGTCTGCCGCCGCACCCAGGCGCAGCGGTCGTCGGGAAACGCCGGCTCGAGGGTGAGCTCGGCCGCCCATTCGAGGGCGGTCTCCCAGTCCCCCGCCAGGGCGTCGACCGCTACGCTCTCGGACTCGAAGGTCCCCGCGGTGGTCAGGATCATGCCCTTGGCTTCGAAGTCGTCGCCGATCTGCCGCCAGTCGCGGCGCCGGCTGCCTTCGGCCAGCATGCGGCCGGCGACGAAGGCCTGGCCGGGAATGCGCTCGCGGCGGGCGCCGCCCGGCAGCACCACGCGCACCGCCGCCACCGGCGCGCCGGGCACGAAGCGCGCACGGACGACGAGGGCTCTGCGCAGGGAATCGCCCGGGCGCACCGCGGCCGGAACGGCGACGGCCGCTGCCTCCGGGGTCAGTGCGGTCGTCATGCGTCCTCGCCCTCGAGGTCACCACTGGCCTCGCCGGCCGCGCTCGGCAGCGACCAGCCAAGCACCGCGCTTCGCGCGGGATCGAAGTAGCGGCCGGCCACCTCCGGCAGGCTCTCGGCCGGCAGCGCCAGCAGGCGGGCGAGCTGGCGCTCGGGATGCTCGAGGTCGAAGAGGGTGAGCGCGGTGCCGGCGGCGAGCGCCTGCTGGTGCACTCGCTCGTGGCCGAACACCCAGTCCGCGGCGAGGGTCCTCCGGCAGCGCTCGAGCTCCTCGCCCGAGGGTGGCTCACGCCGCAGCCGGGCGAGCTCGGCCAGGAGCACACGCTCGACCTCTCCGGGCTCGGCGCCCGCCACCAGCTCGGCCGCGACGGCGATGAAGCCTGGCTGCAGGCTCTCGGAGAGCTCCACCGACACCCAGGAGCAGAGCTGACCCTCGTCGACCAGGGCACGGTGCAGGCGGCTGGCGCGGCCGCCGCCCGCGAGGCAGACCAGCAGGCGCGCCGCCGGATGGTCGAGCGCGGCGCCGGCCGGCCCCGGCATGGCGAGCAGCAGCCGCGCCACGTCGCCGTGACGCCGCTCGATGCGCGTGAGGCCGGAGAGCGGCGCCGGTGGCTCGACTTCGGGGCGCCGTGGCGGCGGGCCGCCCGGCAGCCCGCCGAACGCCTCCTCCACCTGGTCGAGCGCCGCCTCCCCCACCTCGCCCGCCACCACCAGTACGGCGTTGGCCGGCGCGTACCAGCGGGCGTGGAAGGCCGCGAGCTCGGCGGGGCCCACGGCCTTCAGGTCACCGCGGGTGCCGAGCACCGGCCGGCCGTAGGGATGGGGCGCGAACAGGGCGCGATGCACGGCCAGCTCGAGGGCGTCCCAGGGGTCGCCCTCGTACATCGAGATCTCCTCCAGCACCACCTGGCGCTCGCTCGCCACCTCCAGCGGGTCGAGGGTCAGACCCGCCATGCGGTCGGCCTCGATGGCCAGCGCCTCCCGCCAGCGGTCGGGCGCGAAGTCGAAGTAGTAGCCGGTCAGGTCGTGGCCGGTGAAGGCGTTGTTCGAGCCGCCCAGGGCCTGCGTGCGGCGGTCGATCTCGCCCGGGCCGTAGCGCGCCGAGCCCTTGAACATCAGGTGCTCGAGGAAGTGGGCGATGCCGGCCTGGCCCGGCGCCTCGTCGCGTGTGCCGGCGCGGTAGAAGAGCGCGCTGGTGACTACCGGCGCGGCGCGGTTGTCGAGCCGGCAGACGGTGAGCCCGTTGCCGAGGGTACTGACGTGCGCCGTCCCCGGCAGGCGGGGCACGGCGAGCGGCGAGGTCGCCGCGGCCGCCTCGAGGCGCCTTCGACGCGCAAGACTTCGCACGCGAGCTCTAGCCCCCGTCCTTGGGCAGGGTGTACTCGAGCCTCCTGCGGGCCTCGGGGGCGCCGCTTTCGACCACCACCCAGAAGTCGATCGAACGATGGCCGGGGGCGCGCAGGCTGATCTGGTGGCGGCCGGGCCCGAGCGGCAGCCAGCCGCGCAGACCGCCGCCGTACTCCGAGGCCTGGCCGCGGTCCATGCCGCCCACCAGCACCCGGGCCGTTCGCGGCTCGACCTTGAGCACCACGCCCTCGCGGACGCGGATCGCCGGCGTGCCGCCGCCCTCGGCAGCGGCCGCCGCCTGGAGCGCGGCGCCGATGGGCGTCGAGGCGCGCTCCGGCCGCGCGTCGATCCGCAGGCGCTGCTCGCGCATGCCCTCCTTGCGCAGCACCACGGTGTGCTCGCCGGGCTCGGGGAGCTGGTATCCACCCCGCTCCTTCCAGTCCAGCGCCTGGCCGACGTTGCGGCCGTCGATGATCACGTACAGGCCCTCGAGCTGCTTGTCCTTGCCCGGGAAGAGCAGCGTCATCCCGGTCTCCACGACCCGCCCCGAGGGGGGCGAGGCCGCCGGAGCGGCCGGCTCGTCGTCGGGCTCGGGCTCCTCGGGCGCGGGAGCCGGCGGCACGATGCGCGCGTCCGCCGCGGGCTCTACGGTGCGGGAGTCGCGCGGCGGCGTCGAGGCCGGCCCCTCCACCGTGCGACTGGGGACCGTGCGGCTGGGAGTCGTCTGCGCGGGAGAGGTCTGGGGCAAGGACGGCGTGTCGGCAGGCGAGGTCACCGTGCGGCTGTCGGCCGGGGTTTGAGCCGGCGCCTCGGACACCACCCGCACGCCCGCCGGCCGATCCGAGCCGCGCTGGCCGGTCGCTTCGAGCGGGCCAGACGGCCTCCCGTCGCGCGCCGTGGAGGAGAGGTTGGGAGACGTGCCGGGAACGGTCGTGGTCGAGGGCACGGCCGCTCCCTCCGCGGCGGCGGTCCCGGTTTCGGTGCTGCCGGTGTCAGCGGTCTGCTGGGTGGCCGATTCGCCGCCGCCCAGCCCGCGCATCAGCAGGTAGGCCCCGGCGCCGAGCACCCCCAGGCCGACCAGCGCCGCCACCAGGATCAGCGCGGTGCGGTTGCTCTTCGGCGGTGCTTGGATCACCGTCGCCTGCGTGGCCGGCCGCGGCTGTGGGGGTGGTGGCGGCAGGCTCGGCAGCCCGGCGGTGAGCGGCGTGGTCGCCGCGGCAGCCTTGGGCAGCTGCCCCAAGAAGGTCGCCGCCGGCACTGCCAGCACGGACGAGGACAGCGACTTCTCGATCCCCGAAAGGTCCGCGGCCAGGTCGCCGGCCGTCTGGTAGCGGTCCCCACGGTCCTTGGCCATCAGCTTGCGCACCACGGCGTTCAGGCGGCCGGCCACCTCGCCGGCCGCCGTCTCCACGTCGGGCGGCTCCTGATGGAGGATCTGGTAGATCAGGCTGGTCAGCGTCTCGCCCTCGAACGGGCGCTTGCGCGACAGCAGCTCGTAGAGCACGACGCCGAGCGAGAAGAGGTCGCTCCGGCCGTCGAGCTCCTCGCCCCGGATCTGCTCGGGCGAGAGGTAGTGAGGGCTCCCCACCACCGAGCCGGTCATGGTCAGCTCGGTCGCCTGGCCCGCCATCTTGGCGATGCCGAAGTCCGAGACCTTCACCCAGGCGCGCTCGTCGAGCATCAGGTTCGAGGGCTTGATGTCGCGGTGAACGATGCCCTGGGCGTGTGCGTAGGCCAGGCCCTCGGCCGCCTGGCGGATGACGCGCAGGGCCTCGGCCAGCGTGAACGGCGGACCGGCCTCGAGCCGGCTCGAGAGGTCGGCGCCCTTGACGTACTCGAAGGCCAGGAACAGCGTGTCGCCGTCCTCGCCGGCGTCGAAGAGCGTGACCACGTGGGGATGGACCAGCTTGCCGGCCGCCTTGGCCTCGCGCAGCAAGCGGCGCTTGCGCTCCTCGACGTCGCCCTCGCGGCCCTCGAGGCGCACCGTCTTGATCGCCAGCAGGCGCTCGATGCGCGGGTCCTCGGCGAGGTACACCCGCCCCATGGCGCCCATGCCGAGCGGGCGGATGATGCGGTAGCGGCCGACCGTCTGTCCGGGTTCGAAGGAGCTCAAGGGAAGGACCGTCGATCGAGGTCGCGTGGGCGATCGGGCATCGAAGGCGATGATAGCGCAGCGCTGCGGCCGGCCCCGCCCTCGGCGGCGCGGCCGTCATCTCCATCCCCGACAAATCTCGCAGTCCTCGAGTGGGGGCCCCGCTCGAGGGGCCGGCCCTCGACGGAGGCCCGCGTCATGTGGATCTCAGCTCGTCCGCGCACCCATCCGCGCCGCTGGCCCGCCGCGGCGGCGACCGCCGCAGCGTTAGCCGGCGTCCTCGGGGCCGGCGCCCTCGCGGCCGGCGCCCCGCTCGCCGCCCAGACCTGGCAGACCTGGGCCAACAGCCCATCCAACGGCGAGTTCCACGACCCCGGCTACCCGCTCGTCTTCGTGGCGGCGCCGATCGCCGAGGGCCAGTCGAGCGAGCATCACGGCACCGACGTGCGCTCGGCGTCGAACCCGCGCGGCGGCAACCACCTCTTCGTCCTCAAGACCGACGGCACGGTGGTGAAGCTCTTCCCGCTGCCGGGCCACACCCTCGGCGCTCCAGCGCTGATCGACACCCTGCCGGGAGAGCTCGCCAAGGGCACGGTGGTCGAGCCCAACGTCTCGGAGGACGGCCGCAAGATCTACTTCTCCTACTTCCACGACTCGGCCCTGCCGCGCACCACGCAGAGCGGCCTGCCGCGGCTGGGCGCGGACCTCTACCGCATGGACCTCTCCGGCCTGCTCGACGGCACCATCCAGGACCCGTCCCTCCTGCCGGTGGAGCGGCTGACCCAGAGCCACGCCACGCCCCGCGTGCTCGCTGCCTCCGACTGGGCCGAGACGGCGATGAACTACCAGATCGCGGGCTCGACCAGCCTCAACGACTGGGGGACGGTGTACATGCACGCCGTCGAGATGCGCAAGGAGGGGAGGCTGAAGCTCGCCTACGTGACCGACGAGCGCCGGCTGCGCGGCTCGAACAACCCCGACTTCATGGAGCACAACTTCAACCTCCACCTGGCGGACGTCCCTCCTCCCGGCCCGCCGCGCAACTACCTCGAGAACCGGCGGCAGTTCCAGTACTACACCACCACCTCGGCGCTCTCGCCGGCGCCGCTGCGCAACGGCATCGCCTTCTCCTACCAGGCGACCACCGAAGACAGCCGGCTGTGGCACCTGCAGAGCATCGACTCGGCCGGCCGCTGGTACCCGTTGATGGGCTACGGCCGGGGCGACTTCCTCTTTCACCTGGGGGCGCTCTGCGTCGACGACGTGGCGGTCAAGGACTACTTCATCGCCGCCCTCTACTACACCGGCAACAACGAGGGCTTCGGCTCCCTCTATCGCCAGGACCTGGCGCAGGCGGGCCGCAACTTCTACCCCAGCCAGGCGAACCAGGGCGTCGAGCCGTGGCAGGTGGGCCAGGTCAAGATCACTCCCACCGTTCCCGACCTGGACGCACCGTCGCCGCTCGTCGGCGGCCGCAACGTGGGCAAGCTCGCCGCGCCGCGCTGCGGCCGGCCACGGGAGCTCTACTTCGCCTACAGCCCCACCAGCGCCAACAGCCGAGAGGCGCAGAACGGCGCCATCCACGTCTACCACGCGATGATCGGCTTCAGGCCCAACTTCGACGCCTTCGATCCGCTGCAGCCCTACGGCTCGCCGGCGGGGATCAAGAAGGTGGTGGTCGACGGCTCCAACGCCTACTCGCTGGTGTGGCCGACCCCGATCCTGCCCTGGAGCGCGCGCACCGGCGACGCCGTGCAGCGCTCCGCGCCGGCGATCCTCAAGGGGCCGACCGGCATCGCGGCCGGGTTACCGTGGGCACGGGTGGGGACCTCGGCGCTCTACAACACCGACCGCCGCCCCTACGACTGCTGGCTGCGCTTCTGGGGATCGACGATCAACACCACGCCGTACAACCCCAACAAGATCACCCTCGAGCAGCGCAAGAAGATGGTGCAGCCGAGCGACGGGCTGACCGTGGTGCAGGACCCCCAGGCGCCCTGCCAGCCGCTCGACCCGGCGCGCGTGCTGGGCATCGCGGTGCAGATCACCAGCAACCAGACCGACACCTGGATCGGCTTCTCCCCGGCCTACGAGACCGACCTCGGCCGCCTGTCCTCGACCGGCGAGCCCGGCGAGTTGGTCAAGCTGCTCGGCGTCTACGACGTGCGCGGGAGCGGCCTCGTCTCTCCGGGCCAGCCGCAGCCGTTCCTCGCCACCATCCCCGCCCACACCCCGTTCGAGCTGCAGCTCCTGGACCGCGCCTACGGCCTGAAGCTGGTCGACGTGCGGAGCTGGCACTCGCTGCAGCCGCGCGAGACGCGCAGCGACTGCGGCGGCTGCCACAACCACGCGCCGGGCGGTGCCATCCCCTACACCTCGACCCCGCCCGCCCTCGACCTGGTGAGCTCCACCCCGCACCTCTACTACGACGCCTGGTGCCGGCCCGTGCTGGTGCCGAGCACGGCGCCGTCTCTCGCCATGCCGGAGTGGAAGGCGGACGTCTGGCCGGGCATCGCGGCGCACTGCTCCGGCTGTCACACCGACTCCGCGAACCCCGCCTACGCAGCCTGGGGCTACGCCGGCGAGCAGGACGCCTACCGCCAGCTCCTGCAGCGGCACTACGCCGACTCGCGGCTGGGGGCGCTCGGCAGCCCGGCGTTCTGGGCGGCCTACGGCGGCCGCACCGACGGTCGGGACAACACCGATCCGCACTTCGCCAAGAACCTCAGCGTCAACCCCGTGCAATGGAGCTTCCGCTACAGCGCGGCTCACGACGCTCTCGATCTCTGCAGCGGCACCGCCCCCGACGCCGCGCAGTGGGTGTACCGGCTCGGCCAGTGGATCGACAACCACCTGCCGCGCAACCGCAGCACCAGCCCAGGGGCCAAGAACGCGGGCTTCGATTTCTATCATCCCGCCGTCGACCTGGCGGTGATCGACACCACCTGCCAGCCCGACCTGCTGCGCGCCGGCTGGTGGGACGACGGCGGCCAGCTCGCCCAGGTGACCGTCACTCGCGTCGCGGACCAGGCCCTCCTCGCCTCGTGGAGCGGCGTGCCCAACGGCAGCGGCACCTTCGACCCGGCCGCTGCCGGCCATCCCCTGGCGCCACAGGACGTGCTGCGCATCGTGGCCCGCGACTCCACCGGCAACCGGCAGATGTACGAGAAGCGGGTGAGCGAGCTCATCGAGGACTGCCAGCGCAGCCTGCCGCAGCCGGTCGATGAGGATACGGCGCCGGTGTTTCCAGGACCGTAGGTGAGCTGAGCGAGAGGATCTGCTGGGCAACCGGAGCGGCGATTATACGCAGGGTAGTACAATTCTGCGTATAACGAGGCGCCCGCGATGGTGATCGAACGGCTTCCCGCCAGCGTCACGACCCTCTATGCCGAGCTCTTGGAGCTCGCGACCCACGCGCAGGCCGAACGGCTCGCGGCTGGGCTGCCTCGGGGCAGCTTCGTCGCCAAGGACATCAAGGGGCACCGGTACTGGTACCTTCAGGTCGCGCAAGGCACCTCCAAGCAGCAGCGCTACCTCGGGGCCGAGAGCCCTGCGCTCCTCGCCTGGATGCGGCAGGCGCGCGAAGCCAGAGCCGGGCTCGCGGAGGACGATCGGCTCCGCGCCAGCCTGGTGGCGATGCTGGCGAGTGGCGGCGCCGCGCGACAGCAGGCCGCCGTGGTTCGGGTACTCGAGCTGCTTGCCGACCTGGGGGTCTTTCGGCGCGGTGGAGTGCTGATCGGCACCCACGCCTTCCAGGTCTACGGCAACCTTCTCGGTGTGCGCTTCGAGAAGCAGTCGATGCGCACCGAGGACATCGACATCGGGCACGATCGCTCCCTCGCATTGGCACTCAGCGACGAGCCGCCCGCCTCGGTGGGCGCGTCGCTCGTGGGTGCGGGTCTGGGTTTTCTTCCCGTGCCGGAGCTCGATCCCCGCCTGCCTTCGACCTCGTTCAAGGTTCGTGGCAGGGAGCTGCGCGTCGACTTCCTGACCACCGCGCGCTCCGCCAGCCAGACGGCTCCCGTGCGTGTGCCCGCGCTCGGCATCTCGGCGCAACCGCTGCCGTTTCTCGACTACCTCATCGAGGAAACCACGCCCGCCGTCGTCGTCGGCGGCTCCGGAGTGCTCGTTCAGGTGCCCGTCCCTGCTCGCTTCGCTTTCCACAAGCTATGGACCGCAAGGCGTCGGCCTGCGTCCGAGCAGGCGCGGTCGAGCAAGGACCGCCATCAGGCGACTGCGCTGCTCACGCTCTTGGCCGAGGAACGCCCCGAGGACCTGGCGCCCGCCTGGGAGGCACTGCGCGAGCGCAAGTCGGCGAGGAGGATCGTCGAGAGCGAGCTCCGGCGCTTGCCGGCGGAGCTCAAGGAAAGGCTGCTGAGCACTGCGATCCGAGATCCCGTAGAATCTTGATCCCGATCATGATGAAGTGACGTTGCATGGGCGCAGCCACGGGCGGGTGACGGCCCTGGCCCCTCCGGCGAAGCCTCCGAAGCGAATCCATCTCCTCGGGTTCATCGAGGAGTTCAGACGCCAGCACGAACAGCAGCCGGATTCGCCTTTCCTCTTCATCCTCGGCGCCGGCGCCTCCCGCTCCTCGGGCATCAAGACGGGGGCCGAGCTAGTGCGCATCTGGCTCGAGGAGCTACATCGGCTTTCTCTCGAGCGCACCAGCGTCTCTCTCGATCAGTGGATCCAGGAAAACCGGGCCGGCGTCGAGGGATTCGATCCAGCAGATCCGGCCTCGGCCTATC
>JBIOXV010000038.1:0-2841 GCA_044869805.1 Thermoanaerobaculia bacterium | reverse complement strand
CCGCGCCGCCGCCCCTGCTACCGAGGCGGATCGCCGTTGCCCCTCCGAGCAGGCCCGCCGCGAGCTGCGCGAGGCCGACCGCCGAGCCCGCGCGGCCGATTCCGAGCCGCTCGTCGACCGACCACGGACCCGCTCCGGCCGAGGTGATCGCAAAGACCGCGGCCATCATCACGAGGTTGTACTCGTAGCCGTTGTTCATCGCCCAGACGCCGTTGTCCTTGTGCACCTTGTCGATGGCCACCGTCATGACTCCGCTCAGCATCCCGGCCGCCAGCGGCGTGGCAAGGCCGCCGGCGAGCATGGCGCCGCCGGCCGTCTCGGCGGTGCCCGCGGCGGTCGCATGCACCTTGCCCGGGCGCAGGCCGAGGTTCTCGAACCCCGCCGCCGTCGCCTCGAGCCCGTGGCCGCTGAACCAGCCCTTGAGCTTCTGTAGGCCGTGACCCATGAAGAGCACCCCGACCGTGATCCGCAGCAGCGCCATCCCTAGCTTCATCACAACCCTTTCCCGAGAACGATTAAATGGCCGTCTAGATAATTTATCGAACTCAATCGTCTGGGCGCTGGTCGTAGAATGACCCCCATGGCCACCACCCCGCTTGCAGATACTCGGGTCGCGGGCCCGGGCGTCCTCCTCGCGGTCCTCGGCCGCGCCGCGAGCGAGCGGCTGCGCGAGGCGCTCATGCGGTCGGACCTGAGGCCGCGCCAGTATCAGGCCCTGGGGCTGCTCCGGGCCGACGGTCCGCGCGCCCAGCAGGCGCTGGGCGAGGCCATGGGAGTCGATCCCAGCATCCTCGTCACACTGTTGAATCCGCTCGAGGAACAGGGTCTCTTGACCCGCCGGCGCGACCCCGCCGACCGCCGCAGGCACATCGTCGCGATCACGCGGGCGGGAGAGGCGCGTTTCGACGAGGCCGCGCAGACATACGAGGCCGCCCAAGAGGAGCTGCTCTCGGCGCTCGACTCGGATCAGCGTGCGCAGCTGCAGGCCCTCCTCCTCGAGTTGGAGCGCGCACTGGCGGTCCCCGACGACGCCTGCGAGGGCGAGGAGAACGCCGGCGACTGCTGAGCACGCCGCCTCGGCATTTGCGGAGGCGCGCGACGCGTGGGACGATCCTCCGGATCGCACCAGGAGGAGCGTGATGGAAGAGTCACGACTTCGGCAGATCCCCGTGTTCGCCGGGCTGTCCAAGAAGCAGCGCAAGCTCGTCGCCCAAAGCGCGGACGAGATCGACGTCGAGCCGGGCACCTACATGTGCCGTGAGGGCGAGTCGGCCTACGAGTTCTTCGCGATCGTCCAAGGCACCGCCAAGGTGGTGCGCGGCGACCAGTACCTGAACGAGCTCGGGCCGGGCGACTTCTTCGGCGAGATGGGCCTGCTGGCGAAGGCGCCCCGAAACGCATCGGTGATCGTCAAGTCACCGGTGACCGCGGTCGTCATGACCGGACCCGCCTTCCGGCACATCGATCGCGAGATGCCCGAAGTGGCGAAGAAAATCCGGCGCGCCATCGAGGAGCGCGCTCACTGGCTCGACCCAGTGGGCTGAGGCTCCGGCCGCCGCTGCAGCGCCTCGACGGCGAGCATGACGAGCGTCGGCGGCACCGTGCCGGGCAGCGAGTCGACCACAAGGAAGAGCTGGTTGAAGGCCTGCGCCACGACGAACATCGCCACCGCGGCCGCAAGCTGCGGCCGGCGCTCCGCGGCGAGAATCCCACCCACGAGCCCGGATATGAAGTAGTCGCCGTAGTCGGTCGAGGTGTCGCCGATGTCCGCGACCTGTAGGCGCGGCAGCCCGGCGGCGGGCGCCGCTGCGTTGAAGTGGGCGTTTTGCTCCTCGAAGAACTCGCCGAAGATGAACACGGCGTCGATGGTCGCCATCGCAACCACGCCGATCTTGAGGAGAAGGAGCGGAGCGGCCCCCGCGAGCAGCCGGCCGAGGGTAACGCACGAGCCGACGATCATGAGCAGCCTGGCGGCCTGTCCGAGCGAATCGTCGGGCAGCGCCAACGCCGCCGCCAGCAGGGGAACGGTCAGGAGCGCCAACCAGGGCCGGGCGCCGTGCGCGGCCCAGCCGAGCGCGAGCGCGCATCCCGGCGGGACGAGCAGCAGCGCGATCCAGGTCAGGACATCAGCGCTCGCGGTGGCGAGGGTGATCGCGGCGACGCTCCCGACCACCGACAGCGGCGCCACCGCCGCCCAGCCGCGTCCGCCGAGCCGCCATGCCAGCGCCGCGGGTATCCCGGCGGCGGGGAGTGCGATGCAGAGCGCCTGCGCTGCGTCGAGTAGCGCGGTGTCGGGCTCGAAGAACACCCGCGCACAGCCTGGCAGGCTCGGCCCGCGGTCTCCTTTGCTAGGCCTCGCCCACTCTCACAGTCACGATTTGGGCCGGGTTCACACCGAGCCTGTCCTCGCCGACGGTCTCGCGCAGCCAGGCCAGGGTGCCAGGGCCGCTGCGTCTCGCGTCCTCGAGCAGCTTGGCGACCTCGTCGGGGGAGCCGTCCACCTCCAGTTGCTCACCAGTGACGAGAAGCACCCTTGTGGTGGCCACGGGGGACCTAGCCGGCGCCGGCCACGCCCAGCACGCGAGTGATCTGGAGGTGACTGAGGCCGCCGAAGTACGATCGCTCGACGGAGAGCCGGCGTTGAACGGGGAGCGCACCGAGCGCGACCCAAGGCCCGCCGACCTCCGGGTGGAGCGACCAACTCGAGACGAGTCGCGCCCCCCGGCCGTCGCCCAGAAGGAGATCGAGCCCCGCCCAGGCGGCGAAGCAGAGACTGCCCAGGGTGCCGGTCGCGGTCAAGAGGACACCGGCCGCCGCGGCGGCCGATACTCCCTGCGGGCC
>JBIOXV010000037.1:0-7090 GCA_044869805.1 Thermoanaerobaculia bacterium | reverse complement strand
ACACTCTGCCGACGACAGCGGGAGGGGGAAGGCCCGTCTGGGCGTGGTGCCGGAGCAGGTAGCACTCGTAGGCCCCTGCCCCCGCCCCAAGTTTGCATAACTCGGTTATGTAAAGCCGCAGGCCGAGCGGCCGGGGTGGCCGAGGGCCAGGTCGGAGAAGCGCGCTTCTCGGACAGCGAGGACTGCACGGGGCGTGACCGCGGGGGCGGGCACGACCCGTGCCCCTCGCGGCTGGCCCGTGCCGGAGGACGGCCACCCCGGCCGCCGCTTGGGGCGGGCTCGAAGGGCTCTTCTCTTCGCAGGAGAATCGCCCAGACGGGCCGTGGGGGGCTCTCCGGCCGGCAGGGTGGCGGGGGCGGTCGGGTGGGCGGAAGAGCCACGCTGCCGGCCGGGGCGGGGGCTCTGGGGTGGGCGGCTGTCCCGGCCTCGCGCTCGAGTTGCTATTCGCGGTGCTTTCCGGGTCACAGGCCGAGGGCTTGTCACGCTCGAAGGACCGATTTGCCCGACTGCGGTTCTTTTCGAGGCTCGATCGCCTCAGCCCTCGCCTTCCGCCACGATCACCGCCAGCAGCTCCTCCCGCGCCTCGGCCGCGGCGAGCTCGTCGCTGTCGTCGGGCTTCTCGGCGTGGTGCTTGGGCTCGAGCTTTGCGCCGGGGTGGGTGCGCTCGTAGACCTCCTTCAAGTTGCGGATGGCGACGTGGGTGTAGAGCGTCGTCGAGCTGATGTCGGCGTGGCCGAGCATCGCCTGGATGAAGCGCAGGTCCGCTCCGGCTTCGAGCATCAGCGTCGCCATGGTGTGCCGGAAGAGGTGGCAGGCGCCGCGCTTGGCGATGCCGGAGGCCTCGACGTAGGAGTGCACCAGGCGCGACAGCGGCTCGGCGTCGAAAGCGCGACGGCTGGACGAGAGAAACAGGATGCCGTCATCCGGCTCCATCGCCAGGTGAGGCCGTACCTCGTCGAGGTACTTCTCCGTCCAGGCGATCGCGCGCTCGCCGATCGGGATCAGTCGGTCCTTCTTGCCCTTGCCCTGCCGGATCAAGAGCGTGCGCCCCTCGACGTCGAGGTCGTAGATCTCCAGGCGCAAAAGCTCCTGCCGGCGGATGCCTGTCGAGTACAGCACTTCGAGCATCGCGCGGTCCCGCAGGCCGGTCGGCGTGGCGACGTCTGGCTGCGCGAGGACGCGCTCGACTTCCGGGACGGTCAAGACGTTCCTCGGCAGCCGGCGCTCCGAGCGCGGCAGCTCCAAGAGCTCGGCCGGGCTCATCTCGATCACCCGCGAGCGGGCGAGATGACGGAAGAAGCGTTTGATGCCATGGAGCCGCGTCTTCTGTGTGTGAAAGGTCAGCGGCCGGTCGTTCTTCTTGCGGTGGTAGTAGAGGTGGCGCTGGTAGCGCTCGAGGACCGCCACCGTGACCTCGGAGAGCTGCTCGACGCTCCTCTCGGTGGCCCACACGAGGAAGATCCGCAGGTGCGCCGCCTCGGACCGCACCGAGTCGATCGTGTAGCCGCGCTGGAGCAGGTGCTCGAGGTAGCGCCGCGCGTAGTAGCCGATCGTCCCCGGCTCGACCGAGGCCACCTTTTCGAGCAGCGTGATGGGGTTCTGCTGGCCGTAGCTCATCGGAGAAAGCAGCGGCTAAAAAGAGGAGCGAGGAGCGGCGGCGATCTTCCGGTACGACGGGGAGAGATCAGGGCTCCCTTCCGGTGCTGTTTCGAGAGATTTCGAGGGAGAATCGCTCAAACCACTATTTTTCAAGGACTTTCTCGCTGCTTTGCCACCCCGCCATCCCCCCGCCAAGGGGGCGTTTTGGCCCCGCTTTGACCCCGCCAAGTCGCCCTCCGACCCCGCCACCTCGGCCTTTTCCCCCGCCAGGTGGAGCCCTTCGGCGTCGATCAGGCCGACCAGGAAGCGCTTGCCCTCCTCGCCCTGGCCGTCGTAGAGCAGCTCGTAGACGAAGCTCTGGCCTCGGCTGCCGCGATGGACCAGCACGTACTCCATGGCCACCAGCCGCTCGAGGTGCAAGCGCACCTGCGTCAGGCTCCAGCGCGTTGCCTCGACGAGCTGCCGTCGGTGGAAGCGGTAGTCCGGCCGGTCGATCTTCAGACGCTCGCACTCCGCGGTGACCATGCGGTCGAGGACCTCGAGCAGCCGGCGCGTCTGCGGCGGCAGCTCGTCGAGCGAGCGGCCGAGGGCCTCGCCGGCGAGCCGGTTGGCCAAGGCCACGTCCTCGGCCGTCACTTCGAGGACTTCGAGGCTTTGCCCCTGGTGCTCGACGGTTTTCCTCGGCCGCTGGTGCTGGTGCAAGAGCGCTACGGCGTCGATCAAGGTGAGGTACTTCTCGTGATCGCGGCGGGTGCGCGTCTGGCTGTCCAGGAAAGTGAGCTGCGGCGCGAAAGGGTTGACGACCGGCAAGGGCTTCAAGAGCCGCTGCGCGTTGCGATGCCGACGCAGGATCGCCGAGCGCTCCTGCCGCGAGAGAAAGCCCTCGAGCGTGCGCCGCTCCCGCTGCAGCCGGTGGATCGCCCGCGTCTGCTCGCGGTCCTCGTCCACCGTCAAGACGATGCACCGATTGAGCAGCTCCTCGTCGATCTCGATCGCGGTCGTGGTCAAAAAGATCGCCACCGGCCCCTCGACCCGGTACTCGTGGGTCACCAGGCGCCCGGTGTGCGGGTCCTTGCCCGTCGAGGCGATCGTCAGCTCGCCCTCGCTCTGGAGAAGCTTCAAGGCGTAGCTCGCACGCTCGGCGCCCTCTTCCTCGGCCACCGCCAAGAGCTTGTGCTTCAGGTTGGCCTCGCCCATGTAGAAGAGGCTCTGCCCCGTCATCGCCGAGTACGACACCCGCTCCTCCTCCGGCACCAGGGCGAGGATCGCTTCCATCAGCGCCGACTTGCCGGCCGCGCTCGACGACTGGAGGATCACCGCCAGCGGGTCGTCGAGCTTGCGGGAAACGGCCGCCAGGTAGCCCAAGAGCTTGTTGGTTTCCTCGCCCACCACGCCGCAGAGGCCGAAGTCCTCGAGGATGCGCTCCGTGAGAAGCGGGTCTTTCAAAAGGTCCATCGCCTCCTGCGCTTCCTCCGGCGTGAGCACCACGGCGCGCGGCCCCTTGGGCTCGAGCGTGTTTTTGATCAGTGCCTCTTGCAGCTCCTCCAGGTGGAAGTGGACCCGGCCGAGGTCCTTCTTCACCACGTCTTCCTTGACCCCGAGATCCACCGCCGCCTGGCGGACAAACTGCGCCCGCTGGCGAGCCGACACCAGGTCTACCGAGTCGAGGAAGAAGCTCTCGCCTCGGCTCACCCGCAAGATCACCTTGAGCTGCTCGTAGGAGAGGTTGCGCTCGAGACCTCGCACCCGGTACGTGCGATCGCCAAACACCAGCTCGATCGCCTCGCCGGCGGCGGGGAGCTGCACGGCCGGCTCTTCGACGCGCGGGCTTTCTTCTTTCGCCGCTGCCTCCTCTGCCGGCTCGGGAGAAGCGGCTAAAGGAGAAGCTGGCTCGGCCGGCGACGCCGGCGCCGTGGGCCCGGCCGCCGGCGAGCTCGCCGCGGCCGCCGGCACGCGCCTCGTCGGCCCGGCCATCCATTCGGCCGACTTCAGGGCGAGCGCGAGCGAGGCCTCCGCCGGCTGCACCTTCACCGCGTACTCGTTGGCGTCCATGCCCTTGGGGAAGAGCACGCGGAAACACCCGATCCCCTCGCCACCGAGCTTGCCGGCCAGCTCCTCGGCCGCCTTGTCGCCGGCGTCATCGCGGTCGTAGGCGATCAGCAGCCGCTCGACGGCGTAGGCGCGGAGGACCTGGTGCAGCTCCTCGGTGAAACCATTCACGCCGTAGCTGGTCGTCACGTGGCGGAAGCCGTGGCACCAGAAAGTCAGCGCGTCGAAGAGCGACTCGCAGAGGATCAGCTCTTTCGACTCGCGCAGAGCGGCCAAGTTGAAGACCCCGCGACGAGGGCCGGGCAGGTAGAGGTGCAACGCCGTGCCCGCGCGCAGCGCGGCCGTGATCTTGCGGCCGTAGAGGTTCAAGACCTCGCCTTCGCCCGAGAGGATCGGCACCACCAGGCACCCGGCCAGGTGCTCGTGCCCACTCTCGCGCAAGATCCCGAGCTTCGTCAGCCGCGAGCGGATCGCCGCCCCCGCCTTCCACCCCTTCGCCGGCAGCCGCAAGCCCAGCGTGCGATCCGCAAAGCCTAGCCGGAAGCGCTCGATGGCCGCCTCGTCACGCACCCCGCGCTTGCCCAGGTAGGCGAGAGCCGCGGGGGTCGAGAGCAAGTTGTCGTGGTAGTGCGCCACCACCTGGGAGAGCAGCTCGGCGTCCTCCGCGTCGAAGGACACCGGCGGCGGCAGCTTCCTCACCGTAGACTGCTTCACCGGCCTGGCCGTGGTCGCCGGCAGGTGGCCGCTCTTCAAGAGCACCACGGCATGGCGAAAGGTCAGGCCCTCCCGCTTCATCACCCAATCGATCACGCTGCCGCCCTGCTGGCAGGCGCCCAGGCAGTGCCAGAGGTTTTTCTCCGGGCTGATGACCAGAGAGGGCTCTTTGTCGTCGTGAAACGGGCAGAGGCCCAGGAGGTCGGACCCGTGCTTCGTGAGCTGCACTCCCGAGGCCTCCACCAGGCGCACCAGCGACACCTCGCTCTTCAGCCGCGAAAGCTCCTCCTCGCTGAAGCGCGCCATCTCAGCGCGCCTCCTCGCTCGCACCCACTCGCGCCACCTCCAAGCGCCCGGGCTCGCCGGCCACGCGCACGCGGTCGCCGGGCTCGAAGCCCAGCTTCGCGAGCCACTGGCCCGAGATCCGGAGGAAGGGCACCACGGACACGGCTTCGTAGCCGGCGCTCGGCCGCGCTCTCGGCGTCACCAGCCGCGAAACGGTGAGCCGCCGCTCAGGCATGGGCCGCCTCCCGCTGGCACGCCGCCTCCAGCTTGCCGATCTGCTCCGCCGGCACCCACACCACGGGCTGCATCTCCTCGTCCTCCCGCCCCTGCTCGACCAAGGTGATGACCAGGCGCCCCTCGCCCAAGAGATCCACCCGCACCCGCGCCCCCACGTAGAAACCCGCCTCCTTGAGCCACAGGCCACAGAGCAGCAGCAGGGGCTGCTGGTCAAACTGCGGGTACTCCGTCCACCCCTCCCGAAACAGCCCCGACATGGTCAGCTTCAAAGGCTTCATCGCCGTTCCTCTCTTCCCCTGCCCTGGGCAAATCGCTGTCAAGGGGGTTGAGCCGGAAAAAACCGTGACTGGACTATACTACATACTGTTGTTGCTGTCACTACCGACTTGCAGACCGGGGGTTAAGGTATGGGTCACACGGAGCTCGAGGCGCTACCCATGACCCACGACGAGAAGGCGTTCTTTGAGGTGCTCGGCCGGCGCATCGCCGCCCTGCGCAAAGACCAGGGGATGAGCCAAGCTCAGCTCGGCGAGGTGTTGGGCGTTACCCAGCAGCAGGTGGGGCACTTCGAGGTCGGCCGCCGGCGCGTGCCGGTTTCTACACTGCCGGCACTGGCCCGCGCTCTCGGCGTCACGGTCGAAGAGCTGATCGGCGAAGAGCCTAAAGCCGCCAAGCGCGGCCCAGCCCCCAAGCTCGCCCAGCAGCTCGAGCAGCTCGCCAAGCTACCCCGCGCTCAGCAGCGCTTCGTCTCCCAGATGCTGGACACCGTGCTTCAGCAGGCCAGTCGCTAAGACAAGAGCCCGGCAGAAACCGGGCTCTTGGTGCGTACGCCAGGGCGGGGAGCGCCGTCAATTCGGTGGCGGCCTCACCTTCACCGTCCCCGTCGCCTTGTCCCAGTACAAGCGGTCGGCGTTCCGCACCAGCCACTCGCGGATCGACACGAGGTCCTCGCCCGTCGCCGCCGTAGGAAGCGCTCCGACATAGGAGGAGATGTTGAGGTGAAGCCGGAGCTCGGTGGTTTCCTCGAAGAAGCGGCTGGCATCACCAAACTCCGGCCCGCGAGTATCGCCATGAGCTGCCTGGGCGAAAGCCAGGTCGTGCCTTCTCCAAGTCTCGCTCACCCGGCTGTCTGTCCGCGCGAGCGCCTCTTCGACCGCCTGAGGTGGCATGACCTCGCCGAAAGCACGCCTCTCGTGCGGCGAAGCCGGTTCCCGGCCCGGGCAGCTCAGCAGAAAAAGGGCTAAGCAAAACCAACGTGGACTCACCTTGAGGCAACGCGAAACAGGTGCGCTCATCGTTCGCGCCCTCCGTTACTGGCGGTCGATCCTGATCAGATTGCCCCTGACGAATTGGATGGTCACGGTAACCGTCCGATTGCCGCGCGTGTGCATCGCGCTCGTGGCACCGATCAGGTCAGCGTCAAATTTCTGGTACTGGAGTCCCCGGGTGAAGCCCGAGACGCCCTGCTGCGCCGCAAGGCCAGCGGCGTGGGCAGTGGCGAAGTTGGCGCCGAGAGTCTGCTTGGCCGTCTGCTCCGCTACCTCGTGGGCAAACAGCGCCGCGCTGTTCACGGCCACACCGCTTCCCGCAGCTTGAATGTCAGCGATGTCGAGCTGCCCGGTGGCGAAGTTGCCGAAGATGACGTCCGAGGCGCCCGCCACGACACCGATGTTGACGGTCCCGGGATCGTTGATCGCCTTCGACACGGTGTCCGCAAACGCCTGCTGCTCCGGGCTCGGCGGGCCGACTTCCTGGTTGGGCACCAACGCGGCCTTGCCGTCCTTGCCGATCACCAGGTCGACGCCGTTCAGGGTGTCGTTGACCACCTGCTTCACCTTGTCGAGGTTCGCGTTCGAGCCGATGAAGAAGAGGATCTCCCCCGTGGGGTCGATGTACTTGAGCGGGTTGCCGGCGACGTAGTTGTAGCGGTTCCAGGTCTGGGGGGTGTAGGGATCTGCGCTCTCCATCGCCGGATCCACGCTCAAGAAGCGGCCCGTGATCGGCGAGCAAAACCGCGCATGCATGTAGTCCAAATCATCCCCGACGCCACCGAGGTTGTTGAGATCCCGCTCGTGCCCAGTGAATTTCAGCCTCTCGCCGTCGGTCGTGCTCCCTGCCAGCTCCTCCCCGAACGGGAAGTAGGTGTGGTGGGCGATCATGTTGCGGCCGGGGTTGGTGGTCAGCCGCGGGGTGCCCAGGTGGTCGA
>JBIOXV010000036.1:0-52438 GCA_044869805.1 Thermoanaerobaculia bacterium | reverse complement strand
GCCGCCGCGTTGGCGGCCAGCCCGCCCTCGACCAGGTCCAGCGTGGCGAGCGCCGCGGCGCAGGCCACGGGATTGCCGCCGAAGGTGTTGCCGTGCGCGCCGCGGGTCCAGCGCCGCATCAGGGAGCGGCGCGCCACCACGGCACCGATCGGAAGGCCCGAGCCCAGGCCCTTGGCCAGGGTGATGACGTCGGGCGCCACCCCCCAGTGCTCGCCGGCGAACATCCGGCCGGTGCGGCCGATGCCGCTCTGCACCTCGTCGAAGATCAACAGGATGCCGTGCCGGTCGCAGAGCGCGCGCAGCCCGGCGAGGAAGCCGTCCGGCGGCACCAGGTATCCGCCCTCGCCCTGGATCGGCTCGACCAGCACGGCTGCCACCTCCCGGGCCGGCACCGGCCCTTGGAACAACTGCTGCTCGATGTAGTCGAGCACCGCGCGGCCCTGGTCGGCGCCGGCGAAGAGCGGGCGCAGCGGGTTGGGGTACGGCAAGTGGGTGACTCCCGGCATGGCCGGGAAGAAGCCCTCCTGCTGCGTGATCTTGCTGGCGGTGAAAGCGAGCGAGCCCATGGTGCGGCCGTGGAAGCCGCCGAGGAAACCGAGGAAGCGCGGCCGCCCGGTCACGTAGCGCGCCAGCTTGAGCGCTCCCTCCACGGCCTCGGTCCCGGACTGGCAGAAGAAGCACATCGCCGGCTCGCCAAATGGAGCGAGGCCGCTCAGACGCTCGGCGAGGCGTACCATGCCCTCGTGCCAGAAGTCGCTTGAGATGTGCAGGAACTTCCCCGAGGCCTCCTGGATCGCCGTCACGACCTGGGGATGCGCGTGGCCCGTGGCGCAGACCGCGATGCCGGCGGCGAAGTCGAGGAAGCGGTTGCCGTCCACGTCCCAGACCTCGGTGCCGCGGCCGTGCGAGATCACGAACGGGTGCTCGCGCGGGTACGAGGGCGACACCACCTCGGCGTCGCGCGCGATCAGGGCGCGCGCCCGCGGCCCGGGAAGCTCGGTCTTCAGGTGTGGGTTGTTCACGACTCTTCCTTTCGACGGTTCAGAGCGGCAGCTCGACCGGCCTGCGGTGCGCCTCGGCGGTGCGAGCCTGTAACGCCCGCAGAGTTTCCAGCTCCTCGGCCGTGGGCGGCGCCACGGGCTCGAGCGCCGCGCCGACCGCCAGCGGCCAGCCCACGGCGGCGCGCGCCTCCTCCACGCTCGCTCTCGGGAAAAGCGCGGTCAGCGTCAGCTCATCGGTTTCCGGCGCCGGGTTCAGAATGCCGAAGTCGGTGATCACGGCGCGCGGCCCCCCTCCCCGCGCTCCGCTCGCGGCGCGGGCGCCGCCGCCTTCGAGGTACCCGGCGCTGGTGCGGAAGTCGAGGCGTGCGACGAAGCTCCGCGGCGTCGCCTTCATCACCACGAAGGTCTGCCGCGCGTGCGCCGCGATCTCCGGCGCGCCGCCGGCACCGGGCAGGCGGGTGGCGGGCCGGGCGTAGTCGCCGATCACCGTTGAGTTGAGGTTGCCGAAGCGGTCGATTTGCGCCGCGGAGAGGAAGCCCACGTCCACTCGCCCGGCCTGCAGGTAGTAGCTGAAGATCTCGGGCAGCGGCACCACGCAAGCCGCGGTCTCCGCGAGCTCGCCGTCGCCGATCGAGAGCGGCAGCACCTCGGGTCGCGCGCCGATGGTGCCCGACTCGTAGATCAGCACAATGTCCGGCGCATGGATGAGCCGCGCCAGGTTGCAGGCCGCGCTGGGCAGGCCGATGCCCACGAAGCACACCGAGCGGTCCCACAGCATGCGCGCCGCGGCCACGGTCATCATCTCGTCGCGCGTCCAGCCGCTCACGCCGCCTCCCTGAGCGAGGCGAGAAAGCCGCGGTGGTCCTCGCTCCCCAGCACATGGCGCTCCATCCAGGCGAGGAAGCGCTGACGCTCGCGGGAGATCTCGTCCCAGCGCCGGTAGAAGGCATTGTCGCGCGCGTAGTAGCCGTGGGCGTAGGAGGGGTGGGCGCCGCCCGGGCACTGCACCACGGCGCTCACCACCCAGCTCGGGAGCAGCACGCCGTTCATCGCCGGCGGCAGCTCGTCGACGATCTCCTCGACGGTAACCACCACCGCTCTTGCCGCCAGCGCCGCCTCGCGCGCCGCGCCCACGATGCCGTGTATGGCTACGTTGCCCCGCCGGTCGGCGCGCTGCGCGTGCAGGATGGCGACATCGGGATGGATCGCCGGCACGGTGGCGAGCCGCTCGCCGGTGTAGGGGCACTCGACCGTCCTGATCGCCGGGTTGGCGGCCGCGAGATCGGTTCCGATGTAGCCGCGGAGCATGCCGAAGGGCAGGCGCGCGGCGCCGGCGCAATAGGCCGCGGCCAGGCCCGCGTGGCTGTGCTCGCAGAGCTCGAGCGGGCGCGGCCAGCCGTTCTCCACCGCGTCGCGCAACCGGTGGAGCGAGCCCACGCCCGGGTTGCCGCCCCAGGAGAAGGTGAGCGCGCTGGCGCAGCCCATGCCGATCATCTGGTCGTACACCAGGTCCGGCGTCATGCGGACGAGGTGCAGATCGCGCCGGCGCTGGCGGATGATCTCGTGCCCGGCCGCGGTGGGGATCAGGTGGGTGAACCCCTCGAGCGCCACCGTGGCGCCGTCCGGCACGTACTGTGCGATCGCCTCGGCCAGGGTCAGGATCGGCATCCCCTAGTCCACCACGGTGCGCGACTGCTCGCGCAGATACTGGGCGAGGTAGTAGAACGAGGCGATCCCCTTGCCGGTCGAGCTCGAGCCCTTCCAGCCGCCGAACGGCTGATAGCCGGGCCAGGCGCCGGTGGTGGCGCCGTACTGGCGGTTGGCGTAGGTCACGCCGGCCTCGATCGACTCGTGGAACCAGGCCACGTCCTCGTCCGAGCCGAAGACGCCCGCGGTCAGGCCCACGTCACTGTCGTTGGCGAGCCGCATCGCCTGCTCGCGATCGGCGACGCGGGCCAGCATCAGTACCGGCAGGAACATCTCCTCTCGCCACAACGGATGATCGAGCGCCGCCTCGGCCAGCACCGGCTCGACGTAGAAGCCGCGGCCGAGCTCGCCCTCGCGGAGCTGCCGGCCGCCGGCCAGCACGCGGCCACTCCCGCCGGAGAGCTGGTCCACGCAGCGCGCATAGCGCTGGTAGGCCGCGGCGTCGATCACCGGCCCGAGCCAGTTCTCGCGCCGGCCGGGGTCGCCGATCGAAACCGCGGCCATCTGCCGCCGGAGCCGAGCGACCAGATCGTCGGCGACCCGCTCCTCCACGTAGAGCCGCGACAGGGCCGAGCACTTCTGCCCGCCCATGCCGAAGGCCGAGCGCAGAATTCCGGCTACGGCGCGGTCGAGATCGGCGGCCCCGGTAACGATGCACGGGTTCTTGCCACCCATCTCGGCGATGCAGGGCCGCGGGTAGGCGCCCGACGCCATCTGCCGCACCAGCCTCATGCCGACCGCGACCGAGCCGGTGAAGGTGAGGCCCGCGACCTGCGGGTGGGCGGCCAGCGCCGCGCCCACCTGGTCGCCGGCGCCGCCCAGGTAGTTGAAGACGCCCGGTGGCAGGCCCGCGTCGCGCACGCACTCGGCGAGCAGGTGGCCGGCCCAGGGCGTGTCCGGCGCGCCCTTGAGCACCACGGTGTTACCGGTGACCAGCGCCGCCGCCACCGGCCCGCCGGCGAGAGCTACGGGGAAGTTGAACGGCGCGATCACCGCCCACACGCCGTAGGGCCGCATGACACTGCGGTTGCGCGACACCACGCCCGCCAACGGGTCGTTCGGCAGCACATGGTCGAAGCCCTGGTGGCGCTCGAAATCGTCGGCGTAGTGGTGGCAGAAATCGGCGGTCTCCTGCGCCTCGCCCAGCGCCTCCATGCGGTTCTTGCCGACCTCGAGCACCAGCGCCGCGGCGATTTCGTACACCCTCTGCGCCAGCAGCTCACCCACTCGTCGCACGCGCCGCGCGCGCTCGGCCGCCGGCGCGGCCCGCCACGCGGGCCAGGCGGCTTGAGCGGCGCGCATCGCGGCCTCCACGTCCGCCGCGGTGGCGAGCGGAAAGCGGCCTAGCGTCAGAGTGGTGTCGATCGGGCTGGCTCCCACCGCGTAGTCGACCGCCTCGCGCTCGACGCCGTCGACGAACAGCGCGTGGGTGCGGCCGAGGGCGGCGCGCACGGAGGCGAGCGCTTCCTCGAAGCGCTGGTGCATCGCCTCCGGCGGGTCGTACATCGAGGAGTAGGTCAGGCGGAAGGTCATGACGTCACCCGCATGAGTTGGGAAAGTGGCGCTGCAGAAGCCCGTCGAGCAGGGCCAGGGCATCGGCGAGCTCCCGCTCGTCGATCACCAGCGGCGGGGCCAGGATCAGGAGGTTGCCGCGCGCGGCGAACGAGACCCCTCGCGCCAGCGCTTCGGCGAGCAGCGCGGCAAGGGCCGGCGCCTGGCGCGGCCAGGGCGCGAGCGGCTCGCGCGTCGCGCGGTCGGACACCAGCTCCACCACCGCGAACAGCCCATGGCCGCCGCGCACCTCGCCGATCACCGGGTGGCGAGAGGCCAGGCGCTCGAGCTCGGCGAGCATCCGGACGCCGAGGCTGCGCGAGCGCTCGATCAGGCCCTCGTCGCGGTAGGCGTCGAGCGCCGCCAAGCCCGCGGCGCAGGCCAGGGGGTGGCCGCAGTAGGTGAGGCCGGTGGCCAGCATCTGGTGCTCGAGACGCGCCGCCACGGCGGCGGACAGCACCACCGCCCCCAGCGGCAGCGCGGCGCCGGTCAGGCCCTTGGCCAGGGTCATCAGATCGGGGCGCCCGGCCTCGCCATGGCGCTGCCAGGCGAACCACTCGCCGCAGCGGCCGAAGGCGCTCATCACCTCGTCCGCGATCAGCCAGACGCCGGCCTCGGCAGTGTGGCGCCGCAGCGCCGGCCAGTAGCCGTCCGGCGCGACGATGCCGTTGGATCCGGCGTTGGGCTCCATCAGCACCGCGGCTACGTTCTCCGCCCCGAGATCCGCAATACAGGCCTCCACCGCCCTGGCGGCACGCTCGCCGCACTCGGCCTCGTCGGCACTGCCGAAGGGGCAGCGGTAGCCGTAGGGCGGCGGCACGTGGCGCACGCCCATCGCCTCGGCGTCGACCTGGTCGCGGGTGCGCGCATCGCCGGACAGCGCCATCGCCAGGTGGCTGGCGCCGTGGTACGAGCGGTCGCGGGTCACGATCAACCCGCGCGGCTTGCCGGAGGCCTGGCGCGCGAGCTTGACCGCGTGCTCGTTGGCGTCGGCCCCGCCCAGGGTGAAGAACACCCGCCCGCCCTCGAAGCCGGAGAGCTCCAGCAGCCGGCTCGCCAGCTCGGCGCGCGGCGCGGCCCCCCAGGCGTTGGTCACGAAGCACAGGCGCTCGGCCTGCTCGCGGATCGCCGCCACCAGCCGCGGATGCTGGTGCCCCAGATTGCTGCACTCGGCGAGGCTGCTCATGTCCAGCACCGAGCGCCCGTCGGCGAGCGTGAAGCGCGCGCCGGCGCCGCCGACGACGGTGGGCGCGTCCCAGTCGGACTGGACGCACCAACTGTGCAGCACGGTGTGCCGTTCGGGGATCAGCGTGGGGCTCCGGGGCCGGCCGCGGAAGCGCGGCTACCGCAACGAGGGCCGAGTTGCGAGCATCGTAGGGAGGCGCCTCCGGGATTGTCAAACGGCGGTAGCTGCGTCCTGGGGCGGCGGCACTAGAATCCACGCATGTGCCACCCACAGCTCCGCGCTCTCGCCTGCCTCGCTCTGGCGCTCGCCCTGGCCGCCGCGTCGGCCTCGGGAGCGCCGCAACGCTCAGGCAAGCCGGGCAAGCCGCTTGCGCTCTATTCCTGGTCCTGCGGCACGGAGTGGTGCTACGCACTACTGCCGAAGGTAGACCCGCCACGGAGCGAGGACGAGGTCTTCGCCCACCCCGGCAAGCTCATCGGCGTCGAGGCGGCGCTGGCGGCGATCGCCGCGGTGCCCGCGGGCACCGCCGTCGAGTGGATCGT
Source organism: Thermoanaerobaculia bacterium (assembly GCA_044869805.1). Taxonomy (GTDB): domain Bacteria; phylum Acidobacteriota; class Thermoanaerobaculia; order Multivoradales; family SZUA-115; genus CAWDVR01. The sequence continues at coordinate 46,451 of JBIOXV010000036.1, read as the reverse complement.
CCCCTTCGTCGAGACGCGCCTGGCCTACCCCCCGGACCTCAACCGGGTGCGCCGTGCCTGCATGGATCGAGCCCTCCTGTTCTACGGCCCGGAGGGCCCGCTGGCGGAGGCCGCCGGCTTCCCGTCGCCGGCCCGCAAGGTGAAGTACGGCGAGCGGCTCTACTTCCTGGACCACAAGGTGGTCGCGCTCCCCGACTTCACCATCCGCTACCTGGGCAGCGGCGCGCTCGGCGACCAGCCCCCGCACGCCCACTACCAGGAGTTCGAGGTCGAGCACGGCGGAAGCAAACAGACGGTGCGCACCGACCCCAACTTCGGGGCCTGGACACCACCTACTTCGAGCTCGGCGGGCGGCGGTACGTGCTCGAGGTGGACGTCTCCGACGTGCTGCGCACGAGGTCCAGGTACGGCGACCTGTGGGCGTGGACCCGCGACGAGTACGAGCGCCGCCTGCAGAAGCTCTACGGCCGGCCGTAGCCCGCGGCGAGGCCTCTAGCTCGGGACCCGTGGCAACCATCGCCGAACCGTCGCCTTGTAGTGCAGGTAGCTCTCCCCGAACCGCCGCTCGAGCGTCCTCTCCTCGTAGACCATCACGAGGAGGTGGGCGAGCAGCAGGAAGAGGACCGCGAGCAGGGCCATGGCCGGCGACCTCGTGGCGAGCCCCGCGCCCAGGAGGACCAGGAACCCGCCGATGTACATCGGGTTGCGCACGTAGCGGTAGGGGCCGCTGGCGACGAACTCCCGCGGTGGATCGAAGGGCGCCGGAGTGCCGCGGCCGCGGATGATGAACGTCGTTACGCACCAGGCGTCGAGCAGCAGTCCGGCGATTGCGAATGCGACGCCAACCGGCCGCAGCCACGGCGCGACGACGAACGGCAGTCGCGCGTCGTAGCTCCGGACCGCGACGGCCACCCAAACCCAGGTCAGGACGAACGCCACGGAGTAGAGGACGCCACGCAGGGCGGTGAAGGCGGCGCGCATGTCGGTCCCCTATCTCTGCGGCGGCGCTTGCTTCCCGGCCTCACGGATGCGCGCGACCAGCTCCTTGGCGAGGTCGTTCGGCATCGGGATGGTGAGGTGATACTGCGTGATCTTCCACCCGTCGTCATCCCGTTGCAGCACGCCGGTGCCCCGGCACTCGCCGTAGCTCGCGCTGCCCAGCAGCTCGTCGAACCAGGCCACCCGGCCGTCGGCCGAGAAGTCGACGTGGCGGTCGCGGGGGACGAAGGCCCAGCCCTTGCCGGCGGCGAAGTAGGGGTGCGCGAAGGCACGAAACGCCGCCTTGTCCCAGCGCTCGGTGGCGTCCGTCCCCAGGAACACGGCGTTCGACGCCAGCAGGGCGAAGTAGGCCTCCTCGTCGGCCCGCGCCGCGGCGGCGTGGAAAGAGTCGAGAACCGCGGCGACAGCAGCGGGGTCGGCTGCAGGCGCTCCCTCCCCGCTCGCGGTCGCGATCGCGGGTTGAAGGGCGGCAAGGAGAGCCAGAACCACTGCTACGGCGTTACGCATCGGCACCTTTCCCCTACCCCGCCACCAGCCCCGCGAGCTGGTGGCGGGCCACGGCGAGCATGGCGAAGTCGAGCGAGCCCGCGGCCTTGAGCTCGGCGACCTGGTCGCGGCTGCGCCGCGCCACGGCCTCGCGGCCCTCCGCCCAATGGTCGATCGCCGCCTTGGCCGAGGTGCCGGCGGGCGAGGCGGACAGCACCTGGCCGGTGATCGCCTTCTGCTGGTCGAAGAGCTCCTGCACCAGGGTGGCCTTGGCCTCGCGCTGCCAGGGGGTGTCGGCGGCGAGCTTGTCGGCTTCCTCGCGCAACCAGTCGAAGCCGAAACGCGCCCCGACCTGGAAGTAGACCTTGGCCACCTCCTCGACCGAGCGCTGCCGCTGGTGGGCGAGCTCGATGATGTCGAGGGCCGAGGCCAGCATGTCGAGGCTCGCCACGCGCGCCGCCAGGGCCTCGGGCACGCCCTGCTTCTCGAGCCGCTTCTGGGCGCGGCGCAGGCCGGCGAGGTCGGTGCCGGTCAGCAGCTCGTCGGGGTTGGCGGCGAGCGCCGCCACGCCGGGGCGGAACACGGCCATGGCCTCGGCGGCGTCCACGCCGCGGCGGCGCAGGAACCACAGTGTGGCCCGCTCCACCAGCGCCTTGGTCTCGTGCAGCATGGCAGTCTGCGCCTCGGCCGGAGCCTTGTTGTCCAGCGCCTCGATGGCCGCCCACAGGAAGCGCAGCTCGAAGGCGTCGCGGGCCAGGGCGTAGGCCTTGGCGATCTCGGAAGCGGCGGCGCCGGTCGCCGACTGCACGCGGTTGACGAAGGTCGGCCCCACGCGGTTGACCATGCTGTTGGTGACGTAGGTGGCAATGATCTCGCGGCGCAGGCGGTGGGCGCGGATGGGCTCCGGGAAGCGCTCGCGCAGCGGCGTCGGGAAGTAGAGGAAGAGGTCCTCGGCGACCAGCGCGTCGTCCGGCAGGTCGGAGGCGAGCAGCGCGTCGTAGAGGGTGATCTTGCTGTAGGCGAGGAGGATGGCGATCTCGGGCCGGGTCAGGCTCTTGCCGGCCCGCTGTCGGTCGGCCAGGTCCTCGTCGTCGGGCAGCCCTTCGAGGGCACGGTCGAGCCGCCCGGCGCGCTCCAGCTCGCGGATCAGCCGCACCTGGCGGTCGAGGCCGGCCACGCCCAGCGACTCGGCCACCGTGATGGCCTGGGTCTGCAGGTAGTTGTCGCGCAGCACCAGCGCGGCCACCTCGTCGGTCATTTGCTCTAGGAGCTGGTCGCGCTGCTTGAGCGTGAGGTCGCCGCCTCCCACCACCTCGTTGAGGAGGATCTTGATGTTGACTTCGTGGTCCGAGCAGTCGACGCCGCCGGAGTTGTCGATGGCGTCGGTGTTGAGCCGGCCGCCGGCGAGCGCGTACTCGACGCGGCCGCGCTGGGTGAGCCCCAGGTTGGCGCCCTCGCCGATCACCTTGGCGGAGAGCTCGGCGCCGTCCACCCGCAGCGCATCGTTGGCGCGGTCGTTTACCTGGGCGTGGGTCTCGTCCGCCGCCTTGACGTAGGTGCCGATTCCTCCGAACCACAGCAGGTCCACGTCCGCCTTGAGGATCGCCCGGATGAGCTGCGCGGGGGTCACCGTCTCGGCCTCGACGCCGAGCGCGCGCCGCATCTCGGGGGTGACGGCGATCGACTTCTGGCCGCGGTCGAAGACGCCGCCGCCGGCCGAGATCTTGGCCGGGTCGTAGTCGCGCCAGGTGGAGCGCGGCAGGTCGAAGAGGCGCTGGCGCTCGGCGAAGCTCGCCTCCGGGTCCGGGCCGGGGTCGACGAAGATGTGCAGGTGGTTGAAGGCGGCGAGCAGCTTGATGTGCCGGGACTGCAGCATGCCGTTGCCGAACACATCTCCGGCCATGTCACCCACGCCCACGCAGGTGAAGTCCTGCTCCTGGGTGTCGCGGCCCAGCTCGCGGAAGTGGCGCTTGACCGACTCCCAGGCGCCGCGGGCGGTGATCGCCATCTTCTTGTGGTCGTAGCCGGCCGAGCCGCCGGAGGCGAAGGCGTCGCCCAGCCAGTGCCGGTACTCGGCGGAGAGCGCATTGGCGATGTCGGAGAAGGTGGCAGTGCCCTTGTCGGCCGCCACCACCAGGTAGGGGTCGTCGCCGTCCTTGCGCACCACGCGCGGCGGCGGCACCACCTGCGTGCCCTGATAGTTGTCGGTCAAGTCGAGCAGGCCCCGCACCAGTGTCTTGTAGCAGGCGATGCCCTCCTCCTGCAGCGCCTGGCGATCGGCCGGCGGCCGCTTGACGATGAAGCCGCCCTTGGCGCCTACCGGCACGATGACCGCGTTCTTCACCATCTGCGCCTTCATCAGGCTCAGGACCTCGGTGCGGAAGTCTTCCGGCCGGTCCGACCAGCGGATGCCGCCGCGCGCTACCATGCCGCCGCGCAGGTGGATGGCTTCGACGCGCGGCGAGTAGACGAAGATCTCGACCATCGGCCGCGGCTTGGGCAGCTCGTCCACCCGCCGCGAATCGAGCTTGATCGACAGGTAGGGCTTGGGCTCGCCGGCACGGCCGGCCTCGGCCGGCGCGCCACTCGGAGCGTGCTGAAAATAGTTGGTGCGCAGCGAGCTCTTCACCAGGTTCAGGAAGCGGCGAAGGATCTCGTCCTCGCTGGGATTGGTGACCGCGTCGAGGGCGGCCTTGATCTCGGCGACGAGCTTCTCCACTCGCTCGCCGGCGCCGTCTGTTTCGCTCGTGTCTCGGGGCGCGTCCGGGTCGAAGCTCTCCAGGAACAGCTCGACCAGTAGCCGCGCGACGCCGGCGTTGCGCACCAGGGCCTGGGCCAGAGTCTCCTGGCTGAAGGCGGTGCCGGTCTGGCGCAGGTAGCGGCCGTAGGCGCGCAGCACCACCACCTGGCGCCACGGTAGCCGCGCCGCGAGCACCAGGCGGTTGAAGGCGTCGTTCTCGGCCTCGCCGGTCACGGTGGCGAGGAAGGCGGCCTCCAGCGGCTCGCGCACCTCGCCCAAGTCGAGCCGGGCGGCGTCGGCGGTCGCCAGCTCGAAGTCGCGGATCCACACCGTGGTCTCGGCGCCCGCCGGCTCGATCTCGAAGGGCCGCTCGGCCAGCACCTTGAAACCCAGGTTCTCGAACAGCGGCAGCACGTCGGAGAGCGGCATGGTCTCGGCGCTGCTGTAGACCTTGCAGCTCGCCTCCGACTCGCCGGCGCCGATCGGCTTGTAGAAGAAGATGTCGAGCCGCCCGGTCGCCAGCACCTGCTCTACGCGGTCGATGTCGGAGCCGGCGTCGCTCGGCTGGAAGGCCTCGCGGTAGGCCGCGGGAAAGGCCCGCGCGTAGCGGTTGAAGGCAGCCATGCCCTTGTCCTCGCCGCGCTCGGAGGCCAGGGTGTGGGCGAGGTCGTCACTCCAGGTGCGGGCGGCGCGCGCCAGCTCTTCCTCGATCGCCAGCACGTCGTATTCCGGCACTCGGCCGGGCACCGTCGAGAGGAAGAACTGGATGCGCGCCAGGGGCTCCTCGCCGACCAGGGTGTAGGCGGCGCCGAGCCGGCCTTGGAACGCTCGTTCGAGGATGTGCTCCATGCGCCGCCGCAAGTCGGTGTCGTAGCGGTCCTTGGGCACGTAGACCAGGCAGGCCACGAAGCGCTCGAAACCGTCCTTGCGCACGAAGAGCGCGATGCGCTTGCGTTCGGCGAGGCGCAGGACTCCCATCGCCGTCTCGTAGAGCTCCTGCTCCGAGATCTGGAACAGCTCGTCGCGGGGGAAGGTCTCGACGATGTGGGCGAGCGCCTTGCCGTCGTGGCTCGACGGCGAGAAGCCGGCGGTCTCGGCCACGTAGCGCACCTTGCGGCGCAGCAGCGGCACCTGCTCGGCGAGCTGGCGGTAGGAGAGCGAGGTGAAGAGGCCCTGGAAGCGCCGCTCCCCCAGGAGCTTGCCGGCGGCGTCGAAGCGCTTGATGCCGACGTAGTCCATGTGGCTCGGCCGGTGCACCTTCGAGCGGCCGTTGGTCTTGGTGACGAACACCAGGTCCAGCCGCCGCGCGAAGCGGCTCATCTCGGGCGACAGCTCGCGCGGCTGCGACGGGCGCTCGCGCAGCGCGTCGCGCAGGATTCCGAGCCCGGAGCCTGCGACCGCGGTCAGGAAATCGCGGCCGTCGCGCGACACGAAGTCGTAGTCGCGGTAGCCCAGAAAGGTGAAGTTGTTCTGGCCCAGCCAGTCGAGGAAGGCGACGGTCTCGGCGAGCTCTTCGGCGGCAAGCGGCGGCGGGTCTTCCTCGAGCTCGCGGACAATCTCGGAGAGGCGCTCCTGCATCGGCTGCCAGTCCTCGACCGCGGCCCGCACCAGGGCCAGCACGCGCAGCACCTCCTGGCGCAGCGCCTCGCGGTCGGCGGCCAAGGCGATGCGATCGACCTCGAAGTACATCAGCGACTCGGCCGGGGCCGCGGCGGCCTCGGCGTCGCCGTCGGCAATGCCCACCACCTCGCCGGCCTGGTTGCGCCGCAGGCGGGCGATGGGGTGCAGGATCAGGTGCACCTCGAGGCCGCGCTCGGAGAGCGCCGCGGTCACCGAGTCGACCAGGAACGGCATGTCGTCGTTGACCACCTCGACCACCGAGTGGGCCCCGTGCCAGCCGTGCTCGGCGAGGTCGGGATCGAATACCCGCACCAGGGCTTCGCCGGGGCGCCGCACCCGGGCCAGCGACCACAGCGCGAGGGCGGCGCCGGCGAGCTCGTTGAGCGGCCGGGCGCGCAGGTCCTCGATCGCGGTCTGGGCGTAGAAGCGCCGCGCGAAGGCCTCCGCGGGCGGACCTGCTTCGCGGTCCAGGCGCTGCCGCACCTCGGCCGCCACCCGCTCGATCGTTTCGCTCCTCAGCGCCTCGTCGCTCGCGTGCATCAGGGCCTCCCCAAGAGATTTGTCGCGGGCCACGCTGTCGTTCGACCGGCGAATGCTATGCCGTCCGCCGGGCGGCGGCTAGTCTCGGGAGCGCGTGGCGCTAGTGTACGATGCCGTCGCCGATGTCCGGCCCGCCTGGCAGCCCGTCGCAGCCGCCTGCCGCTCCCCTGCTCCGCTTTCGTCACGTGGCCGCCGCCTTCTCCGAGGGCCGGCACGAGCGCCAGGTGCTCAAGCACGTCTCGCTCGACCTCTACCCGGGCGAGCTCGGCGTGCTGCTGGGCAAGAGCGGCTCGGGCAAGTCCACGCTGCTCAACCTGGCGAGCGGCATCGACCTGCCGCGCTCCGGCTCGGTCGAGGTCGACGGCGTGGAGCTCACCGCGCTGTCCGAGGAGGAGCGCACCCGCTTTCGGCGCCGCCACATCGGCTTCGTGTTCCAGTTCTTCAATCTGATCCCCACGCTCACCGTGGAGGAGAACCTGCTCCTCCCGCTCGAGCTCAACGGCCGCCTGGGCCGGGACGAGAGGGAGTCGGCCCTCGCCCTCCTCGCCGCCGTGGGCCTGGCCGATCGCCGCTCGAGCTTCCCGGACCGGCTCTCCGGCGGCGAGCAGCAGCGGGTGGCTGTGGCCCGCGCCCTGGCCCACGACCCGCTGCTGGTGCTGGCCGACGAGCCCACCGGCAACCTCGATCTCGAGACCGGGCTCGAGGTGCTGGAGCTGCTCGACCGCCTCACCCGCCAGGCCGGGAAAACTCTGCTGATGGTGACCCATAGCCGCGAGGTGGTGGGCATCGCGGACCGGGTGCTGACGCTCTCCGACGGCTGTATCGCGGAAGGCTCGTGAGCCCTCTGCTCCTGACCGCCAGCCGCCGGGGCCTCGCCCGCCACCCCTGGCAGACGGGGCTCGCGGTGCTGGGCGTGGCCCTGGGCGTGGCGGTGGTGGCGGCCATCGGCCTCGCCAACTCGAGCGCGCTGGCGGCCTTCGGCCTGGCGACCGAGACGGTGGCGGGCAGGGCTACGCATCAGGTCCTGGCCGGGCCCTCGGGCCTGCCCGACGACCTCTACAGCCGCCTGCGGCTGGCAGGGGCAGGTGCCGGCCTGGCGCCGGTGGTCGAGGCCGTGGTCAGCCTGCCGGCTTCGTCGGACCCCGGGGTGCCGGGGCGGATGCTGCCGGGCCGCACCCTCCGGCTGCTGGGCATCGACCCCTTTGCCGAGCCGCCCGTCCGGCCTCACCTGGCCTCGCTCCGTGATGCAGGCGCGGACATCGCCGGCTTCCTGACCAGGCCGGGAACTGCCCTCCTCGCCGCGGAGACCGCCGACGAGCTGGGCCTGGCGCTCGGAAGCGAATTTCAGCTCCGGGTGGGTGCCCACACCCGCGATCTGGAGCTCGCCGGCGCGCTCGAAGGCGCCGACGAGCTCTCACGGCGTGCTCTCGCCGACCTGGTGGTGGTCGACATCGCGACCGCGCAGGAGATCACGGGCCGCGTCGGCTTCGTGTCGCGCATCGACCTCATCGTGCCGCCGGGCGAGGCCGGCACGGCAGCGCTGGCAAAAATCGCGGCCCTGCTCCCGGCCGGCGCCGCGCTGGTCGAGGTAGGGCCGCGGGCGCGGTCGATCGCCAGCCTCTCCGCCGCCTTCCGCCTCAACTTGAGGGCGCTGTCGCTGCTGGCCCTGCTCTGCGGCGCCTTCCTGATCTACAACACCATGACCTTCTCGGTGGTGCAGCGGCGGCCGCTGCTGGGCATGCTGCGCGCCCTCGGGGTCTCGCGGCGCGAGATCTTTACGCTGGTGCTCGGCGAGGCGCTGGCGGTGGGTATCGCCGGCACCGCGCTCGGCCTGCCGCTCGGCCTCGGCCTGGCACGGGTACTCGTGCGGCTGGTGTCGCGCACGGTTTCCGATTTCTACTTCGCGGTCACCGTGGCGCGGGTCGAGGTCTCGCCCTGGCAGCTCGTCGTGCCGGCCGTCCTCGGCCTCGGCGCCACCCTCCTCGCCGCGCTGCCACCCGCCGCCGAGGCCACCGGCACCCCGCCCCGCGGCGTGATGCTGCGCTCTCTGGCCGAGGAGAAGAGCCGCCGCTCCCTTCCCCGCCTGGCGTGGGCCTCTGTCGCCTGCTTCGCGGCCGCCGCCCTGCTGCTCGCGGCGCCCGAGAAGTGGCTCATCGGGCGCTCCGTGGCGGTGGCCTTCGCCGGCCTGTTCTGCACCACGCTCGGCTGCGCCTGCCTCGCCCCGGGGGCCACGCTGCTCGCGTCGCGGGCCGCCCGGCCGCTCCTCGGCCGCGCCTTCGGGCTGCTGGGCCGGCTGGCGGCGGGCAGCATCGAGGCGGCACTGTCGAGGACCGCGGTCGCCGTCGCCAGCCTGATGGTGGCGGTGTCGGTGACAGTCGGCGTGGGGCTGATGATCGGCAGCTTCCGCGGCGCCCTGGAGCGCTGGCTGGAGCGCACGCTCGAGGCCGACGTGTACGTTTCCGCCACGCGGCCCGGACACCCGCCGCCGATCGACGAAGCGCTCCTCGCCCGCTTCGTGGCTGCGCCGGGGGTCGCGCGGATCAACACCGTGCTCGCCTCCTGGCTGCCGACGCCGGAGGGGGGCACACTCCTCCGGGCTCTCGACCTCGACGCGCGTGGCAAGGCATCCTTCGAATTCGCCCAGGGCAACCCGGCAGAGGCCTGGCCGGCCTTCGATCGCGGCGAGGTGGTGCTGGTCTCCGAGCCCTTCGCCTACCGCCGAGGCCTGGAGCCGGGAATGCGGATCGACCTGCGCACGGACGCGGGCCCGGTCGGCTTCGAGATCGGCGGCGTGTACGTCGACTTCAGCAGCGACCAGGGCGCGGTGGCGATCAGCCGCCGGGCCTTCGATCGTTTCTGGCAGGCGCGAGGCGCCACGGCGCTCGGCGTCTTCGTGGCACCGGCCGCCGATCGCGACGCCGTGATGCGAGATCTCTCGGCACTGGCGGCCTCCTCTGGCGCCGAGCTCGAGATCCGCGCCACCGGCGCCCTGCGCGCCGCCTCGCTCGAGGTCTTCGACCGCACCTTCTTGATCACCGGCGTACTGCGGCTGCTGGCCGGGCTGGTGGCCTTCATCGGCGTGGTGGCCGCGCTGATGGCCCTCGAGCTCGAGCGCTCCCGCGAGATGGGCGTGCTGCGCGCCCTCGGGCTCGAGCCGCGCGGCATCTGGGGCCTGGTCGCCGGCCAGACCGGCCTGATGGGCCTGACCGCCGGCCTGCTGGCGCTGCCGGTCGGCACGCTGCTCGCGGCGCTCATGGTCTACGTCATCAACCGCCGCTCCTTCGGCTGGCGCCTGCACCTGGCCCTCGACCCCGGCGTCCTCGCCGAGGCCGTGCTCCTCGCCCTCGCCGCGGCCCTCCTCGCCGGCCTCTACCCGGCCTGGAAAATGGCCCGCACCCGACCCGCGGTGGCGCTCCGGGAGGAGTGAGGGGCCTGTTGTAGAGTCCTCGGCCTGACGCAGATCTATCCCCGACGAGGATGCTCAGCATGACGAACCGATCTCGCGCCGCAGGGATCTTCGCGGGCCTCTGGCTCTGTCTCGGGCCCTGGGCGGGTGCGCAGGCCCCGCCGCCGGCGGACACGGGGCAGAAGGGGACCCCCCAGAAGGAGACAGCAGTGACGAATCGTGCCAGTGGACCCTTCGACGTGAAGCTCGCCCCGCAGCCGACGGCCCACCCGGCCGAGGGCTCGATGCTCGGCAGGATGTCGATCGACAAGCAGTTCCACGGCGATCTCGAAGCGACGAGCCAGGGCGAGATGCTGACCGCCATGACCGGCGTCCAGGGCTCGGCCGGCTACGTGGCCGTCGAGCAGGTCAGCGGCACGCTGCACGGCCGGCGCGGCACCTTCGTGCTGCAGCACACCGGCATCATGGACCGCGGCGCGCCGCAGCTCACCGTGACCGTAGTGCCGGACTCCGGCACCGGCGAGCTGGTGGGCCTCACCGGCAAAATGGCGATCCTGATCACGGACGGCAAGCACTCCTACGACTTCGAGTACACGCTCCCCGGCACCCCGTGAGCGCTCGCAGGGCCCGGCTCCCGGTTGCCGCGACGCTCCCGGCCTCGCTGGCTCTGGCTTCCGTCACCCGGGCGCAAGGCGATTGAGCGCTCCTCGCATGGCGGCCTCGAGCGTCGCGCGAGCTCGCGTGCTCGCGGTGATGCACGGCGTCGCCGGCCTGCTCCTGCTGCTGCCGCTCGCCCTCGTCTTCTCGCCGATTGCGGCGCTCGGAGCGCTGTGGCTCCTGGCCCTCGCCTTCCGGCTCTGGAGGCCGACACCAGGAGCCTGGCGGGCGCTGCGCGGAACCCACGCCGCCGGCCTGGCCCTGGCGGCGCTCTCCGGTGCCTACGGGGTGTTTGCCCTCCGCGCCGCGGAGCGCAGCGCGGCGGCCGGCGGCGGCCTGCTCGGCGGTTTCGGGCTGATCCCGCTGGCCCTCGGCGTGGTGCTGGGGAGCTTCTCCGCCGCGACGCTCTGGCTGGCGCGCCGAGAGCCACCGCCCGACATGCGGTAACTTGGACCCGGCCTGCCGAGACGATTGCCGCGAGCCCTGCCCTTTGCTCAACATTCAGGGAGAACCCGTCATGCCCATCGCTCCGCGAACCCGCCGATCCATCGTCGTCGCCGCGGCCGCCGCGTGGCTCGCCACGCCGGCGGCACAGGCCGACCCGGTCGTCGACTGGAACTCGATCGCCTGCGACCTCGCCATCGCCGCCAAGCTCCCGCCGCCGCCGACCTACCGGGTGATGGCACTGGTGCAGACCGCGGTGTACGAAGCCGTCAACGCCATCACCCGCCGCTTCCCGGCCGGTGCCGTCGCCGTCGAGGCCGACCGGAACGCGTCGGTGCCGGCCGCGATCGCCGCCGCCAACCGCGCCGTGCTGTCGAAGCTGACGCCCTCGCAGCAGGCGGCGATCGACTCCGCCGCGCAGGCGGCCCTGGCCGCGATCCCGGACGGCCCGGCAAAGGCCGCGGGCGTGGCCGCCGGGGAGCTGGCGGCCACGGCCGTGCTGGCCCAGCGCGCCGACGACGGCGGCGCCGCGGCCGAGAGCTATCGCCCCCGCACCTCGGCCGGCGTCTACACACCGACGGTGACGCCGGTGGCCTCCACCTGGCCGGGGCGCCAGCCCTGGGTGATGTCCTCCGCCGACCAGTTCCGGCCAGGGCCGCCGCCCAGCCTGACCAGCGAGCTGTGGGCGCGCGACTACAACGAGAGCAAGGCGCTCGGTGGCAAGAGCAGCACTCAACGCAGCGCCGAGCAGACGGATATCGCACGCTTCTGGGAGGCCACGGCACCGCCGGTCTACTTCTCGCTCCTGACCTCGGTGGCGAGCGCCCCGGGCCGCGAGGTGACACAGAATGCCCGCTTCTTCGCGGTCGCCTCGCAGGCCATGGACGACGCGCTGATCGCGGTGTTCGACGCCAAGTACCACTACGCGTTCTGGCGGCCGGTGACCGCGATCCGCAACGGCGACGCCGACGGCAACGACGCAACGGAGCGCGAGGCCTCCTGGCTGCCCTTCCTCGACACCCCCATGCACCCCGAGTACCCGTGCGCGCACTGCATCGTGGCGGCCAGCGTCGGCGAGGTGCTGCAGGCGGAAATCGGCTCCGGGCCGCCCCCCCGGCTGACTTCCAAGAGCCCCTTGACCCCGGGCCTGGAGCGCAGTTGGGCGCGGGTCGAGGACTTCGTACAGGAGGTGTCGAACGCCCGCATCTACGACGGCGTGCACTACCGCAACTCGACGGCGGTCGGCAGCGCGATGGGGAAGAAGATCGGCGCTCTCGCGGTCGCCAAGTGCCTGCGGCCCCGCCCGTAGGAGCTTCGCTCACCCATGATCTTCCTCGAGCCCATCGCCCCGGTCCATGCCGCCGCTCTCCAGCCCCTGCTGGAAGACCCCGCCATCGCCGAGACGACTCCCTTTCCCCACCCCTACCCGCCCGACGGCGCCGAGACCTGGATCGCGCAGGCGCTGGAGCTGCGGGAGGCCGGCACCCGCTATTGCTTCGCGATCTGTGATCCCGGCGGCCGCCCGGTCGGCGTGTCGCTGCTGAAGGATGTCGACCGAACGATCGCGGAGGCCGAGCTCGGCTACTGGGTGGGCCGCCCCTTCTGGGGCGGCGGCCGGGCCACGTCCGCGGCGGAGGCGACGCTCGATTTCGCTTTCGGCACGCTCGGCCTCGCCGCGGTGCGCGCGGTGTGCCTGGAGGCCAACTCTGCCTCGCTGCGCGTGCTCGCCAAACTGGGGTTCGTCGACGTCGACCGCTTCGATCAGGAGCTCCCCAAGTGGCCGGTGCCGCGCCCCAGCATCGTCTCGCGCCTGTCGGCCGAGGAGTGGCGCCGGCGGCGAGGAGCCGAGCCTTGAGCCTCGCCGACGAGTACCGGCGGCAGGCGGCCTGGCGGGACTGGCCCACGGTCTTCGACGCGCTGCCCGCGCTCCAGGGCCAGACCGTGCTCGACCTGGGGTGCGCCGTGGGCGATCAGGCCGCCGAGCTCACGGCGCGGGGAGCCCGGGTGATCGGCCTCGACCGCAACGAGGAGCTGCTCCGCGAGGCGCGCTCGCGGGGCCTCGCCAACGCCGAGTTCCGCTGCGCGGACCTGCACCTGCCGCTGGGCCTCGACGCCGCCGCGGACGGCATCTGGTCGAGCTTCGCCGCCGCCTACTTCCCGGACCTGCCGGCGGTGCTCGAGGTCTGGAGCGCGGCCCTGCGGCCGGGAGGCTGGATCGCGCTCACCGAGATCGACGACTTCTTCGGCCATCAGCCCATCCAGGAGCGCACGCGGTCGCTGCTCGAGAACTACGCCAGGATCGCGCTCGCCTCCGGCCGCTACGACTTCCACATGGGCCGCAAGCTCCCCGGCCACCTGGAGCGGGCAGGGTTCACCGCCTCGAAGGTATTCGCGCTCGCCGACCAGGAGCTGGCGTTCGACGGGCCCGCGCCGCCGGAGGTGATCGCCGCCTGGCGAGCGCGGCTCGACCGCATGCAGCTCCTCCAGGACTTCTGCGGCGCCCGGTTCGAGGCGCTGCGCGACGACCTCCTCGCCTGCCTGGGGCGGCCCGATCACCGCTCCACGGCGAGGGTGAGCTGCTGCATCGCCAGCCGATAGCAGGCGAGAGCTCTGCCGGTGCTCACCGACCACGAAGCCCCGCGCTCGTAGGGCCCGCGGCCCAGAGCCCCGCGGCCCACGAGGCGACCGCCGCCATGGTGCGCGGATCGCGCAGCACGCTCTCGTGGGTGGCGTCCGGCACCAGGACCACCGTGCCGCGGCTGTGCGCGCGGACCACGGCCTCGTACTCTTCCGCCTCGAAGGCCTCGTCGCGGCTGCCGACGACGACCAGCAGCGGCACCCGCACCGATGCCAGCGCCGGCCGGTGGTCCGCCGGGGTCATGCTGGCCATGGCGCGGAAGGAGTAGGAGCGCAGCGGCACCTCGGGAGGCAGGTTGAAGAACAGCGTGTGCAACCCGTTGAAGCCGGTGATCCTCACGGTGTTCATCAGCACCAGGCCGAGCAGGCGCGGGACGTGGACCGCGAGGGCCTCGGCGTCGGGCTCGGCGGCTTCCGTGCGCGTGGTGGGAGACTGGTGGCCGAGGTGCGGCGCGAGCAGGAGGTAGCCGTCGACCGGCGGCAGCTCCGGCTTCATCGCGTAGCGCAGCGCGATACCGCCGCCCATCGAGTGCCCGGCGAGGATCACCTTGCCGCCGGGCCGTGCGGCGCGGATCTCTCGCACCACGTCGCCCAAATCGTCCTCGTACTGGCCGATGTAGGCGGTGTCGCCCGGCGGGCCGCCGGACGCGCCGTGGCCGCGGAGATCGACGGCCACCACCTCTCCGCCCGTGGCCTCGCGCAGCAGGCCGGAGCTGCGGTTGAGGCGCAGGCTGGCGCCCAGGACGCCGTGGACGTAGACCACGGTCGTCTGCGAGCCCGCGGCGAGGTACTGCGAGGCGAGCGTCGTCCCGTCGCGCATGCGGAAGCTGCGCGCCGCCGCCGGATAGGGCTGCTCGAAGCCGGCGAGCCATTCCTCGAGGGCCTCGGGAGAGACCTCCATCGGCTGGGTGAACTGCGGGTCGCTCCACAGGATCATGACGAAGGCGGCGGCGAATACCGCGCCGGCGAGCGCCGCCATGGCGACGAACGTGCGTACGAAGGCCTTGCGAAGCCTGCTCATGACATCTCCTTGTGGCCGCGGCCGCCGCGGCGCGCTGCGGGCTAGAGGAAGTCCGTCTTCCGGGACTGGAGGTAATACGTCAGGGCCAGGGCCAGCAGCACCGCGGCGAGCTCGCCCGCCAGCAGCGCGGGAATGGGCGCCCGCCAGACGATGGCGTTGGTCTTCATGTCCGCGGCGACGGCGGGCACGTGCGAGAGCCAGTACATGACGCCCTGCAGCAGGAAGTTCCCGGCCACGATGGCACCGACCGCCCAGGCCAGGGACTCGAAGGCCAGAGACAGGGTGAGCAGCAGCACGTAGCCGACGAGGATCTGGAAGAGCACCACCACCGCGAACGGGATCAGGCCGTCGGGGATCGCCGGCCGCCCGGCGATCACCGCCACCGTGCCCACCACCAGCGTGGCCCAGGCGCCGGCGAAGATCGCCAGGTTGGCGAGGAGCTTGGCCGTCGTGTACTCGCGTGCCGAGACCGGCAGCGACATGACGAAGGTCAGGGTTTGGTGGTCGCGCTCGTAGAGCACCGTGCTGATCGCCAGATGGATACCCACCGAGATCAGCGCCGAGATCACCAGGATGCTGCCGAGGTAGAAGGCCCCCGTGCCACCCACCGCCACGGGGACCAGGGCGCCGAGGCCGGCGGCGACGTAGGCCGAGATCGCCCAGCGGTTGAAGTACCAGTCCTTGTAGACCAGGCGTTGCACCATGGCGAGGTTCATGCTCCCGCTCCTTCTCTGCGCGCGTGGACGTTGGCGACGAAGATCTCTTCGAGGGTCATCGGCTCCACGGCGTGTACCGTGGCGCCGGCCTGGCTGTAGGCGGCGGCCATGGCGGGCTCGAAGCGGTCGGTGGTGATCACCGCCAGCCGGCCGCTGCCGTTGCGGTGCACCACTCCGGGCAGCGCGGGAAGGGCCAGGCCGGCAGGCACCTCGAGCCGCAGCCGCCGCCAGCGGTCGAGGAAGCTCTCCTTGTCGCCGGTGTCGATGATCCGGCCCTGGTCGATGAAGGTGATCTGGTCGGAGATCTGCTCGACGTCGAGCGTGTTGTGCGACGAGAAGAGGATGGTGCGCTCCTCGTCGGCCAGCACCTCCATCAGCTCGCCGAGCACCTCGTGGCGGGCCACCGGGTCGAGCCCGGTGGTCGGCTCGTCGAGCAGCAGCAGGCGCGGATGGCGGGCCAGCACCAGCAGCAACGCCGCCTTGACGCGCTGCCCGTGCGAGAGGCCCTTGATCCGCTGCTCTCCCTTCAGGCCGAAACGCCGCAGCAGCTTCTCGGCGTAGGCCGGGTCCCATTCCGGGTAGATGGAGCGCACGAAGCCCATGTGCCAGGCGAGGGTCGCGGCCTTGTAGAGCCGCAGGTCCTCCGAGGCGAAGCCCACCAGCCGCTTGGCCTCCACCTGCTCGCCGGGCATCGCGTGGCCGAGCACCCGCACCGTGCCGCGGTCCTGGTGCACCAGGCCCATGAGGATGCGGATGGTGGTCGACTTGCCGGCGCCGTTGGCGCCGATGAATCCCATGATCTGCCCGTGCGGGAGCACGAGGTCGATCGCGTCGAGAGTGAAATGGGGGTAGCGCTTGGCCACCCCCTGTAGCTCTACCGCTACGCTGGTCATCTCAGTCCTCTGCTTTCCTTCCGGTGGTGGTTTCGCGGAGCCGTGCCGCCAGCTCCTCCGGCGTCAGCCCGAGCTGGGCGGCCAGGCGGGCGGCGTGGTCGAGATGCCGCTCGAGATCCTGCTCCAGAAGCCGCGGCCCCAGGCCGGCCTTCTCCGCGACGAACGAGCCCTTGCCCTGGCGCGTCGAGATCACGCCCTCGCGCTCGAGCTCCAGGTAAGCGCGCTTGACTGTGATCACGCTCACCTTGAGGTCGATCGCGAGCTGGCGGATCGACGGCAGCTCGTGGCCCGGCGACCAGTCGCCTACCGCCACGCGCTGCTTGATCTGCTCCATGATCTGGAGGTACATCGGCCGGGCGTCGGCCTGGGAGATCACGATCCCGCTGTGTACGTCCATATACTGAGTATACACAGATAGTTCCCGATGTCAAGGCCCCCGCGGCAGGCGGTGCGACAAGCCGGCTGGACATCCCACTGAAGGGCTGGGGATCGCGTACGATTCCCGAATTCCTTCACAGGAGGTTGCGATGGACCGAGCACCCCGTCGAGTTGCCGTGCAGATCCTCGTCCTGGCGCTGCTCGCGCTGCTCGCCGGCGCCTGCGCCTCCCGCCGCGGGAGGGTGATCCCCGCCCCGTGTCCGTACCCGGTGACCTGCGGGGCCACCTGCAGCAACTATCCCTTCGAGCCCACAGAGTGCTGGACCACCAAGCACGGGCCGGCCAGAGCCAACGTGATCCTCGGCTCGGCACTCAGCTCGACGAACATGCTCTACTGCCGGGAAGGCTCCTACGCGCTCTGCTTCTTCTCCGGGCCCCCGCAACGGACGGGCACCAACCCCCACAACCGCCCGCTGCCCTGTATCGTCGAAGGCCGGGTGGCGAACTGCACCTGCCAGGTCTACACCGAGGGGCCTTACTTCGTCGACGTCAACTCCATCCTCAACCTCGGCGCCTACTACGAGACGGTCCAGGCCTGCGGCCGCGACGGCGCGGGCTGCGCCAACATCGTGAATTGCGGGCGGGACGGCAGCGTCGAAGGCTGCAACCGCCAGCGCCCGGCGCCCGTCTGCCGCTACGTCCGTGACCAGGACCCCGACGACCCCACCGTGTCGCTGATCCCCAAGGCCGACCTGATCTCCGCCTTCAGCTTCGCCATGGACGGCGACTACAACCTCGGCTCCACCCCCTGCCAGGGCCTCTATGCCGGCTGCATGACCGCTCCCTGCTTCTTCCCCGAAGGCGCCGCGCAGCCGCCTTCCGACGGCGACCCGATCCAGTGCGAGTGCCCGACCTTCGCCGGCGACTTCCAGGTCGGCCAGTCGAACCAGGCCTGCCAGCCCGCCAGCGAGAACGTGGATGAGCACGTCTGGTCCGCTGCCAACTCGGTTTCCGACGGCGGCGATCGGTAGGTGCCGCAGTAAATCGCCGGTAAGCTATGGGTGGTCCGCGGCCAACAGCGCCGCGGCCCCCAATGGACCGCTGGAACCGCCCAAGCCTTGGAGAGACCCGCCATGCGCTGGAGAGCCTCGATCGCCGCCCTGCTCGCCTCCTCGACCGTGCTCGTCGCCCTGGCCTCGAAGCCCGCGGCCGATGCCCCCGCCCACCATTGGCCGCAGTGGCGGGGGCCGGAGGGCAACGGGGTCGCCCCGCACGGCGACCCGCCGCTCACCTGGAGCGAGACCACGAACGTGCGCTTCAAGGTGCCGATCCCGGGTCGAGGCCACTCTTCGCCCGTGGTGTGGGGCGATCGCATCTTTCTGCTCTCCGCTGTGGAGGTGAGCGAGGCGGCCGCGGCCAAGCCCGTTTCCGAGTCCGCCTCTGCACCGGCTCCGGCGGCCTCTCCTGGCGCTTCTCCCGGGGCTGCGCCCGCCGCCCCGGCACCCGGCACGACCACGGCTGCGCCCGCCGAGCGCAGCGGCCCGCCGCGCGGCGTGGCGCCGGACCGCGAGCTGCGCTTCGTGGTGCTGGCGCTCGATCGGGCCACGGGCAAGGTGGTGTGGGAGGCGACGGCGCGGCAGGCCAAGCCGCACGAGGGCACCCATCCCGACGGCACCTGGGCCTCGGCCTCGGCGGTGACCGACGGCGAGCGGGTGTGGGCCTCCTTCGGCTCGCAGGGGCTCTACTGCTACTCGTGGGACGGGAAGCTCCTGTGGGACAAGGACTTCGGTGACCTGCAGACGCGCAACGGCTTCGGCGAGGGCGCCTCGCCGGTGCTCCACGGCGACACGCTGGTCGTTCCCTGGGACCACGAGGGGCCCGGCTTCGTGGTCGCCCTCGACGCCAAGACCGGCGCCGAGCGCTGGCGGGTGGCGCGGGAGGAGCGCACCGGATGGTCCACGCCACGGGTGGTGGAGGTCGACGGCAAGCCGCAGGTGGTGATCAACGCCACGGCCAAGGTGCGGGCCTACGACCTGGTCAGCGGCGCTCTGGTGTGGGAGGTCGGCGGCATGACCGCCAACGCCATCCCGAGCCCGGTCGCCGCCGACGGCCTGCTGTTCGTGACCAGCGGCTTCCGCGGCAACGCACTCAAGGCCATCCGCCTGGCCGGCGCCCGCGGCGACCTGACCGGCACGCCGGCCGAGGCCTGGAGCTACGACAAGGACACGCCCTACGTGCCCTCGCCGCTGCTCTACAGAGGCCTGCTCTACTTCCTCAAGTCGAACACCGGCATCCTCACCGCGCTCGACGCCGCCTCGGGCCAGCCGGTGTTCGGGCCGGAGCGCCTTCCCGAGGTGGAAGGTGTCTACGCATCGCCGGTCGGGGCCGCGGGCCGCGTGTACGTCGCGGGCCGCAACGGCGCCACCGCGGTGCTGGCCCACGGCCGCGAGCTCAAGGTGCTGGCGGTCAACAAGCTCGACGAGGGCTTCGACGCCTCGCCGGCCATCGCCGGCCAGGAGATCTACCTCCGTGGCCGCGGCCACCTGTACGCGCTGAGCGAGGGCGGGACAAAGCGCTAGATCTTCCCAGCGCTCAGGGTCGAGGCGCGGCCGCCAGGCCGGCCTCGGCGGCCGCCGGCCTCTCCCGCCCGCTACAATCCCGCGCGTGCAGCTCGACCACTTCCTGCGCGACGCCGTGGTGCTGCTCGCGGCCTCGACGGCCGTGGTGTGGATCAGCGCCCGGCTGAAGATCCCCTCGGTCGTCGGCTTCCTCTTGACCGGCGTGCTGATCGGCCCCTCGGCATTGGGGCTGGTCTCCGACCCCGAGCTGGTGGAGGTCTTCGCCGAGGTCGGCGTGGTCTTCCTGCTGTTCTCGATCGGTCTCGAATTCTCGCCCGAGCGGCTGAAGCACATCCGGCGCGCCTTCTTCCTCGGCGGCTCGCTGCAGGCGGCCGCCACCATCGCCCTCGGCTGGCTGCTGGGAAGGTTGGCCGGCCTGAGCTTCGGGCAGTCGCTGTTCTGCGGCTTCCTGCTCGCGCTGTCGAGCACCGCCGTGGTGCTCAAGCTCTACGCCGACCGCCGCGAGCTCGAGGCGCCGCAGGGCAAGCTGGTGATCGGCATCCTGCTCTTCCAGGACTTCCTGCTGGTGCCGATGATCGTGCTCACGCCGGTCCTGGCCGGCGCCGCCCCCGCCTCGTTCCTGAGCGTCGCCGGACGGTTCCTGGGCTCGCTCGCCGCCGTGGCGGTAGTCTTCCTGGCCGCCCGCCACCTGATGCCCCGCCTGCTCCACCAACTGGTGAAGACCGGCATCCGCGAGGTGCTGGTGCTCGCCGCCCTGCTCGCCTGCCTCGGCCTCGCCTGGCTGACCTCGATGCTCGACTTCTCGCTCGCCCTGGGCGCTTTCCTGGCCGGCATCGTGATCTCGGAGTCGGACTACAGCCACCAGGTGGCGGCCGAGGTGGCGCCGTTCCGCGACGTGTTCAACAGCGTGTTCTTCGTCTCCATCGGCATGCTGCTCGACCTGCCCGCGGCCGCCCAGCGCCCGCTGCTGATCGCCAGCGTGGCGGCGGCGGTGGTGCTGGTCAAGGCGCTGGCCGCCGGCGGCGCCGTCGCCCTGCTCTCCTTCCCGCTGCGCACCTCGATCCTGGTCGGCCTGGGGTTGGCGCAGGTCGGAGAGTTCTCCTTCGTGCTGCTGCGGGTCGGCCAGGACCTCGATTTCCTGCCTCCCGGCCTCGACCAGGTGCTGATCGCCGCCGCGGTGCTGACCCTCGCCTTGGCGCCGCTGCTGGTGGCGGCCGCGCCGCGGCTCTCCGACCTCGCGCAGGCCCACTCGGGCACGGGGCAGGCAGTCGCGCCGGCGATCAGCGGCCACGTGGTGATCGTCGGCTTCGGCAACAACGGCCGCAACTTGGCGCGGGTGCTCTCCGAGACCTCGATCCGCTACCAGGTGATCGAGCTCTCGGGTGAGCTCGCGAGCCGCGCCCGCCGTGACGGCGAGCCGGTGGTGTACGGGGACGCCACCTGCCGCGAGATCCTCGAGCTGGCGGGCATCGATCGCGCCCGCATGGTGGTGTTCGCGATCTCGGACTTCATCGCCGTGGACCGCAGCGTGCGCTTCGCGCGGCAGCTCAACCCCGACCTCTGCATCCTGGTGCGCACCCGCGCGGTGGACGAGATCGAGGCCCTGCGCCGGGCGGGCGCCAGCGAGGTGATCGCCGAGGAGTTCGAGACCTCGATCGAGATCTTCACCCGCGTGCTCGAGCAGTTCCACGTGCCGCGCAACGTGATCGCCGCGCAGATCCGCCTGCTGCGCGGCCACGATTACCGCATGCTGCGCGCCGGGGCCTTCGCCGGCGAGCTGCCCCAGGAGCTCCTGGCGGTGCTCTCCGAGGGCCTCACCGACGTGTATCGGTTGAGCCCGGAGAGCGCCGCCATCGGCCACACCATCCGCGAGGTCGCCCTGCGCAGCTCGACCGGGGCGACGATCATCGCCGTGGTGCGAGACGAAGTGCCGCACACCAACCCCAACCCGGACTTCCGGCTCGAAGCCGGCGACAGCCTGGTGCTGGTGGGCAGCCACGCCGAGGTGGAGCGCGCCTTCGACCTGCTGGCGCGCGGGAGGGCGGAGGGCGGTGCGGCCTAGCCAAGGCGTCGCGCCGGCCTCCGCCCTCTTGGCCTGGGGCTCGATGCTCTGCATTGCTCTGTCCTGGGCCTGCTCGAGCGACCGCCGTCAGGCTTCGGAGGGCCAGCTCGCCGCAAAGCTCGCGGTGACCGACCTGCTGGGCAGCGACCTGCCGGCAGGCGCTGCCGCAGGCTTCGAGCTCGCCCTGGCGCCGCGCGACTTCTCCTTCCCCGGCGACCACGGCCCGCACCCGGGCTTCCGCACCGAGTGGTGGTACTTCACGGGCAACCTGAGCGCGGTCGCGGGCGAGGAGACATCGACCGCGGGCCGGCGCTTCGCCCCAGACAGGCGCTTTGCCCCAAACCGACGCTTCGCCCCAGACAGACGCTTTGGATTCCAGCTCACCTTCTTCCGCAACCAGCTCGTGCCGCGGCCGGTGGAGCGGACCTCGGCCTGGGCCGCGCACGAGGTCTATATGGCGCATTTCACGCTGACGGACGTGGAAGCCGGGCGCTTCCACGCCCGCGAGCGCTTCTCGCGCGCCGCGCTGGGCCTGGCCGGCGCCGAGGGCTCACCGTTCCGCGCCTGGCTGGGCGACTGGCAGGCGGACGCCGTCGGAGCCGACGTGCCGCCCATCCGGCTCCGCGCGGCGGAGGACGGCGTGGCGATCGATCTCGAGCTCGGCCCGGGCAAGCCGCTGGTGCTGCACGGCGACCGCGGCCTGTCGCGCAAGGGAGGCGAGCCCGGCAACGCCTCGTACTACTACTCGCTGCCGCGGCTCCCGGCGCGCGGCACCCTCGAGGTCGAGGGCCGTCGCCACGAGGTGACCGGCCTGGCGTGGATGGACCGCGAGTGGTCGACCAGCGCGCTCGCGGCCGGTCAGGTCGGCTGGGACTGGTTCTCGCTGCAGCTCGACGACGGCCGGGACCTGATGCTCTTCCGCTTGCGCCGGGCCGACGACACGGCCGACTCCGAGAGCACGTCCGATGGGGCGAGCGCCGGCACGCTGATCGAGGCGGACGGCTCGGCCCGGCCCGTGGCCTTCTCCGGAGTCGAGCTCGCCCCGCTCGAGCACTGGACGAGCCCGGCGACGGGCGTCCGCTATCCCTCGCGCTGGCGGCTCGCTATCCCGGCCGAGGGGTTGGAGCTGACCCTCACTCCCCTCCTCGCCGGCCAGGAGCTGGACCTCACCGTGCGCTACTGGGAAGGGGCGGTCGAGGTCGCGGGCACCAGCGCCGGTCAGCCGGTCTCGGGATACGGCTACGTGGAATTGACGGGCTATGACGGAAGGCTCTCACCCTAGCCGTAGGGGCGGCCCTCGTGGCCGCCCTGCCGGAGGGCAGGCACAAGGCCTGCCCCTACAAGGATGTGGCGGGGGCGGCCTTGACCCGCCTCCGCCACCTTGAGAACATCTGACTTCGCTTCCTCGTATGGGGCGGCAAAGGAGATCACGGCCATGAGAACCCCTGTGCACGACCTGCGTACTCGACTCCTCGTGCTCGTCGCCCTCGCCTGCGCCACAGTGGCCGGCGCCCAGGCCGCCGAGGTGCCCCGCTACTCGATCGAGGACTTCCTCACCACCACCAGCCTGTTCGGCGCCTCCTTCTCGCCGGACCAGAGCAAGATCCTGGTGTCGAGCGACCAGAGCGGCATCGTCAACGCCGTCGCCATCCCCACCGGCGGCGGGCCGCCGGTCGAGCTCACCAAGTCGACCACGAATAGCGTCTACGCTCTCTCCTACTTCCCCGCCGACGAGCGCTTCCTCTATCTCTCCGACCAGGGAGGCGACGAGAACGACCATCTCTACGTGCGCGAGCCCGACGGCAAGGTCGTCGACCTGACGCCCGGCGAGAACCTGAAGGCCAACTTCGCCGGCTGGGCGCAGGACGAGAAGTCGCTCTTCGTGCTGACCAACGGCCGCGATCCGAAGTTCTTCGACCTCTTCGAGATCGCCCGCGACGGCTATCAGAAGAGCCTGCTGTTCAAGGACGAGCAGGGCCTGCAGTTCGGCGACGTCTCGCCCGACAAGCGCCACCTCGCCTTCGCCAAGACCACCACCACCAACGACTCCGACGTGCTGCTCTACGACCGCGACACCCAGTCGCTCAAGAACCTGACCGCCCACGAGGGCGAGGTGAGCAACGTGCCGCAGGTCTTCGGCCGGGACGGCAAGAGCCTCTACTTCACCACCGACCAGGGCTCCGAGTTCAGCTACCTGGCGCGCTACGACCTCGCCACCGGCAAGACCAGCGAGGTGCTGCGCACCGAGTGGGACGTGATCATCGCCAGGTTCTCGAAGAACGGCGAGTACCTGGCGGTGCTCATCAATCACGACGCCAGCAACGAGCTGCGCCTCTACCGCGCCGCTACCATGGAGCGCGTGCCGCTGCCCGAGCTGCCGGGGCTCGACATCGACCGCGTGGTCATCTCGCGCGACGAGAAGCGCATGGCCTTCTACGCCAGCTCGAGCCGCCAGCCGTCCAACCTTTACGTCCAGGACCTCCCGGGCGGCACGCCGCGCCAGCTCACCCAGACGCTCAACCCGAAGATCCAGCCCGAGCACCTAGTCGACGGCGAGGTGGTGCGCTTCGCCTCCTTCGACGGCCGCCAGGTCCCCGGCATCCTCTACAAGCCCCACGGCGCGGGCCCGGAGAGCAAGGTACCCGCGCTGCTCTGGGTACACGGCGGGCCCGGCGGCCAGTCGCGCATCGGCTACAGCGGCCTGATCCAGTTCATCGTCAACCACGGCTACGCTGTCTACGCGATCAACAACCGCGGCTCTTCCGGCTACGGCAAGAGCTTCTTCAAGCTCGACGACCGCGACCACGGCGGCGGCGACCTCAAAGACTGCGTCGAGAGCAAGAAGATGCTGGCCGCGACCGGCTGGGTGGACCCGGAGCGTATCGGCATCCTGGGCGGCAGCTACGGCGGTTACATGGTGCTCGCCGGGCTCGCTTTCACGCCGCAGGAGTTCGACGTCGGCGTCGATCTCTACGGCGTCTCCAACTGGCTGCGCACCCTGCAGAGCATCCCACCCTACTGGGAGTCGTTCCGCAAGGCGCTCTACACCGAGATGGGCGACCCGGCGACCGACGAGGCCCGCCTGCGGCGCATCTCGCCGCTGTTCCACGCCAAGAACATCGTCAAGCCGCTGTTCGTGCTGCAGGGCGCCAACGACCCGCGGGTGATCAAGCCCGAGTCGGACGAGATCGTGGCCGCGGCGCGCGCCAACGGCGTAGCCGTGGAGTACCTGGTATTCGACGACGAGGGGCACGGCATCGAGAAGAAGGCCAACCAGTACAAGGCTTACAAATCGGTGCTCGCCTTCCTCGACCAGCACCTGAAGGCCGCGGGGCCGGGTTGAGCGCATGCCGACCGTCGCCTTCACCCCCAACCTCGAGCGCCACCTCTCGGTGCCGGCGTCGGAGGTCGGCGGCGGCACGGTGGGCGCGGCGCTGGCGGAGGTCTTCGCCGCCAACCCGCGCTTGAGGAGCTACCTCGTCGACGACCAGGGGCACCTGCGCCAGCACGTGACGGTGTTCGTGGACGGCCGCGCCATCGCCGACCCGCAGGGGCTCTCCGACGCGGTCGGCGAGGCGAGCGAGATCTTCGTCATGCAGGCCCTCTCCGGAGGGTGAGAACGCCCTGCGGAGCCAGAGGAACGGAGCGAACCGATGACCGCCGACCGCCGCCTCTTCGTCGCCACCAGGAAGGGCCTCTTCCGTCTCGAGCGCGACGGCGACTGGAAGGTCGCCGAGATCTCCTTCCTCGGCGAGCCGGTGAGCATGGTGCTGCCCGACCGCCGCGACGGCACCCTCTACGCGGCCCTCAACCTCGGCCACTTCGGGGTCAAGCTCCACCGCTCGGCCGACGGCGGCTCGACCTGGGAGGAGCTCCCGGCGCCGGCCTACCCGCCCAAGCCCGAGACCGCGGCCGAGGACAAGCACCCGTGGTCAGTGCAGCAGATCTGGGCCCTCGAGCCCGGCGGCGCCGACCAGCCCGGCCTGGTGTGGGCCGGCACCCTGCCCGGGGGACTCTTCCTCTCCCGCGATCGCGGCTCGTCGTGGGCGCTCGTCGAATCGCTGTGGAACCGGCCCGAGCGCCAAGAGTGGTTCGGCGGCGGCTACGACGTGCCGGGCATCCACTCGATCCTGGTCGATTCCCGCAACTCGAACCACCTCGTGGTCGGCGTCTCCTGCGGCGGCGCCTGGAGGACGGAGGACCTGGGTGCCACCTGGGAGACCTCCTCGCGCGGTATGTGGGCGGCCTACATGCCGCCCGAGCGGCGCGAGGACCCGATCATCCAGGACCCCCACCGCGTAGTGCGGGCGCCCTCCGACCCCGAGATCCTCTACGTCCAGCACCACAACGCCGCCTTCGTGAGCCGCGACGGCGGCCGCTTCTGGCAGGAGCTGACCGCCATCCGTCCCTCCTCGTTCGGCTTCGCGGTCGCCGTCCACCCCAAGGAGCCCGACACCGTCTGGTTCGTGCCCGGGGTCAAGGACGAGTGCCGGGTGCCGGTGGGCGGCAAGATGGTGGTGGCCCGCACCAGGAATGGCGGCGACCACTTCGAGGTCATCACCCGCGGCCTGCCGCAGGAGCACGCCTACGACTTGGTCTACCGCCACGGCCTGGACGTAGACGCCTCCGGCGACCAGCTCGCCATGGGCTCCACCACCGGCTCGCTGTGGGCGAGCGACGACGCGGGCTCGAGCTGGCGGGCAATCTCCGAGCACCTGCCGCCGATCGCCTGCCTGCGGTTCGGGTAGGAGCTCTAGACGAGGCCCTCACGGGCCGCAGCTCAACGCGTACACCCCGCCCGGGCCGGCGAAGGCAAGCCACTTCCCAGCCACAGTGAAGGCGGAGGTGGCGATGCCCCGGCCGCCGTTCATCAGACTGCCCTGCGAGCGACCGTCGGCAGGGTCGAGCCAGACCACCTGGTGGTAGTGGGCGAAGAGCGCGCCTCCGCAGAGGGCCACGCTCTGCACGGCGGCCGGCAGGCGCCGGCGCCAGAGCAGCCGTCCGGTGCGGGCCTCGAGCGCGTAGACTGAGCCGTCCCCGGAGGCGGCATAGGCGACCTCTCCCGAGACCTTCGGGCTCTCCGCGAACCCGGCGAGGCCGCGCTCGCCCTCGAAGCGCCAGCGCTCGGCTCCTGTCACCCGGTCGAGGGCATACATCGCGTTGGCAAGAGCGTCGGCCACCAGCACCACCTCCCCCGCCACGACCGGCGCCGCCGAGGCCCCGCGTCGCTCGTCCCCACCACCGATCTCGGTGGCAAAGCGCTGGCGGCCGGTGGCCGGGTCGAGGGCGAAGAGCCAGCCGCTCGAGCGCTGGCCGCGCTCGTCGCGCCACTGCTCGACCGCGGCGTAGACCGTCGCCCCTTCGACCGCGACCCCTCGCACCACTGCCGGATGCGCCCAGCTCTCCCCCAGCTCGACCGACCACCGCAGCCGCCCGGTCTCCGCGTCCACCGCCAGCACGCGATGATCGGAGGTCCCGAGGTAGAGCTCACCGCCGGCCAGCGCGACCTCACAGAGCGCGGCGTGGGCACCGAGCGCGACGGGTGCGGCGAGCGCCGCGAGGCCGGCCATCGGCAGCCGCCACCGCTCGCGGCCGGTCTCGGCGTCGAGGGCGAAGACCTCCTCGGCGGCGGCGATCACGCGCCCGTTCGTGACCACCAGGTTGCGGGGCGCGAGGCGACCGAGGGGCGAGCGCCAGAGGAGCGTGCCCGTATCGAGGTCGTAGGCCGAAACACCGAGCACCGGCACGAAGAGGCGCCGGCCGACGCTCGCGCCGGTGCCGGCCGGGATGCCGATCCCGGCCGGCAGCTCGGCCTTCCAGGCCGGGCGGACCTCGCCGGGCACCGCCAGACCGGCGGAAGCCACGGCGAGGAGCAAGACCAGGCCCGCGGCGCTCACTGCACGTCGAGCACCACGGTGTTCGATGTACCACCACCCGGCGACGGGGTCTTCACCTTGACGTTGACCGGACCGGGCACCGCGATGTCCGCCGCCAGCACCGTGACCTGGAGGCGGGTCGGGGACAGCAGGACCGTGGCCCGGTTGCTGCCGCCGACCTTGGCGAAGCTGGCGGGCACGAAGCCCTGGCCCTCGATGATCAGCGTGAAGTTGGGGCCGCCGGCCTCGACCACCGCGGGCGAAATCGAGGTGACCTGCGGCATCGGATTGGGGAGCACGGTCAACGGCACCGCGTTCGAGGTGCCGCCGCCCGGCTCGGGGTTCTTGACCTTCACGTTCACCTGGCCGTCGAGCTCGATGTCCGAGGCCAGCACTTCGGCCAGGAGCTGCGTCGCCGAGACGTAGGTGGTGTCACGGCCCTCGCCGCCGACCTTGACCCGCGAGGCGGGAACGAAGCCGCTGCCCTGGACGACGAGCGTGAAGCCGGGGCCGGCGGCGAACACCTGGCTGGGGCTGATCGACTGCATAGCCGGTACTGGATTGGGTGGTGGCGTGGTGATGGTGACCGTCAGGCCGCCCGAGGTGCCGCCGCCGGGCTCCGGGTTGCGCACCTTGAGCGTGCCCGAGCCGATGGCGGCGAGATCGTCGGCGGTGAGGGTCACCCGGAGCTCGCTCGCCGAGACGAACACTGTGGAGCGGGGGTCGCTGTTCCAGCGCCCCGAGGAGGCCTCGATGAAGCCGCTGCCGGTGACGGTGAAGACGGTGGCCGGCGAGCCGGCGGGCACCGAGCTCGGGCTGACGGCGGTGATGACCGGCGCCGGATTGGTGGGCGGCGTCGAGATGGTGAAGAGCAGGCCGCCCGAGGTGCCGCCGCCCGGCGTGGGGTTGCGCACCTTCACCTCGACCGTCCCCGCGGTCGCGAGGTCGCTCGCCGGGATGGTGGCGCGGAGCTGGTCGGGCGCCACGTAGAAGGTGGTGCGGCCGGACCCGTCCCAGCGCACCACGGACTCCGGGATGAAGCCGCTACCCTGGACGATCAGCGTGAGCTCCGGCGAGCCGGCCACGGCGGAGCTGGGAGTGAGGGCCGTGAGCACCGGCAGCGGGTTGCTAGGCGGCGAGCTGGTCACCTCGAAGGAGAGGACCCCCGAGCGCCCGCCTCCGGGCGTGGGGTTGAGCACCGTCACGCCGTGGTTCGAGGCGCTGGCGAAGAACGACCCCGGCAGCTCGGTGGTGAGCTCGTTGGCGGAGACGAAGAGCGTGCTCCGCGCCCCGTTGTCGATCTCGATCACCGCGCCCGCTACGAAGTTGAAGCCGAAGACGTGCAGGGTGGTGGCGGGGCTCCCCACCTGCACCGCCGCTGGCGAGAGCCCGCTGACCTGCGGCACTGGGTTCGAAGGCGGGATGGAGGTGATTTGAAGGGTGAGCGCGTTGGACGGACCGCCGCCGGGTCCGGGGTTGACGGCCACGATCGAGCGCGTGCCGGCGATGGCGACGTCGCCCGCCAAGAGCGTCATGGTGAGCTCGCTGGGAGAGTGGAAGGTCGTCGCGCGGTCGGCGCCCTGGATGCGCCCCACGGCGCCCGCGACGAAGCTCGAGCCCTGGAGCGTTAGGGTCAGCATGTTGGTCGATCCGGCCGCGATGCTCGACGGCGCGATCGAGGCGAGCGCCGGCACCGGGTTCGAGGGCGCGCCGGTGATGGTCAGGGTGCGCGAGGTGGACTCGCCGCCGCCCGGCGCCGGGTTGAGCACCGAAACCGCGAGCATGCCCGCCTGCGCAATGTTGGCGCGCAGGATGGTGGTGGTCAGGGTCTGGGCCTGCGACTGGTAGCTGGTCGAGCGCGCCTGCCCGTTCACGCGGAGGGTCGAGAAGGTGCCGAAGCCGGTGCCAGAGACGGTGAGCAGGAAATCGCCGCCGCCAGCCGCCAC
Source organism: Thermoanaerobaculia bacterium (assembly GCA_044869805.1). Taxonomy (GTDB): domain Bacteria; phylum Acidobacteriota; class Thermoanaerobaculia; order Multivoradales; family SZUA-115; genus CAWDVR01. The sequence continues at coordinate 17,451 of JBIOXV010000036.1, read as the reverse complement.
CGTGGCGGGCTGGAGCGAGGTGATCGCCGGCGCCGGGAAGCCGGTCCCCTGGCGCGGCACCTGGAACTGCTGGTCGAGGGCCGCGGTGAGCGCCGCGAGCACCAGGTCGCTGTCGGTCTCGCCGGGGTGAGCGTCGCCGCCCAGGATGGCGTAGCGCGCATCGGCCCCGGGATAGAGCTGGCTCGAGGAGTTGACGATGCCGTCACCTCCCAGAAACGGGAAGCCGAGGTAGTCGTCGTCGCTGACCACGAAGTTGAACCGCTCGTCGATCGAGTCCATCACGTTGCCGATGCGGCCGCAGATCACGGCGACCTGGCAGGAGTCGCAGGTCGGCACGCCGCAGCGGAAGCACTCCTCGAGCGCGATCAGCTCGCAGAAGCGGAACCCGAGGTAGGCGAGCTCGGTGAAGAACGCCAGGTTGCGGCCGTTGCAGGTCTCGGTCGGCAGGCAGACCGCGTCGCCAAGCAGGCGCATCCACAGCCAGCGTTTGAACGCCACGTTCTCGATGCCCACCTTGGTGAAAGGCTCGGGGTTGGAGTTCACCTCGGCCAGGAAGCCGCTCCCCGGCACCAGGTCCGCGAAGTCCGGCAGGGTCGCGTCGAGCACGATGTTGAACAGCAGGTCCACGGCCACGGAGGCGATGGCGTTGCCAATGAAGCAGGCGGTCGCGGAGCTGTTGCAGAAGCCGAGCAGGCGCTCGATCTGCGGCACCAGCAGCTCGATGGCGGTCTGGCGGCCGATGGCCAGCACCCGCGCGCCCTGGTGCGGGGTGCCGAAGGTCACCACGCCGCGCACCAGGTCGGGCCGGTCCTGGGCGGTGCGCCGCGCCACCAGCCCGCCCTGGCTGTGGCCGATGAGCAAGAAGTCGCTCTCCCCCGTGGCCTGGATCTGGTTGGTCAGGCTGGCGGCCTGGTCGTTGAGGTGCCGCGTCCAATCGAGCGAGGGGCGCAGCTTGGTGCCGAGGATGAACTGGCTGGAGAGCGCCGGGTCCATGAAGTACCAGGCGTTGCCGCTCGACAGGATGCCGTGCTGGAAGACGACGTTCTGCCCGAAGGCCGAGGCCTGGGTGAGCTGCGCCGAGTCCTCGTCCGGGGCCTCGGCCGGCTGCGGCGGCATGGCGAGTGGGGCCCACTGACCGTCGTCCCGCGGCGGGTCGGACGGCGACGGCAGCGCCGCCCGCCGAGCGTTCTCCGCCTCGTTGACGTTCCACACCAGGTCCTCGAAGGCGAAGGACTGCACGCGCAGCACGGCCCCGAGCTCGTCGCTCGTGGTCTCCTCCACCGCCAGCTCCTTGATCACCCAGTCCTCGCCGCGCTGGACGAACAAGCGCCGCACGGTCGAGCCGGTGGGCCCGCCGAGGGTGTTGGTGATGAGCGCGTTGTCGGCCGAGGGGTACTCGATGGCGCCGTCGCCGGCCACCAGCGCCAGGTCCGCGGTCACCAGCCCGGCCGTCAGGTCGAGGCGGGTGAACGGCGCCAGCAGCGACAGCGGGTTGGTGGCGGGGCCGGCGTCGGGCCGCGTGAACGGGATCTGGCTGCCGAAGGCGTCATAGAGGAAGAGCTGGTCGTCGACGGTGGCGATGGCGGCCACGTCGGCCAGGCTGCCGATCCAGTCCGTGGCGCCGCTCGTCGAGGGCGTGAAGCGCAGGATCAGGTGGTCCTTGCGGTCGAAACCAGCATCGAGATGGAAGGCGAAGCTGCTCGAGCGCGGCTCGATCGCCTCGACCTCGCCCTTGTCACCGGGATCCGTGAGCGGCCGCGAGAGCTGGTGTGTCGCGGTGCTGGAGATCGTGACCTCCACCGCCAGCCAGGTGTCGTCGGTCTCGACCCCCGGCGGGCCGATCGGCCCGGGAAGGATGGGCCCGGCGACTGCCTGCGGAAGCGGTCCGAGCCATGAGACCACGAGAGAGACCACGAGAGCGACGGCAATCCACCCCGAGCGGTGCTGCGGAGCGAGCGACATGTTCGCCTCCCTTCCTGTCCAGCCGCAGCATGGCCGCCATGGGCCGGGCCGGTATCGGAGGGAGGTGAGAGCGGACGGCCTATCTTTCGATAGAGGGCGCTCCAGACTGGGCGCGCCGCCGCCAGTCGCCCGAGGCGATCACCGGGTAGCCGGCCACGGCGGGCGACGGCATCAGGTAGGCCTCGGCCGGCGAGCCGTCGGCGAGCGGGATCGTGGCGCGGCGATAGAAGAAAGGGTGGTGCTCGAAGCGGTCGAGCCGTGCAAGGGTCTGCGGCCCCACGGCGTAGAGCTCGCCGGCGACCGCGGTCTCGCCGCCCCCTACCAGCGCCGGGTAAGGCCCGAGGTCGGCGAGCTCGAAGCGCGGCGCGGTAGTGGCCGGGCCGAGGAATCGGGCGCGGTCGAGGAGCCGGTGGTTGGGCTCGCCGCGCATCAGCGAGCCGTAGACGAAGAGCCGCATCGCGGCGCCATTATCGCCGAGCGCCCAGGCTAGAATCGGCAATCATGCCCACCTCCATCGCCACCACCGAGACCCGCACCACCGCCTGCCCGCTCGACTGCCCGGACGCCTGCAGCCTCGAGGTGCAGGTCGCGGACGGCCGGCTGCTCAAGCTCGACGGCGACCACCGCAACTCGATTACCGCCGGCTTCATCTGCACCAAGGTGCGGCATCTGCCGCAGCACCTCTACGGCCCGCACCGGCTGCTCCACCCCGCGGTGCGCACCGGCGCCAAGGGCGAGGGCCGCTTCCGGCGCGCCTCGTGGGACGAGGCGCTGGCGCTGGTCGCCGAGCGCATGACGGCCGCGCGGGCCATGCACGGCGGCGAGGCCATCCTCCCCTTCTCCTACGGCGGCTCGAACGGCGCCTTGACCCAGAACACCACCGACGCGCGCCTCTTCCGGCGGCTGGGGGCGTCGCGGCTCGAGCGCACGGTGTGCGCGGCCGCCACCACCCGGGCCGCGCAGGCGCTCTACGGCCGCCTGCCGGGGGTGGCCTACCCGGACTACGCCGAGGCCAAGCTCATCGTGCTGTGGGGCGCCAACCCCTCCTCCTCGGGCATTCACCTCGTGCCCTGGATCCAGGAGGCGCAGCGTCGCGGCGCCCGGCTCATGGTCGTCGACCCCCGCCGCGTGCCCCTGGCCAAGAAGGCCGACCTCCACCTCGCCCTGCGGCCGGGCACCGACCTCCCCGTGGCCCTGGCCCTGATCCGCTGGCTGTTCGAGAACGGCAAGGCGGACCTCGACTTCCTGGCCCGCCACGCGACTGGGGCCGAGGAGCTGGCCCGCCGCGCTCGGCCGTGGACCCTCGAGCGCGCGGCCGAGGTGGCCGAGGTCGAGGCCGCGGACCTCGAGCGGCTGGCCCAGGCCTTCGCCGAAGCATCGCCGGCCCTGGTGCGCTGCGGCTGGGGCCTCGAGCGCAACCGCAACGGCGGTTCGGCCGTGGCGGCGGTGCTGGCGCTGCCGGCGGTGGCCGGCAAGTTCGGCGTGCGCGGCGGCGGCTACACGCTCTCCAACTCCTCCTACTGGAACCTGGACACCTCCGCTGCCGTGGCCGAGCCGCCCACCGCGACTCGCCTCATCAACATGAACCACCTGGGCCGCGCCCTCGCCGCGAGCGAGCCGCCGGTCGAGGTGCTCTTCGTCTACAACGCCAACCCGCTCGCCACCCTCCCCAACCAGGAGGCGGTGCGCGCCGGCCTCGAGCGCGAAGACCTCTTCACCGTGGTCTTCGACTCGGTGATGACCGACACCGCCCGCTTCGCCGACGTGGTGCTACCGGCGACCACGTTCCTCGAGCACCAGGACCTGACGCGCGGCTACGGCGCGGTGGTGGTGCAGCGAGTCGAGCCGGTGATCGCGCCGGTGGGCGAGGCGCGGCCCAACTTCGACGTCTTCCTCGAGCTGTGCGACCGGCTGGACCTCACACGGCCTGGCGACGCGCGCACGACGGCCGAGTTCACCGACGCGGCCCTGACCGCCAACGGTGACGGTGAGCGCCTGGCGGCCGACCTCGAAGCGCACGGCATCTCGCGGCCGGCCGTCGACCGCCCGGTGCAGATGGTGGACGTGCTGCCGCGCACCCCTGATCAGAAAATCCACCTGGTGCCGGCGGACGTGGACGCCGAGACCCCGGGCGGCATGTACACCTACCGCGACGACCCGGCGACCGCCGCTTTCCCGCTCGCCCTGATCTCGCCGGCCTCTTCGAAGACGATCAGCTCCATGCTCGGCCAGCTCGACAAGAAGCCTGCATCCCTGGAGCTCCACCCCGACGACGCGGCGGCGCGCGGCATCGCCGACGGCGATCCGGTGCGGGTCTGGAACGCGCTCGGCGAAGTGCGCTGCGCGGCCCGCCTCTCGCGCGACTTGAAGCCCGGCGTGGTGCTCCTTCCCAAGGGCCTCTGGAGCCATCACACCACCAACGGCGCGACCAGCAATGCTCTCTGCCCCGACACCGAGACCGACTTCGCGGGCGGCGCGTGCTTCAACGACGCGCGGGTGGAGGTGGAGGGGGTGGCTCGCATCGCGAGCTGAGGCGCCCCGCGTCATGCGCTGGCGCTCGCTCGGCCTCGCCCCGCTGGCTTCGCTGGCTGCCGCGCTGGTAGTGGAGGCGGCCGCGCCGCCCTCCCCTCCAGCCCGTCGTGAGACGCGCATTCCGGTAGACGAGGGCCCCGGGCACCTCGCGGCGCACGACGTGACGGGCGACGGGATCGCCGACCTTCTGGTCTGCAACGAGCGCGGCGCGTCGATCTCGGTGGTGGTCGGCAGCGGGCAGGGACCCTTCAGCCCGGCCCCGGGCTCGCCCTTCGCCGCGGGCCCCAATCCCAACGACCTCGCCATCGCCGATGTCGACGGGTCGGGCTCGCTCGACCTGGTGGTGGCCAACTGAGCCACGGGACCGGGGCGAGCCTCACGCCGCCAGCGTCGCCACTTGACAGCGAGCCTGGCTCTCTGTACATTACCTATTGGTTATTAAACCATGGAGTTATAGAGAGGAGGTCCCATGACAGATATCGGCTCGCCTCCCCGCCGCCCATTGCGCAGCGTGGCCGCGGTCCTCGCAGGGTTCCTCGCGGTCGTCGTGCTCTCGCTCGGCACCGACCAGGTGCTGCACGTGCTCCAGGTGTATCCGCCCTGGGGCCAGCCGATGCACGACCCCGGCTTGAACCTGCTGGCCCTGGCCTATCGCTGCGTCTACGCCGTCCTGGGAAGCCTCATCGCCGCCAGGCTCGCGCCCCGCGCTCCGATGCGCCATGCTCTGGTGTTGGGAGTCATCGGGCTGGTGCTGAGTGTGATCGGCGCCGTGGCCGCCATCACCATGGCGGACCTGGGCCCGGCGTGGTACCCGATCGCGCTGGTGCTCACCGCCCTGCCTTGCGCCTGGCTGGGCGGAGACCTCCATCGCAGGATGGCGGGCCGGCGGCTCGCGCAGGGAAAGGAGGGTTGATCCAGATGGTCGCCAGGCTGATCAAGGAGCTCGAGCGCGAGGCGCGGACCACGCGCAAGCATCTGGAGCGGCTGCCCGACGACAAGCTCGCCTGGCAGCCTCATCAGAAGTCCTACTCGGCGGGCGCGCTCGCATCGCACCTGGTCGATTGCATTCGCTGGGCCGACTCGATCTGCAACCTGGACGAGCTCGACCTGGACCCGACCACCTACCAGCCCTTCGAAGCCGCGTCGGTGGCGGAGCTGCTGGAGACTTTCGACCGCGACGTCGCCGCCGCCGTGAGCGCGCTCGCGAGTGTGACGGAGGCGAGCCTGCTCGAGCCGTGGCGATTCAAGGTGAAGGGCCGCCTGCTCTTCGAAAAGGACCGGGAGGCCGTGCTGCGCGACTTCGTGCTGAGCCACATGATCCATCACCGTGGCCAGCTCTCGGTCTACCTGCGGCTGCTCGAGGTCCCGGTGCCTGGCTCGTACGGCCCTACCGCGGACGAGCCGTTCTGAGCGGCCTGGCGGCCCAGACCACGATGACTGCCTGGCCGCACGCGCGCCTCCGCCTCGCCCTCGCTGCGATCGCAATGGCGCTCGCCGGCTGTCGGGGGCTGCAGCCGTTGCCGGCGCCGCGGGCGCTGCCGGCAGCTTCGACTACGGACCCCACCGCCTTCTGGCGAGAGATCGAAGCCGGCAACGCCTTGCCCGGCGTCTCGGAGAGCGCTTGGCGCAGCACCACGCGCATGCTCTGGGGCGACCTCGGTGGCAAGCGCAGGGGGCAGCGACAGGCCACCGCGTGCCGCAGCAATCCGCCGGCGGGCTTCGAGGTGCTGGAAGGCATCGCGGTGCCCAGGGCGGCGCCGCTCTTCGCGTACTTCTCCCGCGGCCGCGCCGATCGCCCCATCGTCTTCGTGCTGCACGGCCTCTACGACAGCCGCAACACGCTGTACGTCGAGCGCACGGCACGCTGGCTGGCCGAGCAGGGCTTCGGTGTCCTGGTGCCGGACCTGCGCTGGCACGGTTGCCTGCTGGCCGAGGACTGGCTGCCCACGCTGGGCGTCGAGGAGGCCCGCGACCTCGCGGGCTGGGGCCGCTGGCTCCGGGAGCGCGAGCCCGGCCGGGAGCTGGGCCTCCTGGGCTTCAGCCTCGGCGCCCTGAACGTGATTCACGCCCTGGCCGCCGACGAGGCGCCGGAGGTCTTCCGCGCCGGCGGCATCGCAGTGTCGCCGCCCGCCGAGCTGGCCCGCACTTTCACCGCCTTCGATCGCGGCACCCGCGCCGCGGATCGTGGCCTGCTGCGCCTGCTCGATCGCGGCTTCCGCGGCTTGCTGGTCACTCGCATCCGCGATCAGAGGATCGCGGCCGGCCGTGGGGCCATCGCAGCGCCCTTCGGCGCGATGCTCGATCACGTGATCCGCCGGCGCTTCGCCGCTTTGGGGCTGACGCGCGAACGCCTGTTCGCGCTCACCGACCCGGCGCCACGGCTGCGCGCCGCCAAACGGCCCCTGCTGCTCCTGCCGGCCACCAACGATCCCTTCTTCGGCGAGCTCGCCGCCTCTGCGCTCGCCAGGGCGGCGAACGGCAACCCGCTGGTGCGGGTGATCGAGACGCCATACGGGGGCCACATCGGGCAGCTCGGCCTCTACCCGCAGTGGATGGCGAACCTTTTGGCGGCGTTCTTCCGCGGCTCGGCCGGCGTCGAGCGGCCACCGTAAGCGGCGGGCTGGCCCAGATGGACCCCCGCTTTCGCGGGAGTGACAGCAACGTGTCTCACCTTCGGCACGCGCCTTGCTCGACGTGAGGTCGAGGGAGGTACAACCATGCCCGAAAAAGAAACCCTCGAACGAGCCAAGCAGGACAAGCGGGAAGGAAAGTCCGCCAGCACGCAGGCCGGCGAGTTCGTGCGCGAGGAGATCCACCACGTCCGTGAAGGCAAGCACGGTGCGCGCTCGACCAAGCAAGCGATCGCCATCGGCCTCTCCAAGGCCCGGCGAGCCGGCGTGAAGCTGGAGCCGCCGGAGAAGGGGGAGGCCTCCGAGGAGACCCGCCTCAAGGCCAGGCAGGACGTGGCGACGGGCCGCAAGGCGAAGTCGAAGAAGCCGGCCTCGCGCACCCGGTCGCGGGCCACCACCGGCGCCCTGAAGCGCGAAGGCCGCGCCGCCGCGTCGCACCTGGCACTCGCGCGGCAAGCGAAGGCGAGCGCCAGGAAGCGCGGCGCCGCGGACCGCTCGGCCGCCGCCAAGAAGGCGGCCCGCACCAAGGGGCCGGCAGCACGCTCGGCTGCCGCGAAGAAGGCGGAGAAGGCGCGGGCGCGGCGCGCCTCGCGCTGAGGATCTCTACGGGCGCCCGCCACGCCGTTCCATGAGGTCGTCGCGCACCTCGAAGCCGAACCGTTGGTAGAGGCTGCGGCTGCGCGGCGTGGGCCAGAGGACCACGGCGTCGACCTGCGAGTCGTCGCACTCGCGCAAGGCGGCCTCCATCAGCGCCGCGCCGAGGCCGTACCCGCGATGCGAGGGCTGCACGAAGAGGTTGCTCACGTAGCCGTGGCGCTCCGGCTCGGCGACCGGGTTGGGGATCTTCTCCAGGAGCTGCAGCCAGACCGTCCCCACCAAGTCTTCGCCGGCGTCCGCCACCCACACGCACCACGACGAGCTCGCGGGCGCCAGGCGCGCCGCCATCCAGGCCTCGCAACGCGGCACGAAGCTGTCCTCGGTTTCCTCGGGAGGGGAAACCGCGGCGCGGAACTCGTAGCGCAGCCTCGCCAGCGAAGGGGCGTCCTCGGGCGTTGCACGCCGCACAATGGGGTGAGAGGCGGTCGCAGCCGGGGCCATGCGGTGCGATGGTACTGCGTTCGGCAGGTGCTGCGGATCCCTCCAGCGCCTCACGCCGCGGGAGACCAAGCGCGGCCCGCTCGCTCGCCCATCTTGACCATCACATCTTGACGATCAAGATGAAGATCGGCTATCGTCGGCCGCGATCGGAGCCCGGGAGCAGCCATGGACGAGACCAACACCAACGTCATTCAGGGCACGCTGGACCTCCTGATCCTGAAGACCTTGAGCCTCCAGCCGACGCACGGCTTCGGCATCGCGCGCCGCATCGAGCAGGTCTCGGGCGGGGTGTTCAAGGTCAACCCCGGGTCGCTCCTGACCGCGTTGCAGCGGCTCGAGCGACAGGGCTGGCTCGACGCCGAATGGCAGCAGACCGAGAACTCGCGGCGCGCCAAGGTCTACTCGCTGACCCGCGCCGGCCGCAAGCAGGTCGAGGTCGAGACCGCGGACTGGGCGCGCCGGGCAGGAGCCGTCGCCAGGCTGCTCGAGAGCGAGGCCTGAGCCGTGTCCCTCTGGCGCCATCTCACCCGCGGCCTTCGCAGCCTGACCCACCGCTCCGCCGCCGACCAGGACGCGGCCGACGAGGTGCAGCACTACTTCGAGCAGTCCGTCGCCGCACACCGCGAGCGCGGGCTGGCGGAGGGCGAGGCGATCCGCGCCGCGCGCCTGGAGATCGGCAGCGTCACCGGGCTGCGCGAGGAGGTGCGCGGCTACGGCTGGGAGAACGCGCTCGCGGCACTGGGAGCCGACCTACGCTACGCGGTGCGCCGGCTGCGCGCCGAGCCGGGCTTTACGGCGATCACGGTGCTGACGCTGGCGCTCGGCATCGGCGGCACTACGGCGATCTTCAGCGCGGTCTACCCAATCCTCTTCCAGCCGCTCCCCTATCCGGACGCCGGCCGCATCGCCATGGTCTGGGAAGTCGGCAGCGACGGGACCCGCAACGACGGCACCTTCGGCATGTACCGCGCGCTGGCCGAGCGTGCCCGCTCGTTCGAAGCGCTCGCCGTTCTCAAGCCGTGGCAGCCGGCGGCGACCGGCGCCAAGCAGGCGGAACGGCTCGAGGGCCAGCGGGTCAGCGCCCGCTACTTCGAGGTGCTGGGCGTGCAGCCGGCCCTGGGGAGGGCCTTCGAGCCGTCCGAGGACCAGGCCGCGGGGCCCCACGTGGTGGTGCTCGGCGAGGCCCTGTGGCGACGCCGCTTCGGCGGCGACCCGGCCATCCTCGGGCGGCCGATCACCCTCGACGAGGAGCCCTACACGGTCGTCGGCGTGATGCCGCGAGGCTTCGAGAACGTGCTGGCGCCTTCGGCCGAGGTGTGGGCGCCGCTCCAGTACGACTTGTCGCAGGGCCGGGCGTGGGGCCATCACCTACGCACCGTCGGGCGGCTCCGGCCGGGGATCGGCTTCGAGGAAGCCACGCGCGAGCTCGATGCGCTCGGGCGGGCCGTGATCGCGGAGCAGCGCCCGGAGACCTACGGCGACCGCTTCGCCTTCCTCGCCACCCCGTTGCACGGCGACGTGACCCGCGGCGTCAGGCCGGCCCTCCTCGCCGTGCTCGGCGCCGTGACCCTGGTGCTGGTGATCGCCTGCGTCAACGTCACCAACCTGCTCCTCGCGCGCGGGGTGCACCGCCGCGGCGAGCTTGCGCTGCGCTCCGCGCTCGGCGCCGGCCACCGGCGGCTGATGCGCCAGCTCCTGACCGAGAGCCTGCTCCTGGCGGCGCTGGGAGGCGTGGTCGGCGTAGCGGTGGCGATGCTCGGCCTCGAGACGCTGGTGGCGCTCGCCCCCCCGGGCCTGCCGCGCGCCGGCGCGATCGGGGTGCAGGGCGCCGTGCTCGCCTTCGGGCTGGCCGTCACCACGCTGATCGGTCTGGCCGTCGGCCTGGCCCCGGCGCTCGAGGCGGCGCACAGCGACCCGCACCGCGACCTCGAGCAGGCCTCGCGGCGCACCGCCGGCGGGCACCGGCGCATGCGCAGCGCGCTAGTGGTGGCCGAGGTGGCGCTGGCACTCGTGCTGCTGGTCGCCTCGGGCCTGCTGCTGCGCAGCCTGGAGCGCCTGTTCGCGGTCGAGGCAGGTTTCGAGGCGCCGGGCCTGCTCACCTTGCAGCTCCAGACCGCCGGGCGCCGGTTCGACGACGACGCCACCGCGGACCGCTTCTACGCCGAGGCGCTCGAAGCCGTGCGGCGGGTGCCGGGCGTCACCGCCGCGGCGCTCACCAGCCAGCTACCCCTGAGCGGCGACCTGGACCTCTACGGCGTGCGCTTCGACCCCAGCCCGAGCCAGGACCCCGGCGAGGTGCGCGGCACCTTCCGCTACGCCGTGAGCCCCGGCTACCTCGAGGCGATGCGCATCCCGCTCGCGCGCGGCCGCCCGCTCGGCGAGCAGGACCGGGAGGACGCGCCGCGGGTGGCGGTGATCAGCGAGTCGATGGCGAAGCGCCGGCTCCCGGGCCTCGACCCCATCGGGCAGCGCCTGCGCATCGGTGCCCAGGACGGGCCGCTCTACACGGTGGTGGGCGTGGTGGCCAACGTGAGGCAGGTGTCGCTGGCGCTCGACGAGACCGAGGCGGTGTACGTCACTGCCGCTCAGTGGCGCTTCGCGGAAGGCGCGATGTCGCTGGTGGTGCGGGCGCAGGGCGACGCGGCGGCGCTCGCTCCCGCCATCCGCCGGGCGGTGTGGTCGGTGGACTCCGACCAGCCGATCGCGCGGGTGGCGATGATGGACGACTTGCTCGCCGCCTCGGCGGCCGAGCGGCGCTTCGCGCTGATCTTGTTCGAGGCGTTCGCGCTCACGGCGCTGGTGCTGGCGGCGGCCGGGATCTACGGCGTGCTCGCCGGCCGGGTGGCCGAGCGCCGGCGTGAGATCGGCATGCGCGCCGCGCTCGGCGCCTCGCGCGGCAGCATCCTGGCGCTGGTGGTGCGCCAGGGCATGGGCTTGACGGCGCTCGGCGTCGCGCTCGGGCTCGCCGGCGCGGTCGCGGCGAGCCAGGCGATCGCCGCGCTGCTCTTCGGGGTCTCGCGTTTCGACCCGGCTACCTACCTGCAAGTGGTCGCGCTGCTGGCGGTGGTGGCGCTGGTCGCGTGCGGGGTGCCGGCCTGGCGAGCGGCACGGGTCGACCCGGCGAGCGCGTTGGGCGCCGAGTAGGCGCGAAGCATCACTTCGTCCACTCCCCCAGCCATCCGAGCACGGTGTCGTGCCAGAGGATGGAGTTGGCGGGCTTCAGCACCCAGTGGTTCTCGTCCGGGAAGTAGAGCAGCTTCGAGGGGATGCCGCGGCGCTGGAGGGCGGTGAAGGTGGCGATGCCCTGGGTGTCGGGCACTCGGTAGTCGAGGGCGCCGTGCACCACCAGCATCGGCGTCTTCCACTTCGTCACCTGGTTGGCCGGGGTCCACTTCTCGAAGCCGGCGGGGTTCTGGTAGTACGGCCCACCGAACTCCCATTCCGGGAACCACAGCTCCTCGGTCGAGTAGTACATCGAGCGCTGGTCGAAGAGGCCGTCGTGGTTGACCAGGCAGCGGAACGGCGGGTTGCCCTTGTCGTCGAACCAGTTGCCGGCGATCCAGTTGATCATGAAGCCGCCGTAGGAGGCGCCGAGCGCGCAGGCGCGGCCGCCATCGATCCACGGGTAGCGCGCCAGGGTCGCGGCCAGCCCCTTTTTCAGGTCCTCGAGGGGCTTGCCGCCCCAGTCGTTGCGGATGGCGTCGGTGAAGGCCTGGCCGTAGCCGGTCGAGCCGTGGAAGTCGATCATCACCGCCGCGTAGCCGGCGCCGGCGTAGGCCTGAGGGTTCCAGCGGTAATGGAAGTCGTTGCGGAACGACCCTTGCGGCCCGCCGTGGATGAGGAAGGCGAGCGGGTACCTCTTGCCGGGATCGAAGTCGACGGGCTTGACGAACCAAGCGTAGACCTTGTCGCCGCCGGCGCCGGCGAAGCTGAACTGCTCGGGCTCGCCGAAGCGGATCGACGCCAACCGCTCGCGGTTGAAGTGGGTGATCTGTTTGAGATCGGAGCCGTCCGGCCTGGAGGTGTGGATCTCGGCCGGCAGGCGCGAGTGCTCGCGGGTGAAGGCGATGCGGTCTCCGGCCGCGACCGGTGAGTGGATGGTGCCGTCGATCGGCAGGCGCTTCGCCTCGCCTGCCGCGAGGTCGAGGGCGAAGATCGGCAGCAGGCCGAGATCGTCGGCCGCGGCGTAGACCGTCCTGCCGTCGGCCGAAAAGCTGATGGTGCCCGGCGAGCGGTCCCAGCCGGGCACGATCTCGCGCGCTTCTCCTTCAGGCCAGCTCCGGGCCATCACCCGGAAGCGGTCGGCCTCGAAGCCGGGGCGCGACATGGCGAGGTAGACGAGCGTCTTGCCGTCGGGCGAGAAGATCGGCTGCGTGTCCCACGCGAGGTTGTCGGCGGTCAGGTTGCGGGGCGGCTTCGAGCCGTCCACGGGCACGGCATAGAGATCGAAGTTGGTGGACCAGGGCTCGGTCTTGCCGGAAACCCGCGCCGAGAACAGGACTTCGCGCCCGTCGCGGGTGAAGGCCACCTCTTCGGTGCCGCCGAAAGGCAGCGACGGCACGTCGGCGTCGAGCGCCTTGGTCAGGTCCACCGGCGTGCCGCCGGCCGCCGGCATCACGAACAGATGCGAGCGCTTGCCGTCCGCCCAGGTGTCCCAATGGCGAATGAAGACCCGGTCGTAGAGCTGGCCCGTGGCCTTGCTCTTCTCCTTGGCCTCGACGCGCTCCGCCGTGCAGGCCAGGGTGTCGCAGTCGGGGTAGACGCCGGCGGAGAACGCCAGGTGCTCGCCGTCCGGCGACACCACCAGGTTGGCGACGTCGAGCGGCAGGGTCGTCACCTGCTCCGCCTCGCCGCCGGCGAGCGGCAGCCGCCAGACCTGCGAGGAACCGGAGCGGGTGGAGAGGAAGTAGAGGCCCTGCCCGTCGGGCGCCCAGCGTGGGTTGGAGTCGCTGGCCGCGTTGTGGGTCAGCCGCCGCGGCTCGCCCCCGGCCAGGTCCACCAGCCAGAGGTCGGTGCGGCCACGGTTCGCCTCGAGATCGGTCTCGCGCACCACGAAGGCGATGCGCCGGCCGTCGGGCGAGGGCTGCGGGTCCGACACCCTGGCCATCGACACCAGATCCTGGACCGCGAACGGGTGGCTGTCGGCGGCGGTGGCCGGCACGGCTGCAAGGGCGAGAGCGAGGCCGAGCTTTACGGTGCGCATGGGGCGGGATGATACTGTACGCCGCCCCAAGAAGAGGCCACGGGAAACCGCCCCAGAGAGCGCGAGGTGAGCGAACGGACCGTCATCGTGCTGCCGGCCTACAACGCCGCGCGCACGCTCGAACGGATCGTGGCCGAGATCCCGGCCGGCGTCGCCGACGAGCTGATCGTGGTCGACGACGCCTCCGAGGACGCCACCGTCGAGATCGCCCGCCGGCTGCCCGTCACCTTGATCGAGCACCGCGAGAACCGCGGCTACGGCGGCAACCAGAAGACCTGCTACGACGCGGCGCTGGCTAGCGGCGCCGACTACGTGGTGATGCTCCACCCCGACTCGCAGTACGACGCACGTCTGATCCCGGCGGCGCTCGGCGTGCTGGCGGCGGGGGTCTGCGACGTGGTGCTCGGCAACCGCATCCGCACCCGCGCCGAGGCCCTGGCCGGCGGCATGCCGAAGACCAAGTACTTCGCCAACCGGGTGCTCACCCTGATCGAGAACGTGCTCGCCGGCCAGAACCTCGGCGAGTGGCACAGCGGCTTCCGCGTCTACCGCCGGGCGGTGCTCGAGCGGGTGCCCTACCGCGCCAACGACGAGGGCTTCGTCTTCGACTCGCAGTTCCTGGTGCAGTGCGTACACTTCGGTTTCCGGCTGGGCGACGTGCCGATGCCGGTGCGCTATTTCGCAGAGATGAGCTCGATCGGCTTCTGGCCGGCGGTGCGCTACGCCGCCGGCACGCTGTGGACCTTCGTGCGCTGGTTCCTGCACCGGGCGGGGCTCAAACGCAGCCCGCTGTTCGCCTCTCAGGCCCCCTAACCGCCGCAACCCACGGTGTAGAATCTTCGCGATGCAGAGCGACCACTATGACGTCGTCGTGATCGGCGGCGCCTTCTCGGGCTCGGTTTCCGCCACCCTCCTCAAGCGCTGGTCACCTGAGTCCCGGGTGCTGGTGGTCGAGACCAGCAAAGCCTTCGACCGCAAGGTGGGAGAGGCGACGGTCGAGATCTCGGCCATGATGTTGTCGCGGGTGCTCGGCCTCCACGATTTGATGGCCCGCGAGCAGCTTCCCAAGCATGGCCTGCGGTACTGGTTCACGGACCGTCCCGACCGCACTCTGGCGGAGATGGCTGAGGTGGGTCCGCGGGAGGTGCCGCGCCTCCCCGCCTTCCAGCTCGACAGGGCCCTCCTCGACCAGCGCCTCTTCGAGCTCTCGGCCCGCGAGGGCGCCGAGATCGCCCGCCCAGCCAAGGTGATCGGCTTCGAGCTGGGCTGGCCGCAGAGCAGGCTGACGATCGAGAGCGCCGCCGGCCGCCGCGAGGTCACGTGCCGCTGGGTGATCGACGCCTCCGGCCGGCACGCGGTGATCGCCAGGAAGCTCGGCATCCACAAGCGCACCCCGGAGCACCCCACGGCCGCGGCCTGGGGCCGTTGGGAAGGCGTGGCAGACATGGACGGCCTCGAGATGACGGGCGACACCCGACACCCCAGGCTCGAGCCGATCCAGTGCTCGCGGCGCCTGGCCACCAACCACTTCTGCGGCCACGGCTGGTGGTGCTGGGTGATCCCGCTCTCCTCCGGCGCCACCTCGATCGGCGTGGTCTACGACAAGCGCCACTTCGAGTGGCCGCCCGCGGGCTCGCTCAGGGCCCGGTACCTCGAGTTCCTGCGCACCCAGCCCGGCCTCTCCGAGCTGATCGCCAACGCCACCCTCGACGAAGAGGATTTCCGCTCCTACGCCCACCTCACCTACTGCGCCCAGAAGTACATGAGCCGCGGCTGGGCGCTGGTGGGCGACGCCGCGTCGTTCCTCGACCCGTACTACAGCCCCGGGCTCGATCACGCCTCGATCTCGTCCTTCGCCACCGCGCGGGTGATCGAAGCGGACCTGAAGGGCGATCTCTCAGAGGCCCAGCTCGACGCCGAGATCGAAGACCACAACGCCCGCTTCCTGCGCTCCTACAAGCGCTGGATCACGGCGCTCTACGTCGACAAGTACGAGTACATGGGCGACGCCGAGCTGACTGGCGCGGCCTTCCTGCTCGACACCGCCATGTACTACATGGGCGTGGTGACGCCGATCTACGCCGACCTCGACAACCTCCGTCACCCCCTCTTCGGCCAGCCCATCGTGCAGACCCGCCTCGCCTACGGGCTGATGCACTTCTACCACCGGCGCATGGTGTCGATGGCCCGTCGGCGCCGAGCGCTCGGCGTCTACGGCCGCAGGAACCTCACCCTCAAAGTGCTGGTACGCACCGCCGGCCTGGGCTGGGGAGGCGGCTTCCCGATGTTCCGTGAGGGCCTGAAGCTCTGGCTCAAGGCCGAGCTCTTCACCCTCGCCCAGCGCCTGCGGGGTGCCAGGGTCCCTCAGCCGTCTTCGGCCCCCGCTCCGGCAGCGGCGCCAGCTCGCGCCGAGGCCGACGCGGCGACCTGACCTCGCACGAGCAAAGTGGCTTAGATCGAGATCGAGCCCTTACGGAAGTCGGTCTTCTCCAGGTGCGCGTTGACCAGTACCGGCCGGCCGGCGGCGGCCGCCTCCTGCGCCGCGCGCAGCGTGGTCTCGATGCAGGCGCCGCTCAGGAGCTCCAGGCCCACGCCGCCGAAGCCGGCCGCGGCCTCGTGGTAGGCGGTGCGGGCGAGCTCGGTGCCCACCGCATCGCCCAGCACCTCGACCTGCTCGCGGGCGATCTGCGTCCAGCCGGCGTCGTTGCCCACCAGGCCGATTACGGCCAAGCGGTGGCGGGCGAAGGTGTCGAACTCGGCCAGGCTGTAGCCGGCGGAGCCGTCCCCGTACAGCAGCCAGACCTCGGCCTCGGGCCGGCAGAGCTTGGCGCCGAGGGCGAAGCCAGCGCCCACGCCCAGGGTGCCAAAGACTCCGGGATCGAGCCAGGAGAGGGGCCGGCGTGGCCGCAAGGTGTAGGCGCCGGTGGCCACGAAGTCGCCGCCGTCGGCGACCAGCACGCTGTCCTCGGGCAAGGCCCGCTCCAGGGCGCGGTAGAGCGTGAGCGGGTTGACTAGCGTGGCCGGCTCGGCGGCCTGGGCGTCGATCTCCTGCTCGCGGGAGGCGTCGCGGCGGCGCAGGCCTTCGATCCAGCCAGCCCACCTCGCATCCACGGCCGGCGCCGCCTCTGCCAGCCGGCGCAGGAAGCGGCCGGGGTCGGCGAGCACGCCCAGAGTGGGACGGCGGTTGAGGTAGAGATCGCGACGGCTGCGGTTGGCGGAGACGATCGTGGTGCCGCCGCGGATCGGCGAGCCGTAGTCGAGCCGGAAGTCGCAGGGGAAGCCGGCCAGCAGCACCAGGTCCGCCTCCTTGAGGGCGGCGCGCCGGTGGTGCCGGAGCTGGAGGGGATGGTCGCGGCCCAGCAGGCCGCGCGCCATGCCGGCGAGGTAGACGGGCACGCCCAGGCGATCCACGGCGGCGGCGAGGGCATCGGCCGCCGCCGGCTCGAGCAGCGCCCCGCTGCCGACGATCATCGCCGGTCGCTCGGCGCGCGCCAGATAGGCGGCGGCCCGCCACACGTCGCCGTCGTCGATCGAGAGCTCGGCTACCGGGCGCACCGTCTCTTCGCCAGCCCGTCCCTCGGCGAAGGTGCGCTCCAGGTGGCGCCGCAGGTAGGCGCGCAGCAGGGCGTCGCGCGCTCCTTTGGCCTTGCCGTCGGTCTTGGCGGCGTACCACTGCCGCACCACACCTTCGGGATAGAGCAGATCGACCGGGCACTCCACGAACACCGGCCCGGGCACACCGGAAGCCGCGGCGGCAAAGGCCTCCCCCAGCACCGGCTCGAGGTCGCGCACCCGCCGCACGGCCCAGGCGCGCTTGACGCACGAGCGCAGGAGGGACATCTGGTCGATGTCCTGAAGGGCGCCGCGGCCCTTGAGCACGGTGGCGGTGGCCCCGCCCAGGAGCACCAGGGGCGTTTGTGCGAGCTGCGCGTTCTTGACCGCGGTGACGGTGTTGGTGACGCCTGGCCCGGCGGTGACCGCTGCCACGCCGGGCACGCCGGTCAGGCGCGCCACGGCGTCGGCCGC
>JBIOXV010000035.1:0-43910 GCA_044869805.1 Thermoanaerobaculia bacterium | reverse complement strand
GAGGGGCCGGGGGAGTGAGGGGACACCTCCTCAGCTGATCTTGGTCAGAATGTCGTAGAGCGGCAGATACATCGCCGTCACGATCGTGCCGATGATCACGCCCAGGATGGTGATCATGATCGGCTCGATGAGCTTCATCAGGCCGGCCACAGCGGTATCCACCTCTTCCTCGTAAAAGTCGGCGATCTTGGCCAGCATCTGGTCGAGGGCGCCGGTCTGCTCGCCGACGTTGATCATCTGCACCACCATCGGCGGGAACACCTTGGTCTCGGCCAGCGGCTCGCTGATCGTCTTGCCCTCCTCGACGCTCTTGCGGGTAGCCATGATGGCGTCCTCGACGATCGCGTTACCGGAGGTCTTGGCGGTGATCTCGAGGCCGTCCAGGATCGGCACACCGGAGGCGGTCAGGGTGGAGAGCGTGCGGCAGAAGCGGGCCACCGCCACCTTGCGCAGCAGCATGCCGATGATCGGGAACTTGAGCATCAAGCCGTCGATGGCACGGCGGCCGCCGTGGGTCTTGTAGTACTGCTGCAGGAACGCCGCCCCCGCGATCAGGCCGATGCCGATCAGCCACCAGAAGCGGCCGATCACGTTCGAGGCGCCGATCACGACGCGGGTCAGGAACGGCAGCTCGCCGCCGGCGCTGGCGAACAGGCTGGCGAACACCGGGATCACCCACTTGAGGATCACGAACACCACGCCGACGGCGATCGAGATCACGGTCACCGGGTAGATGAGCGCCGACTTGACCTGGTTCTTGAGCTTGACCGCCTTCTCGATGTAGGACGCCAGGCGGCGCAGGATGACGTCCAGGATGCCGCCCGCCTCGCCGGCCGCCACCATGTTGACGTAGAGGTCGTCGAAGGCCTTGGGGTGCTTGCGCATCGCCTCGGCGAGCGAGGAGCCGGACTCGACGTCGCTCCTGGTGGTCTGGATGATGGTGGCGAAGGTCTTGTTCTCCTCCTGCTCGCCCAGGATCTCCAGGCACTGCACCAGCGGCAGGCCGGCGTCGAGCATCACCGAGAACTGGCGGGTGAAGATGGCGAGCCGCTTGGCGGGGACCTTGCGCGAAAGCTTGGGCAGCACCGGGATCTCGCGCCCGCGCTCGCGGATCTTGGTGACCTGGATCTTCCGGCGGCGCAGGGAGGAGAGCGCGGCTTCGCGGCTCTCGGCGAGCTCGACTCCCTCCATGGTGCCACCGGCGCTGGTGCGACCGCTCCACAAGTAGCTGGGCATGGGTTAGCTCCTTACTTCGGCCCGCAACATCATCGGCGTCGCCGCTTCGGGTCCGCGGGCGATCATCTCTTGCAGCTCATCGGGGAACGACGAGCGGGCGAGCGCCAGCTGCAACGTGATCATGCGTTTGAAGTACAACGAGGCGAGGGACTGATTGAAGGTCATCATGCCGTGCTTCGCCTGCCCGGTCTGCATCATGCCGTAGATCTGGTGCACCTTGTCCTCGCGGATCAGGTTGCGGATCGCCGAGTTGGGCACCAGCACCTCCATCGCCAAAACTCTGCCGCGGCCCGTCGCCCGCGGCAGCAGCGACTGGCAGACGATGCCCTCGAGCACGAACGAGAGCTGTACGCGGATCTGCCCTTGCTGGTGGGCGGGGAAGATGTCGACGATGCGGTTGATGGTCTGGGCGGCGGAGTTGGTGTGCAGGGTGGCGAAGGTCAAGTGGCCGGTCTCGGCGATGCGCAGCGCCGCCTCCACGGTCTCGAAGTCGCGCATCTCGCCGATCAGCACCACGTCGGGGTCTTCGCGCAGCGCCGAGCGCAGGGCGTTCGAGAAGCTGTGGGTGTCGGCGTGCAGCTCGCGCTGGTTGACCATGCACTTCTTGTGGCTGTGCAGGTACTCGATCGGGTCCTCGATGGTGACGATGTGCTCGTGGCGCTCGCGGTTGACCTTGTCGATCATCGCCGCCAGCGTCGTCGACTTGCCGGAGCCGGTGGGGCCGGTGACCAGCACCAGGCCGCGCGGCTTCTCGCACAGCTTCTCGATCACCCCCGGCAGGCCGAGCTCGCGGAAGCCGCGGATCTCGAACGGGATGCGGCGGAAGGCGCCGGCGATGGCGCCCCGCTGGTGGAAGATGTTGGCGCGGAAGCGGGCCAGGTTCTTGATGCCGAACGAGAAGTCGATCTCCAGGTTCTCCTCCAGCCGGTGCTTCTGCTGGTCGGTCAGGATCGAGTAGGCGAGCTGCTTGGTCTCCGAGGGGTTCAGCGCCGGGCTGTTGAGGGCTCGGAGCTGGCCGTCGACGCGGATCTGCGGCGGGGCGTTGGTGGTGATGTGGAGGTCGGACCCACCCTGATCCACCATCTCCTTCAGCATTTGGCTGAGCGATAGCGCCATGCGAACCTGCTTTCCCTGAACGGCTTATGCGTTTCGATGGATGAGTCTACACGAGGCGGCGAGCGCCTGCCAGGGGCGGTTCCGAGCCGGGGCAAGCCGGACACGAGCCGCCGAAGGAAGCGCTCCGGCAGAGCCGGCGGCGATGGGCTGAGCGCCCGCGGCGAGCGGCGTGCGCACCGGGGGCGCTCAGACCGGCGGGTTGAGCTCGCCCGGCACCTCCGGGGCGTCACCGGTCGCTCCGGCATCGGCCTCCGGCGTGGCGCCTTGCTGCCGGCGCTGCAGCCGCTTCGCGGACTTGAGCCGCTGCTTCTCTTTGCGTTCGACCTCGCGCTGGCGCTTCGCGAAGGTCTGATTGGTTCTCTTGGCCATGACGCCCTCCTGCTGTCGTAGGACGGCGCTCCAGTGCGGCCGGGTGAAACGACAACGGGCTAAGTCTAGCCGTTCCCGGATTCCTCCGTCGGACCGGCCCACTGGCAGCCTTCCCCGGGTGCTATCTTTTCCCGCCGTGAGCGACGCCTCGACGCACGAAGAAGAGGTCCTGGGCAAGGCCTACGACGCACGGCTGATGCGGCGCCTGCTGGCCTACATCAAGCCCTACCGCGGCCAGACCCTGCTGGCGGTGGCGCTGATCGGCCTGTCGTCACTGCTGCGCCTGGTGGGGCCGCTCGCCACCGCCGTGGCGCTCGACCTCTTCATCCGCCCGCCCGCCGAGGGGGGCACGCTCTCCGGGGTGAGCGCCTGGATCGCCGGCCGCCTGGCGCCGCTGCCGGCCCCGGAGGTGGGCCTGGCGTGGGCGGCGGGCGTGTTCCTGGCCTCGCTCGCCGCCACCTTCGTGGTGCTCTTCGCCCAGGGCGTGGTGATGCAGGAGATGGGCCAGCGCATCATGTACGACCTGCGGCGCGAGATCTTCGGCCGCTTCCAGGCCCTGCCGGTCCGCTACTTCGACCGCAACCCGATCGGCCGGCTGGTGACCCGGGTGACCACCGATGTCGACTCGCTGAACGAGCTCTTCACCTCGGGGCTGGTGTCGATCTTCGGCGACCTGGTGCTCTTGGCCGGCATCGTGGTGGTGCTGTTCCTGATGAGCTGGCCGCTCGCCATCGCCACCTTCGCCATCCTGCCGCTGCTCTTCGCCCTCTCCTTCTGGTTCAAGCGCAAGGCGCGCCACTGGTTCCGCGAGGTGCGGGTGCGCATCGCCAAGATCAACGCCTTCCTGCAGGAGCACATCACCGGCATGTCCGTGGTGCAGCTCTTCAACCGCGAGCAGCGCGCCGACGCCGAGTTCACGCGGCTGGCCGAGGACCATCGCGAGGCCAACGTACACGCGATCTTCTACTACGCTGTCTACTACCCGGCGGTCGAGCTGATCAACGCCTTGGGCCTCGGCCTCATCGTGTGGTACGGCGGCGGCAAGGTGCTCGCCGGCACGCTCTCGCTCGGCGCGCTGGTCGCCTTCTTCCAGTATGCCCAGCGCTTCTACGAGCCGCTCGCCGACCTCTCCGAGAAGTACAACATCCTGCAGGCGGCGATGGCGAGCTCGGAGCGCATCTTCAGGGTGATCGACACCCCCTCCGATCTCGAGAGCCCGGCCGTGCCCCACCGTCCCGAAGCGGTGCGCGGCGCCATCGAGTTCGACGGCGTGCGCTTCGCCTACGTGCCCGGCGAGCCGGTGCTCGAGGACCTGTCGTTCTCGATCGCCGCCGGCGAGACGGTGGCGGTGGTGGGCCACACCGGAGCCGGCAAGTCGACGCTCGCCAACCTCTTGCTGCGCTTCTACGACGTCGACAGCGGCGCCGTGCGCGTCGACGGAGTGGACGTACGCCAGTGGGACCTGTCGCGGCTGCGCGAGTCGATCGGCATGGTGCTCCAGGACGTCTTCCTCTTCGCCGGCACGGTGGGGGAGAACATCGGCCTCGGCGCCGAGTGGATCGACGAGGCGCGGCTCGAATGGGCGGCGGCCGAGGTGCAGGCCCTGGACTTCATCCGCCGTCTGCCGGAGGGCATGGGAGCGGTGGTGCGCGAGCGCGGCGCCGGCCTCTCGGTGGGCCAGAAGCAACTGGTCTCCTTCGCCCGCGCGCTCGCCTTCGATCCCCGCATCCTGATCCTGGACGAGGCCACGGCCTCGATCGACACCGAGACCGAGCAGCTCATCCAGCGCGCCCTGGACCGCCTGCTCGAGGGGCGCACCAGCCTGGTGATCGCCCACCGCCTGTCGACCATCCAGCGCGCCGACCGCATCCTGGTGCTGCACAAGGGGCGGCTGCGCGAGCAAGGCACCCACCAGGAGCTGCTCGCCCTGCGCGGCATCTACTACCGGCTGTACATGCTCCAGTTCCAGGAGCAGGCAGTGGCGTAGGGCTCGCAACGGTCTCGTTGCGAGCTCCGCCCTAGATCAGGGTTCCAGCCACAGGCCGAGGGCGATGTAGGTCTCGTCGGTCTGGAAGAACTCGCCGATCGGCACGCTGCCGTCGCGAATGGCGATGCCGGTGCGCCACAGGCGACCACCGGAGGGGAAGCGGAAGCCGACCTGAAGCGAGAGGTCGAGGTGCCAGTCCCGCTCCTCCATCGCCCCGAGATCCGCCGCCGCATACCAGCCGCTCTGGCCTCGGGCCAGGGTGCCCTCGGCCTCGTAGACCAGGCCGGCCTGCAAGCGGATCGGTGCCTGGCCGATCTCCTCCTTCGGCGAGAAGTCCCAGCCCGCCTCGGCGTAGCTGCGCCAGCGCTCGTGGATGACGGACGCGAGACCCACCGCCAGCTCCTCGCGCGTGTAGCCGATGCGCTTGCGGCCGGTGCGCTCGGCGAACTCGTCGCCGACGTGGCTCGAGACGTGCTTCGCGCCGATCTGGAAGCTCACCTTCTCGGCCAGCTTGGTGCTCACCAGCAGACTGTAGAGGCCGTCCCAGCCGACGTTGTCGAGCGAGTGCTCGATGTCGAACTGCCCGGTGAACCCCGCTTCGATGTCGAGCTGCCAGCCACGCTCCGGACGCGCTCGCGGCTCCAGGCGCAACAGCCCAAAGCGGCCGCCCAAGGTGAGGCCGAAGCGCCGGTTCCCGGAATCGGCGATCTCGGGATCGGGGTAGCCGAGGATGGCGACGCTGAACTCCGGCCGCCGGGGGTCGGCGGTGTAGGTCGGGTAGCCCCGGGAGGGCGGAAAGAGGTCGAAGCCCCCAGCATCGAGGCCGGGAGCGGCGGCGGCATCGCGGTCCCACAGCACCAGACTTGCGCAGGCAACGGCGATACACGCCGCGGCTCGAGTTGGGCGCGGTAGGCGTCCCCGGGCCGCTCGCGACTCTGGCGCTCGTAACGGCGAATGCGACTTCGGCAAGCCGATCACCTCCCTGGAGCGGCTCAGCTCAGGAGCCGAGCGCATGGCGGTCGAGCTCCGACCATGAGAGCAGCTTCCCGGCGGTCCTGTCCTGCGGCTCGTTCCCGCCGTAAACCACGTAGCGCTCCGCCAGGCGCCAGAGCTGTCCATCGGTGCCAGAGAGGTGCCTCGCCAGGGCGTCCAGCGGTCCGAAGAAAGCTCCCGAGGGCGTCTGACCGGACTTGATCTCCACTGCCACCAAGTCGGCTCCTCTCTCGATCAAGAGGTCTACCTCCAGACGATCGCGATCTCGGTAGAAGCTCAGCCGGGGTCGGCGCCCGCGATGCAGGTGCTGCTTGGCGATCTCGGCGATCACCCAGGACTCGAAGACGGCTCCACGTAGCGGGTGCGTGACGAGTTGCTCCGGTTTCTCGATACCCAGGAGGCTGCACATCAGCCCGCTGTCGTAAAAGTAGAGCTTGGGAGACTTGATGAGGCGCTTCCCGAAGTTGGCGAAGAAAGGCGGCAACCGGAAGACGATGTAGCTCGCCTCGAGGACCGAGAGCCAGGCGCGAGCCGTGCTGTGGCTGATGCCGCAGTCGGCAGCCAGCGACGAGAGGTTCACCAGCTGGCCGACCCGACCCGCACAGAGGCGCAGGAAGGTTTGGAACAGAATGAGGTCGCCGACTTGGAGGATCTGTCGCACGTCGCGCTCGACATAGGTCGCCACGTAGCTCTGCAGCCACTCGCCTGCCGGAAGCTGCTGCTCGAGAATGCGAGGGTAGCCACCGCTCCACAGCACCGTGTAGAGGTCGCGGGGAGGCGAGGGGAAGCGTCGCATCTCCTCCAGGCTCAGCGGCAGCAACTCGAGCAACGCCGAGCGCCCGGCGAGCGACTGGGACACATTGGCCAAGAGAGACAGGTTCTGGGAGCCGGTGAGGATGAACCGGCCGGGCCGCGGATCCTCGTCCACCATTCCCTGGAGGTACGAGGGGAGCTCCGGTGCCCGCTGGATCTCATCCAGGATGACCCCATCGGGGTAACGACTCAAGAAGCCAAGCGAATCGGCGAGCGCGAACTCCCGCTGCGCGGGCGTCTCCAGAGAAACGTAGGGCCGATCCGGAAACGCCACACGGCAGAGCGTCGTCTTGCCGGACTGCCGCGGACCGGTCAGGGTGATGACTGGATACCGTTCGGCGAGCTGCGACAGGTACGGCTGAAGAATCCGGTCGATCACGACGCCAGGAGACTAGCATGGGCAGATTGAAGATCGGGACTTCAACCTGCCCATTTCCACATAAACCTCTACGGGAGAGCGGCTTACGGATGGGCAGGCGATCCGCTGGAAGGCCGCCGTCGCAGAGCATAGATCCCCAACCCCACCACCAGCGCCACGGCCGCGGCGATGAGGTTCTTCTTGCCGGCGCTCGCGCCCAGGCCCACGGCCACCAGTGCGGCGGCGACCGGGATCGCCGGGCCGCCGGGCAGGCGAAAGGCCCCTTCGGGAGTGCCCAGCTTGCGGCGCAGCACCGGCACGGCCAGCGCCGTGCCGAGGTAGGCGCTCAAGCGGGCGAGCACCGAGAGCGCGGCAAGGCCGGTGAAGGTGCCGGAGAGGGCGAGCGGGATGCCGACGGCGGCCTGCACCAGGATCGCCGCTGCCGGGGTGTGGAATCGCGGATGGACGGAGGCCAGGAAGCGAGGCCCGAAGCCGTCGCGCGCCAGGGCGAAGAGGTAGCGAGGCCCGGCGAGCACCGTGTTGCCGTTGGTGCCGAGGATCGACACCACGGCGCCCACGGTGAGGAGCCAGCCGGCCCACCCGCCGAGGAACAGGCGCGACGCGTCGGCGAGCGGCGTCTCGGAGGTGGCGAGATCCGGCAGCGTGCCCAGCGCCACCCACTGCACCGCGAGGTAGAGCGTGATGACGATCGCGATCTCGGTGAGCAGGGCGAAGGGCAGGTCGCGGCGCGGGTTCTTGTACTCCCCCGCCGGCGCCGGCGTGTTCTCGAAGCCGGCGTAGGCGAAGAGCAGCAGGAACGCCGCCTCGGCCAGGTGGCCCGGCCGGGTGGCCGCCTGCGCCGAGGCCACGTCCCAGGAGGCGAAGAAAACCCCGACGCCGACGAAGAGGGCGAGCGGCAGGAGCTTGCCCACCACCAGCACCATGGCGGTGGTGACGCCGGAGCGCACCCCGACGAGGTTGATCGCGGTCAGCCCAAGCAGCGGCAGGGAGATCGCCAACGAACGGCCCAGCCCGGACCCGGCCGCTGGCACGAGGTAGGTGAGCGCCTGGGCGAAGCCCACGCCGAGCGAGGCCATCGAGGCGACGCGGGCGAGCCAGGTCATCCACCCCACCTCGAAGCCCACCAGGTCGCCGAACGCCGTGCGCGCGTAGAGGTAGGCGCTGCCCGGCTCCTCGAAGTGGCTCGAGGCCTCGGCGAAGCAGAGCACCACCAGCAGCACCGCCGCCCCGGCCACGGCCACCGCCGCGAGGCTCGCCGGCCCCAGCAGCGCGGCGGTCGCCGCCGGCAGCAGGTAGACGCCGACGCCCACCACGTCGTTGACTGCCAGGCCGACGATCTGCCAGCGCGACACCGCGCGCTCGAGCTGCGCCGCCGCCCTGGCCTCGCTCATGGCGCCTGTCGCACCACGCCCGCCGCCCCGGCCCCCCGCGGCTCGGTGGCGGCCTCGAGGGCGCCGCCGGCCGAGAGGCGCACCAGGTTGACGCGGGCGGAGGAAGGCTTGATGGTGATCGTGTGCCCGCGGCGCTCGAGCTCGGCGCGAGTCTCGGGCGAGAGCGCGTCGGCCTCGGCGCGCAGCTCGTCGGGCAGCCACTGGTGGTGCAGGCGGGGACGGTTCACGGCCTCCTGCAGGCCGTCGCTGTCCACGATCAGGTTGAGCAGCACCTGCATGGTGTCGGTCGGGATCAACGAGCCACCGCGGCCGCCGAGCACGATCGCCTCGCGGCCGCGCCAGGCGAGGGTCGGGTTCATCGAGGAGAGCGGGCGCCTGCCGGGCGAGACGGCGCTGGCCTCGCCCTGCACCAGGCCGAAGTAGTTCGGCTGGCCAGGGGCGGTCGCAAAGTCGTCCATCTCGCTGTTGAGGAAGAAGCCGGCGCCCGGCACGTAGAGACCGCAGCCGAAGAGGGTGTTCAAGGTGGTGGTCAGGGCAACCAAGTTGCCCTCGCCGTCGACCACCGAGACGTGCGTGGTGTCCGAGCCCTCCGGCTCCCTCGCCCCGCGGGAGCGGGGAGAGGGCCGGGGTGAGGGGCGCTCGACAGGCTGCAGCGCCGCCGACGGCGTGGCCCGGTGCGGGTCAAAGCTGGCGGCGGCGCCGGCCAGCGCAGCCTCGGCGAGCAGCTCCGCGGGCGTCGCCCGCGTCGACTCCGGATCGCCCAGCAGGTAGCGATCGGCGTAGGCGCGGCGCCAGCTCTCGGCCAGCAGATGGGCGCGGTCGGCGCCGAATCGCGGCTGGCGCGCTAGCCCCAAGCGCTCGAGGAGGGCGAGGCTCTTGGCGGTGATCACGCCGCCCGTGGAGGGGAGCGGCATGCCGGCCATCTCCCAGCCGAACGCTCGGAAGCGCAGCGGATCCCTCCACCGCGGGCGGTAGGCGGCGAGATCGGCCGCGGTGAGCACGCCGCCGTGCCGCCTTGCGACCTCCTCGACCGCCGCGGCGGCCGGGCCGGCCACGATCCCTTCCGGCCCGCGCTCGGCGTAGGCGGCAAGGGTCCTCGCCAGGTCCTTCAGTTGCAGCCGAGCGCCGACCGGGAGCGCGTCCTCGCCACCTCGCATCCAGATCGCCGCCGTCTCCCGAAAGCGCGCCAGTAGCTCGCCCTCCTCGCCCAGCCGCCAGTTGAGCCAGGCGCTGACCGGGAAGCCGTCGGCCGCGAGCTTGCGCGCCGGCTCCACCACCCGCTTCCAGGGCAGGCGGCCGAAGCGCCGGTGCAGCTCGAAGAGGCCGTGCGGCGAGCCCGGCACCGCGGCGGCGAGCGGGCCCACGGTCGAGGCCCCGGGCACCGGCTTGCCCTCGGCGTCGAGGAACATTGTCGGGGTGGCGGCGGCCGGCGCCACCTCGCGGAAATCGAGCGCCGCGATCTCGCCACCGATCCTCACCACCGCGAAGCCGCCGCCGCCCAGGTTGCCCGCCTCGGGGAAGGTGACGGCGAGCGCCAGCGCGGTGGCGACCGCTGCGTCCACGGCGTTGCCGCCGGCGCGCAGCACGGCGAGCCCGGCTTCGGTGGCGTGCGCTTCCTCGGAGACCACGGCGCCACCCGTGCCGGAGAGCGGCGGCGGTGCGGCGCCGAAGGCGGCCGGGCCGGCGAGCACGGCGGCGAGGGCGAGGAAGTGAGAGAGGCGGCGCATGGCGGGGGCCCGGCCGGGAAGTCTCTCACGCGCATGCAATACTTCGGGACACCCATGCCCTCGGAAGCGCAGGATGATCGCGATGCCGCCGGAGGCCCGGAGCTCGGGTTCGCCGAGCGCACCGCGCCCTTCGCTGAGTGGACCGCGATCGCCGACCGTGTCGGCAGTCACTCCTATGCCGAGCTCGCGGCCGCCTCGGCGCGGGTCGCGGTAGGGCTACTGGCCGGCCGCCCCGACCTCGACGAGGCCCGCGTCGCCCTGCTCGTCGAGCCCGGCTTCGCCTGGGCCGCCGTCGAGCACGGTACCTGGCGGGCGGGCGGTGTCGCCGTGCCGCTCGCTCTCTCCCACCCGTCCGCGGAGCTCGAGCACGTGCTCGGGGACTCCGGCGCCGAGGCCGTGGTGGCCTCCCCCGATCTCGCGTCGCGCGTCGAGCCGCTGTGCCGATCCCGCGGCCTGCGCCTGCTCTCGACCGCCGAGCTGCTGGCTGGCAAGGGCACTCCCGGAGCCGCGCTGCCCGAGATCGATGCCGGCCGCCGCGCGCTGATCGTCTACACCTCCGGCACCACCGGCCGGCCCAAGGGCGCGGTGTGGACCCATCGCGGCCTCGCCGTGCAGATGGAGACCCTGGTGCGCGCCTGGGGCTGGGTGCCCACCGACCGCGCACTTCACGTGCTGCCGCTCCACCACGTTCACGGCCTCGTCAACGTGCTGGGCTGCGCGCTCGCGGCCGGCGCGACTTGCGAGATGCAGCCGCGCTTCGACGCCGGCGAAGTCTGGGAGCGCCTGGCCTCGGGCGAGATCACCGTCTTCATGGCGGTGCCCACCCTCTACCACCGGCTGCTCGAGCACTGGGAGCGCCAAGGCGAGAGCGAGCGCGCCCGGCTCTCCACGGCGGCGGCGCGGTTGCGCCTGATGGTCTCCGGCTCGGCCGCGCTGCCGGCGCAGGTCTTCGCGCGCTGGCGCGAGGTGACGGGCCACGCCCTCCTCGAGCGCTACGGCATGACCGAGATCGGAATGGCCCTCTCCAATCCGCTCGCCGGCGAACGCATCGCCGGTACCGTGGGCCGGCCGCTGCCGGGCGTCGAGGTGCGGGTCGTCGACGAGAGCGGCCGGCTCCTGGGAGAGGGCCACGCCGGCGAGCTCGAAGTGCGCGGCCCGGGCCTCTTCCGCGAGTACTGGCAGCGGCCCGAGGAGACGGCGCGGGCCTTCCGCGACGGCTGGTTTCGCACCGGCGACACGGCGGTGGTCGAGGGCGGCATCCACCGCATCCTCGGCCGCTCGAGCGTCGACATCGTCAAGACCGGCGGCTACAAGGTGTCGGCGCTGGAGATCGAGACCGCGCTCCGCGACCACCCGTCGATCTCCGACTGCGCCGTGGTCGGCCTGCCGGACCCCGAATGGGGTGAGCGCGTGGCCGCGACGGTGGTGCTCTCGCCCGGCGCGGCGCTCGACCTCGACGCGCTGCGCGCCTGGGGCCGCGACCGCCTGGCGCCCTACAAGCTGCCGAGCCGGCTGTTGGTGGTAGATGACCTGCCCCGCAACGCCATGGGCAAGGTGGTGAAGGCGGAGGTGGTGAAAAGGTTCGGGCCGGCCGCCGGTTAACGATCGCCCGGGTTCACCTGCGAATGCGGAAGCCTCGCGGCGTGGCGACCGCGACTGCGCCTCGAAGTCCGCCTGCAACGGCATCACGCGGTGAGACCCCGGCCCCGGGGCCACCTCCAGTCGCGCGCTACGCGTCCGCCCGCAGGTCCGCGGCCTCGGTCAGGCGGCTCGGGCTCTCGCGGTGTGCCTTGAGGAAGCTTTCCGGCCGGGAGAGCACGCTGCCCATGCGCATCCCCTTGCCCAGGGCGCTGAAGGTGACCCGCCGGGCGGCCAGCGCCGCGAGCAGCCCGAGGTGGGTCTTGAGCCGCCCGTGGATCTTGTAGCGCACGTCCGTCGCATGGCTCCACAGGCCGGCGAGCTCGCGGTAGAACTCGTCGAGCGGCAGCTTGGTCGGCAGCACCGTGTGGGTGATGTCGAAGAGCTCCCAGTCCTCGGTGTTGACGTCCGGGCGCACCTCGTCCCAGAGGTCGGTGCCGGGCAGCGGCGTCAGCACCGAGAAGCCGCTGTTGTAGGCGCCGGTCTTGTCGATCCAGCGCTTGAGCTTGTCGAAGTCTTCGCGATCCCAGCCCGGGTCGACGATGAAGTTGGGCGTGTAGCCCACTCCCAGCTCCTGAAGGATGCGGATGGCGCGGTCGTTGTTGGCCGCCGTGTTGCTCTTGTTGACCGACTTCAGGCCCTCATCGTCGATCTTCTCCAGGCCGATGAACACCGTCATGCTGCCGCAGTCCTTCCACATCTCGATCAGCTCGGGGAACTTGCAGATGATGTCGGAGCGGGTCTGGATGGTGTAGTGCTTGCGGATGCCGGACGCCTTCACCGCCGCGGCCAGCTCGCGGCCACGCTTGA
This sequence comes from Thermoanaerobaculia bacterium, assembly GCA_044869805.1. Lineage (GTDB taxonomy): Bacteria > Acidobacteriota > Thermoanaerobaculia > Multivoradales > SZUA-115 > CAWDVR01. The sequence goes on along the minus strand of JBIOXV010000035.1, from coordinate 31,451 downwards.
CGTTCATCCAGAAAATGTCGTCGGTGATGAAGATGTTGGGAGCGTCGATCTGCTCGAGCTCGGCGACCACCCGCTCGGGCGATTTCTCGCGGAAGCTCGACTCGTGGAACTTCCATACCGAGCAGAAGTTGCACTTGAAGGGGCAGCCGCGGGCAGTCTCCATCAAGGCCAGGGGCCGGCGGAAGTTGATGTAGTACTCGCCGGCGTAGTCGCGGATCAGGTGCCGGGCAGGGAACGGCAGGTCGTCGACGTTGCGCCGCGCCGGCGCGTGCCCGGTCGAGACCGGGCCGCTCGCGGTGTTGAGCAGCAGCCCCGGACACTTGGTGAGCGGCTCGCCCTTCTCGTAGGCGTCGACGAGCGCCGGCATGATCTCCTCGCCGTCGCCGACCGCCACCACGTCGATCGCCTGGTGCTGGAACCAGCCGGGATCTCGCGAGGCGTCGTGCCCGCCCACCACGAGCAGGGCGTGCGGCAGCTCGCGACGCACTCGCCGCGCGATGCGCAGGGTGCGGAATCGCTCGGTGGTGAAGTTGCACTGCAGGCCCACCACCTCGGGCTCGAAGCTCCGCGCCTTGCGCAGGCCCTTCTCGAGCCCTTCGATGCGCAGGTCCACGATCTGGCACTGGTGCCCGCGGAGCTCGAGCGCGCCGGCCACGCACTCGAGGCCCAGCGGCTCGACGAAGGTGATCATCTCGAGGCCGATGATGCCGCCGATGGGCGGCTTGAGGAAGCTGACTCTCATGGCGTGCTCCCTCCGATGGGGATGGGACAGCGCCCGCGCCGGGGGGCGCGGCACTCCATCCTTGCTGCCTGAGCGGCTGACCTGAAACCCATCCGAGCAGAGTGCGGGCCAGACAGTCAAGCCTCTATTACCGGGCACGCTAAGCTTCTACCTATTCACCCGGGCGAGTAGTGTTCAACCTGGCGGAAGATCGTTATCGCCTGGTGGTCTGGATCAACTACGCGTATCGAGCGGTGTACATCCGCTTCCTCGGAACCCACGTGGAGTACGACCGGATCGACGCGCAGACGATCTGACGGAGACGAGACGATGGACATCCGACCGATCAAGACCGAAGACGACTACCGTGAAACCCTGGCGGAGATCGAGCGGCTAGTGGGAGCCGCGTCCGGCTCGGCCGAGGGCGACCGCCTCGACGTGCTCGTGACGCTGGTCGAGGCCTACGAGCGGAAGCACCATCCGCTCGACCTTCCGGACCCTGTCGAGGCGATCAAGTTCGAGATGGAGAGGCGCAGCCTGACGGTCCAGGACCTGGAGCCGATGATCGGCCGCCCCAACCGCGTGTACGAGATCCTCGCCCGCAAGCGACCTCTCACGATACGCATGATCCGGCGCCTGCACCGCGAGCTGGGCATCCCCGCGGAGTCCCTGATCCGGCAGCCCGAGGAGACCGAGGCCGCCTGAGCTCTGCGACGGCCGCAGTAGACCAGCCGTCGGCCGGCGAGCCGCCCGCTGGGCCGTGCTCGGCGGCGACCGCCAGAAAACCGTCGCGCCTGGCCGAGGCTACCTGCTGCCGGCGAGCGACCCCAGCGCCAGGCCCGCTCCCACCAGGCCCTCGCCGCCGATGGCACCGGCGGCGAGCAGGCGGCCCTCCTCGGCCAGACCGCGGCGCTCCGCCCAGGCGCGGATCAGGCCGCCGGCAAAGAGCGGCAGGGAGAGCTCGATCGGCGCGTAGAGCCCGATGCCGAAGGCGATCGGCGCGATGCCCTGGCCCAACGCCAGAGACGCCAGGGTGAGCAGGGCCCCCGCCGCGCCGCCCCAGGCCAGAGGAGCGCTGATCCCGCCTCCCTGGACGATCGCCGCCAGCGCCACGGCCTGCGGCGCGGGCAGCTCCACGGAGCCGATGCCGTAAGCGCGGTGTAGAGCCGCGAGCACCACCCCCACCACCAGTGCCGACGACACCACGGAAACCACCTGCGCCTTGATCTGGTCCGCCGGCGCCGTGCCCACCAGCGAGCCGGCCTTCAAGTCCTGGAGGAAGTCGCCCGCCATGCCGGCGGCGATCGCCAGCAGGGCGGCGAAGATCACCGCCGGCTTCGGCGGCAGGCGCACGAAGAACAGCACGATCAAGAGCACCGCGATGGCGAAGATCTCCATCGGGTCGATGTTGAGCTCTCCGGCGATGCGAGCGGCGATGGTCGCCACCACGAAAGCGGCGACCACGGCCACGACGGTGAGCCACAGCGGCAGGCCGAGAGCGAGCGTCGCCGCGACCACTCCGGCAGCGAGCGCCAGGCCGAGGCCGCCGAGGCGCCGGCGGGGGCCGCCCGCCAGCCGGCGCACCATGGGCAGGAACGAAGGCAGGCCCTTGAGCAGGAAGTACGCGAGGCTCGCGCCGACGATCACCCCGATGCCGAACGGCCGCGTGGCGCCGGCGATGGCCGCGGGCTTGTCGGCGAAGCGGCCGGCGGCGAGCAGGGCCGGAACCGCCACCAGGTAGGAAGCCACCGCGCCCGCGAACCACACGCCCGTGAACTTCGGGCCGATCAGGAAGCCGCCGGCCAGCGGCACCAGGCTGATGCCGGCGCCGAAGGAGAACGAGCGCGCGGCGGGCAGTCCCAGCGACTCGAGATTGACGACCGAGGGCAGCAGCCGGAACCCGTCGCGCACCGCGGCGAAGAGCCCGGCCACCCCCGCCGCGGCGAGCACGGTCTTGATCTTGCGCCCGCCCTCGTCGCCCGCCTCGATCACCCGCGCGGTGGCCGTGCCGTCGGGGAACGGCAGCTCCAGGCGTTCGATCATCTCGGCGCGTAGCGGTACGGTGAAGGCGACGCCCAAGAGGCCGCCGACGAGGGCGATCGCCATCACCTCGGCGACGCTCACCTCGACCCCGGCGAGCCACGCCGCCGGCACGGTGAACAGCACGCCGGCCGCGAGCAGCCCGCCGGTCGAGGCGGCGGTGGCGGCGACGTTTACCTCCTGCGCGCTCGGCGCGCGGCCGAGGCGCAACAGGCCCATGGCGGCGAGCGTGGCGGTGATGATCGGCCAGTAGACGCCGCCCGCCTTCAGGCCGGCGTAGGTCGAGTAGGTGGCCACCACCGCCGACAGGGCGATGCCGACGGCGGCGGTGCGCAGGGTGAAGGCGGAGGAGCGATCGCCGCGAGCCATGGGCGGGTGGTCACCTCGCGGCGCGGCTCGCCTCCATCCCCGCCCGGTAGATCAGCACCGAGATGCCGGCCACGATGGCGAGGCCGAGGATCACGGCGGGCGCGCCCGCGATGTGGGCGAAACCGCGCTCGGCGAAGTGCCAGCTCTCGAGCGTCTCGGCGATGCGCTCGAGCGCCCCAGGCACGATCGGCCAGGAGTCGACCTTAGCCGCGAGCCGCGGTCCATCGGCCTTCAGGTAGACCAGGCCCGCCACCAGGACGCCCATCAGACCCTCGCCCGCGATCAGACCCGAGGCCGCCAGGATGCCGCGGTCGCCCTCGTGCCCCTTGGCGCCCGGCGCCGTGCCTTCCGCGGCCGCGGCCGGGCGGCGGGCATCGACGAGGCGGCGGACCAGCCCGCCGAGGAAGATCGGCGTCATGCTGGCGAGCGGCAGGTAGATGCCGACCGCGAACGGCAGGCCCGGCAGGCCGGCGAGCAGCCCGGCGAGCGCGAATGCGCTGCCCGTGCCCACCAGGCCCCAGGGCAGAGACCCGGAGAGCACCCCCTCGATCACCGTCTTCATCAGCGTCGCTTGCGGCGCCGGCAGGTCGGGGGAGCCGAAGGTGTAGGTGTTTCCCAGGAGCAGCACCGTGGCGGCCACCACCCAGCAGGCGAAGGCGGCGGAGAGGAACTGGCCAGCCTGCTGCCTGGCTGGCGTGGCGCCGACCAGGAAGCCGGTCTTCAAGTCCTGCGAGATGTCGCCGGCCTTCGACGCAGCGATGCAGACCACCGTGCCCACCGTCAGCACGGCGGCGCGCGCCGAGGGGTCGGTCCAGCCGCAGAGCACGAAGATCAGCGACACGCCCAGCAGCGTGACCAGGGTCATGCCGGAGGTGGGGTTCGAAGAGACGCCGATCAGGCCGACGATGCGCGAGGAGACGACCACGAAGATGACGCCGAAGAGCCCCACGCCCAGCGCCGCGATGAGGCGCGGCAGGAAGCTCATCTCGCCGGCGAAGAGGTTGGGCACCAGCGCGAGGGTCGCGACCACGATCGCGGGGCCGGCGATCACCACCCAGCCGGGCAGGTCGCGGTCGGTGCGGGGCATGGCGTCCGCCTCACCCCGCGCGGCTCCGCCCCTCAGCCCGGCGAGCACGGCGACCAGCGAGCGGTACATGGTGGGCAGGGCGCGGATCACGGTCACGATGCCCGCCGCGGCCACCGCTCCGGCGCCGATGTAGCGCACGTAGCGAGCCCAGATCTGGCCCGAGGAGAGGTCGCGGATCGGGGTCGTGGCCTCGGGGAAGAGCGGCGCCGTCAGGCCCTCGCCGACGAGAGCGATGAGCGGCGTCAGCACGGTCGCCGAGATCAGGCTGCCGGCGACCATGATCGAGGCCTGCTTGTAGCCCAGGATGTAGCCCACGGCGAGGAGCGCCGGCGCGATCTCGAGCGCCAGCTCGGCTTTGGGCAGCACCGGCAGGTGCGCCACCAGGTCGGGGCGCATCAGCGCGAAGCCGGTGACCGCGAGCTTGACCAGCGCGCCGATCCCCAGGCCGATGAAGATCCAGCGCCCGCCCTTCGACTCCTCGGTGGTGGCGCGCAGCACCTCGGCGCAAGCTGTGCCCTCTGGGTAGGGCAGCTCGGCGTGGCTCTCGACGATCAGCAGGCGCCGCAGCGGGATCATCGCCGCGATGCCGAGGATGGCGCCCAAGAGTGCCAGCATCGCCACCTGCCAGAGCGGCGGCACGACCCCCCACAGGAAGAGGGCCGGGATGGTGAAGATGGTGCCGGCGGCGAGCGACGAGCTCGCGGAGCCTATGGTCTGCGCCATGTTGGCTTCGAGGATCAGGTCGCCCTTGGCGCGCAGTGCCTTGAACGCCACCACCGTCAGGACCGCGATCGGGATCGAGGTGGCGACCGTCAGCCCCACCCGCAGGCCCAGGTAGGCGTTGGCCGCCCCGAACAGCGCGCCGAACGCGATCCCGGCGATCGCGGCGCGGAGCGTGAATTCGACGACTGATTCTTGGGGGACGACGGCTTCCTGGCGGTCGAGTCGAGGCTCGCTCACGCGGTCTCCTCCAGACGTGCTGGCAATTCAATCTCGATGGGCAGCGGGCAGGCTAGCACAGGGCCCCGGCGCCGCCGGCCCAGCTGGCCGTCGCCGTGCTAGCGTCCCCGGCCTCGATCAAGGGAGGCCTCGATGCTTCGTCCGCACGCTCGCCGGGCCGTGGCCGGCGCCCTGGCCCTGCTCGCCTCGCCCCTCCTCGCCGGATCCCTCGCTGCGGCCGAACCGCCGGCGGACCTGGTGCTGCTCGAGGGGCGCATCTACACGATGGACGCGGCCCGCCGCTGGGCCGAGGCGCTGGCGGTGCGCGCGGGCCGCGTCGTCTACGTCGGCACGGCCGCGGGCGCGACCGGCTTCGTCGGCCCCGGGACGCAGGTGCTCCGCCTGGGCGGCAAGCTGGTGCTGCCCGGCTTCCACGACTCGCACGTGCATCTGGTCTCGGGTGGCGTCGAGCTCGGGCGCTGCGACCTCAACGGGTCCGCGAGCCGGGAGGAGGTCCTGGCCCGCATCCGAGCATGCGCCGCGGCCCTGGGTCCGGACGCCTGGGTGCTGGGCGGCGGCTGGGACCTTCCCTACTTTCCGGAGGGCAATCCGAGCCGGGTCGACCTCGATGCCCTGGTCGGCGGCCGGCCCGCCTATCTCTCGTCTGCCGACGGGCACTCGGCGTGGGTGAGCTCGCGGGCGCTGGCGCTGGCCGGCATCGGTCGTGACACCCCGGACCCGCCGCAGGGCCGCATCGAGCGCGACGCGAGCGGCGAACCGAGCGGCACGCTGCGCGAGACCGCCGCGGACCTGATGGATGGCGTGCTGCCCGCGACCACGGCGGAGGAGCGGCTGGCGGGCCTGCGTCGCGCGCTGGCGCTGGCACATTCCTTCGGCATCACCTCGGCGATCGAAGCGAGCGCCGGCGCCAGGCTGCTCGAGACCTATGCCGCGCTCGACCGCTCGGGCGAGCTCGCGATGCGGGTGCTGGTGAGCCTCTATGCCGATCCGGGAGCGGGCGCGGCGCAGATCACCGAGCTCGCGAAGCTCCGCGACAGCGCGCGCGGACTGCGGAAGGTGCGCGCCGGCGCGGTCAAGATGTTCGCCGACGGCGTGATCGAGGCGCGCACGGCGGCCCTCCTCGCTCCCTACCTCGCCAAGCCCGGGGAACCGGCGGCCGCGAGCCGCGGCGAGCTCAACTGGGAGCCCGCGGAGTTCGCCGAGATGGCGACGCGCCTCGACCGCGAAGGCTTCCAGATCCACATCCACGCCATCGGCGATCGCGCCATCCGCGCCGCGCTCGATGCGCTCGCCGCGGCCCGCCGGGCGAACGGCGCGCGCGACTCGCGCCATCACCTGGCGCACATCCAGCTCTTCGACCCGGCGGACATCCCGCGGTTTCGAGAGCTCGGCGTGGCCGCCAACTTCCAGCCGCTCTGGGCCTGGGCGGACCCCTACATCGTCGACCTCACCGAGCCGGTGCTGGGGCCGCAGCGCTCGCGCTGGCTCTACCCCCTCCGCAGCCTCGCGGCGAGCGGCGCCACGGTGGTCGCCGGGAGCGACTGGAGCGTGTCGAGCCTCAACCCGCTGTCGGCGATCGAGGTGGCGCTCACGCGGCGGGATCCCTCGACTGGCCCCGGCCCGGCGTGGCTCCCCCAGGAGTCGGTCGACCTGCCGACCATGCTCGCCGCTTACACCATCGCCGGCGCCTGGCTCGCCTTCCAGGAGCGCGAGACCGGCTCCCTCGAGGTGGGCAAGGCGGCGGACCTGATCGTGCTCGAACGCGACCTCTTCGCCATCCCGGCGCACGAGATCAGCGAGGTGAGGGTGCTCCGCACCTGGATCGCCGGGCGGGAGGTGTTCAGGTTGAACGAGAGCCCCTGATCGAGCTCATCCTGCTACCCGAAATCGGCGAACCTCTGGCAGGTGATCGAAGTGCGAGTCGGCAGTCAGGAGCTGGAGGTCCCGGCGCAGGCAGATCGCGGCGATCAGGGAGTCGCTGGCCGGGATGGTGACACCTCGCCGCCGAAGCTCCCCAAGCTTCTCACCTGCCAGGATGAAATCGGCCCGGGCGGTGTCGATGTACGTCAGGGCCTGGAGCAGCTCGCCCAACTCCTCTCGCTCGTGGGCCCGCACGCCGCTCAGCAGCTCCAGCTCGACGATCCCGCAGAGGGCAGCGCGCTGGTCGTCGAGCAAGTGGTCGATGGTCTCTCCGAGCGCTCGATCCTGGCCGCGAAAGTACGCGATCCAGGAGGACGAGTCGATCAGTACCTCAGCCATGAAGCTTGTCGAGCTCGTCGACCTCGAGCTGGCGCAGCTCCTCGACGGCAGTCTCGAACCTGAGCTTCCCCTTGAACTCCTTGAGGCGCTCGATGCGCTTCCGGCGCACCCAGTCCGCGAGGGCCCGGTTGACAGCTCCGGTCTTCGTCGGGGCGCCCGTGAACTTCATGAGGTCGGAGACCACCTCGTCCTCGAGGGTGATGGTCGTTCGCATGTCTGGTGCTCCTTCCGATCACCATCTCCAGGCTGCTGAGTATGACATGGGGATGCATCACCTGAGCGTCTCGACCCCTGCCGAGTCAGTGCCCGGCAGAGGCAAAGGCAGTTGCCGCTTTCGGCCGGCGTAGAGCGCTCGCTGCTCTTTCGCAGCAGATCGCCCGGTGGGCGTTGCCGAGAGACTCGAAGGTTGGGGCGCTAAAGGACGATCGGGCTAGTGCCCCAGCCCCCCACCCTCGCCTGAGAGCACCTTGACGATGTCGCCGATCACCGCCTTGGCGTCGCCGAAGACCATCAGGGTCTGGTCCAGGGTGTAGAGCTCGTTGTCGATGCCCGCGAAGCCGGGGTTCATGGAGCGCTTGTTGGCGAGCACGGTCCTGGCTTTGTACACGTCGAGGATCGGCATGCCGTAGATCGGGCTGCCGGGGGTGTTCTTGGCCGCCGGGTTGACCACGTCGTTGGCGCCCACCACCAGCGCGACGTCGACCTCCGGGAAGTCGGGGTTGATGTCGTCCATCTCCACCAGCCGGTCGTAGGGGATGTTGGCCTCGGCGAGCAGCACGTTCATGTGACCCGGCATGCGGCCGGCCACCGGGTGGATGGCGAAGCGCACGTCCACGCCGCGCTTGGCGAGCTGGTCGTAGAGGTCGCGCACCCGGTGCTGGGCCTGGGCCACTGCCATGCCGTAGCCGGGCACGATCACCACCCGGTTGGCGTTCTCGAGGAGCTGCGCCGCGTCCTCGGCGGTCGCCGATTTCACGGCTTTCTGGCTCGCCGAGGCGGCCGCCGCCTGCACCGTGCCGAAGGCGCCGAACAGCACGTTGGTGAACGAGCGGTTCATGGCCCGGCACATGATGATCGACAGAATCAGGCCCGAGGAGCCGTCGAGGGCGCCGGCGGTGATCAGCAGTTTGTTGTCGAGCACGAAGCCCATGGCCACCGCCGCGAGGCCGGCATAGGAGTTCAGGAGCGAGATCACCGTCGGCATGTCGGCGCCGCCGATCGGCAGGATGAGAAAGACGCCGAAGGAGAGCGAGAGCACGATGATCAGCGGAAAGAGGTAGGCCTGGCTGGGGTCCACGGCGAGCACCACGCCGGCCACCACCGCCACCGCGAGCAGCGACAGGTTGACCACGTTCTGGCCGCGGTAGGTGATCGGGCGCGTGGGCAGCACCTCCTGGAGCTTGCCCGCCGCCATCAGGCTGCCGGTGAAGGTGAGGTAGCCGAGGATCACCTCGATGACGATCACCGAGGTACGGAAGGCGGTGAGCGAGCCGTCCGCGTGCCAGAGGTAGAACTTGGCGGTACCCACCAGGCCCGCGGCGAGGCCGCCGAAAGCGTGGGAGAGCGCCGTCCGCTGCGGCACCGCGGTCAGCGGCACCCACGACAGCGGGATGCCGATCACCGTGCCCACCACCATGGCGATGAGGACCCACTTGTAGCTGACGATCTCCGGATGGAGCAGGGTGCCGACGATCGCCGCCGTCATGCCGAGCACGCCGGCGATGACGCCGCGGCGCGCGGTAGTGGGCCGCGACAGCCACTTGAGCGACAGGACGAAGAGCCCCGCCGCCAGGATGTAGGTGAGCTGGGTGACGACCTCGATGGTCCCGTGGCCGGCGGCGCTCATCGGCCCTGGGCTCCCGGGCCCGGTTCCCGCTTCTTGAACATCTTGAGCATGCGGTCGGTGATCAGGAAGCCGGAGACGATGTTGGTCATCGAGGCCGCGACGGCGACCGCGCCCATCACCGTCGAAAAAGTCGACTGCTCCTCACCCGCGAGCAGGATCGAGCCCACGATGGCGATGGCGGAGATGGCGTTGGTGAGCGACATCAGCGGCGTGTGCAGCAGCCGCGACACGTTGCGGATCACCTCCAGGCCGATGAAGGTGGCGAGCAGCAGGACCCAGAGGCCGACGATCCATCCTTCGCTCATTCCCGTGCCTCCGGAACCCTGCTGCGCGATCCGCTCGCGACGGGTTCCTCACATGCGCTCATTCCTGTCGTTGATTCAAGGGCGCCCCTGGCCCGCGGCCAGCTTGGCCACGGCCTCGTTGACGATCTTGCCGCCGTGGGTGAGCAGCGTGCCGCGCACTACCTCGTCGTCCTCGCGCACGGCGAGCTGGCCGTCCCTCAAGAGCAGCATCAGCAGCGCGAGGAGGTTGCGCGAGTAGAGCAGGCTCGCGTCGTGGGCCACGGTGGCGGGGAGGTTCGCCGGCCCCAGGACGAGGACGCCGTTGTGATCGACCTCCTCGTCGGCGCGGGTGAGCTCGCAGTTGCCGCCCTGGGCGGCGGCGATGTCCACCACCACCGAGCCCGGCTTCATCACCTCGACCATGGCGCGGGTCAGCAGCGTCGGCGCCTTCCTGCCCGGCACTTGCGCGGTGGTGATCACCACGTCGGCGAGCGCGATGCGCTGGGTGAGCAGGGCGCGCTGCTTGTCCAGGAACTCCGGCGTCATCTCCCGAGCGTAGCCACCCTGGCCTTCGCCGGAGGGCATCTCCGGCAGCTCGATGAACTTGCCGCCCAGCGACTCGACCTGCTCTTTGACCGCGGGGCGGATGTCCGAGACCTCGACCACCGCGCCCAGACGCTTGGCGGTGGCGAGCGCCTGCAGCCCGGCGACGCCGGCGCCCAGCACCACCACCCGCGCCGGCTGGATGGTGCCGGCGGCGGTCATCAGCAGCGGGAAGTACTTGCCGAGGCGGGCGGCGGCGAGCACCACCGCCTTGTAGCCGGAGATCGAGGCCTGCGAGGAGAGCACGTCGATGTCCTGCGCGCGGGTGACGCGCGGCACCAGCTCCATGGCGAAGGCCGAGACCCCTTGGGCGGCGAGCCTCGCCGCCAGCTCCGGGTTGCGGTACGGGTCGAGGAGCGCCGCGAGGATGGCGCCGGGGCGGAGCTCGCCGACCTCGCCCTCGGCGGGAGCCGTGACCTTGAGCACCACGTCCGCGCCCTGCCAGGCGGCGGCGTCCCCGGCTCCCACCTCGGCCCCGGCTTCGGCGTAGCGCTGATCCAGGAAGCCCGCCGCAGCGCCGGCGCCGCGCTCCACGGCGACCGCCAGCCCGGCCTTCACCAGCTTCTTCACCGTCTCCGGCGTGGCCGCGACGCGGGTCTCGCCCGGTCGCGTCTCCTTGGCTACGAAGGCTCTCGGCATGGCTCCCACACCCATCTCCGAACGCGATCGCCCACCTCCGGACGCGATCGCCAAAGCCCGTGGCAAAAAAACTCGGCGCATCCTAGCAGCCCGTGGGCATTCGACCGCAAGCGGGGTGAGGGGCGGCGCTAGAATCGAACCATGCAACCGACCCACCGCCCCATCGCCCGCGTCGTCGACCTCGTCGACCCCGGCCGCCAGCAAGTGCTCGACCTCTCGCTCGACGAGGCGCGCCGCCGCCTGCTCGCCGACGACCCGGCCGCGGTGTTGGGCATTCGCGGTGGGTTTGCGCTGGTGGCGCGCCAGGGCGAGCGGGTGGCCCTGGCGCGCAGCCTCGACCGGCCGCTGCGCTACTTCCTGGCCAAGGAGTCCGAGGGCCCGCTGCTGGTGGTGGCCGAGCGCATCGACGAGATCCGGAGTTTCCTCGACGCCGAGGGACACGGCGCGCAGTTCCATCCGAGCTACACCCGCATGGCGCCGGCCCACCACGTCACCCACCTGCGCCTGATCGGCTGCCCGGACCCCAACCCCACCTACCGCCGCTTCTTCGACCCACCGCGCGGCGTGCTGCCGCCGGACCTCGACGAGATCGGCCGTCGCTACGTGGGCGCGCTCCTCGAGGAGGTCCGCGCCTGGGTCGAGGCCCTGCCGCGCGAGGAGCCCCTCGGCGTGCTGTTCTCGGGCGGCATCGACAGCGCCTCCGTGCTGCTCGCCGTGTACCACACGCTCCTCGACTCGGGGTCGAGCCCGGCGCGGCTCAAGGCCTTCACCCTCGCCGTGGACGGTGGCGGCGAGGACCTTTCGCAGGCCCGCGAGCTCCTGCGCCGCCTCGACCTCGAGGTGCTGGGCGAGGTAGTGGAGGTCGCCGCCGGAGAGGTGGACCCGCTCGCCGCCGTCGAGGTGATCGAGGACTACAAGCCGCTCGACGTCGAGTGCGCGGCGGTGGCGCTGGCCCTCGTCGCCGGCATCCGCCGGCGCTATCCCGAGTGGCGGCACCTGGCCGACGGCGACGGTGGCGACGAGAATCTGAAGGACTACCCGATCGAGGAGAACCCGGAGCTGACCATCCGCAGCGTGGTCGGCAACCGCATGCTCTACCAGGAGGGCTGGGGCGTCGACGCCATCAAGCACTCGCTGACCTACAGCGGCGGCCTGTCGCGCGGCACGGTGCGCACCTATGCGCCCCTCGTCCGGTACGGCTTCCGCGGCTTCTCGCCCTACACCCGGCCGGCCCTGATCGCGGTGGCCGAGGCCATCCCCTTCGCCGAGCTGGCCGGAGGCTCGCACGAGCGGCTCTACGCCCTGAAGGGCGAGATCGTCCGCCGCGGCATCCGTCACTGGACCGGGCTCGAGCTGCCGCTCTTCCCCAAGCGCCGCTTCCAGCAGGGAGCGCTGCCGGGAGACCTGTTCTCGCGCCGGCTGGGGCAGCCCGCGGAGGTGTATCGGCGGCACTTCCTCCAGCTCCACCGCGTGGCCGCCTGACAGCTCGTGGAGAGATCTGCTGCGCAGTCCGCTCGCGACGCTCTCTCCACGAGCTGTGAGAGGCCCGTCTGATGCCAGCCGAGCTCGACGTTCGCTCTCTACGGCCAGCCCGCGGGCCGGAGGAGGCACCGGTCGATCCCTGGCGGCCGCTCGGCACGCTGCTGGAGCGAGAGCGCACCGCGGACCGCGGCGTGGTGGGGTCCGCCACGCTCTTCCTGGCCGGCGCCGAGTGCCCCTTCACCTGCGTATTCTGCGATCTCTGGCGGCACACGCTCGATCACGCGACAGCGCCGGGTGCTCTGCCGGCGCAGGTGGCGGCGGGCCTCGCGGCGCTGGCCATCGCCGAGCCGGCGGCCACCCTGCTCAAGCTCTACAACGCCAGCAACTTCTTCGAGCCGCGCGCCGTGCCTCCCGCCGACGACGTGGCGCTGGCCGCGCTCGCCAGGCCGTTCCTGCGCACCGTGGTCGAGAGCCACGCCCGCCTCCTCGGCCGGCGGGCGTTAGACTTCGGCGAGCTGCTGGAGGGCAGGCTGGAGGTGGCGATCGGGCTCGAGACCCTGCACCCCGAGGCCCTGCCGCGGCTCGGCAAGGCGATGACGCTCGCGGACTTCGATCGCGCCGCGGCACTGCTCTCCGGGGCGGGCCTGGGGCTGCGGGCCTTCGTGCTGGTGGGAGCGCCGTTCGTGCCGCCGGGGGAGAGCGTGCTCTGGGCGGTGCGCTCCGCCGAGCACGCCTTCGAGCAGGGAGCCTCGGTCGTGAGCCTGATTCCGGTGCGGGGCGGCAACGGCGCGCTCGAGGAGCTGGCGCGGCGCGGCGAGTTCACGCCGCCGGCGCTCGCCGACCTCGAAGACGCGCTCGACGCCTGCCTGGCGCTCGGCGGCGGCGTGGTGGCGGCCGACCTCTGGGACCTCGAGCGCTTCGCGCGCTGCGCGGAGTGCGCCGCCGCACGGCGCGAGCGCCTGGCGCGGATGAACCTCTCCGGCGTCATCGAGCGGCGCGCCGCTTGTTCTTCTTGCGGCGGGGCCTGAGCGTCCTGACTCCGCCATGAGCGTGCGCATGTCCTGCGACGTGGCGATCGTCGGCTCCGGCTTTGCCGGCTCGCTCAGCGCGCGCGTGCTGCTGGCCCTCGGCTACCGCGTGGCGCTCGTCGAGCGCGGGCGGCACCCGCGCTTCGCGATCGGCGAGTCGTCGACGCCGCTCGCCGCCATCGCCCTCGACTCGCTGGCCGAACGCTACGGGCTCGGCGACCTGCGCGCCCTCTCGGCCTACGGCCGCTGGGTGGAGCGCTTTCCCGAGGTACGGCGGGGCCTGAAGCGCGGCTTCAGCTTCTTCGGCCATCGGCCGGGGCGTGCTTTCCACGAGGCGCCGGCGGAGCGCCTGCTGGTGGCGGCGAGCCCGCACGACGAGGTCTCCGACACCCACTGGCTGCGCGCCGACGTCGACCACCTGCTGCTGCGCCGGGCGCTCGAGGAGGACGCCCGCTACCTGGACGAGACGCGGCTCGCCGGCGTGGAGATCGGGGCCGCCGGCGCTCGGCTGACCGGCGAGCGCCACGGCCGCCGGGTCGAGGTCACCGCCGGTTTCGTGATCGACGCCTCGGGTGCCGGCGGCTTCCTGGCGCGGGCGTTGCCCATCACGCCCGCGCCGGAGCGCATCACGGTCGACTCCGCCCTGGTCTACAGCCACTTCGCCGGCGCCCTCGACTTCGCCGCCGTGGCGGAGAGCGAAGGCGCGGCGCTCGCGCCCGGACCCTACCCGGACGACAAGGCGGCTCTCCACCACCTGCTCGACGTGGGCTGGATGTACGTGCTGGGCTTCGACCACGGCGTGGTCTCCGCCGGCTTCCTGCTCGACGGCAACCGGCCCGAGGCGCGGCGGCTCTTCGCGGAAGGCGCCTCCGACCCGCCGGCGCTATGGGCGCGCCTGCTCGATCGCTACCCCTCGATCGGCCGCCAGTTCGCGCCCTCGCAGCCGCTCTTCCCGGTGCGCACCGTGCCGCGGCTGCAGCACCGGCTGTCGCGGGCGGCCGGCGAGCGCTGGCTGCTGCTGCCGGGCGCCTTCGCTTTCACCGATCCGCTGTTCTCGACCGGCATCGCCTGGAGCCTGGCCGGCGTGGAGCGCGTGGGACACCTCTTCGCGAACGGGCTGCCCTCGGCCGACGAGCTCGAGCGCTACGCGGCGCTGCTCGCCGACGAGGCCGACGCGGTGGACCGCCTGGTCGCCGGCGCCTACCGGGCGATGGCGAGCTTCCCTCTCTTCGAGGCCTACTCGATGCTCTACTTCGCCTTCGTGAGCTTCGCCGAGGCCTCGCGGCGCCTCGCGCCCGGGGCCAGAGACTGGGCGTGGGAGGGGTTCTTCGGCTGCCGCGATCCGCTGGTCTCCGGCGCCTTTGCCGAGGCCCTGCGGCGGCTCGACGGTCTGGCGACGGAGGCTTCGCCCACGGCCAAGCCCGAGATCGAGCCCTTCACCGAGTGGGTCACCGAGGCCATCGCCCCGCGCAACGTCGCCGGCCTCGCCGACCCGGCGCGCGGCGGGCTCTACCCCGTCGATCTCGAGGCGCTGGTGGCCGGGGCCGGGAAGCTCGGGATGACCAGGGAAGAAGCGCGAGAGGCGTTGCCGCGGCTGCTGCGGTGAGGGCTGCGCCCAGAGCTCGTGAAGAAATCGTCGCGAGCGGCCCGCGCAGCAGATTTGTTCACAAGCTCGCTTCGGCGAGCGCCTTCTCGACCTGGTCGAGGTGGTGCGCGCGGTGCGAGCCGCGGTCGAGGTTCGGGGCGTCGGGCCGCGCCAGCGCCTGGTCGACCACCTCGTCGGAGACCTCCAGGAGCAACGCGTCGATCTCTTCCGCGGCCGCCAGCGCCGCCTTCGCCGCCCGCTCGGGCGGGATCATCTCCAGGAGCGGCTGCGCCGCGTCGTTGAACACGTCGCCGTGGTAGGCGCCGGTCGCGAAGTCGCCGGCCGCCCAGCGCCGCATCAGGCAGAGCCGGTGGCGATCCCAGAACGCGAGGTGGGCCAGGGCACCGGCCACCGTCCAGCCGTTTGGCAGGCGCACGGCCAACCCAGTCGCGTCCAGGCGCTGGACCAGCCGGCGCAGTCGCTCGGTCTGCGTTCGATTGCTCTCGGCAAAAGCTGGCGAAACCGGCATCTCCTCACCTCCTGGCCACTCGACCTCCGGGCCGCGCCGGGACTCGCCGACGCGGGTCTGCCGACTCTACAGCCTCCACGGCCGGGAGCGATGGCGGGCGCTCAGTCGACGCGCAGCGCCTCGGCCGGCTGGATGCCGAGTGCCCGCCGGACGGGGACGTAGCTCGCCACGGCGGTCACCAGCAGCAGCGTGCCGGCAACCAGGGCATAGGTCGTGGGGTCCACCGGGCTGACCTCGAAGAGCACGCCCGCCAGCACACGCCGCAGCGCCCAGGCGCCGGCGAGGCCCAGGACGAGGCCCGCCGCCGCGAGGCCGATGCCACGGCCGGCCGCGGCGCGCAGGACAGCCGCGCCGCTCGCCCCCAGGGCCACGCGCACGGCGATCGCCCGTGTCTGGCGGGCCACCAGGTAGGCGATCAGCCCGTAGAGCCCGGCCGCGGCCAGCACCAGGGCGGTGGCGGCGAACACCCCGAGCAGCGCGGCGTAGAAGCGGTGCGGCCCGCGGGCCCGCGACAGCACGGCGGACATGGTGTCGATGCGGGTCACCGGCAGCTCCGGCGCGGCCCTGCGCAGCGCCTGGCGGACGGCGCCGGTCAGCGACTCGGGCGCCAGGCTCGCCCTGATCGCGAAGGTCAGCGGCAGCTTCCACATCTGCCGGTGAGGGAGGTACATCATCGACCGCGACACGGCTTCCGGCTCCTCGATGGAGCGGTATCGGGCATCGCCCACGATGCCGACGACGGTCATCCAGGGCGAGCCGCCGACCCGCACCCGAGCGCCCATCGGATCGCCATCGGGCCAGTACCGCTCGGCCGTGGACACGCTCAGGATCACGGCCGGCGCCAGCGGCCCGTCGCCCGCGGTGAAGGCGCGGCCCTGGGTCAGAGGGATTCCGAGCGCCCGGAAGTAGTCCCCGCTGACGACGCGGAAGTCCGTGTCGGGTAGCGCTTCGTCGTCCACGGGCCGGCCCTCGATCTCGAAGACGTCGGCGGCGTTGGGACCCGAGAACGGCAGGCCGCTCCCGCCCGCCACGGCGGCCACCCCCGGAAGCGCTTCCAGGGCGGAGATCACGCGCTCCGCCACCCCGGTGAGGTCCGCCTGCGCACCCGGGCCGGACGGCACCGCGATCTCCGCGGTCAGCAGCCCGGCCGGCTCGAAGCCGAGCGCGCGCCGCTGGAGCTCGACGAAGCTCCGCGCCAGCAAGCCGGCGCCGACCAGCAGGAGCACCGCCAGCGCCACCTCCGCCGCCACCAGCGCGTCGCGGCCGCGGCTCGTGCCGCGGCCCGGTGACGAGCCGCGCGCCGTGAGCGAGCCGGCGGGGCCGCGAGACCCTGCGAAGGCCGGCGCCAGCCCGAAGAGCAGGGCGGTCAGCAGGCTGAGGAGCGCGGCGAAAGCCACGGCCCGGGGCTCGAGCACCACCTCGTCGATCCTGGGCACCGAGGCCGCTCCCAGCCACTTCACGGCATCGACGCCCCAACTGGCGAGCAGCAGGCCGGCGCCGCCGGCGGCGACCGCCAGCACCAGGCTCTCGACCAGCAGCAGGCGGATCAGCATCCCGCGGCTGGCGCCGAGCGCAGAGCGCACCGCCATCTCGCGGCCCCGCGCCGTGGCGCGGGCCAGCAGCAGGCTCGACACGTTGGCGCAAGCGATCAGCAGCACGAAGCCCACGGCGCCGGCGATCAGCCACACCGAGCGCCGGGCCTCCGGGCCCACCACGGTATCGGCGAGCGGCCACACGGTCACGCCCCAGAGGGCGTTCGAGGCCGGGCGCTGCTGCCCGAGCGCGGTCGCGATCGCGGCGAGCTCACGGCGGGCGCCTTCGAGGTCGTGCCCGGGCCCGATGCGGGCGAGCACGCGGAGGAAACGGACCCCGCGCTCCCCGGCATCGGCCGGGGGCGGCAAGGGCAGCCAGACGTCCGCCGGCGCGTTGGGAATCGCAAAGCGGGGAGGCATCACGCCGACGATCGTCCAGGAGCGATCGTCGAGCAGCAGCGGCTGGCCGAGGACGTCGGGCCGCTCGCCGAAGCGCCGCTGCCAGAGCTCGTGGCTGATCATCGCCGCGCCCGCGTCGCCCGGGTCGGAGGACTCGAGCCAGCGGCCCAGGGAAGGCGACACGCCGAGCAGCGGGAGGAGATCGCCGGCGACGCGCACCGCCTGCAGGGGCTCGAGGTCCGCGCCGCCGCGGAGCGTCGCGGGGCGCGGGCGGTCGCAGGCCCCCACACTCTCCAGCGAGCGGGCGCGCTCGCGCCAGGCCTCGTAGTCGGCCGGCGACACCGAGAAGAACCTCAGGTCGCGGTCCTCCCGGTTCGACCACAGGCGGATCAGCTCGTGCGGGTCGGCGAAGGGCAGTGGGCGCAGCACCACGCCGTGGACCACACTGAAGATCGCGGTGCTGGCGCCGATGCCGAGCGCCAGGACGACGAGCGCCGCGACCGTGAAGCCGGGGGTCCGCTGCAGAGAGACGACGGCGTGGCGAAGGTCTCGGGTGAGCATGCCGGGCGGGGCGGGCAAGGGAGATGCCAGGCGGCTGGGGCTCGCCAAAGCCCTGTTTTTACCGAAACCGGAGGCGGGCGGGCCCTCCGGCTGTCCGCTACCGGAATCCGCCTGTCCGCGTCCGGACGGACGCGCAGAGGTCGAGCGTCAAGCTCCGCCAGCCAGCGCGTGGAGCTTGGTCATCGTCGCCCAGTTGCGCACGGTGACCGCATCGCCGAGGGCGCGGCCGACGGCCTCGGGCAGGCGGCTGACGAGGATGCCGTCCGGGCACCAGATGTAGGCCGCGCGCGCGCCGAGGGCCAGGGTCTCGGGGGACCAGTCCAGCTTCGTCAAGGGCTCGAGGCGCCGGCGGTCGGCCGGGTCGGCGAGGACGGCGATCAGGTGCCGGGAGGGGTCGGTGGCGACCTCGCAGAGCGGGTTCTCGGCGACGACGGCGGCGAGCTCCGCGGCGCTGAGCCCGATCACCCGGGCGGAGAGACCGAGCTGCTTTTTCATCTCCGCCTCGATGCGCGCGGCGCTCTTGTCCGCGGCCGTGCGGGGAGCGGTGAAGACGAGGTTGCCGCTGTTGAGCAGCGTGGCCACGTCGCCGTAGCCCAGGCCCTCGACCAAGGCGCGCAGGTCGGCCATCGCCACCCGCTTCGCTTTGCCGACGTTGATGCCGCGGATCAGTGCCACCTGCCTGCCGGTTGCCGTGCCCATCTCCCGCTCCTCCGTGTCGAGGGAGTCTACAGGCTCACTCGACGGTCACGGCCATGTCCGCCAGCCCGTCGGTCGCGACGGCAGAAGCCCAGCGCCGCCCATCCGGGGTCGTGACCTCGATCATCCAGCCGCCGGCCGGCACGCCGTCGACCACGGCCTTTCCCGCGACCACCTGCCACTGCTGCGCCGGGCGACCGCCCAGGCCGAGCACCTGGAGGGGACGGCCATCGGCCGCTCGCACGCCGAGCGCGGCGATGTCGTCGGAGGCGGCCAGCGCGGGAACGCGGACCGCGAGGCGGGCGGCGTCGGGCAGGACCAGGGCCAGCGGCTCGCCGGGCACGGTGAGCGGGGCGCTCGCCAGGCCGCCGCCGGTGCCGGTGGCCTCGAACGTCCAGGCGCCCGGAGGCACGGTCGAGAGCCGCACCACGCCGGCCGCATCCACGGGCCGCGAGTCGGCGAGCACCACCCGCCCGTCCGGACCGAGCACGCGGAGATGGAGCACGGCTGGCAACCGTCCCGAGGCGAGGCGCACCGCGATCTCCACCGCCGGCGCCGGCTCGAGCGCGAGCGCCAGGCCGTCGACGTCCTCCGCGCCCACCACCAGCTCCTGTTCGAGGGCCGAGAAGCCTTCGCTCGCGACCGCCAGCCGATAGCCGCCGGGCGGTACCTTGAGGAAGCTGAAGGCGCCGGCCGCGTCGCTGCCCGCCGCGAGCAGGTACTCCGGGCCGTCGGCGCCGGCCGGGTGGCGCAGCGTGACGACGGCATCCGCCACCGGCCCGCCGCTCCCCGCATCGCTCACCGTGCCGGCGATGCGGGCGCGCTCGAGCCGCAGCAGGAGGTCGCGGTCGGCGGCGAGCTCGACGGTCTCGTTGTGCACCACCTGCCGGCGTGGCTGGTTGAGGCCCAGCCAGTAGCTGTCGGCCTCCAGGTCGTCGAAGCGGAAGCGACCCTCGTAGTCGGTGTCGACCGAGCGCTCCACGGCGCGGTCGCGGCCGCGGATCGAGACCAGGGCGTCGGCCAGTGGCTCGTCGTCGAGCAGCACCACGCCGGAGAGGGCGAAGCGGCGCGCGAACTCGAGATCGCGCCGCACCTCGGCGTTCGGTGGCAGCGGGACGCGGGCCTGGGCGTGGCGCTGGCCGTCGAGCAGGCTGGCCTCGAGCCGCCAGTCGCCGGCCGGCAGGTGCTCGAAGACGAACCCGCCGCCGGCGTCCACCTGGCCGTCGTAGCGCTCCCCCAACTCGTGCTCGGCGGAGAGGGCCACCCGCGGCAACTCCTCGGCCGAGAGGCCCAGCACCCGCCCGCGGATGGCGCCGCCCGCGGAGAGCACCACTTCGATGCCGGCGACCGGCTCGCTCTCGACCGTCACCGTCTCGGCGAGCTCGGTGTCGGCGTAGCGCTCCGCCGAAGCGCTCAGCCGGTAGCTGCCGCGCGCCACGGGCTTCAGGGTGAAGGTGCCCTCGGCATCGGAGAGCGCCCGGAAGAAGCGCGCCTCGCGCAGCCGCGCGAGCGACATGCTCTCCGGGGCCAGCCGCACCATGGCGCCGGCCACCGGCCGGCCCTCCTCGTCCACCACCTGCCCGCGCACTTCCTGGCCGTCCTCGAAGCGGATGTCGAGGTGGTTCTCCCCTTCCTCGATCGCCAGCGGCCGGGAGTAGCGCGCGTAGTTGGGATGGAAGGCCTCGACCGTCTGCCGTCCCAGGACGATGCCGTCAACGCGGTAGAGCCCCTCTTCGTCGGACACGCCGACCGCTCCCGCCGCCATCACCCGCACGCCGGCGATCGCCTCGCCGGAGCGCGTCGCGATCCTGCCGTGGAGGCTTCCGCCGCGATCGAGCACGATCTCCTGCTCCTCGCCCTCGGCCTGCGGCAGCGCGGTCTCCACCTCCTCCACCGGCACGAAGCCTTCGGCCGTCACCGCCAGCGTCGCTCCGCCCGGCGGCACCTCGCGGATCTCGACGCGGCCCTCGCGGTCGGAGGTGGCGAGCTTCGAGATCACGGTGCCGGTCTGGATGTCGGCGCGGCCCGGCGCCGTCGGGCGGTGGTCGAGCTCGACCCTGGCGCCGGCCACCGCGGCACCCGCCGAATCGATCACTCGGCCATGGAAGGTGGCGCCCTCCGTGAGCCGCACCAGGAGGGGCCTTGAAGGCGGCCTCACACCGCGCACCGCACCCGGCAGGAAGCCCGCCGCCTTGACCAGCAGGTGGACGGGCACGGCCGCCTGCAGATCCGCGAGCCGGAAGCGGCCGTCGGCGCCGGTCGAGGCGTCCGGCTCCGCCTGGTCGAGGCCGGCCGCCTGCTCGCTCACGTTGCGCAGCTCCTCGACCAGGAAAACGCCGGCTCCGGCCACGCTCTGCCCCCCGGCGTCGACCACGCGACCGACGAGGCTCGCTCCCGGCCGGAGCACGACCGGCGGCAGCTCGACCGGGCCGCTCCCCGGCGGTACCTTGAAGGCTCGCACCCGGGCTGCTGCATAGCCTCGCTTGCTGACCTCGAGGTCGAGGGTGTGGGCCGGGATCTCCGCCACCAGAAAACGGCCGGAGGCGTCGGACACGGCGTTCGGCGGCTCCGTGGCGCGGCGGGCCTCGGGCCGCATGTTGCGGCCGGGCGGCCGGGTCTCGGACAGGCGCACCTCGGCGTCCGCCACCGGCCTGCCGGCCTCGTCCCGGACCAGACCGCGGGCCGCGCGCGCGGCCGCGAGCTCCAGGCGCACGGGTGCCGCCGGCCTCGCCGGGGCGCCGGCCACGGCGCGCTCGACACCGGTCAGGTAGCCGGCCTTCGAGGCGGTGACGGCGTAGAGGCCGCCGCCCTCGAGCCGGGGCAGGAGGAAGGATCCGTCGGCACGGCTCAGGGCGCTCACCGAGATCGGGCCGTCTCGCCGGGTCGAGAGCGGACCGCTGGCCGGCGCGGGAGCGGCGGTGACCCAGGCGCCGGCGAGCGCACGGCTGCCGGTGTCCACCACGCGGCCGGCGAGCGCCACCGAGCGTGCGAGCGCCAACGTGGGCAGCCGCCGCGCCTCGAGATGGGCCTTCTCGACCGCCAGGCGCCGCGCCAGCCGCGCCGCGGCCCGGACCTCGATCCAGGGCGCGGCGCCCTCGGAGAACGAGACCTGGTAGCGCCCTTCGCCATCTGTGCGGCGGAAGGCGCCGGGGTCGGCACCCGACCACACCAGGGCGCCCGGGAGCGGACGGCCGCTCTCCTCCTCGAGGACCACGCCGCCGGCCAGCGTGGCCTCGGCGAGCACCACTGTGCGCTCTTGGGGGGTGCGCTCCTCGGCGGCCGGTGGCAACCGCGCGGCCTGCTGCCGGCCGTCTGCGGTCATCAACCGCAGGCGCATCGCCTTGCCGGTGGCCGCCAGCTCCAAGCGCCCGTCCGCCGCCGTCAGGCCGAGGGGCCAGGCGGCATCGCCGCCGCGCACCAGCACGCCGGCGACCGGCTGCCCGCGCAGGTCGACGACCCGCAGCGAGCGGCGCCCCGGCGCGGGCAGGGCGAGCGTCACCGTGCCGCCGGTCGAGCCTTCGAGGACCTCCTCGACTCCCCCGGGCGAAAAGACGCGCAGGCGCAGGGTTTCGTCATCGCGGCGCGGGAAGGCTACGGCGCCGCCGGCATCCGTCGCCGCCACCCGGCGTGCGGGCCTCCAGCCGCTGGCTGCCGCAACCACGGCCCTCCCGCTCTCTGCCAGCACCCAGTGGCCAGGCCGCGGCAGACCGCCGGCGCCCCGGACCTCGAAGCGCGCGCCGGCGTCCGTTGCCAGGCCGACCGGCGGCAGCTCGGCGCCCTCGGAGAGGGCCAGGGGCTCGAGCTCGACCGGCACCCTGCCGGCGGCGCTCACCCGCACCGACCATACCCCGCTGTGAGGCAGCGGCAGCTCGAAACGACCCGCCGCGTCGCTCACGGTGGTAGCCGCCGGTTCCGGCCCCGGACGCCCGTTGAGCCGCATGCGCCCCTGCTCGTAGGCGCTCGGCACCTCCGAGAGCTCGGCGCGGGCTCCCGGGAAAGGCGCGCCGCCGGGCGAGAGCACGAGGCCGGAGACGCGGGCCGGCTGATCGGCGAGGGCCGCGGTCGCGATCGTCCACAGGCAGGCCGGCAGCAGGTGGCAAAGGAGGGCACGCATGAGGGGCAGCTCCTCGACGGCTGGGGTAAGACAGTTGTGGAGAACGGCAGGGCCCCCGCGGCCGAAGCGCCCTGCCGGATCTCGCTCAGGGCTCGAACTGCTCGCAGTTGACGTAGGTCTCGCCGCCGGTGCAGTAGTCCCAGCTCCCCTGGCCGTCGATGTAGTCGGTGCCCACGCCGCCGTGGATGGAGTCGCCGCGCTCGGTGCCCCAGCCGTCGCCGTACAGCGTGTCGTTGTTGCCGTTGCCGTAGAGGAAGTCGTTGTCCGGGCCACCCTGGATCCAATCGGCGCCACCGACGCCCGAGATGTGGTCCTCGGCGGCGCCGCCCGTCAAGTTGTCGTTCTCGGGCCCGCCGTCGATGTCGTCGATACCCTCGTCGCCACCCGCGTCGTCGGTGCCGTGGCCGCCGTAGGTGAAGTCACGGCCGTCGTCGGGGTAGAGGCTGTCGTTGCCCTCGAGGCCGTGCAACTCGTCGTTGCCGAGCAGGCCGAAAATGCAGTCGGGACCGTTGGTGCCCACCAGCACGTCGGCGCCGTTGGTGCCGACGATGCACGCCGAGGCGGCCGCCGGAGCCAGCAGCAGGACGGCTGCCGTCAGGAAGAGGAATCCACTCTTTCTCATTCTCGTGTCTCCTTTCTGAGACCTATCGAGCGCGAGGCTCGTTGTCGCGCCGGGCACCGCGGCGCCCGGCTTCCAGAGGTGGATGCGCCAGCCAGGGCCTGCTTTCGGTCACCGGCCTCGAGCCAGGGCAGAGGGCCGCTCTGGCGGCGGCCCGTGCCGGGTGGCCGCGACCCGCGTGCTATCGTTCCCGCCCCATGCCCAGCCCGGCCCTGCCGCGGTTCATCACCTTCGAGGGTTTGGACGGCAGCGGCAAATCGACGCACCTGAAGCGGGCGGCGCGCTGGCTCGCCGACGCCGGCCTCGCCACGCTCTCCACCCACGAGCCCGGCGGCACGCCGCTCGGCGACGAGCTCAGGCGCCTGTTCCTGGATGCGCGCTTTCGCGCCGCGGACGGCACGGTGGAGCTGCTGCTGGTCTTCGCCAGCCGGCGTCAGCACTTGGCCGAGGTGATCGACCCGGCGCTCGCCGCCGGCCAGATCGTGCTCTGCGACCGCTTCACGGACTCGACTCTCGCCTACCAGGGCCATGGCCGCGGCGTGCCGCTCGCCGCCATCGAGGCCGTGGACGCCCAGGCCACCGGCCGCCGGCGGCCGGACCTGACGCTGCTCTTCGATCTGCCGGCCGAG
Organism: Thermoanaerobaculia bacterium; assembly: GCA_044869805.1. Taxonomy (GTDB): domain Bacteria; phylum Acidobacteriota; class Thermoanaerobaculia; order Multivoradales; family SZUA-115; genus CAWDVR01. The sequence goes on along the minus strand of JBIOXV010000035.1, from coordinate 7,469 downwards.
AGCGCCCGCCAGCGCGGCCACTCGCCGCGGCGACAGGAGGCGGGGAGCATCGATCGGCTGGACGCCGAAGACCTGGCTTTCTACCAGCGGGTGCGCGAGGGCTTCCTCGCCCTCGCCGCGGCCGAGCCGGGGCGCTTCCGGGTGATCGACTCGTCGCGCGACAAGCAGGCGACGGAGGAGCAGGTCAGGCAGGCGCTGGCGCCGCTGTTCGCCGCGCCGTCCGGAGCACGACCGTGAACCTCGAGGGAACCGTAGGCCTGGCCCGCGCCGGCGAGCTCTACCCGGCGGTGATCCTCCACGGCGGCACGCAGGAGGAACGCACCGCGGCCGCCCTCGAGCTCGCCCGCACGCTGCTCTGCGAGGCCGCTCCGGCCGAGCGCCCCTGCGGTCGCTGCCGGCACTGCCGGCGCATCGTCTGGCCCGGGGCCGGTGGGGGCGAGGACGCCGACCGCTTCCACCCCGACTTCCAGGTCCTGCTCCAGGATCTGCGCACCTCGACCTCGGTCGAGGCGGCACGCGGCTTCCTCCGCGCCGCCCAGGTGTCGCCCTTCGAGGCCCGCGGCCAGGTTTTCGCGGTGGCCAACGCCGAGACCTTGACCGCCGAGGCCGCCAACAGCCTGCTCAAGAACCTGGAGGAGCCCCACGTCTCGGCGCCCCGCCACTTCCTGCTCCTGGCGCCGTCGCGGCTCGACCTCCTGCCCACGCTGCGCAGCCGCTCCCTGGCCCTCTACCTGGGGCCGCCCGCGGCCATCGAGCCGCAGGCGGTCGAGGCCGCGGGCCGCGCTTTCGCCGACTGCCTGACCCGTTTCGCCGATTCCGGCGCCGTGGTCTACCTTTTGGCCGCCGCCGACACATTGAAGGGAGGCGCCGAGGGCTGGGAGGAGCCGCGCAGCGGCCGGCCCTGGTCGGCGGCGGCGGCAACGATCCTGGCCGCGGTGCGCGGCGGGCTGGTGCCGGCGGGGCAACGGCGGAGGGTGCTGGCCCTGGCCGAGGCCCTGCTCCGGGCGCCGTCGTTGCGGGTGCGGTCGATCGGCCCCGAACGCATCCTCGAGGGCCTGGTGGCCCGGCACTTGGCGGGGCCAGAAATCGAAGCAGTGTAGTCCAGACCCCTGGTGGGCATACGGCTTGCTCACCGTCCCGGCGGCGCCTAGAATCGACGGTCCGGCGTGTGCACAAACCCCAAGATCTGAAGGAGTCGAGGACCCATGAACCCCATTTCCAACCGTAACCTCCTGTCGCGCAGCCTGGCCTTGAGTGCCATTCTGGCCCTGGTGGGCATGGGCGGCATTCTGCCGGCCTGCTCGGCTCAGGGTGGCAGCGCCAACGCCGAGACCGCCAAGGCCGCGGCCGCCGCGAAGACCGACGGCCCGGCCGCCGAGATCGACGGCAAGCCGATCTCCATGGCCGAGGTCGAGAAGGCGGCCGAGCCGCAGTTCAAGCAGCTCGAGCAGCAGAAGCAGGCGATGCTGAAGCAGCTCGAGGACTCGCGCCACAAGATCATCGAAGGGACGCTCAACGAGATGGTGGAGGAGCGGCTGATCGAGTCCGAGGCCGCCAAGCGGGGCGTGTCCAAAGAAGACCTGGTCAAGGCCGAGGTCGACAGCAAGGTCGCGCCGGTGACCGACGACGACGTCGCCAAGTTCTACGAAGAGAACAAGGGGCGGGTCGGCGGCCGTACCAAGGAGCAGCTTGCCGATCAGATCAAGGCCTACCTCCAGCAGCAGCGTGCCGACCAGGCGCGAGGCGAGTTCATCACCGCGCTGCGCCAGAGCCACCAGGTGAAGATCCTCCTCGAGGTGCCGCGGGTGGCGATGGAGGTCGGCGACGCCCCGAGCAAGGGCCCCGCCAACGCGCCGGTGACGATCGTCGAGTTCTCCGACTTCCAGTGCCCCTTCTGCAGCAAGGTGAATCCCACCCTGGCGCAAGTCAAGGCCAAGTACGGCGACAAGGTGCGGGTGGCGTTCCGCCAGTACCCGCTGCCCATGCACCCGCAGGCGCAGAAGGCGGCCGAGGCCTCGCTCTGCGCCCACGAGCAGGGCAAGTTCTGGGAGCTGCACGACGCGATGTTCGCCAACCAGCAGCAGCTCGCCGTCGACCAGCTCAAGGCCACGGCCGTCGGGCTGGGCGTCAACGCGGAGCAGTTCAACCAGTGCCTCGACTCCGGCAAGTTCGCGCAGAAGGTGGCCGACGACATGGCCGCCGGCTCGGCCGCGGGAGTCAGCGGCACGCCGGCGATGTTCATCAACGGCCGCTTCATCTCCGGCGCCGTGCCCTTCGAGCAGCTCGCCCCGATCATCGAGGACGAGCTGGCCCGCAAGGGTGCCTAGGCGCGTCGGGCCTGGCCCCTCACCCGCCGGCAGTAGAATCCGCGCCGCCTCTCCGAAGGCGGCGTTTTCTTTTCGCTTCACCTGGAGCGTGACCGATGCCCGGCGACCTGCCCGCGAAAGAGTTCCGCGACGCCATGCACCAGGTCGCCGACCTGGTGGCCGACTACCTGGAGAAGGTCGAGAGCTATCCCGTGCTGCCGCGGGTCGAGCCCGGCGAGGTCGCCGCCGCGCTGCCGGCCGCGCCGCCGCTCGCACCCGAGCCCATCTCGGACGTGCTCGCCGACTACAAGCGCACCATCGAGCCCAACATCACGCACTGGAACCACCCGGGCTTCATGGCCTACATCGCGATCAGCGGCTCGGGGCCGGGCATCCTGGGCGAAGCGCTGGCCGCCGCCCTCAACGTCAACGCCATGCTGTGGCGCACCTCGCCGGCGGTCACCGAGCTCGAGGAGCGGGTGTGCGACTGGCTGCGCCAGATGCTCGAGCTGCCGCCGGTGTTCCGCGGCACCATCCAGGACACCGCCTCGATCGGCATCTTCCTCGCCCTGGCGGTGGCCCGCGAGCGGGCGCTGCCGGGGCTGCGCACGGAGGGGCTCGCCGGGCGGCCCGATTTGCCGCACCTCACGGTCTACACCTCGGACCAGACGCACTCCTCGATCGACAAGGCGGTCATCGCCCTGGGGCTGGGCCTCGATCAGCTCCGTCGCGTACCCGCCGGCCGCGACTTCCGCCTGGACCCGGAGGCGGTGGCCCGCGTCATCGAGCAAGACCTGGCCGCCGGCGCCAGGCCCATCGCCCTGGTGGCGACCGCCGGCTCGACCTCGACCGGCAGCCTGGACGACCTGGCGGCGCTCGCGGCCGTGGCGCGGCGCTTCGGCCTCTGGTACCACGTCGACGCGGCCTACGGCGGCGGCGCCGCCATCCTCCCCGAGGTGCGCAGCCGGCTGGCCGGCCTCGAGGAAGCGGACTCGATCGTCGTCAACCCGCACAAGTGGCTGTTCACGCCGGTCCACTGCTCCGTCCTCTACCTGCGCGACCCCGAGGAGCTCAAAGCGGCCTTCTGGGTGCTGCCCGAGTACCTGCGCACCGGCGACTCAGGGGTCACCAACCTGATGGATTACGGCATCCAGCTCGGCAAGCGCTTCCGCGCCCTGAAGCTGTGGATGGTGATCCGCGCCTTCGGCGTCCAGGGCCTGCAGGAGCGCATCCGCGAGCACCTGCGCCTGGCACAGCTCTTCGCAAGCTGGGTGGAGGCCGAGCCCGGCTTCGAGCTCGCGGCCCCGGTGCCGCTCGGCATCGTCGCCTTCCGCGCCGTCACCGGCCGCGGGCCGGAGGCCGACGACGCGTTCAACGAGCGGGTGCTCGCCGAGGTCAACGCCGCCGGCCCGATCTTCCTCTCGCACTCGAAGCTCTTCGACCGCTACGTGCTGCGGGTGGTGATCGGCAACATCAAGACCACCGAGCATCACGTGGTGGCGGCCTGGGAGCTGATCCGCGCGACCGTGCAGCGGCAGCGCGACGCCATGGCCTCGTGAGCCGCGGTACACGATGACTACCGGACCGCGCTTCATCCCGTACTCTCTCGAGCCCCTGCCGGCGGCCGAGATGGCGAGCCGCGCGCGGGCCTTCCACGCCGAGATGGAGCGCCGCCGCAGCGTGCGCCACTTCTCATCCGATCCCGTGCCGCGCGAGCTCATCGAGCTGGCGATCGCCACCGCTTCCACGGCCCCCTCCGGCGCCCACCGACAGCCGTGGCGCTTCGTCGCGGTCAGCGACCCGGAGCTCAAGCGTCAGATTCGGCTCGCCGCCGAGCAGGAGGAGAGGATCAGCTACCTCGGAGGGCGCATGCCTGCCGAGTGGCTCGAAGCCCTGCGCCCTCTGGGCACCAGCTGGGAGAAGCCTTACCTCGAGATCGTGCCCTGGATCGTGGTGGTGTTCGAGGAACGGTACGGCATCAACCCCGACGGCTCGCGGCGCAAGAACTACTACACCACCGAGAGCGTGGGCATCGCCTGCGGCCTGTTCATCGCCGCCCTCCACCACATGGGCCTCGCCACCCTGACCCACACGCCGAGCCCGATGGGCTTCCTCGCCGAGCTCCTCGGCCGTCCCGCCAACGAAAAGCCGCTGATCCTGTTCCCGATCGGCTACCCGGCCCCCGAGGCGCAGGTTCCCGACCTGCGGCGCAAGCGGCTGGACGAAGTCGCGATCTGGCACCCGGGGGAGCCGGGGACGTAGCAAGCTGGCAGCCTGGCGGGACCGCCGTCCGCGCAGGAGTACGGGGCCGCCTCGCCGGGGGGCCGAAATCCCTGCAAATGGGGCTTTTTTCAGCCTCCGAGCCGCGGCACATTCCTTGCTCGCTCGCGACTCCACTGCCGCTGCCGGGCGATTAGAAGCAAAATAGAAAGGGAGCGATGCGCATGCGGTTCTCTGGTGCCTGGACTCTCGGTGCGATCAGCCTCGCCGCCGCGCTGGCGGCGCAGGGCGACGGTCAGGGCTCGCCGCCGCCCTTCGCCGACGTCATCGACGTCCAGGTCGCCAACCTCGACGTCTACGTGCGCGATCGCGACGGGAGCCCGGTCGACGGCTTGCGCGAGGCCGACTTCCAGATCTTCGAGGACGGCAAGCCGGTGGAGATCTCGAACTTCCATGCCGTGGAGGGCGGGCGGCGGGTGGCCGAGGAGAGCCTGGCTGTCGTGGGCGGCGAGGCGCCGGAGGGCGTGAAGGTCGACGCCGTGGCGGTCGAGCCGGAGTCGCCCAGCTACATCGTGGCCTACGTCGACGACGCCAACCTCTCCCCCACGCACCGCAACCGCGCGCTGCCGGCGCTCGCCGCGTTCCTGCGCCAGCGGGCCGAGCACGGCGACAAGGTGATGCTCGTCACCTTCGACGGCGCCGTGCACGTGCGGCAGCCCTTCACCAGCGAGTGGAAGGACCTGGCGCGCACCCTCCAGTCGCTGTCCGCGATGCCGATCCGCGACCTCGGCCCCCACAACCGCAACCGCGAGATGCTGGCCGCGATCGCCGAGATCCAACGCCTGAAGGAAGGCGGGCCGCATCCCGACCCCTGCTCGCCGGAGCTGTCCGCCCTGGCCAAGAACTACGCCCAGGGGATCTACAACGACGTGCGCGCCTCGGTCGAGGCGCTGACCACGTTCACCGACTCGCTGGGCGGCCTCTCCGGCCGCAAGGGCCTGCTCTACCTCTCCAACGGGTTGCCGCTCGCTCCCGGGCAGGAGGCGTTCGAGCTGATTCATCAGATGTGCTCCGGCGCGGGCGTCACCGCCGGCATGAACGACGCCAGCAACCCGGTGTACGACGCCGAGGCGCTGGGCCCGGCCGAAGGCCTCAACGCCAAGGCGGCGGCGCTCGACGCCCACAGCTTCGACGCCACCAGCCTCTACCGCCGGCTCACCGACCGCGCCAACGCCAACCGCGTCACCTTCTACACGCTGGACGCCACCGGCGCCCCGGTCACCTCGTCCGGGCTCGCCGAGGTCGACGACCGGCGCACGACCTTCCAGGCGGTGGACTCGGTGCACCGCGCCAACTTCCAGGACTCGCTCAACGTGATGGCCGCCGAAACCGGTGGTCGCGCGGTGCTCGACACCATCGACTTCGCTCCCGCCCTGGCGCGGATCGGCGGCGACCTCGACAGCTACTACTCGCTGGGCTACCGGGTCGAGGGCCGTGCGGAGAGCCGGGCTCGCCGCCTGGAGATCAAGGTCAAGCGGCCGGGCGCCGAGGTGCGCTACCGGCGGAGCTTCCAGCCCCAGTCCGCCAAAGAGCAGCTCGCCAACCTCACCCTCGGCACTTTGGTCTTCGGCGTCGAGGACAACCCGCTCGCCGTCGCCATCGAGGTAGGCGAGCCGGTGACCCTCGACGGCACCCTGTTCTCGGTGCCCATTCGGCTGCGCATCCCGCTGGGCAAGGTGACGCTGGTGCCGCAGGAGGGTGCCCACGTGGGCCGCCTCTCGGTGCAGGTGGGGGCCCGCGACCGCCAGGGGCGGCTGGCGCCGGTGCGCGCTTCCGAGGTGCCGATCTCGATCCCCGCGGCGCGCCTCGACGAGGCGCGGGGCAAGGTCTACCTCTACGAGGTGAAGATGCTGATGCGCGAGGGCGACCACGAGGTGGCGGTCGGCCTGCGCGACGAGCTCGCCAACACGGCCTCCTTCCTGCTCGCCCAGGTGCCGGTGAAGGGCGCGGCGGCCTCGCCGTCGCGCTAGAAGCTGCAGTGAGCTCGTGAAGCAAGCGTGGCGAGCGGGCCGCGCGCAAGGAGCGTGGAGGACCCGGGAACCGCAGCCTACAGGTCAGTAGGTGAGGATTCCCGGGAGGACCCGCGACGCAGCGCCCGGCCCGCGCAGCAGCTTGCCTCGCAAGCTCTCCGCTTGGCCTATAGTTCGGCCCTAGTGTCCTCCCGCTCGTTCTGGCTCGCCGGCGCGCTCGCCGCCGCCGTCAACCTGCTGCTCGTGGTCACCTTCTACGACCGCTTCTGGTGGCCGGCCGACGAGGGCAACTACGCCCACGTCGCCGAGCGGGTGCTCGACGGCGAGGTCCTGAACCGCGACGTGCAGGACATCCACATGGGCTACGTGAACTTCCTGCACGCCGCCACCTTCGCCGCCTTCGGCCGCCGCATGGTCTCGCTGCGCTACCCGTTGATGGCGGCGACACTGGCGCAGGCGGCCCTCGTCTTCTTCCTCTTCCGGCGCTTCGGCGCCCCGACCGCGGCGCTGGCGGCGAGCGTGGTCGCGCCCCTGGGGGTGCTCCTCTACCTCGACCCCACCGCGCACTGGTACTCGCAGCTCCTCTTCGTGGTGCTGGCCGCCGCGCTCACGCGCCTGTCGCGCGGCGCGCGCGGGCGGGAGGTCGCGCTGGGGCTCGTCGTCGGCCTCGGCTTCTGCTTCCGCCAGCTCACCGGCGTGCTGGTGGCGATCGGGCTCCTCGGCTACCTGCTGATCGAGCGCGGTGACGAGGGCTCCGAAGCGGGAAGGCCCCCGCGCGTGGCGCGGGCCGTGCTCGCGGTGGCTGCCGCCGGGCTGGCCGCCTACCTGTGGAAGAAGACCGACCTCTCCGGCTTCCTGCTCTTCGGGGCGTGGCCCCTCGCCTTGCTCGGCTGGGCGATCTTCCGCACCCGCG
>JBIOXV010000034.1:0-7661 GCA_044869805.1 Thermoanaerobaculia bacterium | reverse complement strand
CGCCGGCCCCAATCTTGGCGGCCCCAATCTCGGCTGCCACGAACGGCCCCTCCGTGGGCGCCTGCTTCAGCCGCCGGCCGTCGAGGAGCACCTTCCAGCCGCCGTCCTGGTAGACGCTGGTAGCCAGTCGGCCGCCGCCGCTCCCCGGGGCGAGGCTGCCCGAGATCCGCGAGGCCTCCCACCGCGTCATCGTGAGGTCGGAGAGGGGCCGGCCGTCGCTCGCCGCGAGGTAGGCGAGAGGCAGGGCGAGCGGCCTCTCCCACACGTTGCCGGCGGCATCGGCCAGCACCGTGGCGAGCGGCGGTGGGGCCGCCTTCCCCGGCGCCACGACCACGTAGCGCACCCCGAGGCGGTCCCAGAGCGGGTGATCGAAGGTGCCGGCGAGCGGCACCTCGCCCGACCAGCCGGTGATGACCGGCGCCAGGAAGCCCAGGTAGGCGGCGGGCGCGAGCGGGTTGTAGAGCCGGGCGTCGGCCAGGCCGTAGACCGCTCCCAGGTTGGGTGTGAACGCCAGGCCCTCGCCCACGAAGCGGCCGGTGCCGAGCTCCGCGGCCAGCAGCTCGATCGGCGGCGTGGCCGGGAAGTCGAGCCGCTCGGGGGCCGGCGGGTGGGCCGGGCGGGCGAGCAGCAGCAGTTCCGCGGCCACCAGCGCCGCGAATGCGTAGGGCGCGGCTCGCCGCGTGCGCGGCCAGACGAGCAGGAAGGCCCCCACGGCGAGGAAGCGGAGCTGCCAGTGCAGCCACCCGATGCGCAGCGGCGCCAGCAGATCCGGCTGCTGCGGGTGGGGATGGGCGAGGTACGCCCACGCGACGAGGGCGCTCAAGCCCAGAGTTGCGAGGCCGAGGGCCACGACGGCGGGCCGGCCCTCCCGCTCGCCGGCGGCGCGGCGATCGAGCTCGCAGGCGGCGAAGTAGACCAGGCAGAAGGCCAGCGGTAGCAGCAGCCGGTGGTGGTAGCCCGAGCTACTCCCTCCCGGCAGAAGCGCCAGGAGGTCGATCAGCCCCGGCACCTGGGCCACGACCAAGAGCGCCACGGCCGCACAGGCGGCGAAGGCGAGCTCCTGCGGCCGCCTGCGCGCCGCCGGCACCAGGGCGCACAGCACCAGCAGCAGCGTCAGGGTGCCGGCGAATCCCGAGGCGTCCTCGTTGACGTTGGCCGGCCCCCAGTAGGCGTTGTAGCGGTCGTTGCCGAAGACGTTGGGCGCCGCGAGCGGCAGCAGGCGCAGCTCGGCACGCGCCAGCGCAGAGCTCGCCACCGGCGGCGGGGCCGGCTCGGCGAGACGCGCGGCGCGCAACGTCTGTGGCAGGTAGGCCGCCGTGGGCGCGAGCGCCGGCGCCGCCCATCCCGCCGCCAGCGCCAGGCTCGCGCCCGCCGCGGCGAGCACCTTCCGCCGCGGGCGCTCCCCGTCCCGCGGCGCGCGCAGCCTCGCCACCACGAACGCCGCCGCCACCGCCAGGCAGTAGCCGAGCGCCTCGAGATGGCCGGCGAGCAGCAGGCCGGCGAGGCTCGCCGTCGCCAGCAGCAGGTCGCGCCGGCCGCCGCGATCGATCACTCGGGCGAGGCCGTAGAGCACGGCCGGCAGCCACGCCGCCGAGGTCGAGAGCGGCCAGCCCAGCCAGAGCATGAGGAAGCCGGAGAGGCCCCAGGCCAGCGCGCCGAACAGGCTCGCCCCTCGCCCCAGACCTTGGCGCTGGAGGAAGAGGAAGCTGAAGACCAGCGCCAGGAGCACCTTGAGCGCTGCCGTCACCGCCGCCGCCCGCGCCACCGCGAAGGGCAGCGCGGCCACCGCCAGCGGTTGCAGGGCCAGGGCCTGGGGGTCGGCCAGCAGGGGCATGCCGGCGCCGGTATGCGGGCTCCACAGCGGCCAGCGCCCGGCGGCCACCGCGCGCCGGACCTCGACCCCGGCCGGGGCCACGAGCTGTAGGAGATCGCCTTCGAGGGCGTTGCCGTGCGGCGCGGTGGGGGCGAGGGTCAGGAACGGCGGCTGGCCACGCAGGCCGTCGAGGGGCAGCAGCAGAGCGCCGCCGAAGAGGAAGCGGCCGAAGAAGATCGCCAGCACCAGGCCGAAGGCGGCGAGCTCGCGCCCGCCCAGCCGGTCGTAGAAGCGGTGAAGGCACCCTACCAGCGCCGCGGCGAGGGCCAGGAACCACAGTCCGGGCAAGAGGTCCGCGACGCTCCAGGCTGGCACCGGAAAAGTCTAGCAGCCGGCTCCGGGGGCCGGCCGGTGCGCGGTTCGATATCCTAGGCTCATGCTCGAAACGGCGCGGCGCATCCTGCGCTTCCGCAGCCTGCTCGCCACGCTCACGCTGCGCGAGCTCAAGGCCCGCTACCGTGGGTCGGCGCTCGGCTTCCTGTGGTCGCTGATCAACCCGCTGCTGCTGCTCGCGGTCTACAGCTTCGTCTTCGGCGTGGCCTTCAAGCCGAGCCACCGCGCCGGCACCGAGCCCTACGCGCTGTTCCTCGTCACCGGCCTCTTCCCCTGGATCTGGGTCTCCTCGTCGTGGAACGAGGCCGCCGTCTCGCTCGCGGCCAACGCCGGGCTGATCAAGAAGGCGGTGTTCCCGGCCGAGCTGCTGCCTATCGTCTCGGTGCTCGCCAACGGCGCGCACTTCCTGCTCGCGCTGCCGATCCTGGGCGCGGCGCTCGTCGCCGGCCGCGCCCTCGGGCATCCGGTGGGGGGTTGGACGGCGCTCCTGCTGCCGCTGGTGGTAGCGCTCGAGCTGGTGCTGTTGGCGGGCGGAGCGCTGGCCCTGGCGGCGCTCAACGCCCTCTTCAAAGACGTCAAGGACATCCTCTCCAACGTCCTCACCCTGCTCTTCTTCCTGACCCCGGTGCTCTACCCGCTGGCGGCGATCCCCTACCCCGCGCTCGAGCGGCTGGTGGCCGCCAACCCGGTGACGCCATTCACGCTCGCCTACCAGCAGACGCTGTTCGCGGGCGAGGTTCCGGGGGCCACGCTGTGGCTGGCGATGGCGGGCTGGGCGGCGGCCGCCTGGCTCACGGGGAGCTTCCTCTTCGCCCGCCTGCGCGAAACGCTGGTCGAGGCGGTATGAGAGGGGAGGGCCGGTGAGCGAGGCGATCCGCGTCGAGGGCGTGTCCAAGCTCTACCGGCGCGCCGTTCCGGGCGACCAGCTCCGCACCCTGAAGAGCGCGCTGCTCGAGGGCACCCTGACCCGTGGCCTGGCGCGCGAGGACGCCATCGTCGCCCTGGAGGAGGTCTCCTTCACCGTCGGCCGCGGCGAGGCCTTCGGCGTCATCGGCAGCAACGGCTCCGGCAAGTCGACGCTGCTCAAGGTGGTGGCCGGCATCCTCAAGCCGACCGTGGGCCGGGTGGTGGTCGACGGCAGGGTCGCCGCCCTGATCGAGCTCGGCGCCGGCTTCCACCCCGAGATCTCCGGCCGCGAGAACGTCTACATCAACGGCGCCGTGCTCGGCCTCTCGAGGCGCGAGGTGGACCGCCGCTTCGACCGCATCGTCGAGTTCTCGGGGCTCGAAGAGTTCATCGACGAGCCGGTCAAGAACTACTCCTCGGGGATGTACGTGCGGCTGGGCTTCGCGGTCGCCATCCACACCGACCCCGACGTGCTGCTGGTCGACGAGGTGCTGGCGGTGGGCGACGAGGCCTTCGCCCACCGCTGCCTGGCCAAGGTCGAGGAGCTGGTGGCCTCCGGCCGCACCTTGTTGCTGGTGTCGCACTCGCTGGCCCTGGTCGAGGAGCATTGCGACCGCGTGCTGTGGCTCGATCACGGCCGCTTCCGTGCCCTGGGCGAGCCGCGGCGGGTGATCGACGGCTACCGGCAGGCGGTGGCCGAGGCCGAGGGCGAGGCGCACCGGGTGGAGAAGGAGCGCGCCGAGGCGGCGGGCGAGGACGGCTCCTCGCGACGCTGGGGCTCGGGTGCGGCGACCCTCTCGAACGTGCGCCTGCTGGTGGCGGGCGAGGAGCGCTACCACCTGGCCTCCGGCGAGCCGGTGACCTTCGAGCTCACGGTCGAGGCCTCCCAGCCGCTCTCCGACTTCGTGTTCGGCGTGGCGGTGACCACGCCGCGCGGCGTCGACTGCTGGGGGACCAACACCGACCTCGCGGGCCTCGAGCCGGAACGGCTTGCAGGCGAGGCCGTGGTGCGCCTCGCCTGCCCCGAGCTGCGCCTGGGCCCCGGCGAGTACCTGGTCGACGCCGCGGTGCACGCCAAGGACGGCGCGCCCTACGACTACCGCAAGGGCGTGCTGCGCTTCACGGTCACGGCGCGTGGCGGCGGGGTGGGCGTGTACTTCCCCGAGCACCGCTGGCAGACGGCGGGCGGGGTGAGCTTTCGGGCTGGGGTAGAGTAGCGGCCCACCCGAGGAACCTGCGCCCGGCCTGCGAGGCGGCCCGAGAGAGGATGCCGTTGGCCCGATCCACGAGCCGTTGGGCATTGCCATGGCGGCTGCCACTCTCCCTGGCGCTCGCCAGCCTGCTCCTCCCCACGCTCGGCTGCCGCCAGGGTCTGTCGCCGCAGCTCGCGGCCTCCGCCCGCGTGTGGTTCGAGGGGCCGGCGCGCTGGCTGATGCTGCCGGAGGAGGAGCGCGAGGCGCGTGGGCTCGCCGACAACCGCGAGGCGCTGGACTTCATCGAGCGCTTCTGGCGCCGCCGCGACCCTACTCCGGCCGACCCCGAGAACCCAGTGCGCACCGCCTTCTTCGAGCGCGCGATCGCCGCCGACCGCCTCTACGGCGAGGGCAACCGGCGTGGCAGCCTGACCGACCGCGGCCGTGTCCTGATCCTCTTCGGCTCGCCGCCCACGCTGCGCTACCGCCAGGAGGCGGTGCCGGCGCTGGCTCCGGACCGCGAGCGCCGGATGACCGAGCCGGTGACCCGCTGGATCACCAAAGAATCCTGGGTGTTCGGCCCCCAGGACCTGCCCCCGGGCTTCTCGGACCTGCTTGCCGAAGACGAGCGGGGCCAGGAGATCGTCTTCGTGTTCGCCACCTCGGGCCAGCACACCTACTTCCTCGACGGCGAGCGCTACTGCGAGGTCGCCCGCAGAGCCGCGGTGCGGGCTGAGGAGTAGAGGCCGGTCGCCGGCGCGACCGCGGATCGAGAGCGCCACGTGCGGTCCCCTCGTCCCGCTTGCGGGGAGAGAGTCAGGGTGAGGGGCGCTTGGCCGAGGGTTTCTTCGCCAGCTCGAGGAGCTTCTTTCTGATCTCCAGCGGCACGGGCACCACCGAGAGGCGAGAGATGCGCAGCAGGTCGAAGCCGGCGAACGCCGGGTCGGCCTTCATCTCGGCCAGGGTCACGGGTCGCTTCAGCTTGCTCTTCGGCCGCACGTCGAAGACCACCAGCTTGGGGTCGCCGGCCGCGGGGTCGGGATAGGGGCCGGAAGCGAGCTCGGCGAGCCCCACCGCGGCCTTCTCGTCGCCGGTGTGGTAGATGATGGCACCGTCGCCCTGCCTGGCGCTCCGCATGTGCAGCAGGGCGGCGTTGTTGGCGACGCCGTCCCAGCGCGCGCCGCCGTCGCGCACCAGATCGTCCCACGAGTAGTCGGAAGGCTCGGTCTTGAGCAGCCAGGTCTTCATGGCCGCATCCTATCGTCGCGGGCCTGCGCTACGATCCGCGCCATGCCGACCCCGCGCCGTATCCTGCTGGTGAGCAACTCGACCTGCCACGGCCAGGGCTACCTCGACCACTGCGAGCCGCAGGTCAAGGCCGCGCTCGCCGGGGCCTCGCGGGTGCTCTTCGTGCCCTATGCGCTGTTCGACCGCGACGCCTACGCCGAGAAGGTGAGCGAGCGCCTGGAGAGGATGGGCTTCGGCTGCGACTCGATCCATCGCGCGCCCGACCCGCGCCGCGCGGTCGAGGAGGCCCAGGCCGTGTTCATCGGCGGCGGCAACACCTTCCGCCTGCTCGCCCGGCTCTACGAGCACGGACTCCTGGAGCCGATCCGCGGCCGGGTGGCGGCGGGCATGCCGTACGTGGGGAGCAGCGCCGGCTCCAACGTCGCCTGCGTCTCGATCAAGACCACCAACGACATGCCGATCGTCGAGCCGCCGTCGTTCGGCGCGATCGCACTCGTGCCTTTCAACCTCAACCCTCACTACCTCGACCCCGACCCGGCCTCGACTCACATGGGGGAGACGCGCGAGGAGCGCATCGCCCAGTTCCACGAGGAGAACGACCCGCCGGTGCTCGGCCTGCGCGAGGGCGCGATGCTGGCGATCGAGGGCGAGCGCATGACGCTCGACGGCGAGACCGGGGCGCGGCTCTTCCTCAAGGGGCAGCCGGCGTGCGAGTATTCGCGCGGCGCGCGGCTGGACTGGTTGCTGGCGGGGTAGCCCACTCTTGGCGATGGAGGCACACGATGGCGATTTGGCCCTTCCGATCGAAACCGCAGCGGCAGCCCAGGCCGCAACTTCAAGACGGGGCGCTGGCCGGCCTGTCCCAAATGTTCCTTCAGGATGAGCAGAACCCGACGCCGGGAAGCGAGTTGCTCGACGTGTCGCGCTTCGACTTCACGGTGTCGAGCCTCGGAGCGCTTGACGAGCACCTGGAGCTGATGCGGGCTCGCGGTCTGGACGAGCAAGAGCTCGCCACGCTCGTCCTCCGCGCCGGAGCGTACGCCGGCGAGGTGATCCGTCGACATGCGCCGCCGCCCAAGGAATGGCACTGGCTCGACTACGACCAGGCCGCCGCGATCGATCCCCGGCTCGCATCGCTCGGGAAGGAACTGGGTACGATCGCGGTCCTCTGGGACGGCGACGGCGGGTTCACGTTCCCCCTGTCGAAGGTCGGGAAATTCCTCGAGAACGGGCCCGAGGACAGCGTCAGGTTTTTCGCGGAAGTCATCATCGCCGACTCACCGGCCGATGCCTGACGACGGGCTAGTGCCGCCGGCGCGCTTCCTGCTACCAGCTACTCGACGCGCCGCCGCCGCCGAAGCTCCCGCCGCCTCCCGAGAAGCCCCCTCCACCTGCTCCCCAGGAGCCTCCGCCGCCACCGCTCCAGCCCCCGCCGCCCGACGACCACCAGCCGCCTCCCCGCGAGCCACGCCTGGAAGCGCGCCCGGAAGCGTGCTCGGGAGCCGGCTCCAGGAAGCGCTTGCCGGCCTTGGTGCGGCCCAGCAGCAGGCGGGCGAGGGGGAAGCCCAGCAGCCAGAGCGCCAGGCCGACGATCCCGGCCACCTTGCCGAGGAAGGTGTAGGGGATGCCGCCCCAGAACGGCGTCAGGAACAGGTACAGGAACCAGGCTCCGAAGCCGTGACTGCGCAGAGCGCCCAGGGAGAACAGGCCGAGCGGCAAGCCGAAGACCGCTGCGAAGAGGAGCACGCCGGGGATCGCCGGCAGGCTCACGGCGCCCGAGCCCGGGCTCTCCGCCGGTGGCGGCAGAGTGCCCTTGCCTTCGATCGTGGAGGCAATCACCTTGACGCCCTCCTCGACGCCACCGGCGAAGTCGCCGCTCTTGAACCGCGGCTTCACCACCTCGTCGAGGATGCGACGGGCGAGAGCGTCGGGCAACACCTCCTCCAGGCCGTAGCCCACCTCGAGGCGCAGCTTGCGGTCGTCCTTGGCCACGAAGAGCAGGGCGCCGTCGTCGAACTGGCCGCGACCGAGCTTCCAGGTCTCGGCGACGCGCAGGGTGTAGTCCTCGAGCGCCTCGCCCTCCAGGCCCGGCACGGTGAGCACCGCCA
>JBIOXV010000033.1:0-27453 GCA_044869805.1 Thermoanaerobaculia bacterium | reverse complement strand
CCGCCTGCAGCTCCGACACCACGCCCAGCCGGGCCCTGCCCCCGCCCGCTGCGGTCGGCAGCGTGCTGCGGTGCTCCCCCCGCGTCCGCGGGGGTCCGCTCCTCGCACCCTGCCGGCGGAGGGGAGTTTCTGCGGCGGGTCACAGCGCTGGTCCGCTCGCAGCCGGCCACCCAACCCCCGCCCCCGTCTGCGTGCTCCCGCGCGTGCCCCGCCGCCCCGCCCACCCGAGGAGCCCGGAGAAAGGCCCGGAGCCCCCACCCCTCGGCGGGTCTTGTCGCCGCTCCGCTCGGCGCCGCCCCCGCACCCCCACCCGTCGCCGTGCTCGCGCGCCAGCCCCGCCGGCCGACTGCACCGCCGCCACCGCGGGGGAATCCAGACGTAGAATCCGAGCAGCACCTGAACAAACTACCTCCGAGCCTTGCACGACCGGCCAGCAAGCCAACGAGGAGCCGCAATGGATCAATCCACGCCTCCTGGACTCTCCGCAGATGCGCTCTTCTCGCTCTCGATCTACACCATGCTGCTGGGGGCGCTGATCGTCCTCCTGCTCATCGTCTTCGCACTCTTCCTCCTGCAAGCCCGCCGCCTGTGGTGGCGGAAAGACGCACAACCGTTGGAGATGCTGGTCCACGACCTGCGACACATGCTCTTCGACGGGCCAAGGCGGAAGGAGACCCTCCTTGTGGGCTCGCTCCTCGGCTCTGCTTATGCCGAGTACCTCGCGCGCCGCAACGAGTTTTGGACAACCTCCGGGCAGACCACCGTCGCCATCCTGCTGCTCATCATGGTGACCATCCTGCTGCTGACCAAGACGATCGACCCCGACGCGGGTCTACCGATTCTCTCGGGCATCGCCGGCTTCGCCATCGCCAAGAGCACCAGCTCTTCTCGCGGCGGCGGTATCAGACCACCGGAGGGAGACAACAACGAATAGCAGGTGATGGCGACTGAACCAAGAAGGAGCCCATGGACGCGAGCCTGCTGATCTCTGCCGGTGTCGTCGTGGTCGGCTGGTTTGCCGCGCACCGCTTCAGCGCGAGCCGTGATCGCGCTAACAAGCGCCGCGAGCTGCGCACTGAAAGGCTCATCGAGATTTGGCGCCAGCTCGAGCGCTCGCGCGTCCGGACTGAAGGCTCGAACCTTGCCGAGCTTGAATCCGCGGTAGCCGAGGTCCAACTCTTCGGCACGTCTGGTCAAGTAGCACTCGTGCGCCGCTTCGCCACTGAGATGGCGCACAGAGACACCGCAAGCCCGGATGATCTCCTCGAAGCGCTGCGCAACGACATCCGCGAGGAGCTGGGTCTTGAGGCCCTCTCCGGCCCCATCCTCTGGCTGCGGTTTGGCGGTAACAAAGAGGGCGACCCAGCCAAGCAGCGCAAGCCAGCAAATGCCCCGCCTCCTCAGCCGCTCTCTCAGCCACCATCACCCGCGCACTCCGGACGTACAATGCCCGGCAGCGACTAAATAGAAGAACGATGCTCGCCCCTCAGCGCTCCGGCGCCCAACCCGTGCCTCTGGCCGTCGTCGTCGGGGCTCTGAAACTCGCCTCCGGGCCTCCGGCTTCGACCAGCACCGCCAACCTCCAGCACCCCAGCGGTTTAGCCGCGGAATCGCCGTGGGTGCACTGTGATCTCGACTACATGCATGCGCGTTTCCACAGCCCGGTGACGGGGAGGTTTCTGAGCGTGGATCCTGAGGAGGGGAGCGCCGACCTTAGGCTTCCACAATCGTGGAACCGTTACTCATACGTGACGAACAATCCGGTGAACTACACCGATCCCACAGGTCGATTTGGGTTGCCTCTCGCGCTTCTCGCTCTCAGCCTGTGCTCCGAGCAGGGACTCTGTTCCAACGAGATCGTCCACGTCAAGGAGAGCTTCACCACGGGCCTCGAGGGCCTTGCCGAGCTTGAGCGTGGCGGCTACGGTGATTACTTCGCAGCCTCCGTCGAGGCACTGCCGGGTCGCCTTGCCAAGAGTCTTGGCGACATGCTCTTCCCAATTGATCGGGAGGGTCTCCACGCCCAATACCAGCGAGTCATGCAGTATGAGTCGCTGGCGGAATGTGTGGAGGCAGGCGATTGCACGGTTGCGATGGTGCCTCTCGGACCGGGTGGCCTTACGGGGTCCTTGAGCAGAAAGGCTGGTGACCTCATCAGCGGGACTCTGAAGAGATCACCCTCCTATCGCAGTGAGCTAGCCGACAAGACCTATGCGGAGATCCTGAAGCTAGCAAGAGGCAAGGGGCCGCAAACTCAGGCTGCCCGCCAGATGAAGAAGCTCATCGAGAGTTCCAAACGCCTCCTGGAAGAGCAAGGGGGAAAGCCGCGATGACTGGCGAATTGCATCGAGGAGCCGCAACGGAGCGGCGCAAGGCGGTCCGCGCCTTGCTTGAAGCCGGGGACAACCAGGGTCTCATTCACTTCTTCCGGTCTCTATCCGATGATACTGAGCTCGGTGCCGACGAGTTGGTGGCCAAGGGGCGGGCGATACTTTTAGGCCCGGAGGACAATCCGTTCTCGCTCGAGGATGCTGAGCGCGCATTCGCCGAAGCTCTCGAGGCCGCCCCGACTTACGTCCCTGCGTTGCTCGAGCTCGCCTGGTACTACTATGCCGTGCAGGACGATTCACGACGGGCCCTACCACTGTTCGAGAGGGCTCTTGAGATCAGTCGATGGAGCCTGACTGAAGCGGCTCGCGGGCGAGCCGGTTGCCTGGCAGAGACGGAGACCCCAGTGGCTGCTGCTTTGTCCCTTCGTGGTCTGCACGAGGCCGCGCTCCTCGTCGAGAGGCTTGACGAGGAGCAACGAACCTGGCTCGAGGCCAAGGCGTCTCCGCGCGACGGCTAGAGCACGGGAACTCACCATCCCCTGGCGAAGCGCCGTGACATGGCAGCAAGAGAGCGTGTGCCAGCAGGGTCAGCCTGTCACGCGTTCCGCGTCTGCCCTGTACCCCGGCCTCTGCGTCGGGTCCGGCCAGCAGTAGATGTCGCGGCGGCGCTCGAGGTCCTCGATGAGCGCCCGCTTGAAGCCGCGCTCGCCGACCCGGTCCAGGATCTCGGCGCGGTAGGACGGGATGTCGATCGTCTCCAGGCGCAGGCGGATGCGGCGGAAGAGATGGGGGAAGCGCTCGCCCGGCGCCTGAACGTGGTGCAGGCCGCCGCTGTAGGCGAGGAGCATGCGCCCCTGGGGTGTTGCCTCGACGATGTCGGAGATGCCGCCGCGCACGGTCATCGGCTTGCCGTTCTTGTCCAGGCCGTTGGCGCGCATCATGCGCCCCTCGGGCGCCAGCACGACCAGCGACTGCTCGTCGGCGATCTTCGCCATGACCTCTTTCCAGGTGTGGTCGCGCTCGCGGCTGATCGACACCACGTGGCGGGCGATGAAGCGGAAGAACAGGCCCACCACCGGGCGCTCGATGGTGACGTCGGCCACCGGCACCACGCCGTGGCGGGCGAGCTGCCACAGGAAGCGCGCCGGCGGGCTGCCTGCCCACAGCCATTCGAAGAGGCTGGTGTGGTTCAGGATGCCGGCGATCCGCAGGCCGCCCCAGGGATCGCCGGGCGGCACCTCGCCCACCCAGCCGATGTCGTGCCGCCAGAAGGTGCGGCTGACGGACTTGAGTCCCAGCAGCAGGCAGAAGACGAGGACGGAGCGCAGCATGACGAGGGCGGCCGATCTTACGACAGCCCGCCAACCGGGGTAGGATCTCCAGGTCATGCCCAGCTCGCCCGCCCCGCGCCCGGCGGTCTCCGCCATCGTCACCACCTTCAACGAAGAGCGCAACATCGGCGCCTGCATCGAGTCGCTGCTGTGGTGCGACGAGATCCTGGTCGTCGACTCCTTCTCGACCGACGGCACGGCGCAGGTGGTGGCCCGTTATCCGCAGGTCACCTTCGTGCAGCGCACCTACTTCGGCTCGGCGTCGCAGAAGAACTGGGCCATGGACCAGGTGAAGCACGACTGGATCCTGATCTTCGACGCCGACGAGCGCTGCACCCCGGCCCTGCAACAGGAGATCGAGGCGCTGCTGGCGCGCGGGCCGAGGCGCGACGCCTTCACCATCCACCGCCGCGTGTTCTTCATGGACAGAGTGATCCGCTTCTCGGGCTGGCAGCGGGACCGCGTGGTGCGGCTGGTGAGGAAGGGCACCGCCCGCTACCCGAACCGCCGCGTGCACGCCGACATGATGACCAGCGGGCCGGCGCCGGTGCTCGAGAACTCCATGGACCACCACATGGCGGATTCTCTGGACGAGTACATCCCGCGCATCATGAAGTACAGCTACTGGGGGGCGGCCCAGGCCTGGCGCGAGGGCAAGTCCGCCGGCGGCATGGAGGTGCTGGGGCGCTCGGCGTGGCGCTTCTTTCGCACCTACGTCCTGCAGTTCGGCGTCCTCGACGGCATGCACGGCATCGTCTTCTGTCTGTTGCAGGCCTTCGGCACCTACATGAAGTGGGCCACGCTGTGGGGCTGGCGAGTCAACGAGCGGCGCGGCCTGCTGCCCAAGCTGCCGCCCTTCGACGACGCCGAGGAGGTATGGAAGGGGCTGGAAGACCTGTCGGCCCCCGCCATGCCGCAGCAGGAGTAGCCCACGCCTCGCGCCGCGGACGCGCGGCAAAATCGCAGTACATAGTCTTGAAAAATGGCAATGCGGCTGGTACGCTACGCGGCGGCTGGGCGCCTCAGCTCGAAGGTTGCGGCGTCGTGGAAGGGAGGGTTCCAATGGCCGCAGCCGTGCACGACGACCGCAGGATCGACACCCGCTTCCCGCTGACCGGCGGCGGCGACCTCTCCGCCGACCGCACCATCTCCTTCGACGAGCTGTACGACGTTCATGCCTTCGGGGCGGTGGGCGACGGCACCACCGACGATCAGCCCGCCATCCAGGCCGCGATCGATGCCCTGAAGGCAGCCGGGCGGGGAATCCTGTGGTTCCACGCCGGCCGCACCTATCGCCATGCTCTGGAGATCGAGTGCGACGCCATGCACGACTTCATGGTGATCGGCAACCGCGCCACGCTGCTCAACGGCGACGCTCCGCCGCTGCCGCCGCCGGGTGAGCCTCTGTCGCTCTCCCAGGCGGGGATCCGTTTCCGCGCCTGCAGCAACTTCACAGTGCTCGACCTGGTGGTGGACGGCAACCGCGCCGAGCGCATGGGGCCGAACCCACCCGACGCCACGGGCCCCAACAGCATCGTGATCCAGGGGTCCACGGACTTCAGCTTCCGCGGCGTGACCTCCCGCAACGCGGTGGGCGACGGCTTCTACGTCCGCGCCCTGAGCCCCACCAACGCCGCGGGCTTCAGCCGCCGGGGCCAGCTTCTGGGCTGCTCTGCCGCGAACTGCTTCCGCGACGGCCTGACGATCATCAACGGCACCGACATCCAGATCGTCGGCGGAACGTTCAGCGGCCAGAACGGCACCAACCCCAAGACCGGCATCCAGCTCGAGCCGGGGTCCAACTCGCTCGATCCGGGCGTCGAGCGGATCACGATCCAGGGGGTGTCATTCTTCGACAACGACGGCCGCGGCGTGACGGTGGCGGCGCGCGTGCGCGGGGTGACCATCACCGGCTGCACGTTTCGCAACTGCGACCGCTCGGCGGTGGTGGTGCGGGGGACCCAGGTCGCGGTCGAGGGCTGCACGATCGAGGGCTTCGACGCCACCGACTCGGCGATCGTCGAGCTCGCGGGTCCGGACCAGGTGAGCTTCGTCGGCAACGTCGTGCGGCGGGTGACGGTCAACGCGCCGGTGATCCGCGTTACCGCGGAGGCGTCGCGCATCGTGGTGTCGGGGAACAACCTCTACGACCTCGCCGGGACGGCGATCGACTGCGCCGCGCCGGGGGTTATCCTCACCGGCAATCGGGTGGAGACGGCGGCTTCGATCGGCATCGCGGCGCGGGGCGCGCAGACCCTGGTCGCCCACAACCTGCTGCTGCGCACCAGCACCCAGGCGATCCTGCTGACCGGCGCCAACGCGAGAGTGGTGGGCAACGTGGTAATCGACACCGTGCGCAGTGGCGCCGGCGGCGACATCCAGGCGCTGGCCACGGCGACCGGCGCCTCGATCGACGACAACACCGTGATCCTGACCGTCCCGGATGCCGCGCGCAGCGGCATCTCCTGCGCCAGCGACCCCGCCACCCTGACCGGCAACCGGATCGTGGGCTTCAACCCGGCGCTGCCGATCCAGCTCGGCTCGGGCCACACCGACGCCGCCAACGACCTTTCGACCGCGCGCTTCGCCAACTCGGGCGACCTCGACCCGCTGGAGATCAACCGCTTCCGGCTGGGCGGCCGCGTGCATCACGCCGCGGCGGCGCCGCCGTCGAGCGGCACCTGGGCCCGGGGGGACATCGTGTTCAACACCGCGCCCACCGCGGGCGGCTTCGTGGGCTGGGTGTGCGTCAGCCCCGGCACGCCGGGCACCTGGCACATCTTCGGCGCGATTTCTCCCTAGCGCGGCGTCAGCACCAGCCGGAAGTGGAAGTCCAGGTCGGTACGGCGGTTGAACACCACGCCGCCGTCGGTCGAGGTGTAGGAGTTGCCGGCGATCGGCCCCACAGTCGAGAAGCCGACCAGCGGCGGCAGGCCGCTCACCCCGGGGAAGGGCGTCGAGGTCGGCACTCGCAGCACCAGGAAGAGCTCCTCGAGGTCGCCGCGGTCGATCTCCCGCAGCAGCTCGCGGCCGAGCTGGCGCGGCAGCGCGAAGTAGAACGGCGCGAAGTCGAGGTCCTGGCCGATGAAGCCGGAGGACTGGCGCAGCGGGTTCTCGAGGTCGATGGAGGCCGTCGAGCCGCTGATGCTTCCGGTGGCGAGCAGGGCCTCGGCGAAGGCCGGCACCACCGAGGAATCAGCCACCGCGGTCAGGAACTCGGCCGCCTGTACGTCGAGGCCGTCGCCGTCGTCGGCCGCCAGCAGGTCGGCGGTGGGGATGCGCACCGCATAGTAGGTGCCGGCCGGCGCGGCGGTGAAGGCGAAGCCGGTCAGGGCGTTGAAGTGGGCGAGGTCGAGCTGCACGTTGGTGGTGAGGTCGTGGCCTCCGAGCGCGAGGCCCGGCACCGCGAGCACCGGCGTGGCGAACCCCGGGCTCACCTCGACCGCGCCCTCGAACGGGAAGCTGTAACCCTCCTCGTGGAAGTCGTGCTGGCCGAAGAAGTCGCCGATCTCCTCGTTGGGCGTGATCGACGCCGAGGAGACCGGCAGCCCGTCCACGGCCTCGATACGAAGCCGGTAGAGCCCCAGCGGCAGCGGCAGCTCGTAGTCGCCGTCGAGGATGTTGAACTCTTCGTCGATCACGAACAGCTCTTCCGTGTCGGGGTCGTAGGAGACGCGGGTATGGCCGGAGAAGGCGGCGGCCGCGAGGCGGCCGGTGAGCACGTTCTCGGCGGCCACGCTGGCCCCGGCCAGGGGGATGCCGGTTTCGCCGTCCGTCACCCTGCCCGTGAGCCGGCCGTAGACCTGGCGGAAGCGGACGTCGCCGGGCTGGAGCGCGGCCGGCCCGGCTGACGCCGTGCCCTCCTGGTAGTGGAGCGAGACCGTGGCGAGGTCGTCGTCGCCGAGCGAACGAATGGCGGTCTCGTCGGCGGGATCGCCGGTGTCGATGAAGGGGAACATGGTGGTCGAAGTGCCGTCCACCGAGGAGGTCCCCGAACCGGAAGCCAACTGGTTGTCGAGCGCGTGGGACAGGCCGCCGGCGTGGCCGATCTCGTGCACGGCCACGGCGAGGAGGTCGACCGAGGCCGGGTTGGTGTCCACCGCGGCGTCCCCGGCGGTGAAGCGGAAGTCCACGCTGTTGAAGGTCACGTCGGCGTCGAGCAGCGTGCCGGCCTCGTAGCTTCCCGCGGGCAGCTCGAAGTCGCCGTCGGAGTCGACGTCGGCGCAGGTGGCGATGGCGGCCGAGACGTCGGAGTCGCCGTCCTGGTCGATGTCGTCGCCGGCAGCCAGCAGCGAGTCCTCGATCAGCACGGTGCTCGTGGTGAGGGCGATGAAGTCGAGGTCCGCGGGGGCGCGGAAGGTGAGCTCGTTGACGAAGTCGAAGCCGGCCAGCCCCGAGTTGTCGGTGGTGCCGTCGAGCGCGAAGGCGAGGTACGAGGTCTTGATCTGGGTCCAGCTCGCGAGCGCCTGTGCCAGCACCGGCGACGCGCCGGCGAGGCTCAGCACCGGCGGGCCGAGCGGGTTGGGCACCGGGTCGAGCGTGTCGTTGAGCCGCACCCCGACCGGGATGCAGCGCGCATCCCAGCGCACCGGCACCAGGTCAGCGACGAGCTGGCCCGGGATGGGAGACGGCTGCTGGCCGGTCACGTCCACGGCCTTGAGGAAGCCGCCGGCGAAGGCGGGCGGCGCGAGGAAGGAGACGGCGAGCGCGAGCGAGGCGGCGAGCCGCGCACGGCCGGTCGCCGGACGAGCCGAGCGCGCGCGACGAACGAGCGGGCTCATCTCGCCTCCTCGGCCCGAGGCTCGGCCAGCGCGGCCGCGATCTCGCGCTTCAGGGCGGCGAGCTCGAAGGACTCGGCCGCGCCGCGCGCGGTGCCGTGGGCGGCGTCGACCAGGGTCAGCCCGCCCAGGTCGCGGCGGCCCACGCGCCCGGCCGGGCCGGGGTGCAGAGCGATCAGGCCCTGCGCGAAGCCGACCAGGGTGTGGACCCCACCCAGCGCGGCCGAGGGGCGCAGGAAGAGCAGGGCCTCCCCGCCGACGAAGACCTGCGGCGCTCCGGCGTAGATCATTTGCAGGGGCGGCCGGTGAGCGGCGTCGATCCCTCCCGGGATGGCGACCGTCACCGACGCGGCCGGGTCGCCCTTCAGGGTTTCGTCGACCTCGAAGGTGGCGAGCGTGACGAGCCGGCGGCCTATCCACTCGGCGCGCGTGACGCTGCAGCGGCCGATGACGATCCGCTCGGCGCGCGTCGCGAGCTCGCGGATCGAGACCGCGCGCAGGGTCGTCGCTTCGACCACGGGCACGGCGAGGGTCGCCGCGAAGCAGAGAGCGAACAGACTGGAAAGGGCTTTTCGCATGCGTCCTCCCCCAAGAAACCTGCAAACAGGCACGGGAACAAAGACACGGGCGCGGGGCACGAGGGGGCCGCCGCACGAACACGGCGGCAAGGCCACAGCCCGACCCCTGCGAGCCCGCGCGGCTCGTCGCGGTAGTCGCTACAGGCTAAGTGTCGCGGGGGTGGGTCGGAAAGGACGTTTGTAGTTTAAGAAACTATCGGCTGGCTTGCGGCATGGCGATCCACAGGATGATGTAGACCAGGATCCCCGGGAAGCCCACCGAGAGAATCGACACCAGCACGTAGAGCACGCGCACGAGGGTCGGGTCCCAGCCCAGCCACTCGGCGATGCCGCCGCACACGCCCGCGAGCACGCGGTTGCTGGTGGAGCGCTGGAGGCGGGTGGCAGTCGTCGCGGTCATGTCCTCTCCCCGGCGGCGAGAATCGGCGCCGCCCACGCCGACAGTCTACGCGGCCCGCGCGGGGAATGTTCCGACCGGACCCTCGCGCACGAAGAGGAACTCTTGGCGGCCGTTGCGCAGCAGGAAGGTGCCGTGCACGCGGAAGCCGGCGAGCAGGCGGCCGAGGTCGCGTGCGCTCCAGCGCGGGCAGGAACGAAATCCGGGAGCGATTTCAGTGTAGGCCAGGTTCTCGGCGTCGGCGATCTTGAAGCGTACGGGCCGGGGAGGGATCTCTTGGCGGTAGCAGACCAGTGCGAAGAGCGACGCTCCCGGCCGGCACTCCGCCGCCAGCCGCGCCGCCAACGCCGCGGCAGTCGGCCGGTCGAGGTAGTCGAAGAGGTCCCAGGCGAGGACGGCGTCGAAGCGCGGCTCCCCGGGGGCCAGCGAGGGCGGCGAGGCCGAGTAGAGGTCCTCGATCTCGAGCCGCACCCGCCGGCTGGAGAGGAAGGCGATGTTCTCCGGCACCGCGGCGCCCAGATCGAGCACGTCGAGCTTGCGGTCAGCTGGCAGCGACTGGAGCAACGCCTTCCAGCCGGGCGAGCGGTGCAGCTCGACCGTCGACGCCTCCTCGACGGCCTCGGCCCGCTCGGTCTCCGCCCGCCGGCGGAAGAGCCATCTCAAGCCCTGGCCCCGCCCGCGGCCCGGCTCTCGGCATCGCGCGGGCGCGCCTCGGAGGCCGCGCTCCCGCTCGCGGTAGCCGTGCCTCCCGAGGAGCTGGCCGCCGCTGGCTCCGCTCCTGCGGTGCTCTTGACCGCTGTGGCGGGCTTCGCCGGGCTCACCGGCTTCGGCTCCATGTCGATTGCGCCCTTGAACTTGGCGCCGTCCTCGAGCGACACGCGGGGCGCGGTGAGGTTGCCGCGCACGGTGCCGGAGGCCCGCACCAGCACCTGCTCCTCGGCGAAGACGTTGCCCTCGATCTGGCCGGCGATATCGGCCACCCGGCCGTGGATGTCCGCCTTGACTCGCCCCTGCGCACCCACCCTGACTAGATTTCCGGGCAGCTCGATCTTGCCCTCCACGTAGCCCTCTACCACCAGATCTTCGTCACCGGCGACGTGGCCGTTGACGCGCAGGCCCGGCCCGATGCTCGAAGTATCGACCTTGGCGGCCGGCGCGCGGCTGGGAGCCGGCGCCGGAGCGGGGGGCTGCGGACTGAACGAGGGCTGGCCTACGGGTGCTTCATTCTCAGGGCGTTTCCACATGGAGGCTCCTCACTGGGGGAATTTGTTGATGCTCATGAAGCTATGTCTTCCGAACCAACGAGTCAAGGCTATTACAGCCTGCTCCCGCGCGCGCCGGTGATTGCAAAGAGTTGACGTGGGGGTCGCCAGTGTGTAGCATTCCATCCGGCTTGACGGATCAATGAGCGAACGCCTGCCCATCTTCGATCGCTTCTCGGCGCTGGCCGACCCCACGCGGGCACGGCTGCTGCTCGCCCTCGAGCGCCGCGAGCTGGCCGTGGCCGAGCTCACCGCTGTGCTCCAGCTCCCGCAGTCCACTGTCAGCCGCCACCTCAAGGTCCTGACCGGCGGCGGCTGGCTGGTAGCGCGCCGCGAAGGTACCAGCCGTCACTACTCGCTGGCTCCCGACCGCCTGAGTGGCGCCTCCCGCCGCCTCTGGCAGCTCGTCCGCGAAGAGGTCGCAGCAACCCCTACCGCCGCCGCCGACGCCGACCGCCTGCGCCGGGTGCTGGCCGAGCGACGCGCTCGCTCGCGCGAGTTCTTCGCCTCGGCCGCCGGGCGCTGGGACCGCCTGCGCCGCGACCTCTTCGGCCGCGACGCCGAGGCCCCGGTGCTGCTCGGCCTGCTCGACGAACGCTGGACGGTGGGCGACCTCGGCTGCGGCACCGGCCGCGCCGCCGAGGCGCTCGCCCCCTACGTCGAGCGAGTCGTGGCGATCGACAACTCCGAGGCCATGCTCGAAGAGGCCGCGCGCCGGCTCACACCGCTGGCCAACGTGGAGCTGCGCCGCGGCGAGCTCGAGTCGCTGCCGGTCGCCGACGGCGAGCTCGACGCCGCGCTCCTGGTGCTGGTGCTGCACCACGTGGCCGACCCGGGCGAGGCGCTGGCCGAGGTGGCTCGCGCTCTGGCGCCGGGCGGCAGGCTCTTGATCGTCGATCTCGCGCCGCACGAACGCCTCGAGTTCCGCGACGAGATGGGCCACCTCTGGCTGGGCTTCTCCGAGGCCCAGCTCGGTGGTTGGCTCTCCGCCGCGGGCTTCGCGAGCTGGCGCCTGGCGCCGCTCGCCGCCGACCGCGAGGCGCCGCCGGCCGAGCGCCGGCCGGCCCTCTTCGCCTTGACCGCTCGCCGCGCCGAGGGCGCCGCGGTGATCCAGCTCTCCGCGCCCGCCACCGCGACTACCACCTTTCGGGCGACCGCCGAAATCCCCGACTCCCGAGGAGCCTGACCATGACCGCGACTCTCGAAGCCACCCACGCCTTCACCGCCGCCCGCGACGCCGGGCGCGTCCCCTTCAAGGTCAAGGACCTCGCGCTCGCCGACTGGGGCCGGCGCGAGATCCGCCTCGCCGAGCACGAGATGCCCGGCCTGATGACGTTGCGCGCGCGCTACGGCGCGGCCAAGCCTCTGGCCGGCGCGCGGGTGATGGGCAGCCTGCACATGACCGTGCAGACGGCGGTGCTGATCGAGACCCTGGCCGAGCTCGGCGCCGACGTGCGCTGGGTGTCCTGCAACATCTTCTCGACCCAGGACCACGCCGCCGCCGCGGTGGTGGTGGGGCGTCCCCCACAAGACGGAAGCACGGCTGGGGGCACGGTCGCCGACCCGCGCGGCATCCCGGTCTTCGCCTGGAAGGGCGAGACGCTCGAGGAGTACTGGTGGTCGACGGGCGAGGCCCTGCGCTGGCCCGGGGGCGAGGGCCCACACCTGATCGTGGACGACGGCGGCGACGCCACGCTGCTGGTGCACAAGGGTGTCGAGTTCGAGAAGCTCGGCCGGGTGCCGGCCTTCGACCCCGCCGAGGACCCCGAGGAGTGGGGCGTGATCCTCGAGCTGCTGGCAGCCGAGATGAAGCGCGACCCGCAGCAGTGGACGCGCCTCGCGGCCGCCATCCGCGGCGTCTCCGAGGAGACCACGACCGGCGTCCACCGCCTCTACAAGATGGCCCAGGCCGGCGAGCTGCTGTTCCCGGCGCTGAACGTCAACGACTCGGTGACCAAGAGCAAGTTCGACAACGTCTACGGCTGCCGCCACTCGGTGATCGACGGCCTGAACCGCGCCACCGACGTGATGATCGGCGGCAAGGTGGCCGTGGTCTGCGGCTTCGGCGAGGTGGGCAAGGGCTGCGCCCAGGCCCTGCGTGGCCAGGGCGCGCGCGTGGTGGTGACCGAGATCGACCCCATCTGTGCCCTGCAGGCGGCGATGGAGGGCTACGAGGTGCGCACCCTCGACAGCGTGGTCGAGCGCGCCGACATCTTCATCACCGCCACCGGCAACAAGGACATCGTCACCGCCGCCCACATGGCGCGCATGAAGGACAAGGCGATCGTCGCCAACATCGGCCACTTCGACAACGAGATCGACATCGCCGGCCTGAAGAAAGTGCCCGGCATCCGGCGAGCCATGGTCAAGGCGCAGTACGACGAGTGGATCTTCCCGGACGGGCACAGCATCCTGATGCTCGCCGAGGGCCGGCTGATGAACCTCGGCTGCGCCACCGGGCACCCGAGCTTCGTGATGTCGGCCTCCTTCACCAACCAGGTGATCGCGCAGCTCGAGCTGTGGGGCAACGAGGGCAAGTACGGCAACGACGTCTACGTGCTGCCCAAGCACCTCGACGAGGAGGTCGCCCGGCTGCACCTCGGCCACCTGGGCGTCGAGCTGACCGAGCTCACCCCGGAGCAGGCCGACTACATCGGCGTGCCGTCGGGCGGCCCGTACAAGCCGGACCACTACCGGTACTAGTTGCGGCGCGGGGTAGACTGCTGGGCGAATTCGGAATCATTGCCCCTGGAGGGACCGACCATGAGGAAACCTCTGCTTTCGTACCTGTTTGCGCTCGCCCTCGCCTGCACGGCGCTGCCGCTCGCCGCCGGCGAGGTCGAGAAGAACGTGAATTTCGCTCTCGACGAGTGGATCGAGCTCAACGCCACCGACGGGCCGGTGACCCTGCACCGCATCCGCATCGCCAAGCAGAGCGGAATCACCAAGTCGAAGTTCCTGCGACCGGGCAACAGCGAGTACTTGCAGGACGTGCAGATCCAGCTCGAGTTCACCAACGACACCTCGCGGGACTGGAAAGCGCGGCTCGAGGTCGAGTGGCTCGATGCCGGTGGCCAAGTGATCGACGGCTACAACGACAGCGAGACCCTGGGCGAGGACTCGCGCCGCGACGAGCAGACGGTGACACTTTCGACGCTGAGATACGGCCTGGACAAGGCGAAGAAGCTCCACCTCGCCATCCGCTTCGAGCCGGACTGAGGCGGCGGTGCCCGCCATCCGCTGTTGGACCGCGGGCGCGAGCCTCTCCTGCACCCGCGGTCGACCGGCGAGGCCTCGAAGACACTGAAGCGGGCGCGGCCCTCAGCGCTGGAAGTGCTTCGCCCGGAGAATGACCAGGCGGCGGCCGGCATTGAAGTGCTCGGCGATCTTCTGCTGCAGGGTGCCCAACTCCAGGCCCACCTTCCAGAACTGGGCGCCGCCGCCTAAGTCATTGCGCCACACCGCCATGTACTCGCCGCCATAAGCGTCCAGCGATGCGAGGCGGAAGCCCTGCTTGAAATGGATCGTGTCCTGGGCGGCGAACTGGTCGAAGCTCATTCCCGTGGCCCACAACTGGCTGCCGCTCCCAGGCCGCCACACCGCCGCGAAATCGTTGCTCCCGTGCTGGACGAGCACGACGATGCGAAGGCCCTGGGCACGGTACTCGGCCTCCCGGTCCTTCAGCTCAGCGGAGCTGATTCCGGTCCACCACTTCTCCACGCCCGTTCCAGGTCGCCATACCGCGAAGACCTCGCCGCTCTGGATGTCGAACGCCGCTATCCGCCAGCCCTCCTTGATGTACTGGGCTTCCTGGGCTTTGAACTCCTCGATGCTCATGCCGGATCGCCATCTCTGGCCACCGGAGCCGGGCCGCCACACTGCCGTGTAGGAGAGGTCGCCGAACCCGGTGTATCTGAAGACATCGATCGAAGTGATGCGGAGGCCCTGCGCGAAGTACTCGGCGTCCTGGGCTTTGAACTCGTCGAGGTCCATGCCAGTTCGCCAATACATCGCATCCGAGCCTGGCCGCCAAACGGCAAGGAACCCCTTGTAACTCTCTGCGAATGCCACCCCTACGATGCTGCTGAGCAGGAACGCCCCAACCAACACAGACCCCAACCAGCCCTTGCTTCTGCTGCGCATCGCTATACCCCTTTCGGCCCTCCTTTGTTGAGTAGATGCTGTATACTCATAGATATATGAACGTCTGGTCGTTCTAACTTATTCCCTGTTCGATGGGCATTTTGCGCTCCGGAAGGATCCGGCTTTCGGGGGCGGGCGCCGGCCCCCGAGAGCTCACTGGGGGGCTGCTAGACTTCGCCGGTGACTCACGAGGCAGGCTCGCTCTCGCCCCTCTCTCCCGCCCAGCTCGACGACCTCCTCGCCAAGACCAGCCGCACCTTCGCGCTCTCGATTCCGCTGCTGCCGGAGCCCACGCGGCGGGAGGTGGGAGTCGCCTACCTTCTGTTCCGCATCGCCGATACCCTGGAGGACGCCGAGACCTGGTCGGTCGCCCGGCAGGTGGCGGCGCTCGAGGCGTTCGCCGAGCTGCTGGAGAGCGCCAATCCGGCGCGGGCCGAGCAGGTCGCCGGCGAGTGGATGGCCGAGCCGCCGGTCGAGCACGCCGGATACCTGGAGCTGCTGGCGGCCACGCCCTCGGTGGTCGCGGCCTACGCCGGCTTGGGGGCCACGGCACGGCGCCTAATCGGGCACCATACCCGCCGCACGGCGCTCGGCATGGCGCGCTTCGTGGCCCGCCGGAGCGAGGCCGGCGCGCTGGTGATCCGCGACCTCGCCGATCTCTCCGAGTACTGCTACGTGGTGGCGGGCATCGTCGGCGAAATGCTGACCGAGCTCTTCCTGGCCGGCCGCGAAGGGCTGCAGTCAGCCGCCCGCTCCCTGCGCCACCAGGCGGCGCGCTTCGGCGAGGCGCTGCAGCTCGTCAACATCCTCAAGGACTCGGCCGGCGACGCCGCCCAGGGGCGCCGCTTCCTGCCGGCCGGGGTCGCCCGCGGCGAGATCTTCGCCCTGGCGCGGCACGATCTCGAAGCCGCCGTCGCCTACGTGCGCCAGCTCCAGGAGGCGGGCGCGCCGCGCGGTGTCGTGGCGTTCACCGCCCTGCCGGTGCGCATGGCCGGCCTGGCCCTGGAGCGCGTCGAGCAGCACGGCCCAGGCGCCAAGCTCACCCGGCCCGAGGTCTTCCAGGTGCTCGCCGAGCTCAACCGCGCACTGGACTCCGGCGCCCCGGCGGCGTAGAGCGCCCATGAAACCCACCTTCTTCGCCTCAGCCGCCGACTTCCGCGCCTGGCTCGAGGAGAACCACGCCACCGCCAAGGAGCTGCTGCTCGGCATCTACAAGACGAGCTCGGGGAAGGCGGGCATCACCTACAAGGAAGCCCTGGACGAGGCCCTCTGCTACGGCTGGATCGACGGCGTGCGGACCGGCCTCGACGAGGCCCGTTACACCATCCGCTTCACGCCCCGCAAGCCGAAGAGCATCTGGAGCAAGGTCAACATCAAGCGCGCTCACGAGCTCGAGGCCGAGGGCCGCTTGCAGCCGCCGGGCCTCGCCGCGTTCCACGCCCGTGACGAGAAGCGCACCCAGCTCTACTCCTTCGAGAACGCCCCGAAAGAGCTCGATCCGGCCTACGTGAAGCAGTTCGAGGCCAACAAGAAGGCGTGGGCTTTCTACCAGGCCCAGGCGCCCTGGTACCAGCGTGGCACCAAGTGGTGGGTGATGAGCGCCAAGCAGGAAGCGACCCGCCAGCGCCGCCTGGCCCAGCTCATCGAGGGCAGCGAGCAGGGCGAGCGCCTGGGCCAGTTCACGCTGGAAAACAGGGAGACGCGCAAGCGGAAGAAGTAGCGGGGCGTCGCTCGAGGCCCGCCGCTACGGAAAGATCAGCGTCCACGCCGACAGGTCGCCGCTCTCGAAACCGTCGGAAAAGACCTGGGTGGCGGTGCAGGCCGCGGGCAGCGGCCACACGAGCTGCACGTTGCCGTAGCCGAAGGTGTTGTTGGGCACCTCGCTGCCGGGCACCGTGCCGCAGGTCTGGGCGGAGGTGCGCGGGGTGGCCATCGCGATCAGGCACTGCTCGACCGCGTCCACGTCTCCGGAGAGGCCCGGCGCGGCCGACAGCAGCACGGCCACCACGCCGGCCACGTGCGGGCCGGCCATGCTGGTGCCGGAGGAGAAGCTGTAGCCGGTGCCCGGCACGCTCGAGCGCACCGAGACGCCCGGCGCGCTGATGTCCGGCTTGAGGCGGTTGCTGGCGTCGACGATCACCGGCCCGCGGCTCGAGAACGAGGCGATCGAGCCGCCGTTGCTGGTGGCGCCGACGGAGAAGGCGGCGTCGTAGATCGCCGCCGGGGTGTCGACCGTGCTGCAGGACGAGCCCGAGTTGCCGGCCGAGACCACCACCACGATGCCCGCGGTGCGGGTGTTCTCGACCACGGTCTGCATCACGTTGGGGTCGGTGCAGCCCTCGGAGATCGGGCAGCCCCAGGAGTTGTTGATCACGTGCGGCGACTTCGAGGGATCGGGGTTGGCGCCGGTGCCGTCGGTGGGGGCGATGAAGAACTCGAAGCACTCGCTGTAGGTGGCCGGCGTGCCGTTGCCCTGGTCCATGTTGCGGCAGCCCATCCAGCGCGCGCCGGGCGCCACGCCGATCTGGTTGCTGCCGCCGTCGTCGCCCACCATGGTGCCCATGGTGTGGGTGCCGTGGCTGTGGTCGTCGCAGGGCACGGCGGAGTTGGGCCCGCAGACGCCGCCGCCGGAGTGGATCGAGTCGTGCCAGTGGTAGTTGTGGTCGGCGGCGAGGCCGTCCCAGCCGCGGTACTTCGCTTTGAGGGCCGGGTGGTCCCAGTCGTAGCCGGTGTCCTGCCCGCCCACCACCACGCCCTGGCCGGTGAAGCCCTGCGCCCAGAAGATCGGCGCGCCGACCTGCGTCACGCCCGGCTCGACGGCGCTCGGGGTGCGCACCAGGTCGGCGAGCGGCGACTCGGGCGGAGGCGGGTGCGTCACCCGCGGGTTGGCCGCGATGCGGGCCACGTCGGCGCGGCCGGCCAGCGCCTGGACCGCGGCGCGGTCGCCCCTCACCCAGATCATGTTGGCGACCCAGAACGGCCGGTGGGGGAGCCGGCGCCGGGAGAGCTCAGCCAGCAGCGGTCCCTGACTGAGCCGCGCCGCCTCGGTGAGGCGCTCGAACACGTAGCGGCCCTTGGCCTCTTTGCCGCGCAGCTCGGCCGCGCCGGCGAGATCGGCCTGGTGCGCGAGCACCACCAGGAACTCGGCCTCGCCGCCCTCCGCCCGGGCACGCTCCAGCACCCAGGGATCGACTTTGGCCAGCCAGCCGGCCTCTGCGGCGAGGAGGGGAGAGGACCAAGCGGCGAGCAGCATAGCCAGGAGCAGCTTGAGTTGCGGCTGTCTGTGATGCATCAGTCCTCCGGGAAACCCATGAGCAGGGGCCACGACCAGTATCGGGCGACGGCGGTGAAGCCACCACGTAAACACCTCAGGGACGCTATCCGCCGACTCGTTCGTATGCCTTCCTGATGAAGGGCTTGGCTAATTCTAGATGCTCAGGGCTCTTTACCATGACCTCGAGGTCGCCTGTACCGAAGTGACCAATCCTTGAGACATCTCTTGAAAGCTCCGAAGGACCGGGAGATCTCTTCGGATCGAGCTTCAGGTAGAGGAGCAAGCACTGATGCTGAACCTGCATGCAGACGATGTTCTGTGAGGTCCTGTAGGCAACGTAGGTTTTCTTAGGCGCCTCCTCGATGGAGGGATCGAGGCTGAGGACGAACTCTTGCACTGCTAGGGCAAGCTCACGGAACCTCTGCGGCTTACCTTCGAGATGCTGGTCGAACGTATAGGAGCCTGTAGTCCTTGTAATTGCTGCCTTCTTCCCAGCCGCCACCATCACGGGGTTCTTCCCCGTCGGAGCGGCGGAAGGCGGCGCGTACGATTTTTGGAAGACTTCCTCCAGGTAGAGGGTCTGGTTCCCGAAGAGCCGGTAGGTCCAAAGCTCGATGTTGGCGCCCATGACCTGGACCGCATGGAGGTCATACTTTCGGAAGTTCGGTGCGATGCAGATGACCCGCACATCCGACCAGTCGATCTCGACCTTGGGGCCGAGCGCCTTCTGTGCGGCAATCTGGAAGTCGCCGCGATGGTCGTTGAGCCAGGCGAGGTAGAACAGGCCCTGGTTGATCAGCTCGGATGACTCCACCTTCTTGTATTCAATGATGACTGGATTGCAGTCCTCTGATAGAGCCAAGGTATCGATGCGCCCACCGTGAAGCGCCCCAGTGGCGTACTCGGAGGCGATGAGGCGACAGCTAAAGACAGTCTGGAGGTTTGCCTCGATGAGGCGTTGCAGGATTCTTTCTGCAGCAAGATTGGTCTGCTCGA
This sequence comes from Thermoanaerobaculia bacterium, assembly GCA_044869805.1. GTDB lineage: Bacteria > Acidobacteriota > Thermoanaerobaculia > Multivoradales > SZUA-115 > CAWDVR01. The sequence continues at coordinate 8,364 of JBIOXV010000033.1, read as the reverse complement.
TGGCAGCGAGAACCTCACCTGAGATGGAGAAGAGAGGCATGAGTTGGCTTCAGTTCAGCCGTCGAACAGCCTGCTCAGCGGCTGATGTTCTGCCACAGGTCGGCAGCGACGAAGCGGCCCAGGTGTCCGATGTTGGTGGTTGCGATGACCTCATTTCCACCTCCAAGGGTCGCCGCCTGAGCGGCCAGGATCATGTCACCGTCGATGGTCCGGTCACCTGCCGTGGGCTGTCCCTCCTGCCGAGCGCGAGCCCAGAACAGGGCAGCCTGGCGCATGGCAGCCGTGGTGATGGGCAGGTACTCGAGGAGCTTGCCCAGCGCATCCAACCTCTCGAGACCGTCCCTTTTGTTGGCACGGCAGAGCTCGCGGCGGACTTCGTAGTCGACGATCTCGGGAACGATGACTCTGGTGCCACGAGCGACTTGCGATTCGAGCCACTGCGCGCAGGCTGCGCTCTGCGGCGAGAGCCTTGGGTTGGTCACCAGGCCGAGCGGCCCGGCGTCGAGCAGGACGGCCCGGCTCACCAGCTCACGCCTTTGAGCTCGGGCGGGAACAGTCTGCGGTCAGAAAGGCGATCCTCGTCGAGAGCGCGAATCAGGTAGTCGCCAGTCTCACGCTGCTCACTCGCATCGCCGTCAGAGAGCCATGACTGGAGCAGCGACGAGAGCTCGACTTGCCGGTCCAGCGGCTGCAGATGCTGCTCGAGAAGCCGAACGGTCAACATCTCCGCCGGGATTCCCGCTTCCTGGGCTCGGCGGGCCAAGCGCTCCTCCAACTCGGGGGTCAGGTCGATCGTCAGGGTCATGCTTACTCCCTCTGCTGGGCCTGTACGCGATCATTCTAGCGGTCCGACTTCACAAGTGCACAGTCGGGAGAGCCAGGCTGGCGCCCGCCAGCGAGGAGGACCCTTTCGCCGGCCGACGCTTCAAGCTGCCGGGGCTGGCGGAGGCTTTTCCCGCTCGTGGATTCTCTTCCGCACGAACGGCAGCAGGGCGAGGCCGGGGAGGGCGAGGCAGGCGGTGAAGGCGAAGTAGTACGGGTAGCCCCAGGCCTCGGCGCCGATGCCCGAGAAGGCCCCGGCCAGGTCGCGGGTCAGCGAGTAGGACGCGGTCAGCATCGCGTACTGGGTGGCGGCGTGGGCGCGGTCGCACTGGTTCATCAGGAAGGACATGAACGCCGCCGTGCCGAGGCCCTGGGTGATGGACTCGAAGATCGAGGCGCCGTAGAGCGCCGCCTGGAACGGCCCCAAGGAGAGGTTCCAGAGGCTCGCGTCGCCGCGTGGCAGGTCGAGGGCGGCCACCGCCACGTATCCGAAGTTCGAGATCACCTGGCCGAGGCCCATCCACAGCAGGCCCTGGAAGATGCCGCGGCGGGCGATGAACCAGCCGCCGAGCAGAGCGCCGGCGATGGTCAGCGCCATGCCGAGCCCGTTCGAGACGGTGGCGATCTCCGTCTTGGTCATCTGCATGTCGACCCAGAACGGCTTGACCATGCGCCCCAGCATGCTGTCGCCGAGCTTGAAGAAGAGGGCGAAGGCGACGACCGGCAGCATCTCCGGCCGCAGCAGCCAGGTGAGGAGCTCCGGGGAGAGGAACGAAGCCAGGGCGGCGGCACCGGCCAGGGCGGCGAGGGTGGTGGGCAGGCCGCTCCAGCCGCCGCGCCAGGCCCACAGCAGCAGGCCGGCGGTCACCGCGCTGGCGCCGACGCGGAACGCCATCAGCCGCGCGCTGGTCAGCATCCCTGCGGCCTGCACGCGCGTCCCGGCCCTCTCTCTCGGCACTCGCGGGCTGGCGTACACGCCGAACGCCAGCAGCAGGCAGAGCAGGATCGAGATCGTCCACGCCGTGGTCCAGCCCAGCGCCGGCTGGTCGGCGACCACCAGCAGCACGCCGGAGGCGAAGAGCAGCGCGGCGCGATAGGCCGCGGTGCGCACGCCGTTGACGTGCCCGGTCTCCTCGGGCCTGGCGATGTCCACGGCGTAGGCATCGACGGAGATGTCCTGCGTGGCCGAGAGCAGCATCACCGACAGCAGCACCACCCACATCAGCCAGTAGCCGGAGCTCTCCGGGCCGCCGGCCAGCAGGCGGGGATCGAGCCGCGAGAACACGAAGAGCACGGTGCCGAGGCCGAGGAGCGAGCTCACGATCCAGCTCTGGCGCGAGCCCCAGCGATCGACCAGCGGCGCCCAGGCAGCTTTCAAGGTGTAGGGGAGGAAGAGCAGTGCCATCAGGCCGATGTCGCGCAGCGACACGCCGTGCTCGCGGAAGTAGTAGGGCCAGACGTCGTAGGCGATGCCGAAGGGAAAGCCAGAGGCGAAGTAAAGCACCGAGATCCAGGCGAGCTTGGTGCGCAGCTCCGAAGGAGCCCGCGCCGGCCGCGCCCGCAGGCGGTCGAAGAGGGCCGAGAGGCGGCTCATGGGCGCGCATCGTACCTCGTTTGTCGCCGCACCTTTTCCGATAAGCTGCCTTCGTGCCCGAGACCGAGAACGAGCCCAAGCCGCGCCGGCGGTGGGACCGCAAGGACCGCGTCATCGCCCTCTTGGGGCTCGCCGTGGCGCTGCTCTTGGCGGTGGTGGTCAAGGACCGCGTGGGCGCTACGGGGTGGCTCTCCGGCCGCCTCGGCGGCGAGAAGGTGGCGGTTTTCGACGTCATCCTCGACCGCGAAGACCTTTCCTACATCGACGTGCTGTTCGACCGCCCGCTGGGCGCCGGCCGCGAGGGCAGCGTGCTCGCCGAGCCGCCGGCCACCATCTCTCCGGCGCACGGTGGCGTGTGGCGGTGGCGCGACGCCGCGGCCTTGCGCTTCGAGCCCTCCGGCCGCCTCAACATGGCGACCGAGTACACCCTCTCGCTGATCCCGGAGCGGCTGCTCGGCCCCGGCCAGCGCCTGGTGGGCGACCTCGACCTCGAGGTGGTCACCGACCAGTTCGTGGTCTCCGGCGTCACCGCGGTGGAGGAGCCGGCGCCGGAGGCCGGCAAGGGGGCGGTGATCCTGCGCGGCGAGCTGCGCTTCAACTACGGCGTCGAGCCCGAGAACCTGGGGCCCAAGGTGCGGCTGCTCGACGCCGCCGAGGCGGTCCCGGTGCTGCTCGAGACGAGCTGGGCGAGCGACACCATCGGCTTCCGCACCGCCGCCATCCTCAAGCGCCCGGCCGAGCGCAAGCTCGAGCTCACCATCGACCGCAGCCTCACCCCGGCCGACGGCAACGTGCCTCTCCCCGAGGACTTCGTCGAGGAGATCCCCATCGGCTCGAGCGAGAAGCTCGCGGTGCGCGGCGTCTCCGCCACCCCGGGCGAGCGCGAGTCGACGATCAAGCTCAGCCTCTCCTCGCCGGTGGCGGCGGACGTCGCCGGCCGCTTCTTGAAATCGCAGCCGGCGGTGGAGCTCCGGGTCGCTTCCGACCGCAACGACCTGGTGCTGACCGGGCCGTTCGAGGCCGGCAAGACCTACCGCATCGAGGCGGCGCAGGGCCTGCCGGCGACCGACGGCGCGGTGCTCGCCGCCGGCTGGAGCGAGCAGGTGTCGCTCGCCAACCTCGAGCCTGTGGCGCGCTTCCAGAGCGAGGGCTACTTCCTCTCCGCCTCGGGCGCGCGCACCCTGGCGGTCGAGACCATCAACGTCGGCCGTTTCCAGCTCTCGATCGACCGCGTCTACCGCAACAACCTCTTCAGCCTCTTCCAGTACCAGAGCTACCAGCTCTACGGCTCGAGCTACCGCGGCGCGCAGGTGCAGCAGGCGCTGGGCGACCGCATCCACGAGGAGACCTTCACCGTCAAGGGCGAGACCAACCGCAGGGTGGTGACGCCAATCCGCCTCGACCGCTACGTCAGGGACGAGGAGCCGGGCTTCTACCGCGTGGCGGTGTCGCGGGACGACGACTACTCGGCCGAGCAGCGCTGGGTGCTGATCACCGACTTAGGTGTGGTCGCCAAGTGGGGCGACGGCGAGCTCGCGGTGTGGGTGTCGTCGTTCGCCGACCTCGAGGCGGTGGCCGGTGCCCGCGTGACGCTGCTCTCCGACCAGAACCAAGTCCTCGCCGAGGGCTCGACCGGAGGCGAGGGCGTGGTGCGCTTCGGCGGCGAGCGGCTGCGCGAGGGCACGCCCTACTTGCTGCTCGCCGAGCGCGGCGGGGACTTCAGCTTTTTGCTCCTCGAGCAGAGCGGCATCGACGTGACCGGCCTCGACGTGGGCGGCGCCCCGGCCGAGGCTCGAGGGTACGACGCCTTCCTCTACGGCGAGCGCGACCTCTACCGGCCAGGCGAGGTGGTCGAGGGGCTGGCCGTGGTGCGCGACAAGGCCCTGAAGGCGCCGCCCGCGATGCCGCTGGTGCTGGTGCACAGCGATCCCCAGGGCCAGGAGCAGGAGAGCCAGCGAGTGACGACGGACGCTCGCGGCCTCGCCGCCTTCCGCCTCGAGCTCGCCGGCTACGCCGAGACCGGCCACCACCTGCTCGAGGCCAAGGCCGGCGAGAAAGTGATCGGCCAGTACCGCTTCCAGGTCGAGGAGTTCATCCCCGACCGCATCAAGGTGGAGATCCAGCCGGCCTCGCCCGCGGTGGTGGGCGCCGGCGAGATCGTCTACGAGGTGTCCTCGGCCTACCTCTTCGGGCCGCCGGCCGCCGGGCTCGCGGTGGAGAGCCGTGCCCGCCTGGTGGAGGCGCCGTTCGCGCCCAAGGGTTTCGAGGCCTTCACCTTCGCCAACCCGGAGCGCAAGTTCCAGGAGGTGGAGATCGCGAGCGACAGCGGCGAGCTCGACGAGGCCGGCCGCAAGACCTTCCGCGCCGTGGTGCCGCCGGGCCTCTCGCCGCCGGCGGCGCTGGAGGCGGTGATCACGGCGCGCGCCCAGGAGAAGGGCGGCCGCGGCGTCACCGCCATGACCCGGGTGCCGGTGCACCCCTTCCCGCGCTACGTGGGCCTGCGCAAGGCGGCCGAGGGCTACGCCGACCCCGGCCAGCCGGTGGCCTTCGAATGGGTGACGGTCGCCCCCGACGGCTCACCCGCGCCGGCCGGCGCGCTCTCCGCCGAGCTCTACCACGACCGCTGGAACACGCTGCTGCGCCGCGGTGGCGACGGCAACTTCCGCTACGAGTCGGTGCGCGACCCGCAGCTCGTGGAGACCAGGGCCCTTCCCGCGGGCGCGCCGCGCGGCACGCTCTCCATGACTCCGCCGCGCTACGGCGCCTACCGGCTGGTGCTCACCGACCTTGCCGCGGGCTCCTCGACCGAGGTCGAGCTCTACGCTTCCGGCTGGGGCTTCTCGCCGTGGGCGATCAAGAGCCCGGGCCGCGTGGAGCTGGACCTCGACCTCGCCTCCTACGCGCCGGGGGCCACGGCCACCGTGCAGGTGCGGGCACCGTTCCCGGGCAAGCTCCTGCTGACCGTCGAGCGGCAGGGCGTGCTGCACAGCGAAACCCATCGCCTGACCGGCAACACCGCCACCGTGACGCTGCCGGTCGCGGCTTCGTGGCGGCCGAACGTCTACGTCACCGCGACTTTGATCCGAGGCGCCAAGGATCTGGCCCCCGGCGAGCCCGGTCGCGCCTTCGGCGCCGTGCCCCTGGCCGTGGACCGCGCCGAGAAGCAGCTCACGGTGGCCATCACCGCGCCGCAGGAGATGCGGCCGGAGACCCCGCTCGAGGTCAAGGTGACGACCGCGCCGGGAGCGGTGGTGACCGTGGCGGCGGTGGACGAGGGCATCCTGCGCCTGATCGGCCAGCAGACGCCGGACCCGTTCTCCTTCTTTTACCGCAAGCTGGCGCTCGCCGTGCGCTCCTTCGACACCTTCGCCCTGCTGCTGCCCGAGGTCGGCGCGGCGCCGGCGGGCGGCGGCGAAGGCGAGAGCCGGCTGGGGCAGTTCGTGAGCACCGCCTCGATGCTGCGCGTCGAGCCGGTGGCCCTGTGGTCGGGGGTGCTGGAAGCGGGCGCGGACGGCACGGCCGTAGCCCGCTTCGAGGTGCCGGACTTCCAAGGCAACCTGCGGCTGATGGCGGTCGCCATCGACGGCGACCGCTTCGGCTCGGGCGAGAAGGGCCTGGTAGTGCGCGACCGCGTGGTGGCGCTGCCCACCCTGCCGCGCTTCCTGCAGCTCGGCGACCGCTTGGAGGTGCCGGTCGCGGTGCGCAACGACACCGGCCGCGACGGCGAGTTCGAGGTCGCGATGACCTTCGAGCAGCCGGGGCAGCAGCCGGGCGGCGGGCCGGAAACGCTGTCACGGCGCCTGGCGGTGGCAAACGGCTCCGAGGGCCTGGTCTACCTGCCGCTCATCGCCGGCCAGGTCGCGGGCGTGGCGGACTTCACCGTCACCGTCGAGGGCAACGGCGAGCGCACGCGCTCGCGGGCCAAGCTGCCGCTGCGCCACGCCCTGCCGCCGCGCTCGCTCACCCGCTCCGGCAGCCTTGCTCAGCAGCAGACCACCCTTACCCTGGACGGCGCGGGCCTGAAGCCCGAGACCGTGCGCCAGGAGCTGACCCTGGGCCCGGTGCCGGTAGTCAACCTCAAGGGCCGGCTGCGCGACCTGCTCGACTATCCCTACGGCTGCCTCGAGCAGACCGTGTCGCGCAGCTTCCCGCTGGTCTACCTGGCGGACCTCGCGCGGCAGCTCGAGCCCGAGCTGTTCGACGAGGCCGACCCCGAGGCGCTGGTCGATCAGGGCCTGCGGCGGGTGGCCTCGATGCAGCTCCCGACCGGCGGCTTCGCCATGTGGCCGGACGGCGACGCGGCCCAGCCGTGGGCCAGCCTGTGGGCCACGCACCTGCTGGTCGAGGCGGGCAAGGCAGGCCACTACGTGGCCGGCGAAGACCGCGCCCTCTCCTACGCCGCCAGCCTGGTGACCGCGAAGGCCTCCTACACCGCGGATGAGCTCGACCGCATCGCCTACGCGCTCTTCATCCTGGCTCGCGCCGATCGCGCCGACCGCGGCTCAATGGACTTCCTGCGCGAGCGCCACGCCAAGGCCCTGCCGTCGCAGGCCAGAGCTCTGCTGGCGGCGGCCTACGCCGCGGTGGGCAGCCCGGACCTGGTGCCGCAGCTCGTCGCCGGCATCGCCGACGCCGAGCGCGTGGAGCGCCAGACCGGCGGCAACTTCGTCTCCACGCTGCGCAACCGCGCCCTGCTGCTGCTGGCTTTGCTCGAAGCCAAGCCGGACGACCCGCGAATCCCGGAGCTCGCCGACCGCATCGCCCGCGAGGCCGAGACCGGCGAGGCGTGGACCACGCAGGAGAACGCCTGGGCCTTCCTCGCCCTCGGCCAGCTCTTCCGCGAGCGCACGGGAGAGGGCGCGGTCTCCGTGCAGGTGCGCTACGCCGGCCGCGAGATCGGCACCTATACCGGCGAGGTGGTGACTTTCCGCGACCTCGACGCCGGGCCGTTCGTGCTCGCCGCCGCGGCGCCGCTCCCGCCCGGCCGGGTCTACTACTCGCTGGCCGCCCGCGGCGTGCCCACCGACGCCGCCGCGAGGCCCTCCTCGCAAGGCCTCGAGATCGAGCGCAGCTTCCTGACCCGCGACGGCGGCAAGGCCGACCTCGCGGCGCTGGAGCAGGGCGACCTGGTGGTGATGAAGACGCGGGTGCGCAGCGTCGCCGGGCCGGTCGAGAACGTGGTGGTGTCCAACCTCCTGCCGCCGGGGCTCGAGGTCGAGAACCCGCGGCTGCGCTCCTCGGAGTCGCTGCCCTGGGTGACCGACGCCAACCTCGACCCGGAGGAGCTCGATCTGCGCGACGACCGGGTGCTGGCCTTCACCGCCCTGCCCGCCAACCAGTGGCAGACGATCTACACGGTGCTGCGCGCCGTGGTGCCGGGCACTTACAAGTTGCCACCGCCGCAGGCCGAGGCGATGTACGACCCGCGCCTCACGGCCACCGGCGAGGCGGGCGAGATCCGGGTGGCCGTTCGCAAGTGAGGGCGGGCGCGCTCGCCGGCCTGGTTTTCCTCTTTCTCGGGGCGCTCGCGCCGGCCGCCCTCGCCCAGGAACCGCCGGCGTTGATCGTCGATGCGCCGCCGGCCCTCTCGCCGCTGCTCGAGCGGCTGCGGCAGTTCGATCGCTCGCGTCTCAAGGCGGCGATGCGGCTCACGGGGCTCGACGATCCCGGGCAGCCGATCACCGTGCTGCTGGCCGAGGAAGGCTCGCGGCTGGCGGCCTCCGCGCCGCGCTGGGCCTCCGGCTTCGCTCACGCCGAGGCCGGCTACGCCGTGGTGCTGCCCTCGCGCATCCCGAACTACCCGGACACCTCGCTCGAGGCCGTGGTGCAGCACGAGGTCACGCACGTGCTGATCGACCGCGCCGCCCGCTTCCACGAGCTGCCGCGCTGGTTCCACGAGGGCGTGGCCATGGCCTCGGCCCGCGTCTGGAGCTTCGAGGACACGACGC
>JBIOXV010000032.1:0-2910 GCA_044869805.1 Thermoanaerobaculia bacterium | reverse complement strand
GCCAGTGTGGTCGCGCGGCTGCCTTTCCGGCTGCGCTACTGGCACACCGCCGCGCGGGCCTGAGGCACTCTCCCACCCGCGACCAAACTGGTTAACTACCCGTCCGCGGCGCAGGCCGAGTGCCACTGATCGCGGCAGGTCGACGGGATCGGTGGTCTCTGAGCTCGCCCGAGACGGTTTCGCATGAACCTGGCGTCCCGATCCTCGCCGTCGCATCTGCGGCTCTGCGTGCCGGGGGCGTGCGACTCCGCCGCCGTGCGCGCGGAGCACAACCTGCCGCCGACCGCGCGGTGAGCGTCTCCGGCCACGCCCTCTCACGCACGCTGGACGCCCCGGCCAAGGGGTGGAGCACAATGAGCCCATGCCTGAGATCTCCTCGCATCGTCATCACGCCATTGATTACGTCGAGCTCACGGTCACCGACCTCGAACAGGCCAAGCGCTTCTATGCCACCGCATTCGGTTGGAACTTCAACGACTATGGACCGCAATACGCCGGAATCCAGAGTCCTCAAGGTGGATCCATGCCGGAAGTGGGAGGCCTTCGTCTAGACAAGGACGTGCGGCCGGGAGGGCCCCTGGTGCTGCTCTTCTCGGCCGATCTCGATCAGACCTTGTCGGCAGTGCGCCATGCCGGTGGGCAGGTGGTCAACGGTCCCTACGAGTTTCCAGGCGGTCGTCGTTTCCACTTTCAAGACCCCAGCGGCAACGAGCTGTGCGTTTCCCCTCGTACCGTGGAGACGTCGCCTTAGAGGAGAACGGCGATGGAGACACGGCGAAGGTACGACGAGGAGTTCAAGGAAGGCGCGGTGCGGATTGTCCGGGAGACCGGCAAGCCGATCGCGCAGGTGGCCAGGGACCTGGGGATCAACCCCGGCACGCTGGAGAACTGGGTGGCCAAGGACCGGAGAACCCGGCAGGGCGGCGATGGCAGGCTGAGCGAGAGTGAGCGCGCGGAGCTGGCTCGGCTGCGCCGGGAGAACGCCGAGCTGGCGATGGAGCGCGATGTGCTCAAGCGCTCGGTGGCCCTCTGGGTGAAGGAAGCGATGGGGCGGTGAGCCTGGCCGCGCTGATCGCGGCCCAGAGGGACGAGCACGGCATCCCGCATGCGGTCGCCTGCCGGGCGCTGGGGGTGTCCCAGGCCTGGTTCTACAAATGGTGGGGCGGGGACGCCTCGGTGCGGCGGGCGCGCCGGCGGGCGCTGGCCGCGATGATTGCCTACCTGTTCCGCAAACACCACGGCAGCTACGGCTCGCCCAGGATCACCGCGGACCTGAGGGAGCTGGGCTGGTCGGTGTCGAAGAACACCGTGGCGACGTTGATGGCCGAGCAGGGCCTGGTGGCACGCCGGAAACGCAGGCGGCGGTCGCTGACCAAGCGGGATCGGTCCGCACGGAAGGCCCCCGACCTGCTGGGCCGGGACTTCCGCCCACCCGAGCGGCCGAACACGCGGTGGTGCGGCGACCTGACGGAGATCCCGAACGACGAGGGCCGGTTCTACCTGGCCGCGGTGTTGGACCTGCATTCTCGCCGCTGCCTCGGTTTCGCCATGGGCACCCACCATGACGCCCAGTTGGCCCGGGCAGCGTTGTGCATGGCGATCGCGGTGCGCGGCGGCTCGGCCGCTGGCGTCGTGTTCCACACCGACCAGGGCGGCGAGTACACCGGGGAGCTGTTCGCCCAGGCCTGCCGGCGCGCCGGAGTCACCCAGTCGATGGGGCGCACCGGCTCGGCGCTGGACAACGCCGTGGCCGAGGCGTTCAACTCCACCCTCGAGTTTGAGCTGCTCCGCGCCAGCCACTTCACCACCCGGGAGCAGGCCCGCCGCGCCGCGGCGGACTGGGTCGACGAGTACAACACGGTGCGGAGGCATTCCACCGCCTTGATGCTCTGCCCGGTGGACTACGAGCGGTTCCGCGCCCAGGCGCACGTCCAGGCGCCCGACCGGGAGGCGGCATGACCACCGCATCCGCGACCGCGAGGACAAACCACAACCGAGGCGGCTTCGCCGCCGCTGATTCCTGCCCCGAGCCGCGCCGCGCAGGCTACGGGGCCGCCCCTCCGGCCTCAAGGGTGCTTCGCATCGCGCTGCGCGCGACGGGCCTGCGGCCCGCCCTTGACCCCGGAGACCTCTGCGGCCCCTGGACAGGCGAACAGCGCGGGCAGGCCAGGGGCCTGCCGCCGATGGCGCGCGGCGCTCTCCAAACCACAAGATCCGGAGTCTCTACGGTTCACTCGAAAATGGCCCTACGCCGCGGGTTCCAGGGTGACGCGATAGCCGAGCGCCTGTAACTGCTCGGTGAGTCGGGTGGCCTTGCGTTGGGGGTCCATGGCGTGGGTGGTGAAGTAGTCGACCCCGAGGTCGTGGTAGTCGACGTGGTGGCTGAGGATGAACCAGGCGGCGACCAGGATGTCGTGCCCGATGGCGACCTGGGCGCGTTTCGTCCCTCGCCTGGCGGCCAACCGGCGGTACCGGGCAGACAGGTAGGTGTCCCTCGACTTGCTCGCCGCGGCTGCGGCTTCCCCCAGGGCCCCTCGTAGCCACCGGTTGCCCTTGCGGGTCCGTCCGGTGAAGTGCTTGCCCGCGGATTCGTTGTTGCCTGGGCACATGCCCGCCCAGGAGGCGAGTCGCTGCGCGGTGAGGAACCGGCTCATGTCCGCCCCGGTCTCGGCGATGATCACCTCGGCGACACGGTCGCTGACCCCGGGGACGCTGGCCAGGCGCTCGCGGGCCTGATGAAACGGGCGGACCTCCTCGTCGATCTCGGCGGTGAGCTCGGCGATGGTGGCGGCAAGGCCGTCGATGTGAGCCAGCATCTTCGAGCACAGCCGGGCGTGATGGTCGCCGAAGTGTCCGACCAGCGCCTGCTGCAGCTCGGGGATCTTGGGTCGCATGCGGCCGTGCGCGAAC
>JBIOXV010000031.1:0-8769 GCA_044869805.1 Thermoanaerobaculia bacterium | reverse complement strand
CCACGCTCTCCTTCGCCGAGCGGCTGGAGCGCTTTCGTTATTCCATCGACCACGATCTCGCTCGCCTCCTGGAGCGCAAGCGCCGCGAAGTCGAGGCCTCCGCACCCCAGGCTCGGGAGCTGGTCGCAGTGCTCGCCGAGCTGGTGGCGAGCGGCGGCAAACGGCTGCGGCCGGCCCTGGTGCACCACGCCTACCTCGCCTGCGGCGGGAGCGCTCCGGAGGAGGCCAGGCCGCTGGCGCTCGCCACCGAGCTGCTGCACACCTATCTCTTGATCCACGACGACATCATGGATCACGCCGAGATGCGGCGCGGCCGGCCCACGGCGCACGCGAGGTTCCGCGAGCAGCATCGGGCGCACGGCTGGCGGGGCGACGCCGGGGACTTTGGCCGCTCGATCGCCATCCTGGTCGGAGACCTGGCGGCGAGCTACGCCTTCGAGCTCGCGTCCGGCGTCGGGCTGCGAGACGAGGGCCTCGCGGGCCTCGACTCTGCCGAACGCCGCGCCGCGGTCGAGCGCTGCTTCGCCGCCATGGCCCAGGAGGTGATCCACGGCCAGTACCTGGAGATCCTGGCCGGGGTGGCGCAGGCGCCGAGCGAGGATGACCTGCTGCAGGTGCTGCGTTTGAAGTCCGGCCGTTACAGCGTGGAACGCCCGATCGAGCTCGGGGCCCTCGCCGCCGGCGCTTCGGGCGGCCAGCTCGCCGCCCTCGCCCGCTACGGCCACGCCGTGGGCGAGGCCTTTCAGCTCCAGGACGACCTCTTGGGCATGTTCGGCGACGCGGCGAAGGTCGGCAAGCCGGTGGGCGCCGACCTGGCGGAGGGCAAGTTCACCTTCCTGATCTACCACGCGCTCCAGGACGCCAGCCCGGCCGACCGCGCCTGGCTCGAGGCGGCGCGCGGCGACGCCGCGCTCTCCGAGCCCGATCGCCAGCGGGCGCTCGCGCTGCTGGCTTCGACCGGCGCCGTGGCGCGGGTCCACGCCATGGTGGCCGAGCGCCTGGAGGTGGCGCGCGAGGCCCTGGCCCACGCCTCGCTCGCCGCCTCCTTGCCCGTGGCCGAGGAGGGCCGCGTTTTCCTCGAGGGCCTGATCGAGTTCTCGCGGGAGCGGCAGCGATGAGCCCGAAGGCCGCGCACTCTTCGCCGCCGGCGGCCGAGGCGCCTTCCACGCCCCAGAACTCAGCAGAGCGCGACCGCAAGGCGGAGCACATCGCGCTCGCTCTCGACCGCCGCATGCAGCTCGACGCCAGCTTCTTCGACGACTACGGCTTCGTCCACCAGGCGCTGCCGGAGATCGACCTCGCGGAGATCGACACCTCGGTGACATTCCTCGGCAAGCGGCTCACGGCGCCGATCCTCGTCTCGTGCATGACCGGGGGCACGGCGATCGCCAACGCCATCAATCTGAACCTCGCCGCCGGCGCTCAGCTCCGCGGCGTGGCGGTGGGCGTGGGCTCGCAGCGCAAGGCGATCGAGGACCCGGCGCAGGCCGCGAGCTTCGAGGTGCGCACCGTGGCGCCCACCGTGCCGCTGCTTGCCAACCTCGGCGCCGTGCAGCTCAACTACGGCTTCGGCATCGAGCAGTGCCGCCGCGCCGTGGCCATGATCGAGGCCGACGCCTTGGTGCTGCACTTGAACCCGCTGCAGGAGGCGTTGCAGCCCGAGGGCCAGGGCAACTTCAAGGGCCTGCTGCCCAAGATCGCCGAGGTGGTGCGCGCCCTCGACGTGCCGGTGGTCGCCAAGGAGGTGGGCTGCGGCATGTCGGAGGCGACCGGCCGCTCGCTCGCCGGCGCCGGCATCACCCATCTCGACACCGCCGGCCTCGGCGGCACGAGCTGGGCGCGCATCGAGGCGGCGCGCGCCGACACCCACGATCTCGGCGAGCTGTTCGCCGACTGGGGTATCCCGACCCCCGAGTCGATCCTGCAGCTCCGGCGTATCCCGCGGGTGACGGTGATCGGCAGCGGCGGCATCCGCAGCGGCCTCGACGCCGCCAAGGCCATCGCCCTGGGCGCCGACATGGTGGGCCTCGCCTACCCGTTCCTGCCCGCGGCCCAGCTCTCCCCCGAGCACGTGGCCGAGCGCATCGACCAACTCGTGCGCGAGCTTAGAATCGCCATGTTCTGCGCCGGAGCGCGCACCCTGCCGGAGCTCGCCCGCGCCCGCATCGAGGCCCGCGGCAGGTTGAGCGCACCGCGGAGCGCACGGAGATCGCCCCCATGAGCCAGCCTCCCAGCAAGCCCCACGCCGGCCCGCGGCCGATCGCCGCCGCGCCGCCCGAGAAGCACACTGACCTCGTCGAGGCTCTGGCCCGCGGTGAGCTGCGCTTCTACCAGCTCCCCAGAGAGCTGCCGGCCGAGGAGGCCGCGGCGGTCCGGCGCCGGGCGCTGGAAGAGATCTCCGGCACGCGCTTCGAGCACGTCGGCCACTACTCGCTCGACGCCGAGCGCGCCGCCTCCCGCCACTGCGAGAACTTCATCGGCGTGGCCCAGATCCCGATGGGCGTGGTCGGTCCGCTCACCGTGCACGGCGAGTTCACCGACGGCGAGTGCTTCGTGCCGCTCGCCACCACCGAGGGCGCGCTCCTCGCCTCGATCAACCGCGGCTGCGCGGCGCTGCGCGAGGCCGGCGGCGCCCGCGCCTACGTCGAAGAGATCGGCATGACGCGGGCACCGGTGTTCGAGACCTCGGGCATCGCCGAGACGCGGGCCTTCCTCGCCTGGGTGCGCGACCACGAGGAGGAAATCCGCAAGGTCGCCGAGGGCACCAGCCGCTACCTGCGCCTGCTCGACATCCGGCCGTTCGCCTTCGGCACCACGGTCTTCCTGCGCTTTCGCGTCGAGTCCGGCGACGCCATGGGCATGAACATGGCGACCATCGCCTGCGACCGCGTGGTCTCCGACTTCATCGTGCCCAAGACCGGGGTGCGCTGCATCGCGCTGTCGGGCAACTACTGCGTGGACAAGAAGCCGGCGGCGATCAACTTCCAGGAGGGCCGCGGCAAGCGCATCCACGCCGAGGCGGTGCTCTCCGCCGAGGTGCTGGCCAAGTACCTGAAGACCGACGCCCACTCGCTGGTCGAGGTGCAGTACAGGAAGAACCTGCTGGGCTCGATCGCCGCCGGCTCGCAAGGCTTCAACGCCCACATGGCCAACGTGGTGGCGGCCTTCTTCCTCGCCACCGGCCAGGACATCGCGCACGTGGTGGGCGGCTCGATGGGCATCACGAGTGTCGAGCTGCGCGACGAGGGCGCGGTGTACGCCTCGATCTTCCTGCCCGACCTGCCTCTCGGCGCGGTGGGCGGCGGCACCGCCCTCGACACCCAGCGCGAGGCCCTGGCGCTGCTCGGTGCCCAGCCCGACCCTGAGCGCCCGGGCGCCGCGGTGATGCGGCTGGGCGAGATCCTGGGCGCCGCGGTGCTCGCCGGCGAGCTGTCGCTGATGGCCGCCTTCACCTCGCGCGACCTGGCCCGCGCCCATGAGCGGCTGGGCCGCGGCCGCGCCGACGCCGACAAGCCCGAGGCGGCGCCGGTGCCCGCGGAGCGCAGGTCCCAGGCACGGCCGGCGGCCGCCTACAAGCCGACCGTGGTCTCCACCCCCGGCAAGGTGATCCTGATGGGCGAGCATGCCGTGGTCTACGGGCGGCCGGCCCTGGTCGCGGCCCTCGACTTGCGCCTGACGGCATCGATCGATCCGCTGGCGGGAGGCGAAGGCCCGATCGAGGTCGACCTGCCGCAGCTCGGTCACCGAGAAGAAGTGGCCTGGGACGAGCTCGTAGCCTACGGCGAAGGGGCGCGCACGAGCTGGGGCGAGTACCAGCGCCGGCCGAGCCCGGAGGCGTTCCGCCGGTTGCGCGGCGAGGACCCGGCACACGTGGTCAAGGTCGCACTCGGCGAGGCCGCCGCCCACCTGCCAGCGCCCCCCCGCCGCTTCCGCCTGCGGGTCGAGTCGCAGATCCCCGTCGGCTCCGGATTCGGCAGCTCGGCGGCTACCGCGGTGGCGGTGGTCGACGCGCTGCTGACCTATGCCGGCTCCCGCGCCGAGGCCGGCGAGATCTACCGCCTGTCGCTCGAGGCCGAGCGCCGGCAGCACGGCCAGCCCTCGGGGGTGGATAACGCCGCGGTGCTGCACGGCGGCCTGATCTGGGCGCGGCGCGACGTGGGCGGCGGCGTCAAGCTCGAGACCCTGGAGGCGACCTCGTCGCTGCTCTCCACGCTGCGTATCTTCTCCACCGGCACCCCCGCCGAGCCGACCGGCGCCGTGGTGGCGGCGGTGCGCGCCCGCATCGACGCCGACCCGCTGCGCTACGAGGACCTCTTCGACCACATGGAGCGCGCCACCTGGGGCCTGCGCCAGGAGCTGGCGCGGCGGCAGGAGAACCCGCTGCGCACCATCGCCCTGCTGCGCCAGTACCACGCCGCCCTGGTCGAGCTGGGCGTGGTGCCGCCGGCGGTGGCCGAGCTGGTGGCCGAGATCGAGGCGCGAGGCGGAGCGGCCAAGATCTCGGGCGCCGGCGCGCTCAGCGGCACCGGCGCGGGCTCGCTGCTCGTCTACCACCCCAACACCGCCGAGCTCGACGGCTGGGATCTGCTGGCCGGCCTGCCGCGCTACGACGCCCGCCTGGGTGTCGACGGCGTGCGCCAGGAGCGGAAGGATTGAGCCAGGCGGTCGCCGCTGGCGCCAGCTCGGTCGGCGAGCCCGCGGCCCACGAGCCACGGGCGTCCGAAGCGGCGGGGGGCGGCAAGGCCACGGTCGCGGCGCCGGCCAACATCGCCTTCGTCAAGTACTGGGGGGCCCGCGATCTCGAACGCGCCATCCCGGTCAACGCTTCGATCTCCATGACCCTGTCGCGCTGCGTCAGCCGCTCGACGGTCGAGGCGCTGGCCGACGGCGAGCCAGACGAGGTGTGGCTGGCGGATGAGGGCGGCTCCCTCGCTGTCGCAGGAGAGGGCTTCGCGCGCCGGGTGCGCGCGCATCTCGCGGCCCTGCGCAGCGAGCTGGGATCGCGCGCCGGGTTTCGGGTGGCGACCCGCAACAACTTCCCGGCCGCGGCCGGGCTGGCCTCCTCGGCCTCGGGCTTCGCCGCCCTGGCGCTCGCCGTGGCCAGGGCGCTCGGAGGCGAGCCGGCCCCGCCCGAGCTGTCGCGGCTGGCGCGCCTCTCGGGCTCCGGCTCGGCGGCACGCTCGGCCTTCGGCGGCTACGTCGAGTGGCCGGCGGACTTGTCGCGGCCCGAGGGCCCGGCCGCGGCGCTCGCCCCGGCCGAGCACTGGGAGCTGCGTGACGTGATCGCCATCGTCGAGACCGGCGCCAAGGAGGTCTCCTCGCTCGAAGGCCACCGCCGCGCTCCCTCGAGCCCCTACTTCGATCGCCGCCTGGCGCTGTTGCCGGCACGGCTCGATGCCGTGCGGCGTGCCATCGCCGCCCGCGATCTCGCGACACTCGGGCCGGTGCTCGAGGAAGAGGCGATCGACCTCCACTTGATCGCCATGTCGTCTCGCCCGCCAGCCTTCTACTGGAACCCTGGCACCGTGGCCGTGCTGGACGCGGTGCGCGGTCTGCGCCGCGAGGGGATCGCCGCCTTCTCCACCATGGACGCCGGCGCCAACGTGCACGTGGTCTGCGAGCCGAGAGCGGAGCCGCAAGTGGCCGCGGCCCTGACTCGAGTGCCGGGCGTCGAGTCTGTGATCTCGGACGGCGTGGGGCCGGGCCCCGGGTCCGCTCCGCACCTCTACTAGAGGCTCCGGCGCACCGTGCCTCGTCCCCGAGCCGAGAGCCCGACCGCGGTCGTGCTGGTCAAGCTTGGCGGCAGCCTGATCACTGACAAGCACCGGCCGGAGACCGCGCGCCGGCAGGTGATCGAGCGGCTGGCCCGCGAGCTGGCGAAGGCGCGGGTCGAGGCGGTGCAGGCGATCGTGCTCGGCCACGGCAGCGGCTCCTTCGGCCACACCGCCGCTGCCGAGCACCGGCTTACTTCCGGCCTGACCACACCCCGCCAGCTCGCCGGAGTGAGCGCCACCCAGGCCGCCGCCGCACGGCTCCACCGCTTGGTGCTCGAGGCCCTGGCGGCGGCGGGCGCAACACCCTTCTCCCTCGCCCCTTCGAGCTACCTAGTCACCCACCACGGCCGGCCCAACAACCTGGCCGTGGACCCGCTCGCCGGCGCCCTCGCGGCGGGCCTGCTGCCGGTGACCTACGGCGACGTGGTGATGGACAGCGGGCAGGGCGTCGCCATCGCTTCCACAGAGACAGTGCTGACGGCCGTCGCGCGGCGGCTCGCGCAGCGCGGCTATCGCCTGGTGCGGGCGCTCTGGGCGGGAGAGACGGCCGGCCTCTTGGACGCGCGGGGTCAGACCGTACCGTCGCTGGATGCCGCGGCGCTCGCCCGCGCCATCCGCGAGGCGAGCGGCGCCGCCGGCCTCGACGTCACCGGCGGCATACGCCACCGCCTCGAAGCCACCCGCGTGCTGGCGCGCCTCGGCGTGCCCTCCCTGCTCTTCGACGGCCGAGTGCCGGGCGCTCTCACCCGCGCCCTGGCCGGCGAGGAGGTAGAGGGCACGCGGGTGGAGGCGGCAGGCTAGAATTCCTCTTCGCCCTTCCCGATCCCACGACTCGCGAGGTTTCCATGCTCAAGACGCCCGCTGATCTGCTCCTGGTCCTGCCCCTGCTCGTCCTCGCCGTGGCCTGCGGCTCGCCCGCGGGCTCGCCGTCCCCTGCCGCGCCGAAAGCGCTCCAGGTGACTCCCGGCTCCGATCCCCACTCCTTTGCGCGCCCCGAGGAGGCGGCGGTCCAGCACCTCGCACTCGACCTCGCGGTGGACTTCCAGGCCAAGCAGATCCGCGGCCGCGCCTCGTTGACGCTCGACCGCAAGCCGGGCGCGGCTAAGCTCCACCTCGACACCCGCGGCCTCGACGTCGAAACGGTGACTCTCGACTCCGGCAGGCCGGCGACCTGGGCCTACGGGCAGGAAGACGATCTCCTGGGCCGCGCCCTGGTGGTGGACCTCGAGCCCGCGACCCTGGTGGTGCACGTCGACTACGCGAGCCGCCCGGACGCCGCCGCCCTGCAGTGGCTCGAGCCGGCGCAGACCGCGGGCGGCAAGCAGCCGTTCCTGTTCACCCAGTCGCAGGCCATCCTGGCGCGCACCTGGATCCCTCTCCAGGACACGCCCGCGGTGCGTTTCACCTACGAGGCGAAGGTCAAGGTGCCGGCCGAGCTGCTGGCGGTGATGAGCGCCGAGAACCCCACCCAGAAGAGCGCCGACGGCAGCTACCGTTTCACCATGCCGCAGGCCATCCCCTCGTACCTGATGGCGCTCAGCGTGGGCGACCTCGCCTTCCGCTCCACCGGCCCGCGCACCGGCGTCTACGCCGAGCCGCCGGTGGCCGAGAAGGCGGCCTGGGAGTTCGCCGAGACCGAGAAAATGATCGTCGCTGCCGAGGCGCTCTACGGGCCCTATCGTTGGGGGCGCTACGACCTCCTGGTGCTGCCGCCGAGCTTCCCCTTCGGTGGCATGGAAAACCCCCGCCTCACCTTCGCCACGCCGACCGTCATCGCCGGCGACCGCTCGCTGGTGTCCCTGGTGGCGCACGAGCTGGCGCACTCCTGGTCCGGCAACCTGGTGACCAACGCCACCTGGAACGACTTCTGGCTCAACGAGGGCTTCACCGTCTACTTCGAGCAGCGCATCATGGAGGCGGTCTACGGCCGCGACTACTCGGAGATGCTGGCCAGCCTGTCGCTCACCGAGCTCAGAGAGGAGATCGAAACCCTGGGCGCGACCAGCCCGGATACTCACCTGCGCCTCTCCCTCACCGGCCGCAACCCGGACGACGCGGTGGGCGCCATCGCCTACCAGAAGGGCTACTTCTTCCTCCGCACCCTCGAGGAGGCGGTGGGGCGCGAGACGTGGGACGCCTTCCTCAAGGGTTACTTCGACGCCCATGCCTTCCAGTCGATGACCACCGACCGCTTTCTCGCCTACCTCGCCGAGAAGCTGCCCGCGGCAGGCGCCGAGGTCAACGTGCAGGCCTGGGTCGACGGCCCCGGCCTGCCGGAGGGCGCGGCGCTCCCCAAGTCCGCGGCCTTCGAGCGCGTAGATCAAGAGCTGGCGCGCTTCAAGAGCGGCACGCCGGCCAAGGACCTCGCCGCGTCCGGCTGGACTACCCACGAGAAGCTGCATTTCCTGCACGGCCTGCTGGGCTCGCCAGTCGATGCCGCGCGCCTCGCCGACCTCGACCAGGCCTGGGGCCTGACCGCGAGCGGCAACGCCGAGATCCAGGAGGCGTGGTTCGAGGTGGCGATCGCCAACCAGTACCAGTCGGCCTATCCGGCGCTCGAAGAGTTCCTGCTCGAGGTCGGCCGCCGCAAGTTCCTGAAGCCCCTGTACACCGCGCTGGCCAGGACGCCGGAAGGCAAGGCGTGGGCGCTCTCCGTCTACGAGAAGGCGCGGCCCGGCTACCACTCGGTGTCCTCGGGCACCATCGACGAGATCCTGGGCTGGGGCCAGCCGCAGGGGGCGGCGCCGCCGAGCGGGAGCTAAGAGAGCCCAGGAAGACGCTCTCATCTCAGCGAAAACGCTGTCATCCTGAGCCGAGCGAAGGATCTGGACGGGTGGCTCAGGGCAACTGCTCGCCCCCAGATCCCTCGCTCCGCTCGGGATGACAGCGAGATCAGAGGCTCGACTTCAGCAGTGGCGAAGGTCTTGGAGCGAATGCCCGAGTCGTCGCACACAGCAGGTTCCGTGAGAACGATTCCCGTCACCTTCTTCCTCCA
>JBIOXV010000030.1:0-10497 GCA_044869805.1 Thermoanaerobaculia bacterium | reverse complement strand
AGCGCCTGCTCGCCGTCGCCCTGCTCGCGCTCGCTTCGGCCGGGCGGCTTTCGGGGGCTTCCGCCGAAGCGCCAGCTCTGCGCTTCACGCCCGTCGCCGGGTCCGCTGGCATCGACCTGGTGATGACCAGCGGTCGCATGCCGAGCCGCGAGATCCTAGAGGTCAACGGCGGCGGCATCGCGCTCTTCGACTACGACGGCGACGGCGACCTCGACGTCTTCCTCGCCAACGGCGCGACCCTCGACGCGCCGCAGCGCGGCCCCGGCTCGCGCCTCTACGCCAACCGCGGCGACGGGACCTTCGAGGACGTCACGGCGCGGGTCGGCATCGAGCTCAGGCGCTGGGCGATGGGCGCTGCGGTGGGCGACTACGACGGCGACGGCTGGGACGATCTCTACGTCACCTGCTTCGGCCCCGACGTGCTGCTGCGCAACGAGGCCGGCGAGGCGGGCGGGCGGCGCTTCCGCGACGTGTCGAAAGAGGCGGGCGTGGCGGACGACACGTGGTCCACGAGCGCCGCCTTCGCCGACCTCGACCTGGACGGCGACCTCGACCTCTTCGTGGTCAACTACCTCGAGCTCGACCCGGCGCACCCTCCCAGCCGCGCGGGGAGACTGTTCAAGGGCGTGCCGGTGATGGCCGGGCCGCGTGGGCTCGAGGCTCGAGCCGACCTGCTCTACGAGAACCTCGGCAACGGCCGGTTCCGCGACGTGACCCGGGCGGCCGGCTGCCACGCGGACACCGGCCTGGACTACGGTCTCACCCTGCGGATCTTCGACTTCGACGGCGACGGCAGGCCCGACATCTTCGTCGGCAACGACTCGACGCCGGACCAGCTTTTCCGCAACCGGGGTGGGCTCGAGTTCGAGGAGGTCGCCGCCGTTGCCGGGGTCGCCGCCAACGGCATGGGGACCACGCAAGCCACCATGGGCGTCGGCCAGGTCGATGCGGACGGCAACGGCGACCTGGACCTCTTCCTCACCGTGTTCTCGGACGACACCAACACGCTGCACGCGAACCTCGGCAACGGCCTCTTCGACGATCGCTCGGCCCAGTTCGGGCTCGCGGCGGCGAGCCGGCCGTACCTCGGCTGGGGCTGCGGGTTCTACGACTTCGATCTCGACGGCGACGAAGACCTCTTCATCGCTAACGGGCACGTGTACCCGGAGATGGACGACCCCCAGGTGGGCGGCTCGTGGGCCCAGCGGCCGCTGCTCTTCGAGCGCCGCGGTGCGCGCTTCGAGGTCGCGGCGTGCAGCGAGGGCTGGTGCGAGCGGCGCTATCACGGTCGTGCGACGGCGTTCGGCGACCTCGACGGTGACCGCGACGTGGACGTGCTGATGACCACCTTGAACGGCCCGGTCGAGGTGTTGCGCAACGACGTGCCGGCCGGGCGCTCGCTGGTCGTCCGGGTCGAAGGATCACTACCGAACCGGCGCGCGATCGGGAGCCTGGTCGAGATCGAGGCGCCCGCCGGCACCCAGCGCCGATGGCTCACTGGCGGCGGCAGCTATCAGTCGGTCGACGCGCCCGAGGCGTATTTTGGTTTCGGTATGTGGGGTTTCGGTGCGGTAGGGGCCGAGCCGACGAGAGTCTCGCTCCGCGTGCGCTGGCCGGACGGCACGGCGCGCGCGTTCAAGGGCCTCCCCCTCGACACGCTCGTCGTCGTCGGGAGCGCCGGAGGCTATTAGGACTGCCTATCAGGACCGTCGCGAGCGGTCGAGATGCACGGAGCGCGCAGTCCATGGGGACCGTCACCGATGGTTGAGTGAGCCTAGTGCACGGTCGGAGAACCGTCCCGCGGCCGCAAGGGTGCGTCGGCCAGGCGGAGTGCCGCATGCCGCGCCCGCACCCTCACCCAGCTCTCCTTGGTCCCGGAGGCGCCCAGGAGATCCTCCGCCTGAGCCTCGAGGCCAGCGGCAGCCTCTGCGTCGCCCAGCTCGAGAAGCAGGACGCAGCCCCAGAGCGCGAGCTCGCCTACGCGGTCGACATCGCCCACGACCGCGGCGAGCCGACCCAGATCGTTGAGCAGGGCGAGCGCAGCTTCGCGGTTGCCCTCGGCCCAATGGAGCAAGGCCGACGCGAAGCCCACGTCCTGGGCCACCAGAGGATCGCTCGATTCCAACAGCAGATCCTGGGTACGAAGGAGGACGATCTCTGCGGCACGCAGCCGCTGCCTGGCGATCAAGTGCTCGACCCGCAGCGCGAGCGCGCGGCAGAAGAGATCGCTCACCAGACCCTCGGGATATGGGTCGGGATCCAACCGCTCGCAGAGATGGAGCACCAGCAGTGAGGTCTCCTCGGCATCTACACCGATTCGGCTTGCGTTGGCGGAGCTCGCGCTTGCGAGCAGGAGCTCGATCACCTCTGGCCGATGGAGGTTCCCATTCGCTACCGAGTGGCGCCAGCGCTCGGGCACCGGGTCGGCCAGCAGCCGCGCCACGGCTCTCTCGTCCTCCGGCCGCGAGCGCTCTAGCCGGGCGAGCAACGAGCGGGCCGCACGTAAGGCCCTGTTCGCCAGGCACTGCTCCGCAACCAGGCGCGGCATCTCCGCAGGGTCCGCCGCACGCGGGCCGCTGGCGAACACGTCCTCGTCGGAGAGCCGCGCGTAGGACTCTGTGAGCAGCCTCCCCAGCAGCTCGGCCGTCCTGTCGAATCCCGCCGTTCTGCGGCGCGTCATGGCTCGACGGGGTCCTTTGTCGGCTTGGACCGCAGATGCGGTGTCAGATCCTCGGTCGGGTCGAGCGAGGATTGGGGGCGAGGGTCGCTCACCTGGGCAGCTCGGAGGAGCGCGAGCAGCGGATCGAGCCGTGCACCGAGCAGCCTGGCATCTCGGTCGAGTTGCATCGGCCGGGTCAGCGTGTCGCTTGCTGCGCGCCGCTCGATCTCCGCTTCGTCGGGCAGGAGCGGGGCCAGCGCCTCGCGAGCCTCGTCCAACCAAGGAACAAGTGCCCGCACCGTGGCCTCGAATGTCGCGAAGGCCTTGACCATCCCGGCCACCGGGTCGGCCTCTGTGCCTCTCGCGGAGCGCAGCCCGGCCTGGCGGCCGCGCCAGGCGATCAGATCCTCGGCCAGATGGCTGAGGGCAGCCCGAGGCGACCCACCAAGCGGCGAGCCTGGACTCCCGGCCAGCCTGCTGAGGCTGCCGGCGAAGGCGAGAACTCGTGGCGAGACGGCCCACGGTCGGAGCTCGCTCACTACGACTCGCACGACGGGCGAGAGGATCTCGACCTCGGGGACGAGGCCGGCCTCGATTGCCGTCGCCAAGGCGGCGATCACGAACGCGGCAGCCTCCTCGTCCCGTTGCAGGCGGAACTCGCCGAGCAGACGCCGGCCGTACTTGATGGACTTCCATCCCGGCAGATCGGCAAGCGCCCGGCGCACCTCTTGAAGGCAGAAAACGGAGGTGGGCGAGGCACCGGCTCCTCGTGTGTGCTCCGGCTGCGGCGGCCCTGGGTCCTTCATCGGCATCGGCAGACAATTGCTCTCAGCAGTAGGACAGCAACAATACTCGATCCGTATAACCTTCTTATAGCGCAGGTGGGTCCCTATTGTGGCTGCTAGCCGTGGGGTTGAAGTAGAGTCCCCTCTCAGTGCGAGACGAGGTCAGAGCTCAAGTCGTCGAGCTGGGGCACGAGCTCATGCAGCTCCTTCACCAGGCGGGCATCCCGTTACACGAGATGAGCCGTCGGCTGGGACGGCACGATCAGTATTTGAGCCGCGCCTTCCGTGGTGTCACGCCCCTGAAGCTGGAAATCGCCTTCGCGATCCTCAAGGCTCTCAAGGTAGAGCCCGATCACTTCTTCGAGGACCTGTATCCCTTTGGCGGAGAAGGAATGGCGCAGATCCGGCGAAACCCTCCGCCGGGCTACCGGCCGCAAGAGGCGCTGCGAGCGCAGAAGCGCCGACTGCGAGAGGAACGAGGCGAGCGGTGGACCCCGAAGAGCCTAACCGCCAAGGCGGGCCGTGTTCTGCGCGGCATGCTCAAGCGGCGGCGCCTACGCCAGGCCGAGGTCAGTCGCTGGCTGGGCTTCGGGCCCACGGCGCTCGGCCAAGCGCTGCGCGGCTACTCAGCCGTGTCGTTCGAGCACGTCTTCGGCACACTGGCCGCTTGCGGCGCGCCGCCGGGCCGCTTCGTGAAGGAGCTGTTCGGGCCTCCTGACAAGACCCTGCTCGGCCACTTGCGCTGGCTGCGCGCCCTGGATCACGCCGAGCGGCTGGTGACCGGGATGATGAGCGCCTATGCCGTGCGCCGGGGCCTGCTCCCTGCCGCGCCTCCTGCGATATCGCCTCCTCCGCTGGCGGAGCAGACCCACAAGCGAGCCCGCAAGAAGGTAGAGCCCGCGCAGAGTCGGCGAAACGCGACCGGGAAGAAGAGACACGGAGCCCGACAGCGACGGCGCGCTTAGCGTCCGTGCTGCCGGCGGATGGGCTCGAGCTGCTGGGCCAGAGCGGCGAGCCTCTCGATGTCGAGCCGTTTCTGCCGGGCCGTCTGGGCGAAGAGGATCAGCACGGCGGATGCCTCCCGCGGGATGTTCTTCGAGAGGAAAACGGGATACATCTCCTGCGCGAGCAGCCACACCGCCGAGAGCTGCCCTCGCTCGGCGTAGACCATTGCCAAGTCCACGCCGGCGAGCGCGGCGTCGTAGTCCAGGCCCCGGGCGAGAAATACCTTCCGAACGCTCTCGAGATGACGCTCGGCCCCCGACCATTCCTTGAGGCGTGCGAAGAGCCGCCCTCGGAGCCACGAGGCGCGTAGCTCCAAGGAGCCGCCCTCCTCGGCGTAGGCGTGGTCGAGGAGTTCGAGCCATTCCAGGGCGTACTCGGAGTCACCGGACTCGGCCAGGCAGAGCGCGAAGAGATGAAGGCACGAGGCTGTCAGCGCCGGGTTCTTGGCCGGGTCGATCAGCTCGAACGCTGTAACGACCGACCGCACTGCCTTGTAGGAGTCGAGAGCGTGAAAGTGCACGCGCGCTTCGGCCAGCTTCACCCGACCGAGCCTCTGGCCGTCTCCGCGCTCGCGATACAGGCGGGCAGCGACCCGGAGGCAGAAGCGGGCCTTGTGGAAACGTCGTCTGTCGCGCCAGAGGGCCGCCTGCCGTTCTGCGACCTCGCCGGCCAGAATTGGGTCGCCGCTGCCGCGAGATAAGAGGGCGTCGACGCGCCGCCAGGCTGCCTCGGCCGCGCTGAAGTCCTCGCAGACCCGGTGGGCGTTCGCAAGCGTGGCCCAGGCCTCGGTCCTGAGATCGGCCAGGAGCCGCTTGGACGCCAGCGTTCGTTTCGCAGCGCGGGCGTAGGCAATCGCCGTGCGGCCCGCTTCCACCGCCAGGCCAGGGTCTCGGCTTGCGAGCAGCAGCGCGTGGTCGCACAGGCCAAGCAAACCAACTGCGACCGCTTGAGGCGCTGCTCCCTCAAGCCGTGCTCGAAGCGTTCTAGCGTCGAGTCCGATCCATTTCTCGGCAGATCTCCCGGCCACAGTATGTTCGCCGCTCCGCTCACACAGCGCCCGCACCTTTGCAAGTCCTTCTTGGACGGCGAAATCCAGAGACTCCTTTTTTCGCTGCATCGCGAGCGGGAGCATAACTACAGCGCCGAAGAAAGAAAAGTCCCCGCCGGGTGCCGTTACTCCCGGCTAGCCCCAGGGGTCCCAGTCGGGGCCTGCATCGGTCTGCTCCCCCGGCGAGGCCGGCGGGGTTAGCGGCGGTGCGACCTTTCCGAACCAGGACGACACCCAGCTCCATAGCGAGGTCCAGGTCGACTCGGCGCTCCTCAGCCTCGGCGCAGCGCTGGCTGCCGGGGCCAGCAACAGGGCAGTAAGGGTAACGACGACGACGGCGCGGAACAGCGTCCGTCTCATGCCTCCTCCTCCGCCGCCTGGGAAGAGGCTCCGACCACCGCAGCCGGAAGCGCCCGCGGGCGGCGTTCCTGGCGATTGTGCCGGGTGGCACGTGAGGAACCCGATTTCTGCTAATAGGAGTTTATGCCCGGATAGGCGACCAGAATGGCCTGCGTCAGCGGACGCGGTGGCCGGCCGCAGGCACTTCATGGGTCCCGGCGGCTCTCGGGATCTATGATGAGTTCGGCAGCACCGCACCGGGCGCTGCGCTCTGCTCATCGTCCCAATGCCCACCGCGACAACCCACTCCGGTTCCGGTGCTTCTGCCCAGCGCCGCCGAACACCGGGTCCGGCCGGCCTCGTGAGCGCGGCTCTTCTCTCGGCCGTGGTCGCCTGGGCGCACTGGCCAGCACTCCCCCTGCCTGTGGACGCTCGAGCCGATCGGGTGGTGGTGCTGAAGTCCCGGCGGACCCTGGAGCTATACCGCGGCGCAGCGCTCCTCCGCTCTTACGTGGTGGCGCTGGGCGGTACCCCGGTAGGACCAAAGCAGCAGGAGGGCGATCGCCGCACGCCCGAGGGCAGCTATGTCCTTGACTATCGGAAGGTCGACAGCTCGTTCCACCGAGCCCTCCACGTCTCCTACCCGTCCGCTGCCGACCGCGCTTCCGCTGCGGCCCGCGGTGTCGCCCCCGGCGGTCTGATCATGGTCCACGGGCTCCCCAACGGCCTGGGCTTCCTCGGTCGCGCACACCGGGCGCTCGACTGGACCAACGGCTGCATCGCGGTCACTAACCACGAGATCGAGGAGATCTGGCGCGTGGTTCCCGACGGCACGCCGATCGAGATCCAGCGATAGTGGACCTGCCCCGGTTCGGTGGACAAGTAACGGTTAGGGACCGAGCGGCCGGTGAACGGAGGATCTCCCCAGCCCCAAGGTCCTACGGAAACGGGTAGCGAGCCGCCAGTTGTGCTCATCCTACGCCGCCGGTCGCCGCCTTTCGAGCTCGACCGGGCTCAGGTAGCCGACACCGTCCTGCAGCAGGCGAGACGCTGAAGAGAAAAGCCCGGCCGAAGCCGGGCTGCCGAGCCGCGAAAGGCGTGAGCTGCCTTAAGCAGACCGCGCGTGTTGGTGGCCGTCCAAATCCGCGCGGCTCTGGCGGTCTGAAGCGCACATCTGGCCAGGCCGTCGTCAAGAGTGTCCTCGACGGCCTGCTCCTCAAGCACCAGGCCAAAGGAGTGCTGGCGGCACGGTGAAAGGAAACTGGCCGCCGGCACCGGGCTGTCGGGTCAGCGCCCCGCTCTTCGCTGTGCGATGGTCCTCACAAGGCTAAGGGCCCGATCGCAGCCCCAGGTCAATCCCAAGAAAAGAGCGCCTTCGAGAGTCAGACCAACGAAGTCCATGAGGACGTAGATCGGGTGGAACTCGACCTTCCTGATGACGAGGCTGCTCGCGTAGGCGGAGAGCGGTGCCAGCATTGCGACGACGAGCAGAAGCAGGAGGAGGCGCTTCCGCAGGCTAGCCGCCAGTGCCCACGCCACGTAGGAAATCGAAGGGAGAAAAAGGGCTTGACCCAGGATAAAAACCAAGTGGACCCGCGGCGGGGCGCCTGACGCCGGCACGTATACCGCCAGACCGACGACGAAGAGAAGCGCGGCGATCGTAAGCCGAGGGGTGCTCCGGGGCCTCATGGGTAGTCCACCTCTACGGCGACTTGGTCTGCAGATGTACCTTCTGCTGCTATGCGCTGGGCTGCTGCTACCCTCGCAGCCCTCCCGCCTCTGGGACCGCCAACGGTGTCAGCCTGCCAGCAGCAAAGTCCCAACGCCCACTGCCGCGACACGCTGGCGCCGCACCAGCATCGTGGCCCTCGGCGTCCCAGGTTCCGGCTAGGTAACCTGGCCGCTTGCGACTATCGCACAGGCAGCGAGACTCGATACGAGCCACCGAAGTAGTGACGCCTCACACGGTTGAGGTATTCGAAGAGTCGAACTCCCCCCCCGTCAAGCTTAGCGGGCTCATCGAGTCTCACGGCAATCGGCGGCGCCACCTCGCCGAGGTAGATGCCAGCCTCCCTAGCGTCGCAGCAGGCAAACTCATTTCCTGTCGTCCTCATTGAGTCTAGCCAGGCCACCACTTCCGTTGACTGCAATAGCGCACGCAGCTCGGTTGCATCCGCTGAGGACATTCGCTTCACTCGAACTGTGCCGCGCGGCGACAAAAGGCGCACAGTCCGATCCTCCCGGAACGTCATGAGAAATCCAATAGGCGAGTCCCCACCCGAGCGGTAGTCGATGTGAAGAAGAACAGCCGGCTGATCTGGTGCCGAGGCGGTGCGAGGCGAAACGCAGCCGAGCCACGCCACCACCGCAGCCCCTGTCACCAAGAGCAGGGCGAACCTACCCTTCAGCCGGAACATGGCGGCCACCTTGCCGAGAGGAATGGGCCTCATTCGAAGCTCCTCCTAGTCACATAGAAAATCCGTTCTGGGCTCCTAGGCTTGACATGATTGAATCGGATCTTCTGCCGGTGGCCAGACATGGTGGGTTCAGCCCCATAGGCCGCCCGGAGAGGAAGCCCTCTCTCAGCGCGGATCTTGTTCTCAAAGTCTACGGTTGGTCCGGTCCAGTTGAAGTCCAGGCGGAAGACCCCGTCAACCTCGTCCCGTGAGCCGGTGGAAGCATGATGCAGTTCGTGAATGAGTGTCGAGCCGAGATTGAACGTCCTCGGATCTACCTTGCCGTACTTCGCCCCTTCGAAGCTCCGAAAATTGATTTCAATATCCCCTGTCTTTCCGCTGTACTGGTTCTTCCCCTCGGTAGATACCACGTTGTACTCTCGATCCGACTTGATCAAGTCGCTCAGGAAGTCGGTGGCGGTTTTCGAGCTTGAGGCGCCGACCTGTGCAAGCACGAGTTCGAGATTCTCGTTCACGGCGTAGGTATTCCCGGTGAAGGCCTCCAGGTCTTTCAGGAGCTGCGCACGCTGGTCAGGCGATAAGGTGGCAAGGCTGATCACTTCGCCTGAGGGATCTACCCACTTGAGTGGATTGCCGATCGCGTAGGCGTAACGGTTCCAACTCAGTGGGCGCCGGGAGTTACCCATGACCGGGTCAAGACTCAGAAACCTTCCCGTCACCGGCGAGCAAAACCGCGCATGCATGTAGTCGAGATCGTCGCCCGTCCCGCCGAGGTTGTTGAGATCCCGCTCGTGGCCGGTAAACTTCAGTCTCTCCCCGTCCGTCGTGCTCCCCGCCACCTCCTCCCCAAACGGGAAGTAGGTGTGGTGGGCGACGACGTTCCGGCTCGGGTTGGTCGTGAGCCGCGGAGTGCTCAGGTGGTCCAAGTGGTAGTGGCGCACTCCCTCGTCGGGGTGGTCGGCGGCCAGGAGCTGGCCGTCGCGGTAGATCGAGTCCTTGGTCTTCGACCAGCCCAGATGGGCCTGGAATTGCCGCACCGGATTGCCGGCGAGGTCGCGCAGCGTCCAGAGCGACTCGGAGCCGCTGAGCTCCAAGGACCAGAACCGCTCGTCGTCGGCGGTGTAGACGTAGACCCAGTCTTCCTGAGCCGGGCCGGCGGCGGTGGTCATGCGCTGGAGCCGGTTGAGCTTGTCGACCTGGTAGGAGGTGCCGTTGCAGACCGTGGTCCCGCCCCAGCAGGTCAAGTTCCCCGCCGCGTCGTAGGAGACCCCGGAGCCGGTCAGCCGGTTGGTCGCGGCGCTGGTGGGTGTGGAGCGGGCGTTGGTGCCGCTGACGGCGGTGATGTTGCCGTAGGCGTCGAAGGTGTAGCCCTGGCTCGCGCTGCCCCCTGCCCAGCTCGGCAGGTAGACGGTCGAGCTCGTCAGGCGCGAGAGCTTGTCGTAAAGGAAGCTGCTCGGCCCGATCGAGGAAATGTTGCCGGCGCCGTCGTACGAGTGCTCGCCGGTTGCGAAGTTCTGGCTGAAGTTGACCCCCGAAGTCGAGATCTTCCACGGCCGCTGCATCCAGTTGTCCGCGGGTTCGAGGTCGATCGTGTCGGTGACCAGGTTGCTGTGCGCCACGGAGGCCACCATGCCGTTGGCGTGATAGCCGATCGAGCTCGCCCAGCCCGGCACCGAGGTCAGGGTGCCGTTTGTGTAGCCGTAGGTCACAGTGCGCGAGCCGATGCCGGGCGAGCCGCAGCCACCGTTGGCGCAGCTCGGGTAGGTCTGCGAGAGAAGGTTGCCGCCGGCATCGAAGTCGAAGGTCTGCGTGAACAGCTCCTGGGCCGCGCTGTTGAACTGGTTGAGAGTCGTCCTCTGCGACACCCGGCCCTCGACTCCGCTGTAGGCGTACGTTTCGATCACGTCGATCGTCGCCGAGATCGGCGAGGCGAAGTAATTGTAACCCTCGGCGACGTGGAGCTTGCCGCCGCCGCGGCCGGAGGCCGTGTCGTAGGTCCATCGCTTGAGCAGCCGGTCGGTGGGCGAGAGGTCCTCCCACACCTCCTTCAACCGCTCGGCCTTGTCGAAGGCGTAGAGCAGCTTGTTGGTGGACACCCCGTCGGTCTTGAAGCCGGCGTGGCCGCGGGCGTCGTAGCTGCCGTAGGTGACCGGTCCTCCCTTCTCGGGATGGGTCTCCGAGTTGAGGAAGCCGCGGTTATCGTAGCCGAACAGCCGCTCCTGGCCGCAGGTCGCGCCGCTCGCC
>JBIOXV010000029.1:0-26600 GCA_044869805.1 Thermoanaerobaculia bacterium | reverse complement strand
GCGCGACGCCGGGCTCTACGCCGGGCGGGTGAAGACCGGCATCATGGTGGGGCTGGGGGAGACGGGGGAGGAGGTGCGGGAGACGATCGCGGACATCCGCGCCGCGGGGGTGGAGATCCTGACCATCGGCCAGTACCTGCAGCCGACCAAGAAGCACCTGCCGGTGTCGCGCTGGGTACACCCGGACGAGTTCGCCGCCTACCGCGAGCACGCGCTGGCCTTGGGGCTAGACCACTGCGAGGCCGGGCCGCTGGTACGCAGCAGCTACCACGCGCACGAGCACGTGGGCACGCCTGCACCCGCGCGCGCCGCGGCCGGGTTGGGGTAACATTCGGCGGTTCGCTACCACTGTAATTGCCGGCCGCCTCCGGGCGGAGCCGGCGGAAGCTCGAGGGAGACAAGGAAATGAGAGCCAAGCTCGTCCTGGGTTGCGCCCTGTTGGTGTGCACGGCCTGGATCGCCCCGGCGCGGGCCGAGATCGGCACCGTCGACGCGGTGCCCGCGGCGACCCTGCTGGTGCCCTACTTCCAGGTCGATCTCTCCGGCACGACCACCTCGACCACCCTGTTCTCGATCAACAACGCGAGCCAGGCGCCGGCGATCGCCCACGTCACCCTGTGGACGGACTACTCGATCCCCACCCTCGACTTCAATGTCTACCTGACCGGCTACGACGTCGTGACTTTCAACCTGCGCGACCTGTTCACCGACGGCATCGTGCCTTCCACCGAGCACGTCAACGACGCGGACTCGATCTCGCCGGTGGGCATCTTCTCCATCCCCACCAACCCGATCACCGGCGTCGGCCCCGGCTCCGTCTCCTGCAACGGCCAGCTCCCGCTTCCGGCCCTGCCGGCGGTGCTCCTCGAGCACATCCGCGCCGCCCACACCGGCCAGGGGTCGCCGGTCGTCTTCGGCGGCCTGTGCTCGGGCCGCAACCTCGGCGACAACGTGGCCCGCGGCTACATCACGGTCGACAACGTCAACTTCTGCTCGCTCGACTTCCCGGGTGACACCGGCTACTTCATCGCCGGCGGCCTGGGCGCGGCCAACAACGAGAACGTCTTGTGGGGCGACTACTTCTACGTCGAGCCGGAGCAGAACTTCGCCCAGGGGTTCGCGCTGGTTCACGTCGAGGCGAGCGACGCGCTCGGCGCCGGCAACTACACCTTCTACCGCAAGTTCAGCGGTGGCGCCGACCAGCGCGAAGGCCTGGCTTCGACCTTCGCCTTGCGCTACGCGGTGGCGACCCTGGACGACGGTCCGGCGCCGGTGACCGCGGCGCCCAAGGCGGTGCGGGGCTTCGACGGCGGCACCGGGCTGATCTGCTGGCGCGACAGCAAGCGCACGCAGTCGCCGTTCCCGTGCGGCACGGTCCCCGCCCCGTTCCCCCTGGCGCAGAACCAGATCGTGATCTTCGACGAGCAGGAGAACCCGGACGTGCCGGCGACCAGCCCGTTCTCGCCGCCCATCCCCGGCACCTCGATCCTGCCCTGCCCGGTGGAGACCAACCGCGTGCAGGTCGACGGGCCGGACTTCCCGGTGCCCTTCGACTTCGGCTGGCTGTATCTCAACCTCAACACCGCGGTGGCCGGCAGCCAGGTGCCTTTCGAGCCGCTGATGCAGAACTGGGTGACGGCGCTGTGGAAG
Source organism: Thermoanaerobaculia bacterium (assembly GCA_044869805.1). Classification (GTDB taxonomy): domain Bacteria; phylum Acidobacteriota; class Thermoanaerobaculia; order Multivoradales; family SZUA-115; genus CAWDVR01. Next base: position 24,950 of record JBIOXV010000029.1, on the reverse strand, counting down.
GCCAACGAGCGCTTCAGCGTCGGCATCGACGCCATCCAGCTCGACAACGTCACCGACCCGGCGGGCGCCACGGACATCCTGCTCCCGGTCTGCGACGGCGCCCCGGACCCGGAGGCGTGCGGCGTGATTCCCCAGTGAGCCGGCGGCACGGCCGAGCCCGCTCGGCCGAACAGGCAAAGCCCTCCACTCGCCTCGCGGGGCCACCACCGCCCGCGAGGCTCTTCTCCGATTGTTTGGCCAAGCTGCCTGAAGTGCGGCAACCCTCGCTGAGGTCGCTCATCCACGAGCTGCGCAACACCGCCGGCTGACCTCAGCGGGATGATGCCGGGCTTCGGTACTTCGCTATCCAGAGCCGAATTGCCGAAGCCCGGCACACGATTCCAGATCGTTCGATGTCAGAGCCGGTTGGAGTAAACTGCGCGTATGACTCTCCAGGAGGCTCCAACCGACGACGAGCCCCTGACCGCCGAGGATCTCGCGGCCCTCGAGGAGGCAGAGCGCGACTGGCAGGAGGGAAAGATCGCCTCTCACCGTGTGTTCTTCTCCAAAGAGCAGGGAGGAGTGCTGCTCATTCGCGCCGTGCGGCCTCGTGGCGACGCGTATTGATGCGGGACTCAAACTCTTCCGCCTCCCCCCGCAGCCAGCCGCTGCAACCCCCGGATTGCCGTCTCCGCGCCGGCGCGGTTACAATCTCTGGCGACACTGAAGGTCCGGGCAGGCTAAGGCCGCTGCCGGAGTTCTGTACATAGACGCCGCCCACCATGCAAACTCTTGCCACCGACGTCCGCATCCGCCCGGCCAACGAGCTGGACCTCGAAGCGATCACCGAGATCGACGAGAAGATCGGCGGCAGCTACCGCCCCGAGGTCTGGGAGCGCCGCCTGGCCTACTACATCCGCCGTGACCCCGACTCCTCGGTGGTGGCGGAGATCGAGGGCAAGGTGGTGGGGTTCATGCTCGGCGAGGTGCGCTCGGGGGAGTTTGGCCTCGACGAGCCCACCGGCTGGGTGGAGGTGCTCGGGGTCGACCCCTCGTGCCGGGGGCTGGGGATCGGGCAGCGCCTGGCCGAGGCCATGTTCGAGCATTTCCGGCGCCAGGGGGCGGGGATCGTCCGCACCCTGGTCGAGGCCGAGCGCGGCGACCTGACCCGCTTCTTCGCCAGCCTGGGCTTCGAGGCGGGCCGGCTGCTGCCCCTGGTCAAGCACCTGTGAGGCTCCGCCGCCCGTAAGCCACGCCAAGGAGACGCGATGCGCACCCGCTCCGAGAGCCTGCCCAAGCCGTTTCACGACGCGGTCCTGAAGTGGCGGGACGCCTACCTCACCGACTACCCGTTTCTGATCGAGAGCTGGGATCGCTACTTCCCGAACGACCGGCCGTTCGAGCTCTGCGCCTACCGCGAGCTGGGGATCTGCGACGAGATCGAGTGCGGCGACCAGAAGGGCCAGCCCAAGCGCACCCGCGCCCGGGACCTCTCGCCCGAGCAGGCGCACCACCTGCTGGGCGCCATCCGCGCCCAGGCCTCGACCGAATTCGGTTCCATCCAGCAGCACCGCGAGGTGCTGGCCCGCGCGCAGGAGGAAGAGGAGCAGGTGTGGATCCTGCGCATGATGGCGGAGGAGCTGCGCCACGGCTACCAGATGCTGCACCTGCTGCTCGAGGACGACTGGACCTGCGTTTCCAAGGAGACCGGCGCCGAGATGGTGGAGGAGATCCTCTCCATGCGCACCGGCTCGCACATCCTCGGCGCCTTCAACATCGCCTTCGACAGCTTCGTGGACAGCGTGGTGTTCTGTGCCCTGATCGACCGCGTGGGCAAGTACCAGCTCTCCATGCAGCAGGTGTCGGCCTACAAGCCGATGGCCGAGAGCATGCCGCCCATGCTACGCGAGGAGGCCTTCCACCTCGCCGCCGGCGTGGTGCCGATGCGGCGCTGGGTCAAGGAGGCGGCCAAGGGCGAGGTGTTCATCACCATGGACACCCTGCAGCGCGCCTTCAACAAGTGGCTGCCGCGGGGCCTGGAGATGTTCGGCGACGAGCGCGGCGGCGGCAGCAACGTGCGCATGGGTCTGAAGCCGATGAAGAACGCCGAGGCCCAGGCGCAGTACTACGCCGAGGTGGGGAAGCTGATCCACGACCTGAACCAGCGCTACGTGCGCGCCCGCTGCCCCGAGCTCGGCCGCGAGGAGGCCGACGCCTTGCTGCAGCGCGTGCTGGCCGATGGCGGAAGCGAGCAGGGCATCGGCTTCGATGACCTGCTCAAGGCGCCGCACCAGGCGTTCTTCCGCCGCCGTGGGGTGCCCGCCTTTACCTTGGCCGGCACGCGCGGCGAGGCATACGACGACCTCGACGCCTACCTCGGCCACCTGCGCGCCTCGCTGCCCGAGCCCTATCTCGCGGGCAAGGACTTCAAGGACTACGTGGCGGCGCTGCGCAAGGTGGCCGCCGGCGAGCTCGAGCCTGGACAGGCGGCGGCCCAGATGCCGGCCCTGGCGAGGGTCGGTGGCACCTGCCCGTGCTCGCGCGCCGTGCGCTGGGTGGTGGACGATCTGGCACCGGCAGCCACGCCACCGCTCGCCGTCGCCCCCTGAGCCTGCCCCGAACCGCACTCGGAAGCCGCCGCAGATCCAGCCTGACCGCCCGCAGCGACCGCGCCTGATGAGCCTCTTCTCCCGGCTGGTCGTCACCACCCTGCCGCTGGTGCCGAAGGCGATCGTCGGCCGGGTGGCCTCCCGCTACGTGGCCGGCGCGACCCGCGAGGAAGCGCTCGCCACGGTGCGCCGCCTGAACCAGTCGGGCGCCATGGCCACCCTCGACGTGCTCGGCGAGGAGGTCTCCGAGCGTGCCAAGGCCGAGGCCGCGGTGGAGGAGTACCTGCGCTGCCTCGAGGAGATCGCCGCCCAGGGCCTGGACTCCAACGTGTCGATCAAGCCGACCATGCTCGGCCTGAAGATCGACGAGGGCTTCTGCGAGGCCGGGATCGAGCGCATCGTGGCCGCCGCCCGCCAGACGGGCAACTTCGTGCGCATCGACATGGAGGACGCCTCGACCACCGACGCTACGTTGCGCATCTACGGGCGGCTGTTCGAGCGCTACTCCAACCTAGGGGTCGTCCTCCAGGCCTACATGCGGCGCACCTTGAAGGACATAGACGAGCTGCCGGCCGAGGGGGCCAACGTGCGGCTGTGCAAGGGGATCTACATCGAGGCGCGGCGGGTGGCGTGGAAGGGCTACGACACGGTGCGCCTGAACTTCACGGCGGCGCTCGAGAAGCTGCTGTCGCGCGGCGTCTACGTGGGCATCGCCACCCACGACGAGTACCTGGCCTGCGCGGCCACGGCGCTGCTCGACGAGCTGGGCGTGCCGCGCGACCGCTACGAGTTCCAGATGCTGCTCGGCGTCGACGAGGGCCTGCGCTCGATCCTGCTCGAGCAGGGCCACCGGCTGCGGGTCTACGTGCCCTACGGCATCGACTGGTACCCGTACTCGATCCGCCGCCTGCGCGAGAACCCCGAGGTGGCGGGCCACGTGCTCAAGGCGATGGTCGCCCGGAGCCGGGAATGAGGCCAGACGGCCGGTACGAGCCCGGCCGCTACGTCCGGAGTCTGACCGTAGCGGCCGGACCTGTGCCGGCCGTTGCGCCCTAGAGAGGACGATGAGCACGACACGATTGGGACGTTTGGCGGTCCTCGGCGCCGGCAAGATGGGCTCCACCCTGGCCCGCGCCTGGATCGCCTCCGGCGTCGTCGAGCGCGGCGCGGTGGTCGCCACCGCCCGCCATGCCGAGCGCCTGGCCGCGGTGGGCCGCGAGCTGGAGGTCGCCACCACGCTCGACAACCGCGAGGCCGCGCGCGGCGCCGACGTGGTGCTGCTCGCAGTCAAGCCCCAGGGGGCCGAGGAGCTGCTCGCCGAGCTCCGGGACGTGCTCGAGCCGCGCCAGCTCGTGATCTCGATCCTGGCCAGCGTCTCCACGGCCTTCGTCGAGCAACGGCTCGCGGCGCCGGTGCCGGTGGTGCGGGCGATGCCCAACACCCCGGCGCTGATCGGCTCCGGGATGACGGTGCTCTGCGGCGGCCGCTGGGCCACGCCCGAGCAGCTCGCCGTCGCTGGCGGCGCCTTCGAGCGCCTGGGCCGCGCGCTGGTGCTCGACGAGAAACACTTCGACGCCGTCACCGGCCTCTCCGGCAGCGGCCCGGCCTTCATCTACATCGTCATCGAGGCGCTGGCCGAGGGTGGGGTCAAGGTGGGCCTGCCGCGCAACATCGCCACCGAGCTCGCGGCCCAGAGCTGCCTCGGCGCCGCCCGCATGGTGCTCGAGACCGGCCAGCACCCGGCGCTGCTCAAGGACGCCGTCACCACCCCGGCCGGCTGCACCATCGACGGCATCCTGCAGCTCGAAGAGGGCGGCCTGCGGGTGACGCTCATCAAGACCATCGTCGAGGCCAGCCGGCGCGCCGGCGAGTTGCTGAGCAAGTAGCGGCCAGCCATGGGAAAGCCGCGCTCCGCCCTCCGCCTGCTGCTGATCCAGGTGCGCGACCATCCGGCGGCCATCGCGCAGGAGCAGAGCTGCGTGCTCGACCGCTGTCGCATCGCGCCCGGCCAGCTCGCGACCTACAACGTGGTCGAGCGCCCGGCGATCCGCTACCGGGACCTGCCGAGCGCCGACGCCGTGATCCTGGGCGGTGCCGGGGCGCACTCGGTGACCGAGGAGTACGAGTTCACGGCGCCGCTCACCGAGGTGGTGCTGGAGCTGCTCGCGGAGGAGCGGCCGTTTTTCGGCTCCTGCTGGGGGCACCAGTTCCTGGGCCGCATCCTGGGCGGCACCGTGGTGACCGACGAGGCGGCCAAGGAGGTCGGCACCTATGACGCCCGCCTGACCGAGCCCGGCCGCCACGACCCGCTGACCGCCGGGCTGCCCGAATCGTTCGCCATCCAGCTCGGGCACAAGGACCGCATCGACGTGGCGCCGCCGGGGCTGGTGACCCTGGCCTCGACCGCGCGCTGCCGCCACCAGCTCGTGCGCGTGGCCGGCAAGCCCGCCTACGGCTCGCAGTTCCACAGCGAGATGTCGGAGGCGGACATGCGCGCGCGGGTGCGCGTCTACCGCGACTATCTCGAGGGCGGCGACGAAGCGGTGACCGCCTTCGACGCCCAGCTCCGGCCCAGCCCGGAGGCCGACCGGCTGCTGGATCGGTTCCTCGACCTCTATACCTGAGGGCGCGAAAACGTTTACCTATCAGCGACTTGGTTGACGCTCCCGAATACGAGTGATAGCTTTTCGCCGATCCTTTTTCTCTAGGCCTCGACTGGCTCAAGACTCGAGGAGGGCAATGGCAGACCGCAGATCCTCCAAGGCCTGGCGACGCGCCGGCGGCGGAGACAGCGACACCCATACCGACGACATCGATCTGAGTAGCCTCGCCGCCGAGTCGCATCTGACCAAGGCCGAGGGCATCCCCTGGCCGGGAGCGCTCGGCCCGGCGGGCGCGACCGCGCTCGAGGCCAACATCATCCTGATCGCCCACCCCGAGGCCAAGCGGCTGGGTAGCCGCTACCGCCTGGCGGTGGGTCGGACGCTGGTAATCGGGCGTGACACCGAGGCCGGGGTGAGCGTTCCCGAGGTGCCTTCGATCTCGCGGCGCCACGCCATGCTGCGCTATTCGGGGTCGAGCGTGTCGCTCGAGGACCTGGGCTCGACCAACGGCACCTACGTCAACGGCGAGCTGATCCGCGAGCGCCGGCTGCTCAAGAGCGGCGACCGCTTCCAGGTGGCGGCGGTGCACTTCAAGTTCCTCCACGAGCAGGACGTCGAGCACGCCTACTACGAGGCGATCTCCGAGCTGGTGACCAAGGACGGCCTGACCGAGGTGTTCAACAAGCGCAAGTTCGACGAGGAGGCCGAGCGCGAGGTGGCGCGCGCGGTGCGCTACAAGCGGCCGCTGTCGATGATCCTGGTGGACCTCGACAACTTCAAAGAGGTCAACGACAGCTACGGCCACCTGTGCGGCGACTTCGTGCTGAAGCAGGTCACCGGCGTCGTCCGCCACCTGCTGCGGCCCGAGCAGCTCATCGCCCGCATCGGCGGCGACGAGTTCGCCATCCTCTGCCCGGAGACCGAGCTCGACGGGGCCGTCACCCTGGCCCAGAAGCTACGCGACCGCATCGCCAGCCTCGACTACAGCTACTGCGACTTCCGCGTCGCGGTCACCTGCTCGTTCGGCGTCGCGCGCCTCGCCCCGGGTATGGACGGGCCGCGCGACGTCTACGACGCCGCCGACCGCGCCCTCTACGACTCCAAGCGCGCCGGCCGCAACCGCGTGTCGGTGGCGGGCAAGGAGTAAGCCCTCTCTCCGTGCCCTGCCCGGCAGGGATTGCGGGGCGCCGAGTCCCGGCGCTATCGTTCCGCCCGGCCGAAGGCCGCCGCGGATGACCCCTGCTGCGGCCGACCTAGAAAACGCCCGTTCATGAAGGTACGCACCGTGCTCCGGGACTGCCTGTACCTGAATTGGGCGCTGCCGCTCTCCGGCCAGCCCCCGGCGCCGGAGCCGCTGCGCTACGAGGTCCACGAAGCGGGGGGCGAGAAGGTGGTCTTCGCCTCGGCGGTGTTGTTCCGCCACCAGGCGCTGCGCCTGGCCTCGCTCCCTCTGCCCAGGCTGCACCATCCGCAGGCCAACTTCCGCTGCTATGTACAGGACGGCCAGGGCGTGCCCTCCGTGCTCTTCCGCCGCATGCTGGTGCCGGCCTGGGTGCTGCCCGTGGGCTGGCTCAAACGCCAGCCCACGGCCGCGGCGCAGTTCGACTTCCCCTCCGGTGTCCGCCAGGAGGCCGGCGAGCGTTGGCGCTGGTCGGTGGCGGCGGGCAGTCGGCTGACGGCCGAGGTCCGCCTGGGAGCGGCGATGCAGGGCGGGCCGGCGATGAGCGCCGGGCCGCGCTTCTCGTCGTGGGAGGCGGCCGTGACCTACTTCCGCCACCGGCCGCGGGGCTACGTCGAGCGCCGGGGGCGGCTGTCGCGGATTGACGCCTCGCAGCCTCGGGTCGACGTCTGGCCGCTCCAGGCCGAGGTCGGCGAGGACGGCCTCGCTGCGGAGCTGCTCGGCGTGCCGGCGCTTCCCGCGCTCCACTCGGCCTTCCTCTGCCCCGAGGTGCCGATGAGCTTCGAGCTGGCGCCGAGGATCGCGGCCGCGGCGCTCCAGGCGCCGGCGCCGGTGGTCGCCGCCGACCCCGCGCGCTTCTCCGGCACCTCGGCCGCCCGGCAACGCGCCGCCGCGTAGGTGATATCGTCCCGCCGCCTCGCCTCAACCCACCCCCCCTTGGAGCTTCTCCCACGATGAACGAGACGCACCCCCGCGATCGGCGGCCGCAGAAGATCGCCGTGCTGCCCGGCGACGGCATCGGCAAGGACGTGACGGCGGAGGCGGTCAAGGTGCTCGACGCCGTGGCCGAGCGCTTCGCGCTGCCGCTCGAGCTCTCGCACCTCGACTGGGACGCCGACCGCTATCTGGCGACCGGCGAGACCATGCCGGCCGGCGCGCTCGAGGACTTCCGCGACCACCACGCGGCGGTGTTCATCGGCGCCTACGGCGACCCCCGCGTGCCGGACATGAAGCACGCCGCGGATATTCTGCTCGGCACCCGCTTCGGCCTCGATCTCTACATCAACTTTCGGCCGGTGAAGCTCTATGACGCGCGCCTCTGCCCGCTCAAGGGCAAGAGCGAGAAGGACCTCGACATGGTGGTCTTCCGCGAGAACACGGAGGGCGCCTACGTGGGCGTGGGAGGGGTGTTCAAGAAGGGCACGGCGGACGAGGTCGCCACTCAGGAAGAGATCCACACCCGCAAGGGTGTGGAGCGCATCCTGCGCGCCGCCTTCGGCTACGCGGTGGAGCACGGGCGCCGAAAGGTGACGATGGCCGACAAGTCGAACGTGATGCAGCACGCGCACGGGCTGTGGCAGCGCTGCTTCGCCGAGGTGGCGCGCGACTATCCCGGCATTGCGACGGAGCACTTCTTCGTCGACGCGCTGGCCATGCAGATGGTGCGCGCGCCGGAGAACTTCGACGTGATCGTGACCAACAACATGTTCGGGGACATCCTCACGGACCTCGGCGCGGCGCTCCAAGGCGGGCTCGGCCTCGCCGCGTCGGCGAACCTCCACCCCGGGCGTACCTCGATGTTCGAGCCGGTGCACGGCTCGGCGCCGAAGTACGCCGGCACCGGCCGCGCCAACCCCATGGGCGCGATCCTCTCGGCCGGGCTGATGCTCGACTACCTGGGGCACGAGGAAGCGGCCTCGGTGGTGGAGGAGGCGGTGCGCGACGCGGTCCGCTCCGGCCAGACGACGGTGGACCTGGGCGGCTCGCTGAAAACGCACGAGGTCGGCGACCTCCTGGCCCGCGCCGTCGGCGGCTGAGGTCTCTTACCGCTGGCGCCTCGCGCTCCCGGCGGGGAGCGCCCCGGGCGCGCGGAAGGGAAGGAGCTTCCCTGGAAATAGAGAAACAGCGCCTTGAGCCTCCACGAGACATCCGTTCGCAACTCCTGTGCCGTAAGCGACTTGGCGCCAGATTCAGCCCGAGCTGTGTCCCGTTCTGAATGCTTTCGCACACCTGAACGACGAACGGGCAGCACGTCCCGGCCATGCAAACCCAACGCAGCGTTCTCGTCGAGCCTCGGCTCGAGGCCAAGGGCCAAGCCGTCTCCTACGGCCAGCGCGCCCTGTGGTACCTCGCCCGCCTGGCGCCCGAGAGCTCCGCCTACAACCTCGCGGCGGCCGGCCGCGTGCGCGGCGACCTCGACGTCGAGGCCCTGCGCCGAGCCCTGCGTCGCCTGGTCGAGCGCCATGCCTCCCTGCGCACCACCTTCGCCGAGGAGGCCGGCGAGCCCGTACAGCGGATCGCGGCCGAGCCGCGTTTCGGCTTCCAGCTCGTGGACGCCGCGGGCTGCTCTGAGGAAGAGCTGCAGCGCCGGCTCGAGGCCGAGGCCTACCGGCCCTTCGACCTCGAGCGCGGCCCGCTGCTGCGGGTCGGCGTCTTCCGGCGCGCCGCCGGCGAGCACCTGCTGGTGGTTGCCGTGCACCACGCGGTGGCCGACTTCTGGTCCATCGGGCTGATCATCCGGGAGCTCTCCAGCCTCTACCGGCCCGGCCTGCTCGAGATGCCCGAGATGGGCGGACCGTTGGACGACGAGAAGCAGGGGGCAACCTACGCCGACCTGGTGGCCGGCCAGCGGGCGCTGGTCGAGAGCCCGGAGGGCGCCGCGGACGCCGCCTACTGGCAGGCGAAGCTCGCCGGCTTGCCCGACCTCGACCTGCCCTCCGACCGCCCGCGGCCGCCGGTGCAGAGCTTCCGCGGCGACGTGGCCCAGCTCGAGATCTCGGGCCCTGCCGTGGCCGCCCTGCGCAAGCTTGCCCGCGCCCACCGGGCCACGCCCTTCACGGTGGGAATGGCCGCCTTCCAGGCCCTGCTCGGACGCTGGACCGGCCAGCGTGACTTCGCCGTCGGCTCGCCGGTCGGCAACCGCGCCGGGGCCGAGCTGGCGACGGTGATCGGCTACTTCGTCAATCCGCTGGTGGTGCGCGCCGACCTGGCGGGCGACCCCAGCTTCGACGAGCTGGTGGTCCGGGTGCGAGCCACCCTCGCCGCGGCCTTCGACCACCAGCGCTACCCCTTCCCGCTGCTCGCCGAGAGGCTGGCCGCCGGCCGTGACGCCAGCCGCTCGCCCCTGTTCCAGGCCATGTTCGTGTGGCTCAAGGCGCGCTGGGCGGGGGAGGACGGGATCGCCCGCTACGTGCTCTCGGCGCCCGGTGGGCAGGCTTCGCTGGGCACCAGCCTCACCCTCGACTCCCACCCCTTGCGGCACGCGGGCTCGCAATTCGACCTCACGCTGGCCATCGCCGAAGAACGCGACGGCCTGCTGGCCTCGCTGCAGTACAACACCGATCTCTTCGACCGGGCGACGGCCGAGCGCTTGCTCGGCCACTTCCAGGCTCTGCTCGAGTCGGCCCTGGCCTCGCCCGGCGTGCGCCTGTCGGCGCTCTCCATGCTGACCGCCGAGGAGGAGCGCCAGCTCCTGGTGGAATGGAGCGGGCAGGAGGCTGCGCCGAGCGACGAGCTGCTGCACGGCCTGGTGGCGCGCCAGGCGGCGGCGACGCCCGGCGCCACGGCCGTGACCGCCGGCGGAGCCGCGCTGACCTACGCCGAGCTCGACCTCCGCAGCAGCCTCCTCGCGCGGCGCCTGGCGGCGCTGGGCGTCGGCCCCGAGGTGCGGGTGGGCATCTTCCTCGAGCGGCGGCTGCCGCTGCCGGTGGCGATGCTCGCCGTGCTCAAGGCGGGCGGTGCCTACGTGCCGCTCGATCCCGACTACCCGGCCGAGCGCCTGGCCCTGCTCTGCGAAGACAGCCGGCTCTCGGTCCTGATCTCCGAGCGCAAGCTCGCCGGGCGGGTGCCGGGTGGGGGCTTCGACGTGGTGTGGGCCGACGCGCAGGACGAGAGCGAGGCCCCCTCCCGAGAGACGGCGTCCGGCGAGGCTGCCGCCACCCCTCGACCGCGCGTCGATCCCGACAACCTCGCCTACCTGATCTACACCTCGGGCTCGACCGGCCGCCCCAAGAGCGTGGCCCTGACCCACCGCGGCGCCGTGGCCATGGTGCGCTGGGGCCTCGCGGCCTTCAGCCGCGAGGAGCTGGCCGGGACCCTCGCTTCGACCTCGATCTGCTTCGACCTCTCGGTATTCGAGCTCTTCGTGCCGCTGGCCGCCGGCGGCATGGTGATCCTCGCCGACAACGCGCTGGCGCTGCCGGCGCTCCCCGCGGCGAGCCGCGTGACGCTGGTCAATACTGTGCCCTCGGCCGCCGCCGAGCTGCTGCGCAGCGACGGTTTCCCGCGCTCGGTGGCAACCATCAATCTCGCCGGCGAGCCGCTGGCCCGGGGCCTGGTCGACGAGCTCTACGCCACCACCGCCGCTCGAGCGGTCTACAACCTCTACGGCCCCTCCGAAGAGACGACCTACTCGACCGGCGAGGTGGTACCGCGCGGCGACGGGCCGGTGCTGATCGGCCGGCCGCTCGCCGGCACCCGCGCCTTCGTGCTCGACCGCGGCCGGCGGCCGGTGCCGGTGGGAGTGGCGGGGGAGCTGCTGCTGGGCGGCGTGGGCCTCGCCCGCGGCTATCTCGGGCGGCCCGGCCTGACGGCGGAGAAGTTCGTGCCGAATCCCTTGGCCTTGCCGGACGGGGCGCTGCCGGAGGCGGTGGAGCCCGGTGGCCGCCTCTACCGCACCGGCGACCTGGTGCGCTTCCGCCCGGACGGCAGGCTCGAGTTCCTGGGCCGCATCGACCACCAGGTCAAAGTGCGCGGCTTCCGCATCGAGCTGGGGGAGGTGGAGGCGGCCCTGCGCCAGCACGCGGGGGTGCGCGACTGCGTGGTGGTCGCCCGCCAGGAGCACGGCAAGGGGCTGAACGCCTTTCTCGCCGCCTATGTGGTGCCGCAGGGGGAGGGCTGGGCCGGCCACTCCGAGCCTGGAGTCACGGAGCTGCGCACTTTCCTGGGCAAGAGCCTGCCAGCCTACATGGTGCCCTCGGCTTTCGTGTTCCTCGACGCCCTGCCGCTCACCCCCAACGGCAAGGTCGACCGCCGCGCCCTGCCGGCGCCCGAGCTCGCCGCCGCGCACGAGGCCTACCAGCCGCCCGCCAACGCCATCGAGGAGATGGTGGCCGAGATCTGGACCGAGCTGCTGGGCGTGACGCGGATCGGCCGCCACGATGACTTCTTCGCCCTGGGCGGCCACTCGCTGCTCGCCACCCGGGTGCTGTCGCGGGTGCGCGACTCCTTCGGCGTCGAGCTCGCGGTGCGCTCGCTGGTCGAGTCGCCGACCGTGGCCGGCCTCGCCGCCGCGATCGAGGAGAGCCTGCTCGGCGAAGTGGGTGAAGAAGCGCTGGCCCGGGCCCTGGCGGACCTCGCGTGACCGCGGCGGAGCTGCTCCAGGCGCTGCTGCGCTTCGACACCACCAACCCCCCGGGCCGCGAGCGCGAGTGCGTGGCCTTCGTCGACGGCGTGCTCACGGCCGCAGGCATCAGCACCGTTCTCCTCGGCCGCGAGCCCGACCGCCCCAACCTCGTCGCCCGCCTGCCGGGCCGCGGCGCGGCGCCGCCGCTTCTGCTCCAGGGCCACGTGGACGTGGTCACCACCGCCCACCAGGCATGGACCCACCCGCCCTTCGCCGGCGTGGTCGCCGACGGCTGCATCTGGGGCCGCGGCGCCCTCGACATGAAGGGCGGCGTGGCGATGATGGTGAGCGCCCTGCTCGCAGCGCGGGCGAGCGGCTTCGTGCCGGCCGGCGACGTGGTGCTGGCGGTGCTCTGCGACGAGGAGAACGGCGGCGAGGCCGGGGCCAAGCTGCTGGTGGAGCAGCACCGCGAGCACTTCGCGGGCATCCGCTACGCGCTGGGGGAGTTCGGCGGCTTCACCCAGTACCTCGCCGGCCGCCGCTTCTACCCGATCCAGGTGGCCGAGAAGCAGTCCTGCCATCTGCGGGCCACGGTGCGTGGGCCGGGAGGTCACGCCGCCCTGGGTGCGAAAGGCGGCGCCATGGCCAAGCTCGGCCGGCTGCTCTCCCGCCTCGACGGCACCCGGCTGCCCTCCCACCTCACGCCAGCGGCGCGGCTGCGTCTCGAAGCCATGGCCAGGGCCCTGCCGTTCCCGGCGAGCTTCCTCTACCGGCGGCTGGCCGACCCGGCATGGACTGACCGCGTTCTCGGCTGGCTGGGACCCAGGGGCCGGGGCCTCGTGCCCTGGCTGTGCCACACGGCGACGCCGACCGTGGTTGCCGGCGGGGAGAAAGTGAACGTGGTGCCGAGCGAAGTCTCGGTGGAGCTCGACGGCCGGGTGCTGCCGGGCTTCGGGGCGGACGACCTCACGGCCGAGCTCGCCACGGTGGCCGGGCCCGAGGTCGAGATCGAGGTGCTGCGGTTCGAGGCCGGCCGCGCCGAGATCGACCTCGGACTGTTCGACACCCTGGCCGGAGTGCTCGAGGCGGCCGATCCCGGCGCCGTGCCGGTGCCCATGCTGCTCCCGGCGGTCACCGACGGCCGTTTCTTCGCCCGCCTCGGCATCCAGACCTATGGCTTCACGCCGATGAGGCTGCCGCCGGGGCTGGATTTCATCACCACCATCCACGCCGCCGACGAGCGCATTCCCTTGGAGGCCGTGGAGTTTGGCGCACGAGCGATCACGGAGGTGCTGCGGCGGTACGCAAGTCCCGCTTGACCTCCTGACTTGCACTTAAGTTACGCCCTGAGCGAAAAGTTCAGGCAATTCGTCAACGCCCAACGCCTCGGCCACCGAAGCCCTCGCGACGCGGCGCCCCCAGGCGCCCGTGGCGGGGTTTTCGCCACGCCGGGCAAAGCGACAGGACAGGGACGACGGTATGGCGAACTGGATACAGCAGCTCCGTCTCGCGGCCCGCAATCTGGTGAAGCGGCCGGGCTTCACCGCCGTTGTGGTGGGGAGCCTGGCGCTCGCCGTGGGCGCCAACACGGCGGTCTTCAGCCTGATCAACGCCGTGCTGCTGCGCGATCTGCCTTACCGGGAACCGGAGAGGATGGTCATCGTCTGGAACCAGTTCCAGGCGACCGACCAGCTCAAGGACGGTTTCTCGGTGGTCGAGTTCGACGACCTGCGCGAGCGCGCGCAGGCCTTCGAGGAAGTGGCGGGCACCCGGCCCGGTCTCGCCAACCTGACCGGCGACGGCGAGCCCGAGCTGCTGGTCACGGTGCGCACCTCGACCAACCTGTTCCGCCTGCTGGGGATCAAGCCGGCGCTGGGCCGCGACTTCCTGCCCGAGGAGGAGACTGCGGGCCGGGAGCGGGTGGTGATCATCTCCCACAGCCTGTTCGCGCGGCGCTTCGCCCAGCGGGCCTCGATCGTCGGCGAGAAGGTCACCATCGACGGCCTGCCTTTCGAGGTGGTCGGCGTCCTGCCCCAGGACTTCCATTTCCGCCGCAAGGGCCGCGACCTCTGGATCCCGGCGGTAGTCGACCGCAGCGCGCCGCGCGACGACCGCTGGTTCGAGGTCTACGGCCGCATCAAGCCGGGGGTGAGCTTCGACCAGGCCGACGCCGACGTGAAAGCGGTGGCGGGGCGCTTCCGCCAGGACTACCCGGACCTCTACTCGCAGGCCAGCGGCTACACCATGGCGATCTCCTCCTACCGCGAGGAGATCGTGGGCGCCATCCGCACCGCCCTGGTGGTGGTCGGCGCCGCCGTCGGCCTGGTGCTGCTCATCGCCTGCGCCAACGTCGCCAACCTGCTGCTGGCGCGCGCCACCACCCGCGAGCGCGAGGTGGCGCTGCGCGCCGCGCTCGGAGCCAGCCGCGGCGACCTGCTACGGCAGTTCCTGGCCGAAGGCATGCTGCTCGCGGCCGGCGGCGCGGTGGTCGGCTTTCTGCTCGCCTGGTGGGCGGTGCGGGTGGTGGCACGCCTCAACCCGGGCCGCATCCCGCGTGTCGACGAGGTGGCGATCGACGGCGTGAGCCTGCTGTTCACCGTCGGCGTGATGCTGCTGACCGGCCTGTTCTTCGGCCTGGTGCCGGCGCTGCGCGCCGGCAAGGAGGATTTCCACGCCGTGCTCAAGGAGGGCGGCAAGGGATCGGCCGGCGTCGTGCACAACGTCGCGCGGCGGCTGCTGGTGGTGGTCGAGGTGGCGGTCGCGCTATGGGTACTGGTGGGCGCCAGCCTGCTCGGCGCCAGCCTGCGCCAGCTCCAGCAGGTCAAGCCCGGCTTCGACCCCGACAACCTGCTCACCCTCGAGCTGCGCCTGCCGCGCGCCAAGTACGTCGAGCCGCAGCAGGCGGCGAGCTTCTTCCGCGACCTGCTGGCGCGGCTGGAGGCGCTGCCCGGGGCACGGGCCGCCGCCGCCATCAACGCCATCCCGCTGGGCGTGGTGGAGCGCACCGGTGACCTCGAGGTCGAGGGCAAGCCGGTGGCGCCGGGCGAGCCCGCGCCGAGCGCTGCCTGGCGCATGACCAGCCCGGGATACTTCGCCACCCTCGGCATCCCCATCCTCTCCGGCCGCGAGTTCGGGAGCGTAGACCAGGCCGACGGCCAGCCGGTGGTGATCGTCGACCAGACCTTCGCCAAGCGCGCCTGGCCGAACGAGAACCCGATCGGCAAGCGGCTGCGCTTCATCGGCCAGGGGGCGCCGGACGCCTGGCGCTCGGTGGTCGGGGTGGCCGGTAACATCAAGCACGACAAGCTCGAGACCGCTGGGCGCGAGACCGTCTACGTGCCCTACCCGCAGTTCCCGCAGTGGTTCATGTACCTGGCGGTGCGCTCGGCGGGCGACGCCGCGGCGATGGCCGAGCCGGTACGACGCGCGGTGCGCGAGGTCGACCCCGACCAGGCGATCTTCCGCGTCGAGACCATGCAGCAGAAGCTCACCACGCTGCTTGCCTGGCGGCGTTTCTACACCCTGCTGCTGGGGGCCTTCGCCGGGGTGGCGCTCGCCCTGGCGATCGTCGGCGTCTACAGCCTGATGGCCTATCAGGCGGCGCAGCGCACGCGCGAGATCGGCATCCGCATGGCGCTCGGCGCGCAGCCTGGCTCGGTGCTCAAGCTGGTGCTGCTCCAGGGCCTGGGGCTCGCCGGCGTGGGCGTGGCCATCGGCCTGATCGTGGCCCTGGGCTCGGTGCGCATCGTCGCCAGCCTGCTCTATGGCGTCTCGGCGCTCAACCTGCCGGCATTCCTCGCGGTGGCCCTCGGCATCCTCGGCCTGGCGGTGCTCGCCAGCTACCTGCCGGCGCGCCGGGCCACCAAGGTGGACCCCAAGGTGGCGCTCTCGACCGAGTGAGCCGATGACCGAGACGGCCAGCAAGCTGTCCCAGCTCTCGCGCGAGGAGCTGGACCTGCTGCTCGAGCAGCTCAGGCGCGAGAAGGGCAAACGCGAGGCCGCGGCCTCGGTGCTCGGCCCCCGGCCGCGCGGCGGCGAGCCGCTGCCGTTGTCCTTTGCCCAGCAGCGGCTGTGGCTGCTCGACGAGCTCGACCCCGGCTCGCCGGCCTACAACGTGGCCGGCGGCCTGCGCCTGCGGGGCGCGCTCACCGTGCCGGCGCTGGCGCGGGGCCTGGCCGAGATCGTGCGCCGCCACGAGACGCTGCGCACCACCTTCGGCACCCAGGGCGGCGTGCCGGTGGCGAGGTTCGCCCGCGCGCTCGCCGTGCGGCTGCCGGTGGTCGACCTCGCGGCCCTCGCCTCGGAGGCCGCGCCAGGGGATCGCAGCACGGGAGCCTCCTTCGCGACCCGCGCGGCGACCTTCACCGCGCTCGGCGAGCGCGAGGCGAGGCGGCCGTTCGACCTCGGCCGCGGGCCGCTGATCCGGGCGGTACTGGTGCGGCTGGCAGCCCGCGACCACGGCCTGCTGCTGGCCATCCATCACATCGTCTCGGACGGCTGGTCGCTGGGCGTGCTGGTGCGCGAGCTCGCGGTGCTCTATCGCCACTGGGCGCCGGGCGATGGCGCCGCCGCCGGCCCGCCGCCGCTGCCGGAGCTCGGGCTGCAGTACGCCGACTTCGCGGCCTGGCAGCGCGACTACCTCTCCGGCGAGCTGCTCGGGCGCCAGCTCGCCTACTGGAAGAAGGCCCTGGCCGGCCTGCCGCCCGCCCTCGAGCTGCCGGCCGACCGGCCGCGGCCGGCGATGGCGAGCCTCGCTGGCCGCCGGCTGCCCCTCGCCGTGGCCGAGCCCGTGCGCGTCGGTGTGGCGGCCCTGGCGCGGAAGAGCGGTGCCACGACCTTCATGGTGGTGCTGGCCGGCTACACCGCGCTGCTGGCTCGGCTCACCGGCCAGCGCGACCTGGTGGTGGGCTCGACCATCGCCAACCGCAACCGCTCCGAGATCGAGGGCCTGATCGGCTGCTTCGTCAACACCCTGCCGCTGCGCAGCCGCGTAGCGGCCGACCTCGAGCTCCGCGCGCTGCTGGCCCGGGTGCGCGAGACCACGCTCTCCGCCTACGCCCACCAGGACCTGCCGTTCGAGAAGCTGGTCGAGGAGCTGGCGCCGGCGCGCTCGCTCTCCCACTCGCCGCTCTTCCAGGTGGCCCTCGACTTCCAGGCCGACCCCATGGCGGGCACCGGCCTGCCGGGCCTCGAGCTCGAGCGGGTGGACTTCGACGGCGGCACGGCGAAGTTCGACCTGCTGCTCTCGCTCTCCGAGGGCGACCGCGGCCTGGTGGGCTACCTCGAGTATGCGACCGACCTCTTCGACGCCTCGACGGCGCGGCGGCTGGCGCGGTGGTTCGAGGCGATGCTGGCAGCGGTGGTGGCGGCGCCCGACACCCGCATCTCCAAGCTGCCGCTGCTCGCCGCCGCCGAGCGCCACCAGATGCTCGCTGATTGGGGGCCGGCGGGGCCGGCGGTCGAAACCGAGGCGGCGAGCGCCGAGCGGTGCTTGCACCAGCTCTTCGAGGCCCAGGCCCGGCGCACTCCCGAGGCCGTGGCGCTCGTCGACCGCTCCGGGCTGCGCACCAGCTACCGGGATCTGGACCTGGCGGCCGAGGCCCTGGCCTCCGTGCTGCGGTCGCACGGTGTCGGCCCGGAGGTGCGGGTGGGGGTGTGCCTGGAGCGCGGGCGCGGGCTGGTGGTAGCGCTTCTGGCGGTGCTCAAGGCCGGCGGCGCCTATGTGCCCTTCGACCCGCTGCCGGCCACGGGCTCGCCGCCCGAGCGGCTGCGGGGGATCTTCGAAGACAGCCGGATGGCGCTGCTCGTCACGCAGGGCGACTATGTCGATCGACTGCCAGTCTCCCTCGCGCTCGCCGAGGCCCCGCCCTCGCTCTCGCCGCGGGGGGTTGCTACGCTCCACTCGGTCACGTTGCGCTCCGCAACCACCCCGCGGCTTCCGCTTCCCTCCGCCCCAGATTTGGCCGACGGCGGACCTGCGCCCGAGCCAGGAGGGGGTCCGGCGCCGAGCGGTGGCCGGCGAGCGCAACGTGAGGGAGTGGAGCGAGCCGAGCCACCCGAGGCGCCTAGGGCGGGGGTGGTGCTGGTCGACACGGATGGTGCTCCGGTCGGGCTTGCGGCCAGCCATGGCGGCACCTCTTCGATCGACGTCGCGGCTCAGAACCTCGCCTACCTGATTTACACCTCCGGCTCCACCGGCAGACCCAAGGGCGTGGCCATCACCCACCGCTCCGCCGTGGCCCTGGCCCACTGGGCCCGCGAGACCTGGAACCCGGCCGAGCTCGCCGGCGTCCTCGCTTCCACCTCCATCTGCTTCGACCTATCCGTATTCGAGATCTTCGTCACTCTGGCCTGGGGCGGCAAGGTGATCCTGGCAGCCAACGCCCTCGAGCTGCCCGAGCACCCGGCAGCCGGCGAGGTGACGCTGATCAACACCGTGCCCTCGGCCATCGCCGAGCTGGCGCGCCAGGGGGCGCTGCCGCCGGCCGCGGCGACCATCAACCTCGCGGGCGAGGCACTGCAGCGGCCGCTGGTCGATCGCCTCTATGCGCTGCCCCAGGTGCAGGCGGTGTGGAACCTCTACGGCCCTTCCGAGGACACCACCTACTCCACCTGGCACCGGGTGCCGCCAGCCGAGGGGCGAGGGCCGGCGATCGGCCGCCCGGTCGCCGGCTCGCGCGCGTACCTGCTCGACCGTGGCGGTTGGCCGGCGCCGCTGGGAGCACCAGGCGAGCTCTGCTTGGCGGGGGTGGGCCTGGCGCGCGGCTACCACGACCGGCCCTCGCTGACCGCCGAGAAGTTCGTGCCCGACCCCTTCTCGCGCCCATCCTCGCACCTGGGCGGCGAGCGCCTGTACCGCACCGGCGACCTGGCGCGCTGGCTGCCGGTGGGGGATCTCGACTACCTGGGCCGCATCGACCACCAGGTCAAGGTGCGCGGCTTCCGCATCGAGCTGGGCGAGATCGAAGCCGCGCTCGCCTCCCACCCGGCCGTGGCCGAGGTGGTGGTGGCGGCGCGCGAGGTGCTGCCGGGCGAGACCTCGCTGGTCGCCTACGTGGTGGCGCATGGCGTTCACCAGGATGTCCTCCTCCCGGCAGCGGCGGCGCTCGACCTCCAGGAGCTGCGGCGCACGCTCGGCGCGCGGCTCCCCGAGTACATGGTGCCGGCGTTCTTCGTGGAGCTCGAGTCCCTGCCGCTCAACGCCAACGGCAAGGTGGACCGCAGGGCGTTGCCCGCGCCGCGGCGCGAGGCCGGCGAGGCGGCGCCGCCGGTCGCCCCGCGCACTCCGCTCGAGGCCCGCCTGACGAGGCTCTTCGCCGACGTGCTGGGGGTGGAGCGGGTGGGCGTCGAGGACAACTTCTTCCGTCTCGGTGGCCACTCACTGCGCGCCTCGCAGCTCGTTTCGCGGCTGCGTGACGGCTTCGACGCCGAGCTGCCCTTGCGCCTGGTCTTCGAGCACCCCACGGTCGCCGAGCTGGCGCCGGTGCTCGAGGGGTGGGGCGCGGGGCAGGGGAGGCAGGCCGAGGCGGATGCTCAGACCCTGGGCGCGCTGCTCGCCGAGCTGCGCGCCGAGCCGCCCCTCAATCCTTCCTCGGCAGCGTTCCCGGCGCCGCCCATCACCCGCCTGCCGCGCAATGGCGAGCCGCTACCGCTCTCCTTCGCGCAGGAGCGGATGTGGTTCCTGCACGGGCTCGATCCCGGCTCGCCGGCCTACAACATCGCCGGCGGCCTACGCTTGGCCGGCCCGCTCGCGGCGCACGCCCTGGCCGCGGCGCTCGCCGAAGTGGTGCGCCGTCACGAGGCGCTGCGCACGGTCTTCGTGGCCGAGGACGGACGGCCGGCGCAGCGGATCGAGCCGTCGCTCTCCACGGCGCTGCCGGTGGTGGACCTCTCGGCCCTGACCGCGGCGGAGCGCGCCCAGCGCGAGGGCTCTTTTCTGGACCTCGCGGCGCGCCACGCCCGCCGGCCCTTCGACCTGGCCCGGGGGCCCCTCCTGGGCGCGGTGCTGGTGCGCTTCTCGGGTACCGAGCACGGCCTGCTGCTCGGCATGCACCACGTGGTTTCCGACGGCTGGTCGCTGGGTGTGCTGGTGCGCGAGCTGGCGGTGCTGTACGACGCCTTCCGCGCCGGGCGGCCCTCGCCCCTGCCGGAGCTCGCCGTGCAGTACGCGGACTTCGCCGCCTGGCAGCGCGCTTGGCTCGCGGGCGAGGAGCTGGAGCGACAGCTCGCCTACTGGCGCGGGGCCCTCGGCGGCCTGCCGCCGGCCCTCGAGCTGCCGACCGACCGCCCGCGGCCGGCGGTGCAGAGCCTGGCCGGCGGCCGCCTCGCGGCGGCGGTGCCGGACGCGCTGCGGGCGCGGCTGGGAGCTCTCGCGCAGCAGGAGCGCGGCACGCTGTTCATGGTGCTGCTGGCGGCCTTCCAGGCGCTGCTCGGCCGCTGGACCGGCCAGCGCGACCTGGCGGTGGGGGCTTCGATCGCCAACCGCGGCCGCTCCGAGATCGAGGGTCTGATCGGCTTCTTCGTCAACACCCTGGCGCTGCGCGCGCGGCTGGACCGCGAGCTGTCGTTTCGAAAGCTCTTGAGACAGGTGCGCGAGACCACGCTCGCGGCCTACGCCCACCAGGACCTGCCGTTCGAGAAGCTGGTCGAGGCGTTGGCGCCCGCGCGCACCCTCGCCACCACGCCGCTGGTGCAGGCGGTGTTCGGCCTGCAGTCCGACCCGCTCGACGGCGCGGGGCTCGCCGGCATCTCGCTGTCGCGCCTCGACCTCGGCACCGGCACCGCGAAATTCGACCTGCTGCTCTCGCTGGCCGAGGGGCAGGGCGGCCTCGGCGGCCACCTCGAGTACGCGAGCGACCTCTTCGACCGCACCACCATGGAGCGACTGCTCGCCCACTGGGGCAACCTGATCGCGGGCGTAGTCGAGACGCCGGAGGCGCCGCTCGCGTCGCTGCCGCTGCTGTCGGCCGCGGAGCGCCACGAGCTGGCGGTGGAGTGGCGCGAGACGGGCGAGATCGCGGTGCCCGAGACCTCGCTCTGCGGGATGTTCGCAGCGCACGCCGCGAGCTCTCCCGAGGCCGTCGCGCTGGTGACCGAGGACGGCTGCCTGTCCTACGGCGAGCTCGCGGCGCGGGCCGCGCGGCTGGCGGGAGCGCTGTCGGTCGCCGGCGTGGGCCCCGAGGTGCGGGTCGGCATCTGCCTCGAGCGCTCGGCGGCGACGGTGATCTCGATGCTCGCCGTGCACCAGGCCGGCGGCGCCTACGTGGGCTTCGATCCACCGGTGGCGGCCGCCGGCGACCGCGCCGCGCCCGCCGAGCGCCTGGCCTTCCTGCTCGCCGACAGCGCGCCGCGGGTGTTGCTGACGGAGGCGGCGCTGCTCGCCGCGCTGCCGGAGCACGAGGCGGTCGTTCTCCTCCTGGACCGCGAGGGTGCGCCGTCGCTGGAAGACCCGCCCTCGCTCTCGCCTCGGGTGGTTGCTGCGCTCCACTCGGTCACGTTGCGCTCCGCAACCACGCCGAGGCTCTCGCTTCCCCCCGAGGCGGAGGCGGCTGGGGCGTCCCCCGCCCTCGCTGTCGCCGAGGAGGGTCGCTCCGCGCCGCCCGCCCCCGCTCCTGCCGCGGCGGGTCGCTCCGCTTCGTTTCGTCACGTTTCGCTGCGCGACCCGGCCGCGGCTTCCGCTTCCCCCCGGCCCGCGTTCGGCGGTGGAGATGCGCCGTTCTCTGGGGTCTCGCTTCCGTCCGGCTCCGCCGGGGGTCCGGCGCCGAGCGGTGGCCGGCGAGCGCAACGTGACGGAGTGGAGCGAGCCGAGCCACCCGAGGCGCCCGGGGCGGGGGCTCTCTCTGGCCCGCTGTCCGGCAACAGCCTCTCCCACCTGATCTATACCTCCGGCTCCACCGGCCGCCCCAAGGGAGTAGCCGTCGAGCACCGCGCCACGGTCGTCCTCGCCCACTGGGCCAAGCGCGTGTGGAGCGACTGGGAGCTGGGCGGCGTCTCCGCCGTCACCTCCATCTGCTGGGATGTCTCGGTGGCCGAGATCCTGGTCACCCTCGCCCTCGGCGGCCGGGTCATCCTGGCGAGAAACGCCCTCCACCTCCTCGACCACCCGGCGGCCCCCGAGATGCGGCTGGTCACCGCCGTACCCTCGGCGGTCACCGAGCTGGTGCGCATGGGAGCCTTGCCCCCCAATACGGTGACGGTCAACCTGCCGGGCGAGGCGGTGAAGCGCACGCTGGTCGACTCCCTCCACGCCCTGCCCGGAGTGGAGGCGATCGTCAACCTCTACGGCCCATCGGAGGACACCACCTACTCGACCTGGGAGGCGATCCCGCCGAGCGAAGGCGCGGACGGGGAGAGGCGGCCGCCCACCATCGGTCGTCCGGTTGCCAACGGCCAGGCGTATGTGCTCGACGCCCGGCTCCAGCCCGTGCCGCCGGGAGTGCCCGGCCATCTTTACCTGGCGGGGGACGGCGTGTCCCGCGGCTATCACGCGCGGCCGGCCCTGACCGCCGAGCGCTACGTGCCCGACCCGCTGACCGGGCGGCCGGGCGCGCGGATGTACACCACGGGCGATCGGGTGCGCTTCCTGCCCGACGCGCGGCTGGACTTCCTGGGCCGCCTCGACCATCAGGTGAAGGTGCGCGGCTTCCGGGTGGAGCTGGGAGAGATCGAGGCCGCACTGCTCGCGCATCCCGGGTTGAGAGAGGCGGTGGTGGTGGCCCGCGAGGAGGCGGGCGATGCCGCGCGCCTGGTGGCCTACGTGTCGGCACGCGACGCGGCCGCCGAGCCGACGGCGGCAGAGCTCGCCGCCTTTCTTGCCGGGCGCTTGCCCGACTACATGGCGCCGGCGCGGTTCGTGATTCTGGCGTCGCTGCCGCGCACTCCCAACGGCAAGATCGATCGCAGGGCCCTGCCGGCGATCGAGCTCAGGGGCGCGGGCCCGGGCGCCTACCTGGCGCCCCGCACGGCGACGGAGCTGGCGCTGGCCGGGCTGTTCGCCGAGCTGCTGGGCCTCGATCGGGTGGGGGCGGAAGCCGATTTCTTTGCGCTCGGCGGCCACTCGCTCCTCGCCACCCGGCTCGCCTCGCGGCTCAGGAAAGAGCTGGGCGTCGAGCTGCCGCTGCGCAAGCTGTTCGAGACGCCCACCGTGGCCATGTTGGCTGCCGAGGTCGATGCCGTGCGGTCGGCCCAGGATGTCCTGTACGAGAGCGCCCTGCCCGAGGCCACGGCCGCTCCCGCCGAGCCGTCCGCAACCGAGCCCTCGGGTGCCGACTCTCCCGGTCCGGCTCCCGCCCGCCTCTCGACCCTGTCGCGCGACGAGCTGGGAAAGGTCCTCGCGCGCCTGAAGCGCGGCAAGGCGGCGCGCGACGCGGCAGTGGAGATCCCGCGCCGCCCACGGAACGGCGAGCCGCTGCCGCTCTCCTTCGCCCAGCAGCGGTTGTGGTTTCTGCACGCCCTCGATCCCGGGTCACCGGCCTACAACGTGGCCGGCGGCCTGCGCATGCGGGGCCTGCTCGACGCCGGCGCGCTCGCCCGTGCCCTCGCCGCCATCGTCCGGCGCCACGAGTCGCTGCGCACGGTGTTCGCGGACCGCGACGGCGTGGCGGTGCAGGTGGTGCTGCCCTCGCTGGCCCTGGCGCTGCCGGTGGCGGACCTCGCCTCGCTCCCCGCCGGAGCGGCGGAGGCGGCGCTGGCGGCGCTCGCCGCCCGCGAGGCGCGCCGGCCCTTCGACCTTGGCCACGGGCCGCTGCTGCGCCCCCTGCTGGTGCGGCTGGGGCACCGCGATCACGCCCTGCTGCTGGCCGCTCACCACGTCGTGTGCGACGGCTGGTCGGTGACCCTGCTGCTCTCCGAGCTGGGCGCGCTCTACACGCGCTTCTGCGCCCTGTCGCTCACCGGCGGCGGCGACGAGGCGGGTGTGCTGCCCGAGCTGCCGATCCAGTATGCGGACTTCGCGGCCTGGCAGCGCGAGTGGCTGGCGGGCGAGGTGCTGGCGCAGCAGGCGGCCTACTGGCGCGAGGCCCTGGCTGGCTTGCCGGCGGCCCTGGAGCTGCCGGCCGACCGGCCACGGCCACCGGTGGCGAGCCTCGCCGGCGGTTGGCTCGAGGTCGCCTGGCCGGCCTCCCTCGGCCGCGAGCTCGCCGCCCTGGCGCGGCGCAGCGGCGGCACGCTGTTCATGGGGCTGATGGCCGGCTTCCAGGCACTGCTCTTCCGCTACACCGGCCGCCGCGACCTGGTGGTGGGCACCACCATCGCCAACCGCAACCGCTCCGAGATCGAGGGCCTGATCGGCTTCTTCGTCAACACTCTGGCGCTGCGCACCGGGCTGGGCGGCGAGCTGCCGTTTGCCACGCTCCTGGAGCGGGTGCGCGAGGCCACGCTCTCCGCCTTCGTCCACCAGGACCTGCCGTTCGAGAAGCTGGTGGACGAGGTGGCGCCGGCGCGCTCGCTGTCGCACTCGCCCCTCTTCCAGGTGGCGCTGGACTTCCAGAGCGACCCCCTGGCCGGCACCCGCCTGCCGGGCCTCGCCGTGGAGCCGATCACGGTTCCGACCGGCACCGCCAAGTTCGACCTGCTGCTGTCGCTGGCCGGAGGCGAGGACGGCCTTACCGGCTACCTCGAGTACGCGAGCGACCTCTTCGACCGCACCACGGTCGAGCGGCTGCGCGCCCACCTGCGCAACCTCCTCACCGGCGCGGTCGAGTCGCCGGAGGCGCCGCTAGCCTCGCTGCCGCTGCTGTCGGCCGCGGAGCGCCACGAGCTCGCGGTGGAGCTCGCCGAGACGGGCGAGGTCGCGGCACCGGAGACCAGCCTTGCCGGGATGTTCGCGGCGCACGCGGCCGTGAGCCCCGAGGCGATCGCGCTGGTGACCGAGGATGGCTGCCTCTCCTGTGCCGAGCTGGCGCGGCGCTCGGCGCGGCTGGCGGCCGTGCTCGCCGCGGCCGGGGTCGGCCCCGAGGTGCGGGTCGGCATCTGCCTGGAGCGCTCGGCGGCGACGGTGATCTCGATGCTCGCCGTGC
>JBIOXV010000028.1:0-14231 GCA_044869805.1 Thermoanaerobaculia bacterium | reverse complement strand
AGTGCCGGGTCGACGTACACCCGATCCGCCTGCTGTTGCGCAGCGAGGAGATCCTCTGTCGTCAGCACCGCCTGCACGGCCTCGACCGGGTCCATCATCCGCTCGACGACGACGAACTCCTCCGTCGGCGTCGGGTAGTCGACGACCACCTTCATCATGAAGCGGTCGACCTGCGCCTCGGGCAGCGCGTAGGTGCCCTCCGACTCGATCGGGTTCTGGGTTGCGAGCACTAGGAACGGCTCGCCGAGCGCTTTCGACTCGCGCGCGATGGTCACCTGCCGTTCCTGCATGACCTCGAGCAGCGCGCTCTGCACCTTGGCCGGCGCGCGGTTGATCTCGTCGGCGAGCAGCAGGTTGGTGAAGATGGGACCCTTCTTGACGTGGAACTCGTGGTGCTGGGGGCGGTAGATCTCGGTGCCGACGAGGTCGGCGGGGAGCAGGTCGGGGGTGAACTGGATGCGGGCGAAGCCGGTGTGGATGGCCTGCGCCACGGTCTTGATCGCCGTGGTCTTGGCCAGGCCGGGAATGCCTTCGATCAGGATGTGGCCGTCGGCGATCAGCGCGAGCAGCAGGCGGTCGACCATGTAGCGCTGGCCGACCACGACCTTGGCGACCTCCTGGCGCAGGCGGTCGAGCTTCTGGGACTGGACCTCGATCTCGTGCGCCAGCTCGGACTCAAGACCTGTCACCATGCGCTTCCTCTCCGTGGCCCACTGTCTGGGCCCGCTGTCTGGGCTCGCTCTCTGGGCTCGTACTGGACCGGATTCCGAGCTGATGCGGCCCGAAGGCGCCGATTTGACGCTTCCGACGGCCTACGAGGGCCACGCTCGGTGGTCCGGGCGCCCAGGCAGCAAGTGGTGTGCCAGAGACTGCCAGACGCGGCGAACCCGCGGGTCCTGTCGGCCGAGTGCTGTTTCGTAACACGGCCCGCGGCGCTCCTCGCCGCAAAGCGGCCGCGGTGCTCGCGGGGCCCCCTGCGGCCGCCACCCGCGGGCTGGCCCGGCGCTGGCAGGTCCTTAAGAGAGGAGTTTCCGGAGAAGGTCCTGGTTGTAGCCGACATACAGGGTCTTGCCGCGCACGATCAGCGGCGCCCGGTAGCCGCCGGTCGGGCCTCGAAGGTCCTCGAGCCGGGTATCGGCGGCCGCCTGGCTGTGGACGGCCCTGCCGCGCGCGATTCTCACCGTGCGGACCTTGGCCAGGAGCTGGCGCACGTCCTCGTCGGTCATCGGCTCCTGCTTCGAGGAGCGCGCCCGGCGCACGGTCACGGCCTGCTGCTCGAGCACCGCCCGGGTGCGCTTGCAGCTATCTCAGGTAGGGCGGTGGTAGAGGAGGTCGATTTTGGGCATGGGCGCCGAGTGTAGCAAGGCGAGCGGCCGGCGGGCGGGCCCACCGGCCGCTCGGGCGGCGTTCAGGGCTGGTGGGCGACGGTGGTCACCACGATCTGCTGGCCCGCGGCCGAGGACCACAGGAACGACGAGCAGATGTTGCGGTCGTTGGTGCTGGAGAAGAGATAGCGCTTGCCGCTCGCCGAGTTCCAGCGGAACGGATCGACGCGGGCGTTGTCGTAGCCGCTCGGCAGAAACCGGGTCTGGCTGTAGACCCCGCCCTCGCCGCTGATCGTGCTCTGGGTCACGGTCCACCAGCGGAACGTCGAGCCCTGGCTCTGGCCATAGGTGTTGTAGGGGAAGGGTGCGGCAGTGAACCCGATCGGCAGGCAGGGGCAGCCCGGGGGCGGGTTGAGGGAGTTGCATGCCGAGTCCGTCCGGTCGCCGATCAGCTTGCAGCCGGCGGCCTGACCGCCGCCCGAGAGCGGGATCTGGCAGCTCGACGGGTTGCAGCTCACCGTCGCGGTGGTCGAGGTGTTGCAGCTCACGTAGCTGCCGAAGATCCCGGGCTCCGCGGCATGTGCCCAGAGCTGGTAGCTGTTGGTCGCCGAGTCGAAGAGCAGCGACTTGGCGCTGCGGTCGTAGATCAGGCGCGTCATCTGATCGTAGAGGCTCGGGCTCATGCTGCGGTTGGGGACCGGCGTGTACGGCCCGGCGGGAGTGGGCCCGGTCAGCACGCTGATCGAAGGATTGCCGCCGCTCCAGGTGACCGTCATGCCGGTGCTGGCGGAGGCGATCCCACCCTCCGGGCGGCCGACGATGAACTTCAGATATCCCCACCAGGCGGCGTTGTCGGTGGTCTCCGAAGCGCTGAGCATCACGGGGTTGAGGAGAAAGCCCCAGGTGAAGCCGCTGTCCAGCGCCAGGAACGGCTGCGCGACGGGAACGCGGGTGATGCGCCGCGTCGCCGTGGCGCAGCTCGCCGGATTGGGGAAGCACTCCTGAGAGATCACGGTTACGCTCGGCGTGTGCGTCTCCCAGGTCCAGTTCACGCCGTCGGTCGTCCAGCCGTGCCAGAGCTCCCAGAAGTGGAACCAGTTCGAGACGTCCGCCAGCAGGTGATAGGCGGTCTGCCCGTTGACCTTCGCCTTGAAGACCTGGCCCGGGCCGAACGAGGCTCGGTAGCCGGGAAAGCCGGGCGGCGGGCCTTCGGGTGGGTCCACGCAGGGGCTGATGCGGCCGATGCGGGTGGGGGTCACGATCTTGCCCGTCGCGTCGACCGGGTCGCCGGCGGCGTTGAGTGGGAAGCGGTAGGCGACGATGGCGTCGCCGTTCTTGGGACACTGCTCGTAGTCGATCGACTGCGTGTAGACGTAGAGGAAGGACCCCACGGCGATCCCCGCGGTGTTGTAGGCGAGCTCGAACTGAGGCGTGACGATGGTCGGTGGGGTGACCTCGAGCTCGATGGCGGCCCGGGCGCGCGGCGCCGCGAGTATCAGCAGCGTCAAGACGAGTGTGAGGTAGCGTGGGCTTCTCATGATGAGCTCCCTTGTCGTTGGCGTCTTCGGTTCCAGGACTCGGAACCGGCCCATCTAGAAACTCTAGCATAAGCATAAAAGCTGACAGATCGACTGAGGAGACGCGCGTGGACCCACTCCGAGAGATCCCGGTCGCCACCGCCGGCCTGCCGCTCGCCGAGGCTCGGGCTGCGATGGTCCTGGTGCACGGCCGCGGCGCCACGGCCGAGAGCATCCTCACGCTGGTGCCCGAGCTCGCCGCGGGCGGCGCGGCCCGGGCCTTCGCCTTCCTCGCCCCGCAGGCCGCGGGCGGCACCTGGTATCCGTACTCCTTCCTCGCCGAGATCGAGGACAACGAGCCCTACCTGAGCTCGGCCCTCGCAGCGCTCGAGCGGCTGCTGGTGCGGGTGGGGGAGGGTGGCGTGCCGGTGGAGCGCACCCTCGTCCTGGGCTTCTCGCAGGGCGCCTGCCTGAGCCTCGAGCTCGCGGCGCGGCACGCGCGGCGCTACGGCGGGGTCGTAGGCCTGACGGGCGGGCTGATCGGCCCACCCGGAAGCCTTGATGCGTTCGAGGATCGCTACTCTGGCTCCCTGGACGGCACGACCATCCTCATCGCCAGCGGCGACCCCGATGCCCACGTGCCACGCTGGCGGGTCGAGGAGACGGCCGCGGTGCTGTCGAAGCTGGGGGCGGAGGTCGACCTACGGATCTACCCCGGCATGGGGCACACGGTGAACGAGGACGAGCTGGCGGCGGTGCGGGCGATGATGGCGGCAGTGGTGGCCGCCTAGCGAGGCATCTCTCTCCTACGGGCCTGGTGGGAGCGCGACCAGGCGGGGAGCCGGTCCCCGGCCGGGAGCCCCGCGTCCCCCGCCGGGAGCGCGAGGGCCGGCGCAGCCCTGCTACACTCCGCGCGCTCTGAGCCCCAGCGCCGGACGCGCACCGCCTACCCAATGATTCGCGAGATCTTCCACATCGGCGGCCTGTCCATCAGCCCCTTCGGCCTGATGCTGGTGGCGGCGTTCGTCATCGCCTACCTCCAGTTGCGCTGGGGCCTGAAGTACCAGGGCATCGGCGACGAAGAGGACGCCAGCGCCATCCTCTTCGCGGCCGGGGTGGGCGGGATCGTCGGCGGCAAGGTCTACTACGCCCTGCTGTACCGCGACTGGCGCCTGCTCTACGACCGCTCCGGCCTGGTCTGGTATGGCGGCTTCCTGCTCGCCACCGTGCTGGTGCTGTGGACGCTGCGTCGCCGGCGCCTGCCGTTCTGGCCGGTGCTCGACGCCGCCACCCTCGGCCTGGCCCTCGGCTACGGCGTCGGCCGCCTCGGTTGCTTCCTGGTGGGCGACGACTACGGCGTGCCCACCGACCTGCCGTGGGGCGTGAAGTTCCCCGTCGGCCTGCCGCCCACCACCGCCGAGTCGCTGCGCCAGTTCGGTGCCGACGTGCCGGCCGACCTGCCGCCCGACACCCTGCTCGCGGTGCACCCCACCCAGCTCTACGAGACGGCGATCGCGATCGTGATCTGGCTCGTCGGCCGCGCGCACTTCAAGCGCCGGTCGCCGGCCGGCGAGACGGCGCTCGCGGTGCTCGGCCTGCTCTCGCTGGAGCGCTTCGGGATCGAGTTCCTGCGCGCCAAGGACGACCGCTTCTTCGCCGGCTTCACGCTGGCGCAGCTCATCAGCCTGGGCGTGCTGGGGGTGATCGTCGCCGCGTGGGTGGCGAGGCGCCGGAGACCGGCAGCGGCCTGAGGAACCGTGCTGCGCGGGCGGCTCGCCGCTTTGTGATGCCTGCCCGCCGGAGCCCTTGCTCATGCGTCCTCTCCGCCTGCTCACCATCGCCGGTTCGGACTCGGGCGGCGGCGCCGGCATCCAGGCCGATCTGAAGACCTTCGCCGCCCACGGCGCCTTCGGCATGAGCGCGGTGACCGCGATCACCGCCCAGAACACGCGGCGGGTGACGGCGGTGGCGGCGGTGGCGCCCGAGCTGGTGGCGGCGCAGATCGACGCCGTGTTCGACGACCTCGGAGTCGATGCGGTCAAGATCGGCATGCTGGCCAACACGGCGATCGTCGAGGCCGTGGCCGAGTCCCTCGCCGGCTGGCGGGCGCGGGGCGCGGCGCCGCCGGTGGTGCTCGACCCGGTGATGGTGGCGAAGAGCGGCGACCCGCTGCTCGCCGACGACGCGGTGGAGGCGCTGGCCGCGAAGCTGCTGCCGCTCGCCACGCTGGTCACTCCCAACCTGCCCGAGGCCGCGCGCCTGACCGGGCTCGGCGGCAGCGCCGAGGAAGACCGTCGGCGGCTCGCCTTGTCCCTCGCCGAGCGCGGCCCGGCGGTGCTGGTCAAAGGCGGGCACGGCTCAGGCGAGGAGATCGTCGACCTGCTGTGGGACGGCGCGCGCTTCCACCGCTTCGCCGGCCCCCGGATCCACACCACCTCGACCCACGGCACCGGCTGCACGCTGTCGTCGGCGATCGCCGCCCGGCTGGCGCAGGGGCAGGGGCTCGCCGAGGCGGTGGGAGGCGCCATCGACTACCTACGCGGGGCGATCGCCGCGGCCGTTCCCCTCGGGGCCGGGCACGGGCCGGTGAACCACTTCTATCGAACGACGAAGGCCCTCGAGCCCGGCTTCCGTCATTCCCGCGGAAGCGGGAACCCATCCTCGGCCGCGCCATGAGCACTCTCGACCTGCTGATCGTCGGCGCCGGCCCGACCGGGATCGCGATCGGCGCCGCCGCGCGCGCCGCCGGGCTCGACGCCCTGTGCGTCGACCGCGGGGGCCTGGCGGCCTCGATCGCGGCCTACCCGACGGACCTCCTGTTCTTCACCACCCGCGAGCGGCTGGAGATCGCCGGCGTGCCCTTCGCCATCCCCGAGGACAAGCCCAACCGCCGCCAGGCGCTCGCCTACTACCGCGAGGTGGTGCGTGCCTGCCGGGTGCCGCTGGCGCTCTACGAGGAAGTGCGCGGGGTGCGGCCCGAGGGGCCGGGCTTCGTGGTCGAGACAGTGAAGGACGGCTTCCCGCAACGGCGAGAGGCGCGCGCCGTGGCCATCGCCACCGGCTACTTCTTGTGGCCGCGCCGCCTCGGCGTGCCGGGCGAGGACCAGCCCTGGGTGCGCTCGCGCTACCGCGAGCCCTATCCGCACGTGGCCCAGGACGTGGTGGTGGTGGGCGGCGGCAACACCGCCGTGGAAACGGCGCTCGACCTGTTCCGAAACGGCGCGCGGGTGACCCTCGTTCACCACCGCCCCACGGTCAAGCCCAGCATCAAGTATTGGCTCAAGCCGGACTTCGACCATCGGGTGGAGGAGGGCTCGATCGCCGCCCGCTTCGAGACCCGGGTGGTGGCGTTCCACCCGGCGACCGCGAGCACGCGTACCGCGCTCGAGCTCGAGGGCCCGGGCCACCGGGGGGCCGCGGCCGGCCGCGAGCTGCTGCCCGCCGACGCCGCCTACGTGCTGATCGGCTATCGGCCCGACATGTCGCTCTTGGCCGGCGCCGGCGTCGAGATCGAACCCGAGACCCTGATCCCGGCCTTCGATCCCGAGACCTGCGAGAGCAACGTCCCCGGGCTCTACGTAGGCGGCACGCTCCAGGCCGGCCGCGCCACGGACCGGATCTTCATCGAGAACTCGCGCGACCATGGGCCGAAGATCGCCAGGCACCTGGCCGCGCGGTTGCGCGCCTGAGAGCATCGGCTCGCGGCCGAGCTACCGGCGGCACGGATGTTGCTGCCGGCTCTTACCGTACTACGATGGCCGCCGCGGACCATCGGACTTCGTTCAACCCGCTTCTCTGAGGTTCACCCCATGCGCCCATCGCAAAACCCGGCCGTTCGCACGCTGCAGGCGGGCCTCCTGGCGGCCCTCTCCGCTCTCCCGCTGGCGACACCGGCGCTCACGGCACAGGACGAACCGGTCCCCGGCATCTTCAACGAGGTCATCGACGTACGGGTCGTCAACCTCGAAGCCGTGGTCACCGACCGCGCCGGCAACCGGGTCACCGGCCTGACGCCGGCCGACTTCAAGCTCACCGTGGACGGCAAGCAGGTGCCCATCGAGTACTTCAACGAGGTCACGGGCGGCGTGGTCGCCGACCCGGGCGCCGGCACCTCCGCCGAGGGCCTGCCGACCCTGGTGCCGGGCAAGCCGGTCTCCACCAGCTACCTGGTGTTCATCGACGACTTCTTCCCCCTGGAGCGCGACCGCAACCGAGTGCTCGACGCGCTGCGCGCCGAGCTGCCGCTGCTCAACCCCGAAGACCGCATGGCGATCGTCGCCTTCGACGGCAAGCGCCTCACCATGGTCACCAGTTGGAGCCAGTCGCCGGCGGCGCTCGAACGCGCCGTGAAGGAGGCCTCGCGCCGGCCCGCCTACGGCCTGCAGCGCCTAGCCGACCAGCGCCGCTTCCTGCCCAGCCGCGGCTTCGTGAGCATCGACCGCGTGCGCTTCCCGGAGGCCGGCTTCGGCCGCCGCCTGACCTCGGAGGAGCGCGAGTACGCGCGCCTGCTGACCGAGCAGCTCGAGAACGCGGTGGGGGCGGCCGCCGCCACCCTGCGTAGCTTCGCCCAGCCGCCCGGCCGCAAAGTGATGATGCTGCTCTCCGGTGGCTGGCCCTTCGATCCCACGCAGGTGGCGGCCGAGGACCGCGCCGCGCCGGTCATCGACACCGAGTTCGACCGCGGCTACGAGATCTACAAGCCGCTGGTGGACACCGCCAACCTGCTCGCCTACACGCTCTACCCGGTGGACGTCCCCGGCCTGCAGGAGGTGGGCGCCGACGCCAGCGCCGCGGCGCCCGTCCAGCCGGCGGCTCTGCCCTCGCCGGAGCAGGAGGCGCACGGCTCGCTCACCTACCTCGCGTCGCGCACCGGCGGCGAGGCGCTGCTCAACGCGCGCCGCGTCAAGCCGCTGGGGGTGACCGCGTCCGACACCCGCTCCTACTACTGGCTGGGCTTCACCCCCACCCGCCAGCGGGACGACAAGCCGCACCGCATCAAGCTCGACGTGGTGCGGCCGGGGCTGTCGCTGCGCACCCGGGGCGGCTTCCTCGACTTCTCGCGCCGCGCCGAGGTGACGGCGATGGTGGAGAGCATGCTGCTCTTCGGCTCCGGGCCGCTCGCCGGCACGCTGCCAGTCGAGGTCGGGGAGGCGAAGCGCAACGGCGGCAAGATGGAGGTGCCGCTCAAGGTCGGCATCCCGGCCAACGCCGTCACCGTGCTGCCGGTGGGCGATCGCTACGTGGCCGAGGTGGAGCTGCGCATCGCGGTGGTCGACGCGGACGGCAACCAGGCTCAGATCCCGGTCATCCCGTTGAAGCTCGACACCAAGGAGACGCCGCAGGAGGGTGGCCTGTATGGTTATCAGACCAGTCTCAAGCTGCGGCACAAGGACCATGAAGCGGTGATCGCGCTCTACGACCCGGCGAGCGGCAGGCTGCTGTCCAGCCGAGTCGTGATCAAGCCCTGAGCGCTGGTGGAGCGAAGAGTGGATTCCCGCTCGTCCCGTATAATCGCCGCGTCTCGACCCCTGCGAGGACCTCCATGACCCGATCCCTCCGCCGCTTCGCCATCGCCGCCGTCTGCGGTGGCCTCGCTTTGTCTGTGCTCCTGCTCCCTGCCTTCGCCGCCAAGCAACCCGAACCCAAGCCCGACCCGGCAGAGCAGGGCAGCTTCGTCGACACCGTGAACGTGGCGGTGGTCAACGTCGACGTGTTCGTCACCGACAAGAAGGGCAACCGCGTCCCGGGGCTGACCCGCGACGACTTCGAGATCTTCGAGAACGGGCGCCCGATCGCGGTCACCAACTTCTCGGTGGTGCAGGGAGGCAAGCTCTTCCGCCTCGACGAGCCGGCCGCGCCCGAAGCGGCCGCGGAGCTGGCGCCGGCGGAGGTGAGCGAGGACCAGCGCCTGCACATGGTGGTCTACGTCGACAACTACAACATCCAGCCCTTCAACCGCAACCGCGTGCTGCGCGAGCTGCGCGACTTCCTGCGCAACCAGCTCGACCGCGAGGACCGGGTGATGCTGGTGACCTACGACCGCTCGCTCCATGTCCGCCATCCGTGGACCTCGGACCCGACGGTGGTCGCCTCGGCTTTGCAGGACTTGGAAACGCTCTCGGGCAACGCGGTGAGCCGCGAGTCCGACCGCCGCGATGCGCTGGACCGCATCGAGGAGTCGGAGACGCCGGTGAGCGCCATGTCCTACGCCCGCATCTACGCCAGCAACGTCTACAACGACCTCAACTTCTCCATCGACGCCCTGCGCGACACCATCAACGGCCTCGCCGGCATGCCGGGGAGGAAGGCCGTGCTCTACGTCTCCGAGGGGCTGCCGATGATCGCCGGCGAGGACCTTTTCCACGCCGTGCAGATGAAGTTCTCCGACCACACCAGCCTGACCGACGCCTTCGAGTTCGACGCCTCGCGGCGCTTCCGGGAGCTGACCGCGACCGCCAACGCCAACCGGGTCACCTTCTACACCATCGATGCCGGGGGCCTGCGCACCTTGGGGCTGGGCGACGCCTCGCGCCAGACCACCGGCACCAGCTTCGCGGGCACCGCCACGATGGTCGAGCAGGTCTACGTCTCTAACCTGCAGAGCCCGCTGCTGCGCATGGCCGAGGACACCGGCGGCAAGGCGATCATCAACGCCAACCGGGTCGGCGATCAGCTCACCCAGATCGCCTCCGACTTCGACAACTACTACTCGCTCGGCTACCAGCCGGCCCACTTCGGCGACGGGCGGTTCTACAAGATCGAGGTCAAGATCAAGGGCAACAAGAACTACCAGGTGCGCCACCGCGAGGGCTATCGCGACAAGGCGCCGTCGGTGATGATGGCCGACGGCACTCTGTCGGCGTTGCTGCACGGCTTCGCCACCAACCCGATGGGCGTGAAGCTCGACTTCGGCCAGCCGTCGCGCAACGACGACGGCCAGTACCTGGTGCCGATCCGGGTGAGCATCCCGATCGGCAAGGTGGTGCTGGTGCCCAGCGAGACGGCGCACGTCGCGCGGCTCAAGCTCTTTGTCGCCGCCATGGACGGCGAGGGCGGCATGTCGGAGGTGCAGGAGCAGCCGGTGCCGATCAGCGTACCGCCGGCCGACGTCGAGCGCGCCCGGCAGCAGTACTACCTGTACTCGGTGAGCCTGCTGATGCGCAAGGGGCCGCACCGCGTGGCGATCGGCCTGCGCGACGACGTGGGCGCCGACGTCTCGTTCGTCACCGCCAGCGTGAACGTGGGGAACTGATGGCCGAGGAGCGGCCGGGCTGGATCTTCCTGTCGCGCGAGCTCGCGGCCGATCTGCTGGAGCTGGCCGACGCCGAGGTCGATGCCGCGCGCCAGGAGCTCGGTGCGGTGGGCCGGCGCGCCGCCCGGGCCGCGGTGCTGGTGGTGGCCGCCCTCTGCCTGGTGTTCTGGTTGGTGGCGCTGGTGGCCTACGTGCTGGTGGCGGTCGTCGCGCTGTGGCTGCCGCCCTGGGGGGCCGGGCTGGTCGTCGCCGGCCTCTTTGCCCTCGCCGCCGTCATCCTGGTCGCCCTCGCCGTGGCGCAGGTGAAGCGGATCGAGAACCCGGTCGACATCCTGGTGCGGCGCCTGCGCGAGCACCTCGCCTGGTGGCGGCGGGAGGTACGGCTGCGCCCCGCGGCCGCGCAGCCGCCTGCCATCTCCCACGGCGCGGCGCCGGAGGAGGAGAGGAGGGCCGTGCGATGAGCGATCGTCTCGAGGAGAGCCGCCGCCGGGTGCAGGCGCGGCTGGTGGAGATCGGCGACGCGGCCGACAAGGAAGTGCGCAAGGCGCAGCGCGTACGCGACGCCGCCCTGGCGGTGGTGGGAGTGCTCGGGGTGCTGTTCACCACCCGCAAAGTCGTCAAGGCGGTCGCGGGCAGGAAACGGAAGAAGGACGAGTACCGGGCGCGGGGCAGGAAGTAGCCCTGCTTCTGCCCGGCAGCGGCCGGCCGCCCTATGCCTCGAGCAGCGGCCGCTTGAAGATCATCGCGAGATTGTCGGTGGCGCCGGTCTTGAAGTTGACGGAAGTGAGCCCCACCAGCTCCCAGCCTTCCTGACCCAGCTCGTTCAGGTACTGCACCGTGGTGCGGTCCCCGGGGGTCTGGCTAGGGGGTGGCCAGACGCCCGAGCGCGCATTGGGATCAAGGCGGTAGTTCTCGCTGCGGGCGTTGATGATTCGGTACTCCCATTTCGTCATGCTCGCACCTCCCCATCCGTCCGAGCCCGCGGGCGCCGGCTCTCGCGAGCCCTAGAGCTACATTGTAGCCGCAATCACTTGCGCTGCAAGAGGATGTCCACCACGGCGCCGCGCCGGACCTGCCAGGATTTGGCAAGCGAAGCATCGCGGACCGAGAGCTCCAGGGTGGCCAGCGAGCCTGGAAGCACCGCCGCCTCGCCGGGAGCGAGCTCGGCGTAGTGGCCGGCCCGCCGGGCGATGCGGTGGGGCCCGACTCGCGCCTCGAAGGAGGCGCCCTCGTCGAGCCAGGCCGAGGGGATGTCGGTCACCAGGTTGCCGAAGCGGTCGACGTGCGCCACGCGCCCCGTGAGCCGCGTGCCCGAACGCCGGGGCGCCGGCAGGGCGAGCCGCACAGCGTCCTCGATCCGAGGCCCGAGCGCTTCGGCTCTCCCGCCGCGGAGCAGGTACGCGGCCACGGGAGCGAAGCGGTCGCGGCCGTGGAAGGTCGCGCCCAGGCTCTCGAGGTAGAGGTCCGGCCGCTCGACAGCGAACGCCGCGCTACCGTCGAGGAAGGCTGTGGCGAGGCCGTTGTCAGGAGCGAGCAGCGTGCCGTGCGGCGTGTCGACGGCCAGGATGCGGCGCTCGCTGCCGACCCCGGGGTCGACCACCGCGAGATGGATCACTCCCGCGGGGAACGCAGGGAGCGCAGCGCCGAGCAGAAAGGCGCCGGACTCGATGTCGCCGGCCGGCACCTCGTGGGAGAGGTCGACGAGCTGCGCGCCGGGCGCCAGGCGGAGCACCGTGCCCTTGACCGCCGCCACGTAGTAGTCGCGGCGGCCGAAGTCGGTGGTGAGGGTCAGGGTGGGCGCGGCCACCGGGTATGATCCTTCGGTGCGCGATCGCTGCGTGATCGTCTTCTCCAAACCGGCTCGCGCCGGGCGGGTCAAGACCCGCCTGATCGGGGATCTTACGCCGGGAGAAGCGGCCGAGCTGCACGCCGCCTTCCTGGGCGACGTGCTCGAGCGGCTGGGCGGCGGCGAGTTCGACTTGCGGGTCGCCTGGGCCCTCGAGGACGGCGAGGAGGTGCCGTTCGCCGAGCCGCCGGGCGAGCGGCAGCAAGGGAGCGACCTCGGCGAGCGCCTGTTTTCTGCGCTTTCGACCGCCGGCCGGCGCTACCCGCTGGTCGCCGCGGTGGGGAGCGACCATCCGACCTTGCCCTTGGACCACGTGGAGCGGGCGTTCGAGCTGCTCGCCGCCGGCCGCGACCTGGTGCTCGGGCCGGCCGACGACGGCGGCTACTACCTGGTAGCGGCCCGGGCGTCGGCGCTCGGGCCGGCGCTGTTCACGGGCGTGCCGTGGAGCACCGAGCGGGTGCTCGCGGAGACCCTGGCGCGCAGCAATCGCCTGGGGCTCGCCGTCGAGCTGCTGCCGCCGGCCCGCGACGTCGACACCCCGGCCGATCTCGCGGCCCTCGCCGCCGCGCTCGCGGCGGGCGAGGACGGCTGCCCGCGCACGCGGGCTCTGCTCGCCTCTTGGGGGCGGCTCGCGTGAAGATCCTTACCGCCGAGGCCATGCAGGCCGTCGATCGCCGGGCGATCGAGGAGATCGGCATCCCCTCGCTGGTGCTGATGGAGAACGCGGCTCTGGGGGTGGTCGAGGCGGTCGCCCGCCACTTTCCTCGCGCCCAGGCGGTGGCGATCTTCTGCGGGCCCGGCAACAACGGCGGCGACGGTTTGGCGGTGGGCAGGCACCTGGCGCTCCGCGGCTACGAGCCGCGCCTGTTCCTGGCGACCGGCGGCCGCGGCTTGGCGGGCGACGCCCTCACCCAGCTCGAGATCTGCCGCCGCTCGCGTCTCGAGGTCGTCGAGCTCCTCGGCGCGGCCGAGGTCGACGCCGCGCTCACCGACGCCCGCGGCTGCGATCTGGTGATCGACGCGCTGTTCGGCACCGGCCTCGGCCGGCCGCTCGCAGGGGTGTTCGCCGAGCTGGTGGCCGGGCTGAACACGCTGCCCGTGCCGTGCTTGGCGATCGACCTGCCGAGCGGGCTCGACGCCTCGCGTGCCGAGGTCCTCGGCCCGCACGTGCAGGCGGAGCTCACCGTGACCTTCGCGGCGCCCAAGGTGGCGCACGTCTTCCTGCCGGCCGCGCAGGCGGTGGGCGAGCTGGCAGTAGTGGACCTCGGCATCCCGGCCTTCCTGCTCGAGGAGGCGGCGGGCGACCTCTCGCTGCTCTCCGCCGAGGAGGTGGCCGGCCTGCTGCCCCGGCGCCGGCCGGACGGCCACAAGGGCGACCACGGGCATGCGCTGATCGTGGCCGGCGGGCCGGGGCGTGCGGGAGCCGCGATCTTGGCTTCGCGGGCCGCGGTGCGCTGCGGCGCGGGCCTGGTGACGGCGGCCGTGCCGGCTTCGATCGCCGCCACCGTGGACGGCGGCTCGATCGAGTCCATGACGCTGGGGCTCCCCGCCCAGGTGGACGGTGAGCTCGGGGCGGAGGCGGCGGAGGCCGTACTGGCCGCCGGCCAGGGCAAGGACGCCGTGGCGCTCGGCCCCGGCCTGGGGCGGAGCGAGGGCGCCGAGGCCGCGATCCGTGCCATCGCCGCCGCCTGCCCGCTGCCGCTGGTGCTCGACGCCGACGGCTTGAACGCCTTCGCCGGCCGCCTCGGCGAGCTCGCGGCGCGGCGGGCGCCGACCGTCCTCACCCCGCACCCCGGCGAGATGGCGCGCCTGCTGGGGATCACCGCCGCCGAAGTCCAGGCCGATCGCCCGGCCGCGGCGCGGCGCGCGGCGGAGCTCTCGGGAGCGGTGGTGGTGCTCAAGGGCCACCTCACGCTGGTGGCCGCGGGGCGCGGGCTGGAGGGAGCGTGCGAGGTGCGCGTCAACCCCACGGGCGGCCCGGCGCTGGCGAGCGGTGGCAGCGGCGACGTGCTGACGGGTATGATCGCCGCCTTTCTGGCGCAGGGGCTGGCGGCCGGGGAGGCGGCCGCGGCCGGTGTTTTCGTGCACGGCCTGGCCGGCGACCGGCTGGCCGAGGCGAGCGGGGCGCCGGCGATCGCGGCGGCCGACCTCGCCGCCGAGCTGCCGGCCGCGCTCGCGTCGCTGCTCTCCTCATGAGCGAGGCCGGCGAGGGCTTGGCGGCGAGCGCGGCGGCTCCGGTCAGGGTCTGGCGCAGCGCCTCCGAGGAGGAGACGCGCGAGCTCGGGGCGCAC
>JBIOXV010000027.1:0-37912 GCA_044869805.1 Thermoanaerobaculia bacterium | reverse complement strand
CAGCGCCGCCAACCTGCTCCAGGTTCAGGGCCGCCTGGCGGAAGCCCTGGCTGCCAACCTCGAAGCGGCGCGCCGCGCGGGCGAGAGCCCGATCTACCTCGAGGTGCAACTGGGTATCACCCTCGGGCTTCTGGGCTTCGACGGGGCGGCAGCGGTGTGGTTCGAGCGCGCCCTGGAGCTCAAGCCGGACAACGTGTTCGCGGCCGCGTTCTTCGCCCAATTCCGGCTCTCCCGCGGCCGGGCGAGCGAGGCCGACGCTATCGCGGCGGCGGCGATCGCGCGCGGCATCCGCCGGCCCGAGCTGCCCCTGGCGCGCGGCACGGTGGCCTTGCTCGAAGGCGACGCGGCTCGCGCCCGCTCGCGGTTCGAGGAGGCGCGCGCCATCGACCCCGGCGACCCGCGCGCCGAGACCCGGCTCCTGGTGCTGGCGCGACGCGACGCCGGCGCCGATCAAAAAGCGCTCGCGCACCGCGCCCGGGAGCTTCTCGCTCACCTCGCCGAGAGCCGGGCGCAGGGCGACGAGTGGCCCGACCGGGCGCTCGACGAGGTGGTGCTCGCGGCCGGCTTCGGCGACGAGGCGGCGGCGCTGGCCGCACTCGACACCGCCATCCGCCTGGGCTACCGCGACGCAGGCTGGCTGCGCCTCGATCCCCTGCTCGCCGGGCTGCGCGACCGGCCGGCGTTTGGCGAGCGGCTGGAGATCATCCAGGCCCTGGTCGAGGCCGAGCGTCAGCGGGTGCTGGGGGCGCCCTGGCTGCCGCCCTCCCTGCTCGCCGGCAGCGCCGCCAGGATGTGATCGACGAACAGCTTGTCCGTCGACTGGTGCATGCCGCGGGTGCCGTAGTTGGTGGTGGTGATCACCGCCACCAGCCGCGCCGCGGGCACCACCAGCACCTTGTTGCCGCCGTTGCCGGACATGTACACCGTGGGCAGCTTCCTGCCGCCGGCCTCGAAGTCGCGCCGCCACCACAGGTAGCCGTAGGTGTCAGTGTCGCTCGCCTGGACGTGGGCCGCGGTCGACGTCGCCACCCAGGCCTCGGGCATCACCTGCCGCCCGTGCCAGCGCCCGCCGTCCAGGTGGAGGAGGCCGAGCTTCAGGAGGTCGCGGCTGCGGAAGCGGGTGCCGCCGCCGGTCATCGTCAGGCCGAGGGGCGAGGAATTCCAGGCCACCTCCTCGATGCCGAGGGGCGCGAACAACACCTCGCGCGCGAAGTCCGGCACCGGGCGTTTGGTGGCCCGCTCGACTACCGCCCCCAAAGCGAAGACCCCGGCCGTGCAGTAGGAGAAGCTGCGCCCGTAGGGAGAGTCCCGGGGCTTGGTCATCCACGGCGCGAAGCCCTTGATCGGCAGGCCGAGGAAGAAGCCCAGCCAATCTTCGGTGACGTACATTCGCTCCTCGTGGCCGGTCGAGTAGTCGTTGTTGTCGTCGCATTCGAGGAGCGAGCTCATGGTCAGCAGGTCCTCGATCGTGATCTCCAGCTTGCGCGGGTCGGGGTTGGCGACTGGGGTGCGCTCCGGGAAAAAGGAGAAGACCTTGGCGTCCACCCCGGTGATCGCGCCGCGGGCGATCGCCTGCCCGACGAGCATGCCGACCACCGTTTTCGAGGCCGAGCGCACGTCGTGCCCGGTGTCGCGGCCGGCGCCGTTGAAGTAGCCCTCGTAGACCAGCTTGCCGTCCACGGCGACGAGCACGCTGGTGACGCGCGGGAAGGTGCCGTCGGCGACGCGCTCGGCGAGCGAGGCCAAGGGGGCCGGTTCCAGCCCGGCCTCTGCCGCCGGCGCCACGGCGAGGCCGTCGCCGAGCTCGGGCGGCTGAGTTTCGGGAGCAGCGGGGGGAGCGGCGTGGCTCGAGATAGACACGGCGAAGGCTATCCCGGCGGCGAAAGCGGCCAGGGAGCGGCGGGTGGGGGCTGGCGTGAGGCGGGTTCGGGTCATGGCGATCTCCGAGGTTGGTCTACCGGGGTTCGGTCTGCCCGACCTTATGCCTGCCGCAGCTCCCTCGCACCCTGAAGCCAGGGTGAACCGACGATGAAGGTTCAGTGAAGATAGGTATCGCCTGGGCAGTAGGGCGCCGGGCCTCCCCTGCGGATTGACCACTCTCTCTGACCATAGTAGCGTGGCGCCATGGACCACCTGCCG
This sequence comes from Thermoanaerobaculia bacterium, assembly GCA_044869805.1. Lineage (GTDB taxonomy): Bacteria > Acidobacteriota > Thermoanaerobaculia > Multivoradales > SZUA-115 > CAWDVR01. The sequence goes on along the minus strand of JBIOXV010000027.1, from coordinate 35,773 downwards.
ATCACCAAGTTCAAGGCCACCTGCTTGTCAGTGATGGATCGCGTTCGCCGCACGGGACGGCCGGTCCGGGTGACGCGCTTCGGCCGGCCGGTCGCTGACGTGGTGCCATCGGCGCCGCTGCCACCCCCAAAACGGGTTCTCGGCGCGCTAGCGGACCGCACCGTCATCCAGGGCGACATCGTGGCACCGGCCGCTGCCCTCGAGGAGTGGGAGTCGCTGCGCTGAGCATGCGCCTCTTGCTCGACACACACATCCTCGTCTGGGCCGCGGCCGACCCGGGGCGCCTCACGCCTGCGATCGCCAAGGCGATCGCGGCTCCCGAGAACGAGCTCTGGTTCTCACCGATCAGCGCCTGGGAGCTCGCCTTGCTTGCCGAGCGCGGTCGCATCAGCTTGGCCCCGGATGCCGTCCGCTGGACCGAAGCCGCTAGCGCCAGTCTCGGGCTCCGCGAAGCTCCTCTCAACCTCTCGGTCGCCTTCGAGAGCCGGCGCCTCGCGGTGCCGACCGCCGACCCCGCGGATCGTTTCATCGCCGCAACCGCCCGGGTCTACGACTGCACACTGGTGACCGCAGATGCAGCGCTGAGGCGAGCTCGCGGCCAGCCAGTGCTCTACAACCGTGTGCCTCGGTCGCGTAAGAGCGCCGCCGGAGCCTGACGAGACCAGCGCAGACCCCGCCCGGCCAGCGTGCTAGGCTCCGCTGCCAAAATCGCAGCGCGACCCCCGCGGAGGTCTCGAAGCCGCCTTGCAAGCCCCCTCAGCGCTCCTCGCCGCCTTCGGCGCCGCGGGCGTCGCCGCCCTGGTGCTGGTCTTCCTGGCGCGGCGCTTTCAGCTCGTGCGCCAGCTCGCCCTGCCGCTGCACCTGGCGGCGCTGGCCGGAGCGGTCGAGGTCTACCGCCGGCTCGTCGTCTCCCCGCCCGAGCAGCTTGGCAAATACCTGCTCTGGGCCTGGATCTTCGTGCCCGTGGCGCTGGTGCTGCGCCTGATCACTCTCTATGTCTTCGACTACCACCTGAAGGTCCGGCGCGCGGTCACCCTGCCGACCATGATCTCCGGGGTGGCCACCTGGGCGGCCTACTTCCTGGTCGGCCTGCTGATCTTCCGGGTGCTCTTCCCAGACACCAAGCTCACCGCCCTCGCCGCCACCGGCGCCGTGAGCTCTCTGGTGCTCGGCCTGGCGCTGCAGCCGATCCTGACCAACTTCTTCGCCGGTTTGGTGATCGCCGCCGAGCGCCCGTTCCGCATCAACGATTGGATCCGGATCGGCGACACCGAGGGGCGGGTGACCGCCATCACCTGGCGCACCACCCACCTGCGCACCCGCGACAACGACAACCTGATCATCCCCAACGCCAAGCTCGCCGAGGACCAGCTCTTCAACTACTACCGCCCTCACCCGCTGCACATGGAGCGCATCTACGTCGGCGTGCACTACAAGGCGCCGCCCTACCGCGTGCGGCGGGTGATGGTCGAGGCGATGGCTGGCCTGGACGGGGTGCTAAACAACCCGACGCCCGACGTCTTCGTGGTCTCCTTCGACGACAGCGCCATCAGCTACGAGCTGCGCATCTGGGTGGAGGACATGGCCAACGTGCCGCGCATCGCGAGCGACGCCCGGGCGCGCATCTGGGAGGCGTTCAAGCAGCACGGCATCTCGATCCCGTACCCCATCCGCACCCTGGAGCTGGCGCCGCGCGAGCGGCGCCGGCCGGCCGGCGAGGCCCCCGGCGGCCACCTCTTCGTGGCCGAGGGGCCGGACCGCGGCAGGAGCTTCGACTTCGCGGCCCGCGCCGTGGTGATCGGCCGCTCGCGCTCCTGCGACTTCACGCTCACCGACCCCCAAGCATCGAAGGAGCACTTCCGGATCGAGTGGGACGGCCGGGCCTTCGTAGTCGCCGATCTGGGCTCGAGCTTCGGCACGCGGCTCAACGGCGAGCCCCTCGCCGCGACGCAGCCGCTCGCCGACCTGGACCGCCTCTCGCTGGGAGAGAGCGTGGTAATCTTCGAGCAAGATGCCTGAAGAGACATCGCTTTCGATCGGTTCGTACCGGGTCGAGGGCACTATCGCCAAGGGCAACCTGGCGAGCGTGCTCAAGGCTCGCGATCCGCAGTCGGGGCGCGCCGTGGCGGTGAAGGTCGGCGGCCCGAAGCTGCGCGGCAACCCCGAGGCGGCGACCCGCTTCCTGGCCGACGGCGAGATCGCGCGCCCGCTCGAGCACCCGAATGTCGCCCGCACCTTCGACTCCGGCATGCACGGCGAGGACCCCTGGGTGGCGCACGAGTACGTGGAGGGCGTCTCGCTCGACCGCCTCCTCGCCCAGCGCCGGCTGTCGCTGCCCGAGTGCCTGACGGTGGTCAAGGCGGTGGGCCGCGGCCTCGCCTACGCTCACCAGCAGGGCGTGGTCCACGGCAACCTGAAGCCGCGCAACGTGCTCGTCTCGGACGACCTCTCGACGGTCAAGCTCACCGACTTCGGCAGCGGCCGCCTGGAGAGCGCCAAGGTCGAGGCCGGCACCATCGCCACCGGTCACGTCAGCGTAGGGGCCGTGCACTACACCGCGCCCGAGGTCGTGCACGGCCTGGGCCAGGCCGACGCGCGCTCCGACCTCTACTCGCTGGGGGTGATCTTCTACGAGGTGCTGACCGGGCGCGCGCCTTCCGGGCGCATCGCCCTGCCCAGTCATCTCGTCGCCGACCTGCCTTCCGACCTCGATCCCATCGTCCTCAAGTGCCTGGCCCAGGACCGCAACCAGCGCTACTCGAGCGCTCGCGAGCTGCTCGCCGACGTCGATAAGCTGGAGCAGGAGCAACGCCTGCGCCTGGCGGCCGAGATCGAGGGTCTGTCGCGCACCACCCGGCGGCTGCTCGGCTCGCCCGGCAAGCCCAACGACGCAGTGCGCTTCCCCGGCATCTACATCGCCGCCCTGATCGCGGCGACGCTGGTGGTCTGCGGCCTGGTGTTCTTCTGGATGAAAGAAGGCTCGAGCGAACCGGTGCGCGTGCCGCCGCCGACCCAGGCACCGGCCGCGCAGCCGCCCGGCGCGCAGCTTCCCGCGACGCCGGCCCAGCCCACGCCGATGGAGCCCGCGCCCGCCGCGCCGGAGCCTGCCGCCGCGCAGCCGGCGCCGGTCAAGGTCACCAGCGGCTCCGGCAGCCAGGCCCCGGCCCCCAAGGCTTCGGCCGCGGCAGCGCCGGCCGGCCCGAGCGCGGCAGGCACCGTCAGCGGCACCACGACTGCGACCGACCAGAGCGCGAGCGCCGAGCTGGCTCAGGCCCTGGCCGTGGCCCGAGAGGGCAAGACCGACGAGGCCCGGCGCCTCTTGGGCGAGGTGGCGAGCAAGTACGCCGGCAGCCCGGAGGCGTTGCAGGCCCTGGTGCAGAAAGCGGCGCTCGAAGAGCAGAAGGGCGGCTACCAGCGAGACCCCAGGCTCGGCGGCTCGGCGCCGGCCGCGCTGGTCACCTACCGAACCCTCGCCGAGTCCTACCCCACCGCGCCGCCGGCCGAGGAGGCGCTGTGGAAGGTGGGCGAGATGTACGAAGGCCTGAAGAAGTACGACCTCGCCGCCCAGGCCTTCTCCGATCTCGGCAGCCGTTTCCCCGCCACCCGCCACGACGCCTGGTACCGCGCCGGCAGCCTCTACGACAAGCGTCTCAAGGACGCCGCGCGGGCCAAGGAGGCCTACGCGAGAGTCCCCGCGGGGTCGGGCAAGTACAAAGAGGCGCAGGAGCGGTTGAAGCGGTTGTAGGCAGGGCTGAAAAAGAGGCAGGATTGACCATGCGCTATCTGGTCGTCGTCGAGGAAGGCCCAAGCTCCTTTGGGGCGCACGTTCCCGACCTTCCGGGCTGCATCGCGGTCGGCGAGAGCCGCGACGAAGTCCTCGAGCTCATTCGCGAGGCGATCGAGCTCCACCTCGACGACCTGAAGGCGAGCGGCGAGGCGGTCCCTCAGCCGTCCTCGACGGGCGAGCTGGTCGAGATCGAGGCCGCGTGAGCGAAGGGACTGCCCCCTCCTCACTCTCCATCCTCACAGACCTGTCTCTGGCGCCTTTTCAGACAGCGTCACATCGGGCCTCGACCCGCTGACTGGCGCAGGGGCGGACCTTCGCGGCAAGCCCAAGATCGACCAACCAGACTTCCCCGCGCTGAGGAGATCTCACCCGGCGCCTTCTCGCCGATCGAGCTCGAGAAACACGGAGTCGGCCGCACTCACGAGCTCGTTGTCGGAAGGAGGCTCATAGTCCCCGCCAACAGCGCGGCGCAAGATCTCGGCCGTGATCTCGTCTCGCTCGGAGTCAGGCAACGACTCGAAGTCTTCGCGCACCTTACGGGCGGCCTTGGTCATACGTTGATGCTCCCACGCCCTTGCGGGGTGGGTCCAGGCGAAGGTGCGTGCGCAGGACCGACTTGCGAGACACGGCCTCACCCGCCCTTCACGGGTGAGGCCGCCGGGATCTACGCAGCCAAAGGCGCAGCCGCTCCCCACACCCCCCGGCAGCCGCAGACCTGGTAGGTCGAGGTGCCGGTGGGCAGGCACTTGTTGCGGCAGCCGTACCAGGCGCAGCCTGCTCCATCCACCGGCCGGCGCCGGCATCACGGCTTGCAGATGTAAGTCCCGCCGTGCTTGATGTAGGCCCGGTCGTGCCAGTAGATCCGCACCTCCACCTGCTCGAAGCTCGGGTAGTCGAAGTAGAGGGCGAACCACTGCCAGGTGTAGGTGGAGGTGAACTCCATGCGCCGGACATCGCGCCGCGCCAGCACCCGCGTGCCGGCGGCGGTCACCACGTCGATGGTCGCCACCACGTCGTTGTTGGCCGAGCGGTTGTCGATCTGCAGGTACCATAGGGCGCGGTGCGTGCCGACGCCCCACTTGGGGTCGTAGGGGCCGTAGGAGAGGTAGCCCGCGCCGTGCTCGGTGACGTTGGCCGACCAGTCGAGGCCGTCGGACTCGCCGATCTGATGGTAGACGTTCGGGGCGCGCGACTGGTACCAGGTGCAGCCGCCGGCGCCTGGGCAGGGGTGGAGGGCCACCACCTCGTAGATGCCCCCGGGCGAGTCGTAATGCGCCCAACCTGCGGCATCCTCGTAACCCACGAAGCCCAGCGTCTTCGAGAAGTAGTAGATCTCGCCCTGGCCCACGCCGGCGGTGACCGTGACCTTCATCACGTCGCTCAATGTGACACCGGTGTTGAAAGTCTTGGTCGGCAGCCGGTCGAAGCGGTAGGTGGCGGATACCACCTGGCCGTCCGAGTCCGAGGGGCTGTTGCAGAGGGCGCAGCCGTTGCCCTCCTTGCGCGCCTTGATCACCGATCCCGGAGGGTTGTAGGTCGAGCCGCTGGTCACGAAGCGCGGGAAGCGCGCACCGCGGTTGCGCTGCCCGGTCCACAGCTCGAAGCTCGTCTGCTGCCCGTTGCACCAGTGCTCGGGCTGCCAGCTCGTGTCGCGGACCAGGTAGATGTAGCTAGAGTCCCAGGTGTATTCCTCGTACTCGGGGCCCCGCCCCTGGGGGTCGGCGAAGCTCTTGACGATGAAGAAGCGGTTGGTGCCGTCGTTGTAGTCGCGGATCGGCTGCACGCCTCCACCGGAGAGCTCCAGCATGTTGGCCTGGGCCTGGTCGTTGTGCCGCATGTAGTCCAGCATGTCGTAGGACTGCGCGGCGAGCTCGGGCGCCGCGAGGAGCACTGCTGTCACGATCGGCAGCGCGGTCGAAAACCATCGCTTCTGTCTCAAGTTCATCTCGAGCCTCCTTGGGGTGAGCAGGATTCAGAAAGGTCGGAACGGGCCGCCGAGGTTGAGGAACCCCGACCAGCCGCCGGTCGCCTGGCCGATGTGGAACAGGGCGTCCGAGCCTCCGCGCAGGACCACCTGGAGATTGCCGCCTTGGCTGAGCACGACCGGGCCGGAGGTGAGAACGCCCCCCAGGTTGTTCCAGCCCGACCAGGAGCCACCGGCCGAGGTCTGCCAGATGTTCTTGAGCGCGCCGTCCGTGCCGCGGGCGAAGGCCTCCAGCCGGCCGTCTGCGTTGATCCCCACCCGCGGCTGCGAGGTCAGCAGGCCACCGCGGCTCTGCCAGGCGCCCCAGCCGCCACCGGCCGCCGTCTGCTTGATGTGGCGCAGGTTGTGGTCCGGGGCCGCGCCGCGCACGAAGAGCTCGAGCTTGCCGTCGCTGTTCCTCACCACCACCGGGTGCGAGGTGGTCACGCCGCCCAGGTTGGAGAAGCCGCCGAAGGAACCGCCGGCGGTCGACTGCGCAATCTGGAAGAGGTTGTTGTCGAGCCCGGCCACGAAGACCGCCAGGCGCCCGTCGGTGTTCCTTGCCACGGCGGGGCCCCAGGCGAGCACACCCCCCAGGTTGGTCCAGGCGCCCCAGGCGCCGCCGGCCGAGGTCTGGGCGCGGGTCCACAGCGCGCCGTCCGTCCAGCGCACGAAGACCTGCACCCGGCCGTTGGTGTTGACCGCCACGGCGGGCGCCGAGCTCACGCTGCCGCCGAGGCTGGTCCAGGCCTCCCACGACGTGGAGCCGGCCGTCACCTGGCGCCGAGTCCACAGCCCGTTGTCCGTGCCGCGCACGAAGACCTGCACGCGACCGTCGTTGTTGACCGCCACCGCCGGCTCGGAGGTCGCCACGCCGTCGAGGGTGATCCAGCCGGCCCAGGTCCCGGTCGAGGTGCGGCGGTTGTACTTGACCTTGCCGTCGCTGGCGCGGGCGAAGAGGTAGAGGTCGCTGCCCGCGGTCGCCAGCTCCGCGAGGCCAAGCGGGCCGGGATAGCGGGTGAGGTCGGTGGTGTAGACCTCGCCGCTCCAGCCGTTGTCCCAGTAGCCGGCGGTGAAGCCCCACGAGGAGCCGCTGTAGTTGACCCGGTGCCACCACTCGTCGGTGCCGCCCTGGTCGGCGAACACGGCGTCGGCCTTGAGGCGGGTGCCGGCCGGCACCGTGGCGATCACCGTGCTCGCGTTGCGGTTGGGAGCGCTGCGCACCGCCTGAGCGATGTCGGTGGTGACGTATCCGGGGTAGACCGGCCGGCGCAGGAAGTAGGCGTCGACGGGGTCGAGCCAGCCCTGCTGCAACGGTGTGAACCCGGTGTCGGCGTAGCCCGGCCCCCAGCAGTTGCCGGCCGTCCAGTCCTTGAAGTTGCGGACCTCGAAATGCAGGTGTGAGTTCGACGCGTCGTCCGGCCAGGAGAGGATGGTGCCGAGCGGCGTGCCGCGGTTGACGAGCTGGCCATTGGTGACCGAGAGCGTCGCGTTGAGGTGGCCGTACTGGGTGTAGACCTTGGTGTTGTTCGACAGCGTGTGCTCCACGACCACCACGCGGCCGGGGTAGCTGACCTCCGCCAGGGTCGGAGTGCAGACCACCTTGCCGTCGGCCGCGGCGTAGACCGTGGAGCCGATGGTGGCCGCGGTGTTCCTCACCAGGTCGACGGCTGCGTGCTGGCGGCCGCCGAAGTCGGGGTTGGGGTTGGCGAAGTTCTGCAGCACCCACACGTCGTGGCCGGGGATGAGCTGCACGCCGTCCCAGGTGCCTAAGGGCCAGTCGAGGGCCAGGCTCCCCGGCGGGTCGGCGGCCGCTACCGGGTGCGCGGCGAGGCCGACGAGGGCAGAAATCGTGAGGCAAAAGGCGACGGCGCGGGTCCTCGCAGCGAGTCTCAGGCGCATGGCTCTCTCCTTGTTGGCTCCCGCCGGCCTGGCTACGGTGAGCCCGTGCCGCAGACGGAGTAGATCGACGTGCCCGACGCCAGGCACTTGCTCTTGCAGTAGTACCAGGCGCAGCCGAGTCCGGCGTTGGCGTCGCACGAGTTGACGTTGGTATTGGCGAGGCAGGTGCAGGTCGGCGGGTCGGCGGTGTTCTTGGGCAAGCAGAAGTTGGTTCCGCATCCGAACCATTGGCAGGCAGCGTTGGCGTTGCACGAGGTCGAGCTCGTCAGGTTGCCGCACACCGTGGTGGACACCACCGGCCAGGAGAGCTGGGCGGTGGCGCCGCCGCCCGACTCGAAGTACTCCATCCGCACCGTGTGATTGCCGCTGGTGAGCGTACGATCCGCCATCCAGACCGTGGGGCTCTGCGGTACCCACTTGTCGATCAGCAGCACGTTGTCCACCCACAGCCGCACACCGTCGTCGGTGCGGGTGGTGAAACGGTAGGTGCCGGCGGGGAAGTTGAAGGCCCGCGTCCAGCGTGCCGAGAAGTTGTCGCCGGCGAAGTCGCAGATCGGCCCGCCGTTGCCCCAGTTGAAGTAGAGCGTGCCGGCGCCGTCGTCGCGGTACAAGGGCGTGCCGGCAAGCGAGGTGTTCTTGTAGTACTCGCCCTTCCACCTGCCGGGCACCACGAAAGAGTTGTGGGTGCGGGCATGGTTGCAGAAAGCCCAGTAGCTGGCCCGCGGCGTGAGGTTGCTGTTCATCAGTCCGCCGCCGCTGATGTCGGCGTCGGTGAGCTGGAGGTAGCGCGCCTGGAAGGCGTTGGGGTAGCTCTCGATGCCGTTCAGACCGGTGGTGACGAGGCTCGGGTTGCTGTGCGAGTTGGTGATCGCCCACTCGTCGAGCCACATCAGCTTGAAGGCGTTGCCGTGCGCGGCGAGGGTCGAGGAGACGCTGTTGACGACGCTCCAGTTGAGGGCGTTGGCGGAGGTGTCGTTGCCGTAGGGGTGGATGGAGGCGGCGTCGAAGCAGTTGTTGAGGCAAGAGCCCTCGGGATTGGCCGAGATCAGGCTGTAGAGGGTGTTGATCTGGCCGCCGCAGTCCACCCCCATTTGGCAGTCGAAGCCGCCGAAGGAGAGCACGGTCGCCTGGCAACCCTGCTTCATGGCGTCGTACCAGCGCTTCAGCCACCTGACGTACACCGCCATCTTGGCGTTGGTGAAGTTGCAGTTGTTCTCGCTGGGAGTGCGGAAGCCGCAGCCGTTGGGCTCGTTCCAGAACTCGTAGTAGCGGACCTGGCCGCAGTAGCGTGCCGCGAGGTCGCGGTGGAAGTTCTTGAAGTCGTTGACCCGCGCTTCGGACGGCGGGAAGAAGGCCTCCGGCGGGCTGGGGTCGCCGGGGGTGCCGGACGGCAACGCCCAGGTGGCGGTGGAACCGGTGTAGGCGAAAGGGGTCAGGCCGCGGGCGAGCGCGGCGTTGACCTGGTTGTCGGAGTAGCTCCAATCGCGCTGGCCCGGCCCGGCGTCCTCGATGATGTCCCAGTTGAAGGAGAGGTGCGCCGCCGTCGCGCCAGCGTCGCGCACCTTGTCGAGCCGGGTGTAGAAGTCGTTCCAGTTGCCGGCGTCCGGCTGCCCTGGGCTCACCGCCCAGATGCGGCGCGCCGCTCCCGTGGCGATGGGAGTCGCCGTCTCCGAGAGGGTGCCGCAGCTCCCGTGCACCGTGTAGGTGCCGGCCACACTCGCCGTCACGTAGCCGCCGATCCCCGGGAAGAGGATCGCGCCGTCCGGGCGTGTGACGGTGAGGTTCACGAAGCTGGGGCTCGCGAACTGGCCGGTGTTGTTGTAGAAGACCCCGACGCGGAAGGTCTCTCGCTGCGGCAGAGTGAAGGACTGCGACCAGGCGTGAGCCTCGTTGAGCTGCACCCGCGTCTGGATCGAGCTGTACGGGCACTGCGCCATCACTTCCGACGCCGGCACGACGAGCCCGGCCGCGGCGAGCGCCAAGCAGAGCAGGATCTGCGATCGATTGGAGCGCTTCATCTCACCTTCCCCCTTTCGTGGTCCGGCCTTTGCACCAAGGCGGTGCAACGAATCTCGGTGCTCTTCGAAAGCCTTTGCGAGAACCGCACGTAGAACACCTCATGGCCGCCCCGCTGCTCGCAGCCCCGCCCGCTCCGCTCCCCTCGCCGCCGTCCGCCGCACGTATCACCGACGTCCTCGACCGCTGGCGCCGAGGCGACGACCTCGCCCTGGGAGAGCTCATGCCGTTGGTGATCGAGGATCTGCGGCGGATCGCGCGGCGCTACCTGGCCCGCGAGGCGCCCGGGCACACGCTGCAGCCCACGGCGCTGGTCAACGAGGTCTATTTGCGCCTGGTGAGCGGGCGCCTGGTGGGAGGCGAGCCCGGGGGTGCGCCAGCCGGCGAGCCGGCCGTCCCGACCGCCACCGGCGCGACCGACCGCAGCCAGTTCTTCGCCTGCGCCTCGCGGCTGATGCGCGAAGTTCTGGTCGATCATGCGCGGGCGCGGCTCACCGCCAAGCGCGGCGGCGGGCTCGCGCCGCTCGCCATCGAGCGAGCCGCCCGGGTGGCGGCCCGGCAGAGCTTGAGCCCCGAGACCCTGCTCGCCCTCGACGAGGCGCTCGGCCGGCTCGCCGACCTCGACCCGCGCCAGGGCCGGGTGGTGGAGCTGCGCTACTTCGCGGGGCTCACCCTGGAGGAGATCGCCGACGTGCTGGACATCTCCCGGGCATCGGCGGAGCGGGATTGGGCGGCGGCGAAGCGCTGGCTGGCCCGCGAGATGACGCGCGCCCGATGAGCGCGGGCGCCGGCTGACCGGGAAGCTTCATTCGCCGCCGGCCGCACGCTGAGCGGCTTCGCCGCCGAGAGCCGCGAGCTCCGCCAACCAGCGGTGGCCCGAGAGCCCCGCCCGCAGGAGGATCTCTCTTGCCTGCTCGACGTTCGCCGGCAACCGGGCCGGCGCTTCTCGCTCGCGATCCACCCTGGCCAGCTCGAGGAGAGCACCCGCGAGGTCCGGGTGGTCGGGACCCAGCAGCCGGGCCCGCAGCTCCACGGCTTCCTCGGCCGGGGCGAGTGCCGCGCTCGGCTGGCCTCGCAGGCGTCGTGCTTCCGCCAGGGCAAGCAGCGCCGCGGCGGCATCGGGGTGGAGGTCGCCGTCCGCCTGACCTCGCCAGATCGCCACCGCCTCACCGGCCAGCTCCTCGGCCGCGTGGAGGTCGCCCGCTGCGGCGGCGATCCTCGCCCGGAGCGCGAGCAATCGGGCCACGGCCGGATGCCGGCGCCCCACCTGGCTCTCGACCGTGGTGCGGGCGCGGTCGGCGAGCTCCGCCGCCGCGGTCAGCTCGCCGCGCGCGGCGAGCACCCTCGCCAGCCCTGACTCGTGCGACGAGACCTGGGGATGCACGGGCCCCAGCAGCCGGAGCGAGACGTCGAGCGCGGCCCTGGCCTCCTCCTCCGCCTCGGGGAGGCGGTCCTGGTAGTAGAGGCTGAGCGCCAGGTTGCCACGCACCGCGGCCTCACCCGGCGTCGGCCCCTCCTCCTGGGCTCGGATCGCGAGGAGCGCCTGGCGGAAGCCTCGCTCCGCGCCGTGGAAGCGGCCGCCGTCCATTTCCAGCGCCGCCAGCGCCACTCGGCTGTTGAGCAGCCGCGGAGCGCCGGAGCCCAGTGCCTCGCGGCGCAGCTCGAGCGCCGCGCGCGTGAGCTCCTCGGCGCGCGCGTAGCGGCCGCGGCTGACCGCCACGCCGGCCAGCGCCTCGAGGCTGTCGGCGACCAGCGGATGCCCGGGCCCCAGCGACTTTCGGCGCAGCTCGAGGGCTCGGTCCAGCGCCAGGTCGGCCTGTGGGTAGAGCCCGAGCCGGTTGTAGGCCGCGCCGATCGAGGTCAGTGCCGTGGCCTGGAGGGCCGGCTCCGAAGCGAGCTCGCGGTCGACCTTCTCGACGCCGGCATCGAGCACCTGGCGCACGGAGAGGCTGCCGCGCGGCCCGGCCGTTAGGTCGTGCGGCGCCAGCACCTGGCCCAGGAAACGCGCCAGCCGCATCGCCTGCGCCAGTTCCCTCTCGGTTCGGCGCAACGCCACGGCGTGCTCGATCGCGGCGCCGGCGAGGGCGAGAACCATCAGCGTCGCCACCAGGCACTCCCTGCGATGGCGCTTGAGGAACCTGCCGGCGCGATAGGGCAGGGTCGGCGGCCGGGCCTCGACGGGGCGCCCTCCGAGGTGGCGGCGCAGGTCCTCCGCCAGGTGCTCGGCCGAGGGATAGCGATCCCTGGGCTGACGCGCGAGAGCCTTCAGCAGGATGGCGTCGAAGTCCCCTGCCAGCTCGCGCACGAAGCGGCTCGGGGCCGCCGGACCGACCTCGACGATCGCCCTCCGGAGATCGGCCTCGCACCTGAGCTCGCCCTGATAAGGGCTCGCCCCGGCGAGCAGCTCGTAGAGGATCACCCCCAGCGAGTAGACGTCCGTGGCGGTGGTGATCGGCTCGCCGAGGAGCTGCTCGGGGCTGGCGTAGAGCGAGGTCATGGGCTGGCCACCGAGCCGGGTGAGCGTGGAGGGCCCCGGGGCCTCGGCCTGCAACAGCTTGGCGATCCCGAAGTCGATCAGCTTCGGCTCGCCCGCGGCGTCGACCAGCACGTTGCCAGGCTTGAGGTCACGGTGCACCACCAGGTTCTGGTGCGCGAACTGCACCGCGGCGCAGACCTCGAGGAAGATCTCCGTTCGGCGCCGGCGGTCGAGCCCGTGATTGGAGACATAGGAATCGATCGGCTGGCCCCGAATGTGCTCCATGACCAGGAACGGGCGGCCGTCGGCGGTGGCGCCGGCGTCGAGCAGCAGGACGATGTTGGGGTGGCTCAGGTTGGCGAGGATCTGCCGCTCGATGCGGAAGCGGCCGAGGACCTCGTCGCTGTCCATCCCCCGCTTGAGCACCTTGATGGCAACCGTGTGGCCGGGCTCGCTCGCCGGGCTCCCCAGATACACCTCTCCGACCCCGCCCCGACCCACCTCCTGCAGTAAGAGGTAGCCCGGCACGTCCGGCCAGGGCGACGGCGGCGAGGAGAGCAGGTCGGCCGCGGGGCGCTCGAGCTCGGCCAGCAGGCCGGGATCGACGGCGAGCAGCTCTTCGAGCTCGGCGCGTAGCGCAGAGTCGCCGCCGCAGGCACTCTCGAGCCAGATCGGGCGCTCGCCGGGCGGCAAGGCCAGGGCGCCGGAGAGCATTTCGCTGACCCGCTGCCAGTGCCGGCGGCTGGCCTGGAGGTCCGCGCCCACGGCGAGGATTGTACGCTCGCCTCGGGCGCGGTCGCGGAGGTGATGGCGAGCCGCTTGCAGCCGCGATAGTGTGCGGCCCACATCACCACAAGGTTCCCGCCGCCCCGGACGGGGTGGCCACGGGTCCAGCAGGGTGGAGGACCGGCCGCCCACGAGGTGCGAGAGCGCTATGCGCATCTGCTATTTCATCCAGAACCATCAGCCGCCGTCGCAGGTGGAGCGGCTGATCCGGGCCCTGCGGCGCTCCCAGCCCGAGTGCTTCGTCCTCGTGGGGCACGACGCCTTCGCGGGCCACTGCACGGCGGACGAGCTGCGTCGGGACCTCGACGCCGACGTCTTCGCAATCGCCGAGCCGGCGAGACGGGGATATTTCTCGCTGCTGCAGCCGTACTTCGACGCCGTGGAGTGGCTGTCGCGCCACGGGACCTCCTACGACTGGATCGTCTACCTGTCGGGCCAGGACTACCCGGTCAGGCCACTACGGGAATTCGAGGCATTCCTCGCGACGACCCACCACGACGCCTTCCTGCGCTACTGGAACGCCTGCGAGCCGGCGGGGGCCTGGGGGGCCCGCCGCCGGCAGGGGCAGTGCCGCTACTTCTTCCAGTACTTCGACCTCCCTGCCTGGCTGAGGCCGGCGCTGCGCCTGGCGCGCCCGCTCAACCGGGTGCAATCGCTGGTGCACATCCACCTGAGCTATGGCCAGCGCGTCGGCGTGCGCTGGGCCCGGTCGCCGTTCGGGCCCCAGCTCACCTGCTACGCCGGCTTGCAGTGGACGACCCTGCGCCGCTCCTGCGCCGAGCACCTGCTCGAGAGAGTGCGCGCCGAGCCCCGCCTGATGCAGTGGTTCCGTCGCACCATCTGCCCCGACGAGGCGGTGGTGCAGACCCTGCTCCTGAACGGCTGCCGCTTCGAGCTGCAGAACGACCCGCTGCGCTACATGGACTTCACCGGCAGCCGTGACGGCAGGCCGCGCTGCCTCTCGGCGGAGGACCTGCCCCTGCTCACCAGCGGCCCCTACTACTTCGCGCGCAAGTTCGAGCGCGACGCTCCGGTGCTGGACCTGCTCGACGCGCGGATCGGCTGAGGCGAGCGGCGGGGCGCCCTCTGCCTACTGCACCACCTGGTCCCACTTGGACCAGTCGCCGAGCTCGAAGCCGTCGGTGAAGATCGGGTCGTGGCGCACGCAGTCGCCGGTGTAGGTGTAGCGCTCGCCGCCGTCGACCATCACGAAATCGCCGACCTGGAGCGCGGCGAGGTCGTGCGGGCCGAGCAGGCCCTGCCACTTGGCGGTAGTGAACTGGTCACTCTGCGCGGTGAGCGCGATGGTGCCGCCGTCGGCGAGCAGCATGCCGTACTTCTGCATCGCACGGGCGACGACGCGCGCCCCGGGGTTGGGCAGCGAGGCGAGCGGGTAGTTGGCGCGCAGCCTGAGCCGCGCGCCGTAGGGCGGCGCCGCGGGCGGGCCGCTGGTGGGGCCGGTCGAGTGCGTGGAGGGATGGACGTAGACGTTGTCGCGGATGCGGCTGTTGGGCAGGATGAAGCGGATGGCGTGGTCGATCGAGCCGGCCGCCACCTCGTCGGCCGAGAACAGCAGCGGCGCGATGGGGTAGCCGGCGGCGTCGGCGCTGGTGCACTGCTCGCCGCGGCCGTTCTCGGGGTAGGTGATCGCCATGTCCCACACCGCGAGGCAGCCGCCGTAGAAGGTGCCGCCCTCGATGTTCGCCCGCCACATCTCGTAGAGCTTCTGCGTCGCCGGGTGGACCACCAGCAGGTGGCAGTCGCCGTCGCTCTGGCACTCGTAGCCGCTCTCGCCCTCGATCGCGCCGCCGAGCGGCACCGGCACCGCCGCTTGGTCGCAGTCCGGCTCGTAGAAGTCCTCGGTGGGGATGAAGGTGCGCAACGGCGCCGCCGCTCCGGCCTCGAGCACCTCGATCGTGAAGTCGATCTGCATGGCGCCACCGCCCCAGCCGCCGACACTCGAAAGCCAGGCGATGACGGCGGAGGACTCGGGGTCGACGGGCGCGTTCGAGATGTCCGTGTACCAGGGCGCGTCGGGCGGGAAGTATGGCCCGTGGCCGGCGGGCGGCTGAGCGAAGCTGGTGCTGCCCGTGGCCAGGAGACAACCCCACGCCAACAGATGGGGGGCCACGACGGCGGCTCTTGCCCGGGCTCGCGGAGTGCGCATGGGCGGCTCTTCTGACGGTGCCTACCGGTGATCCTAGCCAGGGAAGCGCCGGGCGGCTGTGGAGGAGGTCACAGGCGTTCGGTTCGGGGGCGTTCGGTTCGGGGGCGTTCGGTTTGGAGGCGCCCGGTTCGGGGGTGCCTCACTCGGGCTCGCAAGCGACCACCACCGTGACCTCGTAGCCGAGGTACGACACCTGGCGCAGAGCGCAGCCCGCGACCTCCCACACGGCGAGGGCCCGGCCTTTCTCGAGCTCGGAGCGCACCGTGGCGCTCTCCGCTCCCGGCACGATGAAGAGGCTCGAGGTACGGGCCACGAAAGGCAGGGCGCGCAGCCACTCCGCCTCCGGCCCGCGCGCAAGGAACGCGACCAGGAAGCCGTCGGGTCGGCGGACCTCGGCGTCGAGGCGGCGAGCCCGCTCCCAGGCGCCGGCGACGGCCGCCGGCATCGGCGGACGCAAGCCCCGCTCTCCCGCCGCCAGCTCGAGAAGCGGATGGGCGCGGGGATGGTGACGCGAGAGGGCGAGCACCACCTGCGCGGGAGCTCCCGCGCACTGCCAGCGGAAGAGCGCGTACTCGTCGGCTTCGATGCCGGCCTCGAGGCACGCCCAGCCCCACCAGTCTCGAGGATAGAGCGCGGCCGGCGCCACTTTGACCCGCGAGCGAAGCGCGTTGCCCAGCCGATACAGCGTGCGGTAGCGGTCCTCGAAAGCCGCACCTGGCTGCTCCAGGTAGACGACCGAGCCGCCGACGGCGAGGAGCCGGGGGTCGATCGGCTCGAAACGGCGCTCCCAGCCCGTGAAGCGGGCCACCTCCGCCCAGGGATGGGCGGCGAGCACCGCGCCGAGGGGCGCCCGGAACCAGCGGCGCTCCGGCCCGGGTGCCGGCTCTCCGGCGAATGGCGTGGAGGCCCGCGACCCAGACCCCGCGGGCAGCCGCGGCGCGGGACCCTCGACGAGGATCGGCGGCAGCGGCCACAGGAGCCAGGCGGTGTCCGCGGAGCGGCCCGCAGGCGGCGGCAGGGCGGCGAAGAGGATCGCTGCTCCGCCGGCGAGGGCGCGGAGCGCCACGGGTCGCAGCGCCGCCAGCCCCTCTCCCAGCCACCACACGGAGGGCACCAAGGTGTAGATCAGGAACCGTCTCGCCGGCCACTGGTAGAAAAAGACAAAGAACAGCAGCTTCCCGGCGAGCAGCAGGCCGGTGAAGGGCAAGGCATCCGCGAGCCGGTGGGAATGGGGCAGACCCTCGCCCGAACCGCGAGCCCGCCGCACCTGACGTGCGCCGGCGCGCGCGACACCGGCGGCGATCAGTGCCAGCGCCGGCCAGCCGAAGAAAGCAAGCGCCGCGTGAGCGTAGAAGCCCACGAAGCCGAGGTGAGGGTGGACCAGGCTCCAGTTGCGGACCAGGTGATCGCCCGCGGTGCCGAGCCAGGCGGCCTTGAGGCCGAGCCAGGCGCCGACGAGAGCCATCAGCAGGGCGGCCCCGATCCACGGCTCGCGACCGCGCAGGTGGTCTCGGCGCAACAGCGCCACGGTCACGGCCGCGGCCGGCAGCACGAGGAGCGCCGCTTGCTGGGTGAGCGCGGCGAGCCCGCCGAGCAGGCCGGCGGCGAGGTAGAGGCGCGGCCGGTCTCGCGCAGCGACGAACGCGACACAGGCGCCAGCCAGGAGTACCGCAGCGAGCGGGTCGGCCATGATCTCGAGCGCCTGGCGCAGCAGCGTCGCGTTCGCCAGCAGGTAGAGCGCGACCAGCGCCGCGGTGAGCCGGCCACGGCTTCGGCGCAGCGCGAAGTAGCCGGTGAGCGCCAGGGCCGCGAGCACGAGCTGCTGGAGAGCGGGCAGCAGGCTCGCGGCTCCGAGCCTCTCCAGCGCCGCCAGGAGCAGCGGGAAGAGGGGCGGCCGCCCCGTGAAACGCACCGGCTCACCCGAAAGGGCCAGGGCGTTGGCGATCCAGTCGTGACCGTCGCCGCCAGGGAACGGGTAGCCGAGGTTGAGGTCGGGGACCCGAAGGCTCAAGCCCACCCACGCCGCCTGCGCCAGCCCGAGGGCGGCGAGCGCCAGGGGCACGAGATCGCGCGGCGCGCGCGGCGCCCGCACCGCACCCGCCTCGCTCACGGCGCGGACCGGTCCGCCGCGACACCTGGCGGCACGGTGCCGTCCAGCCCGGCGACCACGATCCGGCCGATCGCTTCCGCCAGCAGCCGGTTCCCTTCCCGGTTGTAGTGGCAGCAGGAGTCGCCGTAGAGGGGCTCGGAGTGGCCGGCGAAGATCCCGGTGAGGTCGTGGAAGGCCACTCCCCTCGCGGCGAGGGCGCGACCAGTCTCGATCAGCACCGGATAACCCTCCTCGACCGGTGGCCGGTAGGGCTGGCGGGGGTCGATGGCGATGCGGCGCTCCTCGCGGCCCATGGGCTTCGAGCCCGCGAGGTACTGGTTCGGCTGCAGGAAATGGAAGTAGGCGATGCCACGGGCGCGGCAGAGGTCGGCCATCAGGCTCGAGCTCTCGGCCCAGTGGGCGGCGAGCCGGCGGTAGAGCTCGTTCCCTTCCGGGGGCTCGAGCTTCGGCCCGCGAGTGAGGAAGCTCACGCGCCGCGGCACCTGGGCGGCGAGCCGGCGTTGGGCGTCGAAGACGCGGGCGGCCGAGGCGCGGTCGAGGGCGCTCCACACCAGGTGGCAGGTCGGGCTCCAGGCGAGCGGCGGTGAAGCGCACAGGCCCGCCCGGGCACGGCGGCGCTCGGCGTGGAGCTCGGCGAGTCCGAGGAGCCGCAGGCTCTCCCCGGACTGGATGCCGGCCACCCTCGACGACCACCAGCGCGGGTAGAAGGGATAGATCCCGGCGTGCAGGTTCTCCGCCACCGGCAGCACCACGTCGTTGAAGCCGTCGAGGTTGATCACCAGGTCGATCGGCGTCCCCAACGACAGCGCGTAGGAGAGGGCCATGAGCTGCTGCGGCTGCTTGTAGCCGCCCATGGCGAAGCAGCGGATGTGGATCGCCTGGCCGGGGACGCGCTGCGACTCGCGCAGGATGCGCCGGAACACGTTGCGGCCGGCGAAGCAGAAGCCGTTGGCGACCGAGCCGCCGAACACCGCGACCACGAAGCGTGGCGTGCCGGCGGGGGCCTCCGGCTCCGGCACCTGGGGGAAGCCCTGGGCGTCGATCTCCCAGTACGGGTTGGGGACCGCGGGATCGTAAACGAAGCCCAGGAAGGGGTGGATCACCTGGCCCAGGCCATCGGCGCCGGGAGCGACCGGCTCGGGCCCGGCCTCCGCCGCGCCGAGCTCGGCCGCCACCCGCGCCCGTTCCTCCCGCCAGTGTGCCGGCGAGGGCAGGCGGCCGTCGCGCGCCCAGAGCACCACGAACGAGCCGGCTTCGAGCACGGCGTAGAGGCCGAGAGCGAGCAGCAGAGAAAAGAGCGCAGTTCTGTTGCGGCCGAGCCTCGGCACCGTGCCCTCCTCGATCGTCGGTCCGCGCGAGCCGGCGCAGAGGCTACCAGGTGCCACCACGGCCCCGCAGTCGAGCGGTTATGCTCCACAAGTACGACAGAGAGCCCACATGCGCCCAAGGACGAGCACGCTTTTCACCACCGCGGCCCTCGCCGCCCTCGCCGCCGTCGGCCTCGCGCCCGGAGCGGCCGCGGCGGCCGGCGTGCGGTTCTCGGGTCTCGAGCGGCTCTACTTCGAGCGCGTCACCGACCTCGACAACCGCTTCACCACCGACCAGCGCACGGGCCAGCGCGTGCTCCTGCCGCTGCCGGCGCGGCTCCCGCCCCCAGCACCGCCCGAGCCCGCACCTGCACCGGCGCCCGCCGCCGCATCCGAGCCCGCGGCACCGGCTGAGCCGGCCTCAGCACCCGAGACGGCGGCACCGCCCGAGCCCGCCTCCGTATCCGAGCCCGCACCTGCACCCGAGCCCGCCTCGACAACCGAGCCCGCCTCGACAACCGAGCCCGGAGCACCGCCCGAGCCGGCTCCGCCACCCGAGCCCGCCTCGGAGAGCCCGACCCAGGAGGATCTGCTGATCGCCGTGAACGACTTCCCACTGCCGGTCGAAGAGGGCGAGCCGGCGCTCCTCCTGCGCCAGGTCGTCTCCTGGCCGGAGTCGCGCATCAAGGAGGTCTACTGGGCGCTCTACGAGGACGGCCGCCGGCAGGACGTCTGGTTCTACTCCCCCATCTCGAAGCGCACCGAGGGCAAAGCCCTGCCCAATCACCGGCTCACCGGCGCAGGGCAACGCGGCGGCCGGATCGTGCTCCAGGGGGTCGGCGAGTGGGACCCGGCGGGCGGCGCCTACAGCGAGCGCGGCGAGCGGTTCTTCTTCCGCCGGGAGAAGGGCGAGCTGCGCTTCGAGCTGGTGCTCGCGCCCTACGGCTTCTTCCAGTCCGAAGCGGTCGCCGAGCCGGCGGACGGCGGCATCGACTACACCCTCCGTTACTCGGCCTTCGTCGAGCGGTTGGTCTCCGGCCCCGACGGCGAGCGCATCGAGCGCCGCGCCGTCAGCGAGGCGAGCGGCGAGCTGGTGGCCCGCTGCGTGGCGCGCGGAGAGAACGGCGAGCCCTGCCTCGAGTGCGGCGACCCGGCCCACGCCGCCCGCTGCCTGGCCGAGGCGCCGGAGGCGGTTGTCACCTACCGCTCGCCGGCCGAGCCCTCGTTCGTCGAGGTCGGCGGAAAGGCCGAGACGCCGCAGGGCTGGTGAAGAAGCGGTCGCAAGCGGTCCTCCTCAACGGTTGAGCGGGCGATCGTTGATCAGGTGGAAGCCGCGGGTGACGAGCAGGAACTCGGGCGGCTCGGTCCGGCGGAGCTGTGCCCTCACCCCCTGCCCGTCGAACGGTCCCTCCACCAAGAGGACGTCCGGCTGCGGCAGCGTGTAGGCGAGAGTGGTCTTCCAGTTGGGGTCGGTGCGCTTGGTGATGGCGAGCGTGCTCTCCTTCTCGTCGAGCTCGAGGTTGTAGCGCTCGCGCGAGTCGCTCATGAGCTGGATCGCGCACCGGCCGGGGGCGGTGAAGAACATCCGTCGCCATCGCTTCTCGTCCGTGGCCAGCGCCGGCCGGACCTCGCCATCCACCGCGAACTCCTCGACGGTCCACATCCCGTACAGCGGCGACTTTGCCGCCGCCTCGCGGCCGTACTGCTCGAAGTCCCGGTAGGACCTATACAGGAACATGCCGGTCATGAAGAGGGTGAACGAGGCCGCGAAGCCCGTCGCGGTGCGGGCGAGCCATTTCCTGCGGAAGAGTGGGCGGACCTCCTCGGGCTCGGCCGGGCGGTTGAGCACGAACAGGTTGGCGAGGCGCCGCAGGTCGTGGGCCGCCAGGAAGACCGCCATGAGCAGCAGGTGCATGGAGAAGACCTTGACCGGCACGTCATAGCTGAAGTTCAGCATCACCACGTTGCTCATGACGCCGATCGAGATCAGTGCGCCGAGCAGAGTGGTCCGACGGACGGTCAGGAGCAGCCCGCCTACCATCTCGCTCAGGCCGGCAAAGACGGTGTAAGGCACGGACGCGCCCATGAACGTCCACAGCAGCCCCATGGGCGAAGCGTCCCCGAAGGGCTGCATCAAGCGGTCCGTCGTCGGCGCGGGGAACTGCGTCGGAATGATCTTCCAGGACCCGTACTCGATGATGGTCACGGCGAGCATGAAGCGGACGTAGACCCGCAGCCACTCGTAGAGCCGCGCGTAGTTGCGCCGCCTCCGGTCCAGGAGGGTCCAGATCAGCGCGGCCGCGATGGAGATCACCAGGAAGCAGAAGATCTGGACGTAGGCGAAGGTCGAGTCCCCGCCGCCACCATAGGCGCTGAGGGTCACGTTGAAGACCTGCCGCGCGACCCAGGGCACGAAGGCCTTCCCCAACTGGAACTGCCACATCTCGGCCGGGGGGAGGTAGTACAGGGGGAACGGGAAGCAGAAGAGGACCAGGTACACGAAGGCGAAGCGGAAGAGCAGCTTCCTCGCGGGTCCCCAGGCCGGGGCCGACCGCAGGCCCTCGGCCGGCTGAACGTCCGCAGCGAGGTCGTCGACATCGCGAAGGGCCGCGGTGGTCTGCATTCTAGGTCCCCGTGGCGCCTGGATGGCGAGTGAAGTCCGACGCGATCTTACTCCGGCTGGGGCCTCCACCCATCGCACGCCAGCACCGGCAGCGGCGGATAGCGGAGGAAGCGCGGATCGGTGTCGGAGAGGTCGCAGCGCAGGAAGACGCTCCGCGCCGAGGCCAGCAGGCGGGCGTGGACGCAGGTGCGGCAGAGGCCGGGCGCCGAGGAGAGGCGCGCCCAGGCCTCGGGATCGTCAGACGCCGCCGGCATGCCGCGGCACCGCCCGCGCCAGGGCGAGCACCGAGAGCCCGAAGGGCGGCGGCAGGACGGCCTCGAGCCGCCGCGCCACGGGGATCAGGTAGCGGTCGTAGAAGCGCACCTGGGCGTTGGTGTCCTCGGAGTCGGAGAGGCCCTGCCGCCGCACCCGGCCCGCCACCCACCAGCCGGGCACGGCGGCGGCGTTCATGTAGGCGACGCGCTCGATGGCGAAACCGGCGGCCGCCAGCTTGGCGCGCACTTCGCGGCGAGTGTAGCGGCGGTGGTGGCCGGCCGCCGCGTCGAGTGAGCCGTAGAGCCAGCCGTGCGCCGGCACCTGCAGGGCGAGCCGGCCGCCCGTGGGCCCGAGGATGGCGGCGAAGCTGCCTAGCATCGCCCGGTCGTCCTCCACGTGCTCGAGCACGTTGGTGCACAAGATGGTGTCGATGCTCTCCACGGCCAGGCGCTGTTGCAGCTCCGGGCTGGTGACGTCGCCGTGCACGGCCTCGACGTGGACGTGGGCCCGAAACGCCTCCGCGAGGTAGGCCACGGCGTCGGCCGAGAGGTCGAGGGCGACGAGCCGCTCGCGGTCGAGGAAGAACGACAGCAGGCTCCCCCGCCCGCCGCCCACGTCGAGCACCCGACGGCCCACCGCGGGCGCGATCGAGTCGGCGATCCAGCGGTAGTAGTTGGTGGCCTCGACCATGGCCGGCGCCATGGTCGAGAGCCCGATCGAGGAGGCGAGGGGAACGCCGTGGGCCACCGACATCGACCCACGATCCTAGCAGGCGGATCGCCCAATCGCCGCGGTGAGGAGCCTCCCGGCCCGCTAAGCCCCCGCCAGCAGGTCCTCGGCATCCTCGGGCGCCGCGATGGAGGCCGGGCACTGGGGCAGCGCGAGGAACGCCTTCATCGCCTCCCACTGCTGGCGCAGGCTGCCCTCGACGCCCGCCTGGCCGGGGTCGAAGCCCTGCCTCCAGGCTTCCCGCTGGTCCGCGATCTGCTTCTTGGTCATGTGCCAGGAGAGCGGCTGGTCGCCGATCGCCGGCGGCCGCAGCTCGACCTGCTCGACGCAGACGTCGAGACCGGCGTCGCCGAAGCGCGCGTTCCACGCACCGAGGAAGCGGGCGAGGTCGATGTCGTTGCGCGACACCGCCACCCCGGTGCGCAGGTTGACCATCCCGATCAGCGGCCCCATCAGCGCGGCGAGCGAGCCGCTGATCGGCTTCACCGAGTCGGGATCGGTGGCGGAGAAGGCGTTGAGCCGCACGATCGCCACCCGCCGGAAGCGCAGCTCCGCATCCCCCGCCAGGCGCGCCGCCAGCACCGGCTCCAGCCAGTCGAGGGAAGAGGTGACGCCGTAGTTGTCGTAGTAGCCGCCGTCGATCAAGTGCAGCTCGGCCTCCCTGGCGGCCGGCACGGGTTTGCCGGCGGCGTCGTGGATCTCGGCGCGTGCGGCCGGGCTCACGAACGGGAAGGTGGCCGAGAGGCGCGCCGCCGTCCACAGGTTGGGGTCGGCCTCCAGGCCGTCGCCAACCCCCAGGAACTCCGACAGCGTCCGCGCTCGGGCCCGCTCGGCGTCGCCGGCGAAGGAGAGCGGTGTGATCATTAACCGCTGGCCCTTCTCCAGCACCGTGGTGTTGAGGATCACGCCCGGCACCCGGCCCTCGCGGATCGGCTGCCGCAGGTTGGACAGTGGCCACTCGACTGCGCCCGCGAAGCGGCCCCAGGCATTCTCCATCAGCCGCCCGCGGTCCCATTGCGGGTGGATCGCGGGCCGCGCGAAGAACAGGCGCCAGAAGTCGAGGCAGGCCAGGCCGTAGGCGGCCTCCACCAGGCTCGAGCGGACGGACAGCCGGTAGATGTCGGCCAGCTCCCGCTCGAGGTCGGGGACCGAGAGGCTCGCCGGGTCGACCTGTGTGAAGCGATGGGCATAGAAGGCCGCCCCCACCGAGCTGCCGGAGACCGTGGACAGCAAACGGACCTCGGCGGCCAGCTCGGGCCGCTCGTGGATCAGCTCCTGGAGTGCCAAAGTGGTCCAGCCTGCCGCCAGGATGCCGCCCCCCGAGGAGGCCACGATCACCAGGTTCTCGGGCGCGCGGCTGGCGCGGGCGACCTCGACCGGCGTCGGCGCCTCGCCGGCTGGCAGCGCCCGCGCCGTGACCTGGTAATCGTGGTCCGCCTTCTGCGCCCACCACACGAAGAGCATCCACAGCAGCAGGATGACGACCGGGGAGAGGCGCAGCCGCGCCAAGTGGCAGTCCATGCCGAGCAACGTCCAGATGAGCAGTGTGAGCAGGACATAGAGCAGGCTCGCCGACGAGGGAGGCGGCAAGCCGCCGACCGGCTGCGGCGGGAAGAACAGCCAGGCACCCAGGAGGACCAGCACCACCAGGCCGAAGAGGCAGCTCAGCGCGAAGAAGTGGGGGGCGACGATCTGCTTCCTGGGCTTGCCGTCCACCGTCACCGTGGTCAGCACGTAGGTGAGCCCCAGCCGCTCGAAGACCCAGGTGGCGGCGTCCCGCAGCCGCGAGCAGAAGCGGACGATCGGCGGGCGGTCGAAGGCCCGGAACAGCCAGCCGCCGAGCAGCGAGCGGGGGGCGACGAAGACCTGGGTGTCGATCAGCCGGGCCGGCATCGAGATCAGGATCATGAGCAGGTAGGTGGCGACCACGCCGAGCACCGCGCCGGCCAGCGACAGCGGCTTGTGATTGGCGTGCCAGAGGACGATCCCCACCCCCACGGCCGCCTGCCCCGAGGCGAGGAGGAAGTGGCCGCGGGTGGTGGGAACGCCGAAGAAACGGGCCGCCCAGTCCGGGATGTGCACCGCGAGGCCGGGGGCCGGCGCCTTGCCCAGGCGCTTGGCCTTCTGGTGCAGGGGCTCGGCGTTGGGGTCCCAGCGCAGCTCCGCGGTATCGATGATCAGGCCGAGCGTGAAAGACAGGCTCCAGGCGGCGGCGAAGAGCACCATCGAGGTCCAGAACACGTGGATCGGCCCGAGGTCCACGAACAGCCCTCCCAGGAGCGAGCTGCCGGGGACCGCCTGGAAGGCGGTGAAGGGTAGATAGAGGAGCACAACGAAGAAGAAGAGCCCGTACTTGATCACCGAGAGAAGGTTGGTCCACTGCTGGAGGCGGTCGTAGCTCATCGCGCTCCTCCGTCGAAAGAGAGGCGGCCGTAAGCCCTCGGGCCGGGTCCTGGGTCCCCGTGGGCCGGCGCGGCGCCGGCCCAGGTGAGTGTCGAGATTGGTGAGCGGGATGCTAGAGCGGCCGGGGCGGAGTTACAAGGTGGGGTGCGGCAGGCGGGGCGGCCTCTGCAGCAGCTCGCGCAGCCGGGCGCTGTAGCTCCGGCTGGAGGTCAGACGCGTGCCGTCGCGCAGGCTGAGCACGAGCTCACCGTGGAAGTGCGGCTCGAGCTTGGCGATGGCGTCGATCGCGACGATGGCCGAGCGGTGCACGCGCACGAAGTGCTCGGGGTCGAGCCTCGCCTCGAGCTCGCGCAGCGTGGCGCGCAGCAGGTGCGGGCCCGCGGCGCCGTGCAGGCGGACGCCATGCAGGCGGACGCCATGCAGGCGGACATAATTGCCGCTCGCCTCGAGCCAGGTGACGTCCGCGGCGCGCACGAACTGGATCTCGTCCGCCGAGCGCACCACGAAGCGGGTCTGGTAGCCGCGCTCCGGGCGCACCAGCTCGGGGCGCAGCCGCTCGAGGAGCGCGCGCAGCTCCTCGGCGGTGGGCGCCCTGCCGGCGAGCGCCCGGGAGAGCGCGGCCTCGAAGCGGGCGCGGTTGAAGGGCTTGACCAGGTAGTCCACGGCGTCGACCTCGAAGGCGCGCACGGCGTAGTGGTCGAAGGCGGTGACGAAGACCACCGCGGGCGGGCGGGGCCCGAGCTCCGCCAGCACCTCGAAGCCGTCGAGGCCGGGCATCTGCACGTCGAGGAACAGCAGGTCGGGCGCGGTTTCCTGTACCACGCGCAGCGCCTCCTCGCCGTCGCGCGCCTCGCCCACCACTTCGACCTCCGCACGCTCCGCCAGGAGCTCGCGCAGGCGCTCCCGCGCCAGCGGCTCGTCGTCGGCGATCACCACCCGCGCCGGCATAGTCAGGCGCTGGAGAGCGGCAGCCGCACGACGGCCACCAGCCCGCCGCCCTCGGCCGGCTCGAAGGCGAGCGACTGGCGCTCGCCGTAGAGCTCGCGCAGGCGGCGCCGGGTGTTCGAGAGCCCGATTCCCTCGCGCGGCGACGACTCTCCCGCTCCTTCGCCGTCGTCGCGCACCCGGATCTCGATCGACGGGCCGGCCCTCCGGGCGATGATCTCGATCCGCCCCGCGCCGGGCCGGCGCGAGATGCCGTGCTGGATGGCGTTCTCGACCAGCGGCTGCAGGATCAGCATCGGTACCCGCACACCTCGCAGCGACGGGTCCACGTCGATCGACACAGTCAGGCGGTCCTGGAAACGGACCTGCATGATGGCGAGGTAGTGCTCCAGAATCTCCAGCTCGTCGGCGAGGGCAATCTCGTGGCCCTCACCGCGGCGCAGCGTACGGCGGAGCAGGTCGCCCAGGTGGGTGAGCATCTCGTCGGCGGCCTCCACGTCGCGGCGCATCAGCGTCGAGATGCCGTGCAGCGTGTTGAACAGAAAATGCGGCTGGAGCTGCGCCGCCAGGGCGTCCAGCCGTGCCGCGGCGAGCTCGGTCTCGAGGCGCGCGGCGCGCAGCTCGCGCTCGCGCAGCCGGCGGTGGTACTCGATGGCGTGCACGATGCCGAGCAGCGCCCAGAAGGCGATGATCTCAGAGACGAAGCCGCGGGTCAGCGTCTCCCCGAAATCCCAGCGCCGCGACGGGTCGAGACGCCTCGCGACCTCGACGTAGAGCGCGAACTTGAGCACCACCATCACGCCGATCGCCGCAAGATGCACGGCCAGGCTGCGCGGCCACACACCCTGCTCGAAGCGGTGGCGGCGGGCCAGCCAGAAGCAGAACGGCGTGAAGACCGCGCAGGTGTACCAGTCGGCGAGCCGCAGCGGCAGCAGGCGATCCCACGCCACCGGCGCTCCTACGTAGAGCGAGCCCAGGGCGCCCTGGAGCGAAGTGAGGAGCGGCAGCAGCGTCCACAGGCCGGCGGCCGCCAGCCAGAGCGCCACCCGCCGCATGGGCACCGCCGGCCCCTCGACCGCCGGCGCCGCCGCGCGCTCGGTCATGGCGGCATTGTACGGAGCCGCTCGAGCACCCGCCAGGAGCCGGCGGTCATCGCGTCGACCTCGCCCTTCTCTTCGAGGTGGAAGCCGATGCGACCGCGGCCGTCGGCACCCGCGAAGAGCAGCGGCTCGACCGCGATCCAGCGCCGGTCCCAGACCGTGATCGAGCCGTCGTCGTGGGCCACGACCTCGAAGTCCTGCACCCGGTCCGGGTCGAACGGGCAGGTGTGGCACCAGGTGGTGGCGCGGTACTTGCCCGCCACCTTCTTGGCCTGGGGCACGAGCGCAGCGCTCGGCTGCGGTATGGCCGGCGGCGAGGGGTCCGGGAAGTAGCGGTCGAGGATGGCGCTGCGCACCGGCTCGCGGAGGTCGATCCCCTCGCGGTGGTTGACCAGATAGATGCCGGTGTCGTGGTCGGGCAGCAGCGTCAACAGCGAGCTGAAGCCGCCGATGTCGCCGCCGTGCTCGACGATCCTCTGGCCGTTGGTGGCGCTCATCTGCCAGCCATAGCTCATGCCGGGCATGCGCGGATGGAGGGTCGCCCGCTGGCTCATCATCTCGCCGGCGGCGCGCGCGCCGAGGATCCCCTTGCCGCCGGCGAGCATCGAGATCATGAAGCGGCCCATGTCCGCGGCGGTGCTGTTGATCGACGAAGCCGGCGGCGTGTGGTAGCGCTCCCACGGGATCTTCACCAGCCCGCCCGACTCGCCCGCCTCGTAGGCGCCCGCCGCGTCCGGGAGGAGCTCCGCGGGCAGCGTGATGTAGGTGCGCTTCATGCCGAGCGGCGCCCAGACGTTGCAGGCCAGATAGCGCTCGAAAGGCATGCCGGAGACGTCCTCGACCAGCAACCCGGCGAGGGCCATGCCGAAGCTCGAGTAGCTGGTCAGCCTGCCCGGCGCGCGGATGCGGACCAGGCGCGTGGCGAGAAAGCGGTCCATCGGCTGGACCGGCTCCCCCGCTGCCACCAGCCGCCCGCGCAGCTCGTCGAAGCCTGCCGTGTGGGTCAGGAGCTGGGCGGCGGTGACCGGCTGGCCAAATGCGTCCGGCACGCGGACGCGCTTCAGGTAGCGGTTGACGTCGGCGTGGAGGTCGAGGGCACCGCGGTCGGCGAGCTGCACCACCGCCGTGGCGGTGAACACCTTGGTGATCGAGGCGATGGGCGCGATCGTGGTCTCGGGATCGAACGGCGTCTTGCTCTCGACGTCGGCGAAGCCGTAGCCCTTGGCGAGCACCACCCTGCCGCCTTGCACGAGGATGAAGGCCGCACCCGGGATCTTTCGCGCTGCCATCTCGCGCGCCATCACCTCGTCGAGCAGGGCCTCGAGCCCGCGGTGGTCGATCTCCGCCGCCTGCGTGGCGAAGGTGAAGCAGATCAGGAGAGCGCGGAGGGCGGCGCGCATGGCAGAGCCCGCGAGGAAACCGAGGCGATCGGGACGCGCGCCAGGAGCGCTAGGATTCGGGGACTGGCGCCTACACGGAAGAAGGTGAGGATTCCCGGTAGGACCCGCAACACAGCGCCCGGCCTGGATAGCTGGTTTCATCACGCGCCCTCAGTTGTAGAAGTCGAGGTGGATGTACAGCTTGCCGTCCGCGCCGCGTTTCCAGACGAGGACGAAGTCGACGACGCTGGTGCGCTGCTTCTCCCCTTCGCCGTGGACCAGCGTCGAACGGCCGACCTGGTAGGCGTCGTCCCGGCTGCCGCCCACCTCCAGCACGTCGAGCTGCCAGCGCGTCACGTTGCGGATACGCGTCCAGTAGCGATCGATGGCCTCGCGGCCCACGACCGGTGCCTCGTCGCCCGGCCCCACGAGGCGGGCGTCGTCCGCGTAGATACGGGCCACGGCCAGTCCATCGCCGCGCTCCAGCGCGGCCGACATCTCACGGTTCCTGGCCTCGATCTCGGTTCGGAGATCGTCGGCCGCGAGCGGCAGGGTGAAGAGCAGCAGCCCGAAGGTCAGCAGCAGTCGTCGCATGAGCGTTCCTCCCTGGGACGGATGATCGGCGAGGTACGCCGGCAACGGAAGCGCGATGGTGCGAACAGGCCTCGTCGTGGGACGAGCCGGCCGGTAGGAGCGGTGGGAGAGCCGCAGCGTGTCGCCCTGAGGGAGGCGAGAGGCCCGGTCGTGTCGTCCTGAACGAAGCGAAGGAGCTGGGCGGCGGCTCCCGCGCCGGTCCCGGTCAGAGGGCGTGAATGGAGACCTCGGGATGGCCTGCCGCGAGCCGCTCCAGGTCGTCGCGATCGCCGGTCAGCACCCGGCCCCCTCCCGCCTCGACGGCCTGAGCGACCACCAGGGCGTCGATCGTCGCCGTCGAACGCGCGCCCGCGAGGAGCCTGCCCGCCGTGCGGCCGTGAACCTCCCGCGCCTCAGGAACGGAGCCGATCGCCCTCAGCACGCGGTCGACGGGCACGTCCCGCGGCCCGCCGCGGACCGTCTCCGCCAATACGACCACCGGCACCTCGACCAGCGCTCCCATCTCGAGGGCGCTCGCCACGAAGGCGCGGGCGCGCGCCTCTCCCCGGGAAAGCGCGATCACCGCCCCGGAGTCGAGGATCAGGCGCTGCGACGTGCGGCCGCCGGTTCGCGGTCGAGCCATTCCTTGCGGACCTCCTCCAGAACCCGCGGCTCGATCGGCCCGTGCTCCTGCTCCAGCTCGGCCAGCAGGCCGGCGAGGCGATCGTGTTGGAGCTGGTGGCGGAGCGCGCGGTTGACATACCCCGAGAGCCCGCGGACCCCGACCGCTTCACGAGCCTCAGCGACCAGCTCTTCCTCCAGGGTGAGGGAAACCTTCTCGGTCGGCATCAGCCGTATCCTACCCCAAGTAGGATTGAACATGGTAGGCCCTCCAGCCAGGAGTTATCGGTGCTGCTGGAGAATAAGACGGAAAAGTCTGCGTCGAAATTTCGTATAATTCGTTGACATCTCCGCGCGCCGGGGCTAGGCTATCGCGTAATGACTCCGTAGAAACCGTCGAGGGGCGCCACTATGGAAGCAACCAGGCTCGGGCAGGCAGCGGCGAGGCATCTCCTGGATCAACTCGGTGACGAGCTGGGGCGCGCCGATCAGCGTCGCCTCGAGCAGCTCCTCGAGCGGCCCCTCGACCCCGATCCGCGGATCCGGCTTTCCGAGGCCCTCTCCATTCTCTACCCGGAACAGAGCCGTGAGGCCGGCCTCACCAGCTTCCGTCAGCTCCGCAACCGAGTGCAGGCCGCTGCGAAAGAGGCAGGCGTCCCCTTCGCCCTGGCCGCGGACACCCGCACCCGCTCCGCGCCCGAGGACCGCTGGTGCTGGTTCGAGGGCGAGGACCTCACGCTCGACCAGCTCAGTCTCCTCTCTCAGAAGGAAGTCCAAGCCAGCGCCACCCAGGATCCAGTGCCACAGAAGGCCGTGCTTCTCGACGGCAAGCCAGTGGTCCGCCACTTCATCTCGTACGCCAAGCTGAACGCCAAGCTCGCGAAGGATCTGATCGAGCGCCTGCAAGTCCGGCTGGGAAACTCGCCCGAGTTCCGGTTTCAGCCGTGGCAGTTCGGCGACATCCTCGCCGGAGAGCGCTGGCATGCGGAGATCCAGGCTGCGATCGATCAGTGCACCTTCGGTTTGCTGCTGGTGAGCCACGAGTTTCTGGCGTCCGGCTACATCTCGGACCACGAGCTGCCTCACTTCGTGCCGCAGAACCCGAGTCAAGCCGGCGGCCGGAGACGGGCCGTCCCCGTCGGGCTCAAGCCCGTACCCTTCGATGGGTCTGTCGATCTCAAGGGCCTCGGCGAGCTGCAAGTATTCCGCGATCGCGAGGCGAGGTTCTTCAGCGAGCGCACCGCGGAAACCACTAAGGAGCGGTTCGCTGACGAGCTCTTCCAGCAGGTGCTTCGGATCACGCGAAAGCTGACGGCGCCGCCCAGCCCACCCGGAGCCGCGTCTCGTTCCGACGAGCCGGAACCGGACGAGCCCGAACGGCTCGCAGCCGGACTCCGCTGCCAGTTCCCAGCAGAGGAGAGCTTTCGGTTCGTGCGTACTCGGGCCGCGCTCGCGAGCCTCGAGAAGATGGAAGAGCCGAGCGATGGTGCAGGCGTACAGGTGGATGCCGTTGACACCCTGCTCGAATGGGCGGCGAAGCCGGACGATCCGCCGTTCTTCGCCCTGCTGGGCGAGTACGGAATGGGCAAGACCACGACGTGCGAAGCGTTCACTCGCCGGCTCCTCGAAGCGCGCGAGAACGACGCGGCCCTACCTGTGCCGGTCTACGTGGACCTGCGCCGGCTAGGCGACAAGGCCCGCTCGGAACCGCCACTCGCCTCGATCCTCGAGTCGGTGCTCGGCTACAGCACTCGCAGTGGGCAAGCTATGCAGGGACTCGCCGCGGACCGGGTCATCGCCTTGGTCCGAGAAGGCAAGGCGCTGGCCATCTTCGACGGGCTGGACGAGGTACTCGTGCATCTCACCCCGGCCCAGGGCCAGCGCTTCACGCGGCAGCTCTGGAGCATCCTGCCCACTCGCGAGCGACGGGGCCCCCGGAAAGCTGACGACAAGCCCGTGGGGCCGGCTCGCGGCAAGCTCCTGATCTCCTGCCGCACGCACTTCTTCCGTACTCTGCGGGAGGAGCGCACACACTTCACCGGAGAGGATCGCGAGGCCCTGTCCGCGGCAGACTACCGTGCCCTCCTCCTGCTCCCTTTCACTGACAGCCAAATCGAGGAGTATCTGGAGAAGCACCTCCCCGGCGCGGACGTGCCCCGCCTGAAGGAGCTGATCCGCTCCATCCACAACCTCCCCGAGCTGGCGGAGCGGCCCTACACCCTGAGTCTGATTGCCAAGCACATCCCTCAGCTCGAGCAGTGGAAGCTCGAGAGTCGGAAGGTGACCGGAGTGACCCTCTACCGGCACATGGTGCAGTCCTGGCTGGAGCGGGACATGGGCAAGCACCAGCTCACCATGGACCACAAGCAGCGCCTCATGGAGCGGTTCGCCGCGGAGTTGTGGCGCTCGGGTAAGCGGTCGTGGAAGGTGGAGGACGTGGAGCAGTGGTTGATCGACTTCCTCGCAGAGAACCCGCGCCTCGCCGCGCACTACGAAGGCAAGGATCGCGAGCTGCTAAAGGAGGACCTGCGTACTGCCACCTTCCTGGTACGCGAAGGCGAGGACGAATTCCGCTTCGCCCACACCTCCCTCCTAGAGTTCTTCATCGCCTCGCACCTCGCGCGGGCATTGAAGGACCGGCGCCTTGACGCCTGGGACCTGCCGCGGCCCAGCCTGGAGACGCTGGACTTCCTCGGGCAGATGCTGGCGGAGGAAGAAGGAGCGGCCTCCTGGCCGGTCTGGCGGGAGATCAGGAACCAGTACCGGCCGCGGGTCTCCGAGCTGATGCTGGCCTACGCGCTGCGAGCGCAGGCAAGAAGCCTTCCGATGCCGGCACTGGCTGGCTTCCAACTTCAAGGTGCGGACCTCCGGGGCTGGGAGATCGAGGGCAAGAAGGGCGCGCCTTTGCTCAACATCCGCGGCGCGAGCTTTAGAGGCGCCCGGCTGCGGGGAGCGCGCTTCGAGCGAGTGGATCTGAGCGAGGCCGACTTCGCGAACGCGGATTTCCAACGCGGTACGATCCTCGACAGCCGAGCTCGGACCGTGCGGCTCGGGCCTACAGCCCTTGCGGGCGCCCTCTTCCGAGAGGTCGACTTTCAGGCCTCCGACTTCGGCGGCGCGAAGCTCCACCGCACGCAATGGCTGCACTGCCATCTGGACGGGGTTTCAGGCCTTCAGCCCACCGGCGCTCCGGGCCTGTTCGCGCGATGCGAGCCGGCGGCGCAGTTTCCGAGCAGCGATGCCCCGGGCGAAGCTCGCCTGATCGCGCTGGCGGGTCACGATGGAGAGGTGAACGCCTGCACATTCTCCCCCGACGGCGCTCGCCTCGCCTCCGCGGGCGACGACGGCACTGTGCGGCTCTGGGACGCCTCCTCCGGCGAGGCCCTCGCCGTGCTCGAAGGGCATGGGGACGTGGCGAAGTCCTGCACCTTCTCCTCCGACGGCGCTCGACTCGCCTGGGCACGCTACGACGGCACCGTGCGGCTGTGGGACGGCTCCTCCGGCGAGGTGCTCGCCGTGCTCGAAGGACATCGAAGCGGGGTGTGGTCCTGCGCCTTCTCCCCCGACGGCGCTCGACTCGCCTCGGCGGGCGACGACGGCTCCGTGCGGCTGTGGGATGCCTCCTCCGGCAAAGCGCTTGCCGTGCTCGAAGGACATACATCCTTGGCGTGGTCTTGCGCCTTCTCCCCCGACGGCGCTCGACTCGCCTCCTCCGCGGGCGACGCCGCCGGGCGGCTATGGGACGTCTCCTCCGGCGAGGTGCTCGCCGTGCTCGAAGGACATTCAAGCGTGGTGTGGTCCTGCGCCTTCTCTCCCGACGGCGCTCGACTTGCCACGGTAAGCTCCGACCGCACTGTGCGGCTGTGGGACGCCTCCTCCGGCAAAGCGCTCGCCGTGCTCGAAGGACATCGAGACGAGGTGTGGTCCTGCGCCTTCTCCCCCGACGGCGCTCGCCTCGCCTCGGCGAGCGAAGACGGCACCGTGCGGCTGTGGGATGCCTCCTCCGGCGAGCCACTCGCCGTGTTCGAAGGACATGGAGACGTAGTGAGGTCCTGCGCCTTCTCCCCCGACGATGGTCGAGTCGCCTCGACAGGGCGCGACGGCAGCGTGCGCGTGTGGGACGCTTCCTCCGGCGAACTGCTCGCCGTGCTCGAAGGACATCGCGGCGGTGTGAAAGCCTGCGCCTTCTCTACCGATGGCGCTCGCCTCGCCTCGGCGGGCGATGACGGCACCCTACGGCTGTGGAGCGCCACCTCCGGCGAGGCCCTCGCGGTTCTCGAAGGACATCGAGGCAGGGTGAGATCCTGCGCGTTTTCGCCCGACGGCGCTCGCCTGGCCTCGGCGGGCTCCGACGGCACAGTGCGACTGTGGGACCTGGCAACTGGAGAGCCGGTGGCCTGGCGCGCCGAGCTGTTGCCCGCCGGCGAGTTCGCCGTGCTGCGCGCGGACGGCTCCGGCGCCATCCAGGTCAGCCCCGGCGCCTGGCGCTGGTTGGGGTGGGTGGGGATCGACCCCGCGACCGGCCAGCTCAACCGCTGGCCGGCGGAGGTCTTCGGGCCGCTGCCGGAGGTGGATCTCGCGAAGCTGAGGAAGCCGGCGGCGTAGGGGCATTGGCCCAGGTGGCGATCTTCCCTCCGGCCCCCTCGCCCCGCGCGAGCGGGGAGAGGGCAGGGGTGAGGGGCGCTCCCTACCCGAGACCGAGCTCCTCGCTGATCCGGTCCAGCACAGCCTCCAGCTCTCGCAGCACCTCGTGGTTCCAGAATCGGAATACCCGCACCCCGCGCTCCGCCAGGAAGCGGGTCCGCGACTCGTCCGCCACCGCCTGGCCCTCCTGCGCATGCCCTCCGCCATCGACCTCGATCGCCAGGCGTTCACCGGCGCAGTAGAGGTCGAGGATGAACGGGCCCATCGGCACCTGCCGCCGAAACCTGAAACCATGGAACCTCCGGGCTCGCAGCGCACGCCAGAGGGTCGCCTCCGCATCGGTGGCGCTTGCTCGGAGCTCCCGGGAGCGCTGCCGGAGTAGCGGTGAGCGGCTCCGGCGAGGCGACCCGGCTGGACGAGACGGGTTGGGGTGTTCCTGGGTCACCTGGAAGAAGACGGAATCGCGGTTCCACGGATTGCACTGCCCCTCACCCCAGCCCTCTCCCCGCTCACGCGGGGCGAGGGGGCCGGAAGGGGAGCCGCCTAGGTCCTTTCTTTTGACGCCCCTCCCCCCGTCTGATAGAAGGGCGCCGCCGGCTCAGCCGGCTTTTCCTATGTGCGGAATCTGCGGCAAGCTCTCGTGGACGGAGCCTCCCGACCGGGGGGTGGTGGAGCGCATGACGGCGAAGCTGGCGCATCGCGGGCCGGACGCGCAGGGCTTCCTGTTCCGGGGGCCGATCGCCTTCGGGCACCGGCGGCTGTCGGTGATCGAGCCCAGCGCGGCCTCGGACCAGCCGATGGCGGACGTGGACGAGCGCTGCTGGATCATCTTCAACGGCGAGATCTACAACTTCCGCGAGGTGCGGCGGGAGCTCGAGGGCCTGGGCGCGCGCTTCCGGACGGGAAGCGATACCGAGGTGATCCTCGAGGCCTACAAGCGCTGGGGCATCGCCGGGCTCGAGCGGCTGAACGGCATGTTCGCCTTCGCGCTCTGGGACGAGCCGGCGCGGCGCCTGCTCCTGGCCCGTGACCGGCTGGGCAAGAAGCCTCTCTTTTACGCGCCGCTCGCGGACGGCGGCTTGGTCTTCGCCTCGGAGCTCAAGGCCCTGGTGGAGGACCCGGCGGTGCCGCGGCGGATCGACCCCGAGGCGCTCGGCCACTACCTCTCCCTCAACTACACGCTGACCGACGCGGCGATCTTCTCCGGCGTCAGGAAGCTCCCGGCCGCGCACGTGCTGGCGATCGAGGCGGGCAGGCCGGCGGTGCCGGCGCCGTACTGGGACCTCGCCGCCCACTTCCGCGACAAGCGCCGCTTCTCCTCCGAGGCGGAGGCGGCCGAGGCGGTGGCCGAGCTGTTGGAGGACGCGGTGCGGCTGCGGCTGGTGGCGGACGTGCCGCTGGGCGCCTTCCTCTCCGGCGGCATCGACTCCTCGTCGATCGTCGCCGCGATGTGCCGGCTGCGGCCGCCGGGCGAGAACGAGACCTTCAGCGTGGGCTTCGAGGAGCCCGGCTACAGCGAGCTCGCCGAGGCGCGCGGCGTGGCCCGGCTCTTGGGCGTCGAGCACCGCGACCAGATCGTGGGCGGGGCGGTGGCCGAGGAGCTGGCGGATATCGTCTATGCCGCGGACGAGCCGTTCGCCGACAGCTCGATGATCCCCACCTACTACCTGGCGCGCCACACGCGGCGGCACGTGACAGTGGCGCTGTCGGGCGACGGCGGCGACGAGCTGTTCGCCGGCTACCCCACCTACCTCGCCGACCAGGCGCACCGCTTCACGCGGCGGCTGCCCGGCTGGGCGGTGCGCGCCGCCGGGCGCGGCCTCTCCGCCCTGGTGCCGGCCTCGCGCGGCAAGGTGACCTTCGACTACGGCCTGCGCCGCCTGCTCGCCGGCCACCGGCTGCCGGCGCCCGAGGCGCACGTGTTCTGGCGCGAGATCTTTTCCCGCGAGGAGAAGGCCGCGCTGCTGCCCGGCATGGCCGCCGAGCT
>JBIOXV010000026.1:0-14021 GCA_044869805.1 Thermoanaerobaculia bacterium | reverse complement strand
GCCGCCCGCCACCTTCACCAGCCGCTGGCGAAGCTCCTGCTTGTTCCAGTCGAAGCGGTAGAAGTTGGTCGGGTCCTGGTAGCGGAACATCACTCCAATCGAGTCGTTGTCGCCGGAGGCGATCTCGAGCACCAGGCGATAGTCCGCGAGCCCGAAACCCTGCGAGAAGTACGCAAAGGTCCCCCGCTCGAGGCCCAGCGGGTCGTTGTAGATGTCCGCGTTCTGCCGGAAGTAGCCGCTGGTCACCGACCACGACGAAGGCTTGGCGCTGGTGCCGATGTCGACCACTGTCCAGCCGGCGAAGTTGCCGTCCGTAAAATCGTCTCGGAACCACACCGCCGCCCGGGCCGGAGGCGGCGAGACCACCTGGATGCGATCGAAGTAGGCGCCCGTATCCTGGTACGAGGAGAGCGCCACCGTGCCGGCCGCGAGGCTCGCGTCGGCGGCCGTGAACAGCACCTGGCCGTCGAGGCGCACCTCGAGCGCGTCACCCACGGCCGTGATCTCCAGGTAGTAGGTGTCGTTGACGCGGTACTTGGTCGTGTCCTGCGCCAGCACGGTCAGCACGCCGCCCACCACTTTGACCAGGCGCCGCTGGCTTCCCTGACGGTCCATGTCGAAGCGGTAGAAGTTGGACGGGTCCTGGTAGCGGAACATCACGCCGATCTCATCGTCGTCTGACGACCAGAGCTGGGCCGTGACCAGGTTGTCCTCCCACTCCTCGCCCCCTTGCCAGACCGCGAAGGTGCCGCGCTGGAGAGGGTCGTTGTAGATGTCGGAGCTCTGCTTGAGCGCGCCGCCGACGATCGACCAGTTGGAGGGGCCGGAGCTGGTGCCCTGGTCGACGATCGTCCAGCCGGCGTAGTCGCCGTCGTCGAACGTCTCGTCGAGCACGGTCACCGGCGCCGGGGGCGGAGGCTCGACCGTGGTACAGCCCGGAGGCAGCCCCCAGCCCACGTCGCCCAGCACCGCGCGCACCAGGGCGAGGCCGTCTGCGAGGTCGGCACCGCCGGTGTAGAACGGCTCCTGGATCTGGTCCGGCGCCATCTGGGTGCCGAAGTGGGTCAGCGAGGCGGCCGGCGCGACGGGGCTCGGCGCGTACATCTCGAGGTGGCCCTCGGGGCTGCGGCCCGCGGTCAGCGTGGCTCCCGCCGCCAGGCCCTGGCTGCCGGTCCAGTGCACGGCGCTGCCGGCGGTCGAGGCAGCCTTGCGCTGCGCGTCGGTCATCGAGGGGAAGTCCGGCGGTGTCGCGCCGTGGCGCTCGAGGTGGCGCAGGTAGGCGTCGTCCCGGCCCAGGAACTTGGCGCCGGTCGAGAGGTCGAGGAGAGTCGTGAAGCCGAGGCCGTGGGCCAGCTCGTGCAGGGCGATCTCGACGAAGGAGACGTCGCCCGCCGCCGGATGGCCGTCGAAGCCGTAGTAGAAGCGCTTGGCGCCCAGGGCCACCGGGCCGTCGACGTCGCTGTTGAAGGTCAGGCGCACATCGAGCGAGCCCTCGCCTCCCAGGTCCACCCCCGCCAGCTTGTCGGCGAGCGCGCTCGGGTACCAGGTGTCGGCCAGCGGCGCGCCCGCGAAGTCGCGGTAGACCGCCTGGTTGCTGCCCAGGCCCAGGGTCGCCTGCGTGGCGTTGCCGCCCAGCGGGTCGAAGCGCACCCCAACTTGGATCGGCACCGAGGACTCCAGGCTCTCGGCGAAGACCGCCACCGCGAGCTCGACGGCGCGACGCCGGGCGGCGCCCAAGGTCGAGGCGGAGTTGCCACCAGCGGCCGTGAACGGCGCGGGGTCGTTCAGCCCCTCACCGGCGCCGTCGAGGTCCACGATCTCGACCACCGAGGCGGCGTGGGCCACGGAGGGCGCAAGGACCAGGGCAGCCAGACAGACAGCGGAAGCGAGAAGCGGCAGCCAGCGCTTGCCCCGCGCCATGGTCAGCGCTCCTCCCGCGCCGGAGCGCCGGCATGGGTGGGGGCAGCCACCGCTTTCGCGAGGACAGGCTCGGATCTCGAGAAGGCAGGCCCCGCTGCGGGAGCGGTCGCGCAGTCGATCGCCAGCCCGCCGCCTTCACCGACCGTGGCCACC
Organism: Thermoanaerobaculia bacterium; assembly: GCA_044869805.1. Classification (GTDB taxonomy): domain Bacteria; phylum Acidobacteriota; class Thermoanaerobaculia; order Multivoradales; family SZUA-115; genus CAWDVR01. The sequence goes on along the minus strand of JBIOXV010000026.1, from coordinate 11,948 downwards.
AGCCGGCTCTCGAAGCGGTCGCCGAGCGCCACCTCGAAGCCGCCCGCGGCCGTGCGCCCGGCGACCTCGCGCAAGGGCGCGCCTTCCCGCTTGGCTAGCTCTTCGGCCCGCGGCGAGGCCCAGCGCACCGCGACCGCCGGATGCGGCACCGTGAACCTCCCCGTGGCCGGGTCGAGGTAGGCCTCGGAGGCGGGAGTCCTTACGGAGGGCGCGGTAGCCGGCACCGGAGGCACACCTCCGAGTCCGCAGAGGAGAAGCAGCCAGCAGAGTCGGGGGAGGGCTGAGCGCATCGTTCGGTCTCCTACTGTCTTCGCTTCAAATCAGAGTGGTCGCAAACGACGGCATGTTGTATAAGCATTCCAGGCGTCTGTCAAGAATGTGCGCGAAATACAACAAAGAGAGGAAACGAGGCGCCCTGACTGAGACGCAGCGCGCCGGCGGAGCGTTTAGCGGGAGTGTGCCGCGGCACGGGAACCGGCGACGATCGCCGGTTCAGATGAAAAGCACTTGACGCTCACCTCCAGATCGAACATTCTTCTTCACTACCAGACTGGTCTTGGGCAGACAGCTTCGGGCAGGCTGCGTAGGGCGCCGGCCGGCTAGAGACGGGATCAACCCAGGAGGCTCTTCATGAGCGGCACCGCGACCCGGGTTCTCGCAGCCGGGGCCTTCGTGCGGCGGCTGATGCTGAGCGCGCTCGCCGGCGCGCTATGGCTCGCGCCGCTGGCGGGCGCGGAGCATTCGGCTGCCGGGCCGAGCGAGCCCTCCGCGCGGCGCGATCTGAGGACGCTCAGCCTCGAGGAGCTGATGGAGCTCGAGATCGTCTCGGTCACCAAAGGGGAGCAGCGGCGTCTCGCGTCCCCCGCGGCGGTCTCGATCATCACCGGCGACGACATCCGGCGCTCGGGCGCCACCAGCCTCCCGGAGGCCCTGCGCATGGCGGCCGGCCTCCACGTGGCGCGGGTGACTTCCAGCGTCTGGGCGGTCAGCTCGCGCGGGTTCAGCAGCTCCAACTCGGCGAAGCTCCTGGTGCTGATGGATGGTCGAAGCCTCTATACGCCCCTCTTCTCCGGCGTCTTCTGGGACGTGCAGGACACGCCGCTCGAGGACGTCGACCGCATCGAGGTGATCCGCGGCCCGGGCGCGGCCCTGTGGGGCGCCAACGCCATGAACGGGGTGATCAACATCACCACCAAGCCAGCGCGGGATACCCAGGGCACCCTGGTGGAGGTGGGAGGAGGCACCGAGGAGCGCGGCTTCGGCCTCGCGCGCCACGGCGGTCGCCTCGGTGAGAGCTTCTACTACCGGGTCTTTGCCAAGTACCTCGACCGCGGGCCGGGGCTCAACCTCTCCGGCCCCGACGACGACGACCTCGAGATGGGGCGGGTGGGCCTGCGCGCCGACTGGCTCGCCGGTCCGCGCGACGCGCTCACCGTGCAAGGCGATCTCTACCGTGGCGAGGTCGGCCAGGTGAGGCCCTCGCTCATGGTTTCCGGAGGCCAGGGGCAGAGGCCCCAACCTCCGTTCGAGGCCGATCTCTCCGGCGGCAACCTTCTCGGCCGCTGGCGGCGTACCCTTTCCGGCGGCTCGGAGATCGGCCTCCAGGCTTACTTCGACCGCACAGTGCGCGACGACCCGTTCTTCGAAGACGTGCTCGAGACCTTCGACGTCGACTTCGAGCACCGCTTCCCAGCGGGGCGTCGCCACGCGGCGCTCTGGGGCCTGAGCTACCGGCGCATGGACGACGAGTTCGCCGGGCGCTCGGCGGTGGTGCTCGACCCGGCGACCTCGAGCGACGAGCTGGTCAGCGGCTTCGTGCAGGACGAGATCGACCTCGCCCCTGGCTGGCGGCTGGTCGCCGGAACCAAGCTCGAGCACAACGACTTCAGCGGCACCGAGTGCCAGCCGAGCCTCCGGCTCTCCTGGAGCCGCTCGCCCCGGCAGACCCTGTGGGGCGCGGTATCGCGGGCGGTGCGCACTCCGACGCGGATCGAGCGCGACATTTTCGCTCCACTGTCCGATCCCGCCGGCAACCCCCGACTCGCGCTGGTCGGCAATCGGGGCCTCGAAGCGGAGGAGCTCGAGGCCTTCGAGCTCGGCTGGCGCCGGGAGACGGACACCGTGCTCCTCGACCTCGCCGTGTTCCACAACCGCTACCACCGCCTCGTCACCTTCGGGCGGGGTGCACCCTCGGTGGACGGCGAGGGCCGCGTCCTGCTGCCGATCCTGAGCCTCAACGCAATGGACGGCGAGGCGAGCGGCGGCGAGGCGGTGGTCGAATGGTTCCCACGGCCGCGGTGGCGAGTCTCGGGGAGCTACTCCTATCTCGATCTCCGCCTCGACGCCTCGTCTCGGGCGCTGTCGCCAGCAGCGGCGTCCGACATCGAGGGCGCCAGCCCCCGCCACCAGGTGGGCCTACGCTCGGCCGCGGACCTGCCGCGCGACCTCGCGCTCGACGCCCTGCTGCGCTGGGTGGATGCGCTCGGAGGCGTTCCCGGCGCGGCGGCGGGAAGCGAGGTGGACGACTACTGGGACCTCGACCTTCGGCTGGCCTGGAGCGCCGGCGAGGGTCTCACGCTGTCGCTGGTCGGCCAGAACCTCCTCCACCGCCACCACACGGAATTCCCGCGAGGCACCGACCTCGAGCGCGGCGTCTACGCCAAGCTGACCTGGCGCTTCTCACCTTGAGAGCCCGCCCGGTCCCGCCTCTGCGCTCGCCTGGGCCCCTCCTGCGGCAGCTCCTGCTGCTCGCGCCGCTGGCGGTGTACAGCGACGCGCCGCTCGCCCGCGCGGCCGCCTCGCCGCCGACCGAGTACGAAGTCAAGGCGGCGTACCTCTACAACTTCGCCCGCTTCGTCGAGTGGCCCGCGGACGCCGCCGCCACTCGCGACCATCTGCTCCTCGGCGTGATCGGCGTCGATCCGTTCGGTGCGGTGCTGGACGAGATCGTGCGCGACCGGGCCGCACCGGGCGACCGCCGGCTGGTGGTGCGACGGTTCACCAGTGTAGAAGAAGCGGCCCACGCGCACATCCTGTTCATCTGCTCGTCCGAGGAGGGGCGCCTGGCCCAGATCCTCGGGGCCCTGGACGGCGCGAGCGTCCTCACGGTCGGCGACCTGCCTCGCTTCGCCGAACGGGGAGGCATGGTGGCGCTCACCGTCGAGAACCACAAGGTGCGTTTCGAGATCAACGTCGAGGCGGTGCAGCGCACCGGGTTGAAGGTCAGCTCGCAGCTCCTCAAGCTGGCCCGCATCGTCGGCGAGCCGAGGAAGTGACCCATGACCGCGCTGCATAGCCTCTCCATCAAGGCGAAGCTGATGTGGCTGGCCATGCTGACCAGCGGCACGGCGCTGGTGCTGCTCTACGCCGGGTTCGTGGCCTACGAGTTCATCGCCTTTCCCTCGGTCATCGCCCGCAAGCTGTGGATCCAGGCGCAGATGATCGGCGCCAACAGTGCTTCCGCGCTCCTGTTCAGCGACCCGGGAGCCGCCTCCGAGACGCTGGCGGCCCTGCGAGCCGACCGGCGGATCGTCGCCGCCGCGATCTACGATCGCGAGGGTCGGGCCTTTGCCAGGTACGTACGAGAAGACCGGGCGGGCGTTCCCGGCCTGCCCGAGCAGGTCGTGCAAGAGCCGGAGGGGCATCGGTTCGAGAGCGGCCATCTCGTCCTGCACCAGGCCATCGCCGCCGACGGCGAGACGCTGGGCAGCATCTACATCCAGTCCGACCTGGAGGAGCTCTCCCAACGGATCGGGAGCTACGCCGGGATCGCGGCAATCGCCCTGCTGCTCTCCTTCCTGGTCGCCGTTCTGATCGCTTTCCGGCTGCAGCGCGGCATCTCGCGGCCGATCCTCGACCTGGCAGAGACGGCCAGCGCCGTCTCTGTCCACAAGGACTATTCGGTGCGCGCCGCCGCAGAGGGCGACAACGAGCTCGGGCGGTTGGTGGCGGCGCTCAACGAGATGCTGGCGCAGATCCAGCGGCGCGATGCCGAGCTCGCCGCCTCGGAGAGCCGCCACCGCGCGCTGATGGAGCAGGCCAACGACGCGATCCTGATCCTCGACGTTCCGCACCGCGTCCTGGAGGTGAACCACGAAGCCGAGCGGCTCCTCGGCCTGCCCCGCGAGCAGATCCTCGGGCGCCACTACGACGAGTTCGTGGTCGAGGAGGAGCGCGTGGACTCGGCACGCAGGCAGCGAGAGCTCCTGCTGGCTGGCGCCGCGAGGGTGGAGAGCCGCCGGTTGCTGCAGGCCGACGGGACAGTGGTGGAGGTCGAGCTCTCGGCGTCCGTCGTCCAGGTGGGCGAGGATCTCGACGAGCGGGCCGTGCTCCTCATCCTGCGCGACAGCAGCGAGCGTCGCAGCCTCGAGGCTCAGCTCCTGCAGGCGCAGAAGATCGAGTCGCTGGGCCGCCTGGCGGGTGGCGTGGCGCACGACTTCAACAACGTGCTGGGGATCGTCATCGGCTACACCGAGCTGCTGTGCGATCGCCTGCCCGACGATCCCCACCTGCGGCGCTACGCCGACGACATCCTCCAGGCGGCGAACCGCGCCGCCGCCCTGACCCGCCAGCTCCTGGCCTTCAGCCGACGACAGGTCCTGCAACCGCGGGTGCTCAGCCTGAACGAGGTGGTGCGGGAGAGCGAGAAGATGCTGCGGCGCCTGATCGGAGAAGACATCCTGCTCGAGACCCGGCTCGACGAGCACCTGCTGCCGGTGCGCGCCGACGCCGGCCAGCTCGAGCAGGTGGTGATGAACCTCGCCGTCAACGCCCGCGACGCCATGCCGCTGGGAGGGCGGCTGCTGCTCGAGACCCGCCCCCTCGAGCTCGACGCCGACTTCGCGCGGGCGCATCCCGGTGTACAGCCCGGCCTCTACGTGTCGCTGGTGGTGAGCGACAACGGTCACGGCATGCCGCCCGAGGTGTTGGCCAACATCTTCGAGCCCTTCTTCACCACCAAGGCGGCCGGCAAAGGGACCGGCCTCGGCCTGCCGACCGTCCACGGCATCGTTCGCCAGAGCGGCGGCCACGTCTTCGTCTACAGCGAAGTGGGGCATGGCACGACCTTCAGGATCTGCCTCCCCGCGATTCGCGACACCGTCCTGGAAGCGGAGCTCCCGGCGGCGGAAGCCGCGCCGCCCAAGGGCAGCGAGACGGTGCTGGTGGTGGAGGACGAGCCGGCGCTCGGCGACATCGTCCGCCAGTCACTGCAGGCCCTCGGCTATACGGTCCTCCTGGCCCCGCAGGCGGAGGCGGCGCTCGAGGTCAGCCGGCGGCACGAAGGACCGATCGCGCTGCTGATCACCGACGTGGTGATGCCCGGCATGGGTGGCAGCCAGCTCGCCAAGCGGCTGGCCGCGAGCCGGCCCGAGACACGGACGCTCTTCATGTCGGGGTTCACCGACGATGCCGTGCTGCTGCAAGGCGTGGCGACCGACAGCCTGTCTTTCCTGGAGAAGCCCTTCACCGGCGTGGCCCTGGCGCGCAAGGTGCGCGCCGTCCTCGACCGGGCCTAGACACGCTACGACCAGCTCTACGGGTAATTGGTAAACGCCGTCACCGGCGTTCCGGTGACTCCCGCTTCCAAAGGCCCGCGCCCCCCCGGCCCACGCCTCCCAAACCTACGCCCCCCAGACCCACGCCCCCCAGACCTACGCCACAGAGCAGGAGGGCGGCGAGGCTGAGCGCCGCTCCCCAGCGTGCGGCTGGAAGCGGCCGGTAGGCGAGCTCCAGCCGTTGCCCCCGCGCCCACACCAGCTGGAAGGTCGGGGTGGCGAGGTAGATCGGCTCGCCGCTCGCCGCCGCCCAGTTGGGCAGGTAGCTCTGCTTGACCCACACCGGCACCGGGGCGGTGGGGGTGCCGGTGAGCTCGACGACCGTGCGTTCTCCGGCGAGGTCCACTCTCGCCACCGCCGCGGCGGCCGGGAGCGGCCGGCGCACGGCGTCGAGCTGCGCGAAGAGGCGCCGGCCGAGCTCGCTCGCCGCCGCCTTCCCGGCCGTCACCGCCCCGTCGCTCGGTGGTGGGGCCTCCACCACCCGCACCGTGGCGCGGCCCGGCGCCAGCGCCGCCAGGCGGGCGAAGAGAGGATCGGACGAAGAGAGCAGCACCAACGAGTGATCGCGGCTGAAGGCTTCGAGCGCCGCATAGGCGCGCTCGGCATCGTCGTAGCGGTACTCGGTGACCAGGACCAGCGCGAAGGGCGCCAGCTCCTCGCGGTCGAGCTTGCCGGTGCGCGCCAGCGCCAGGACGGGCTCGCGCCGCCCGGCGGCGAACAGCTCCTCACCCAGGCGGATGAAGTCGAGGTCGGCGTCGGCGCGCCGCTTGACGGAGAAGCTGGCAAAGGTCAGCACCGGCGAGGCCGGGAGCACCTCGGCGTAGCCGGCGCCCGCCCCCGGCAGCTCGAAGGTCGACCAGCGGCCCTCGGCGATCGGCACCACCCCCGGCAGGCGGAAGAGACGCTCGCGGGCCGTGGCGGTCTTGAGCGCGAAGTAGCGGACGTTGAACCACGAAAGCCGCGCCAGCTGGGCCTCGATCCCCTGGCGGGCCAGCAGCTCGCCGCTCGGCACCTTGCTGTCGACGCCGAAGTTGTCCTGCCGCGACGAGAACACGTTGCGCAAGGGCGCCGCGAAGAGGACCGACATCGAGGACTCGCGAAACACTGTGGTCAGCGAGTGATTGCCGGCGCGGCCCACCAGCGCCTGGAGGCCGAACGAGTCGCTCGGCGCGCCGGTGCCCATCTCGACCAGCACTCGCCCGTCGGTCCTTCCGGCGAGCGCCGCGAGCACCTGCCGGTAGTCCGCGGCCTGGGTTTCGCTCAGGTTGCCGAACGGCTGGTCCACGCGCTCGATGTAGGCGAAGAAGACGGCGATCGCGACCAGCGCCGCCGTGACCCGCACCCAGGGCCTGGCGGTGAGCTTGCGGATCGAGGCCACGAGGTACCCCACCAAGAGCGGCACCAGGAACTGAAAGGCGATCAGGAAGCGGCCGGGCTGGAGCGCCAAGTCCGGCAGGTAGCGGGCCGAAGGGAAGGAGGAGAATGCGAGCAGCAGCACGAGGCCCGCCACCAAGCCCAGGGCCCTGGCGTCGCGGTTGGCCCAGGCGGCGACGCCGCCCAGCACCAGATACACGCCGAGGCGGAAGAAGGCGTAGATCACCAGCGCCGCCGGCGGCGATTCGAGCGCCATGGTCGGCACGTAGTCCAGGCGGGTCAGCATCGGCAGCAGCCAGCAGGCGGAGAGCAGCACGGCGACGCCACCCACCGCGGCCGAGCGCCCGAGCTCCGCCCACCTCGCGGCCGCCCCGCGGGCAGCAACCAGGCGCGCCGCCGCCAAGCCGGCGAACAGGCAGGCCGCGTCCCACACCACATGGACGTTGGTCAGCGCGACGGCGGCGAGGCAGAGGGCGGCGGCCGTGGCCTGGCGCCGGCTGGCGTGCGCTTCGAGGAAGAAGAAGTAGAAGAGCAGCAGGAAGCAGAAGGCCAGGAGCTGGGTGGAGAGGCCGATGCCGAAGGTGGCCTGCAACGAGATGCCGAAGCTCGCCAGCGGCTGGCGATCGACCAGGAAGGCGATGGAGAGCGCGCCGGCGACGAAGCCCGCGGTCTTCGCGGCCGCGAGGCGCCGCGCGCAGCCGTAGGCGAGAACCGGCACGGCGGCGGAGGCCAGCGTCTGGAGGCCCAGAAACGCGGCCTCCATCGAGAGGCCGAGGCGGGCGAGCAAGGCGACGAGGAAGTAGAAGAGCGGCGGGTAGAAGTCCGGGAACGGCATGCCGGCGAAGTACTCGGGGAGCCAGCCCGAGAAGGCGGGGAAGAGCCTCTGCGCGTAGAGGTCGGCGACCGAAAAGTGAGCGATGCCATCCCAGCCGCCCGGCACCCAGGAATCGAAGGAGCGCAGGAGGTAAGGGCCGGCCAGGGCCGCGAACATCGCCAGCAAGCCGAGGATCGGCCAGGCATCGCCCCCGCGCCCGAGCTGCACGAGCCTCGAGGCGATGCGGGTCGCGCGCCCGCCCTCCGGGGCCGTGGCGGCCTGTGCCTTGGCAGCAGAGCCCCGCGGCCCGCCCGGTCGTCGTCGTCGGGTCATGGATGGCTCCAGAGTGCCGGCTGCCGCGAGAGCGAGACAACCGCCACCTTGTCACAGCTCGCCGCCCCGCACTCAGGGGCAAAACTCAGACTCGAGTACTCCCATTCATCCGCACGCCCGCGAAGACCCGCCTCTCCCTGAACGCCCGAGCTTCGCCCGGCCGTTCGGCGGGTCGGTCGTCGAGCCGCGTGGAAGGAGCCGCCATGCCTGGAGGTGCCCTGATGTCCCGAGGAGGCCCGGTCCGATTCGCAACCCGCGCCGCGAGACTACCCCGCCGCGCCCGCAACCTGCTGCTGGTTGGCCTGGCCGGCGCCCTGGCCTTCGAAGTGGCCTACGCCCTGGCCGGGGCCGACCTGCTCGAGGCCCAGCTCGGCGACCAGGCCTCGTTCGCCATCGCCACCGGCGCCACCGGCTACTACCTCTACGATTGCCCCGGCGGCTGCGACGACGGCGACCCCTGCACCTCGGACGTCTGCGACAACGGCTCCTGCACGCACGACGAGGTGAGCTGCGACGACGGCAACGAGTGCACCGAGGACTCGTGCGGCGAGAGCGGCTGCGTCAACGAGCCCATCGACTGCGACGACGGCGACGCCTGCAACGGCATCGAGGGCTGCGACCCGGCGACCGGCTGCGTCGACGGCACGCCGGTCGAGTGCGACGACCAGAACCCCTGCACCGAGGACGAGTGCGATCCCGCGACCGGCCTCTGCGAGTACCCGCCCACCAACGACGGCGAGTGCTGCGACGACGACGGCAACGACTGCACCCGCGATATCTGTGCGGACGGCGCCTGCACCCACCCGGAGAAGGAGGAGCCGGACGAGGTGCCGAGCGTCAGCGTCAGCATCTCGCGCAGCTTCGGCAAAAGCGAGAGCTTCCTCGGCCTGATCGACATCGGCATCGCCACCGAGGCCAGCTTCTCGGGTTCGATCGGCTCGCCCGAGGGCCCCTGCTCGATCGAAGGCGAGGTCAGCGCCGAGGGCCGCCTCAAGGCCAACTTCGTCGGCCAGGGCTTCTCGATTGATGCCGAGGGCAGCGGCGGCTATGCCTGCGCCGCGCCGGTGATCTGCACCGAGGGCTGCGACAACGAGAAGGAGTGCGACGAGAGCGAGCAGTGCTGCACCGCCTCGGGCTCGGTGCAGGCGACGCTGGCACGCAGCTTCACCAAGCGCATCGGCTGGCGCAACATCGGCAGCCTCTACTTCAAGGCCTCGCTCGGCGCCGGCGCCACGGTGAGCGCCGAGAAGACCTGGCCGGCCTGTACCCACGACCACCTGATCGTCAGCGCCGGCCCGCTGGTCACCGGCACCCTCGAAGGCGGCGTCGAGGTCTGCACCAAGCTGGTGCAGTGGATCTGCGGCTGCAGCCAGGGGCGCGACAAGTGGACGGGCCAGTACCAGACCAAGTGCTCCGACTGCTCGCGCTGCACACCCTACGTCGGCGCCTCGGCCAACGGCACGCTCCAGGTCGGCGCCACCTACCACCACCCCGAGGGCGGCTTCCAGTTCTTCGTCTCCGGCGAGGCCTGCCTCAACATCGGCGGCTTCTCGATCGGCCCCGTCGAGCTCGAGGGCTACTCCGGCTGCGTGAGCTGGCGTGAGCCCCCGCAATGAGCCCCGTCGAACGTTCCGCACTTGACGAAACGGAGCTGACCATGGCTTGCGATCCGATCTCGAGCTCATCCGCTGCCCGTGGCGGCCGTCGCGGCCTGATCCTGACGGCGATCGCCCTGGCGGTGGTGGTGGAGGCGCTCTACGCCGGCTTCGGCGAGCAGATCCTCGCCCACCCGGTGCCGCCCTCGTTGACCACCGCCACCGGCTATTACGTGGGCTACTGCGGTGACGCCAAGTGCCGCCCGCCCGAAACCACCCTCTCCTGCGCCGAGGACTGCCAGCCCCGCTGCGGTGACCGCATCTGCAGCCCGGGCGAGGACTGCCCGCGCGACTGCACGTTCTCCGAAACCTGCGGTGACCTGATCTGCGACCCGTGGGAAGACGACGCCGTGTGCCCGGCGGACTGCGCCCCGGGCTGCGGCGACGGCGAGTGCAAGGACGGCGAGCAGTGCGACACCTGCCCGGTGGACTGCTGCGGCGGGCCGGCCGAGCCGGAGTGCGGCGACGGCCTGTGCAGCGCGCCCACCGAGACCATGGAGACCTGCGAGGCCGACTGCGGCAGGCCGGCGACCGAGCCCATCCCGCCGCCGCCCCCGCCACCGGTCTGCGGCGACGGGGCCTGCGACCTGGGCGAGGGCCCCTGCTCTTGCGCCAGCGACTGCGGTCCGCCCGCCCAGGGCGCCAACTGCCTGTGCGGCAACGGCGTCTGCAACCGGAGCGCCGGCGAGAGCTGCTCGAACTGCGCCGCCGACTGCGGGAGCTGCATGCCGCCCTCGACCGGCGTCTGCGGCAACGCGATCTGCGAAGAGGCGAAGAACGAGACCTGCCTCGGCTGCTCGCTCGACTGCGGCACCTGCGCGGCGTTCGAGGATCCCGAGGGCTCGCAGCCGCCGAGCGACCCCGCGGAGCAGTGGGACGGGCTCGACCCCAACTACCAGGAGCACTTCCGGATGAACCTGTCGGCGGACGGCTTCAGGACGCCGGTCACCGGCTCCTCCACTCTGGTGGTGGAGACGCCGCTCGTCTCCCCCGAGGGCAAGCGCGACGTGGTGCTGCGCGACACCGCGAGCGGGCAGGTGACGACCGTCAACACCCTCGCCTCGTCCTGGAACTTCTGGGGCGGCGGCGCGCGCTCGACCAGCGGCCGTACCCTGGTGTGCTGGAACCGCTTCACCGGCGCCGACAGCGACGCCACGCACGGCAGCATGCCGGACCCGCGCAACGGCGTGGCCCTGATCTGCCGCCTGCACGACGGCGTCGCCTGGGGAGCGGAGATGACCGCTGGCGGCCCGCTGCCGGCAGCCTGGATCGCCGAGACGAAAGTCGACGCCCAGGGCCGGCCGGTAGTGGTGTACCAGCGCGACTCCTTCGGCACGCTGTTCAACTCCGGCAAGCCGGGAGACGGGCTCTACGAGGTGACCTTCCAGTGAGCGGCGGCACGCGGCGGCGGTGGGACGCGGCCTGGCTGGTGCTGGCCGGGCTCCTCTTTGCGGCCTCGGGCCTCCGGGCGCAGGCCACGCCGCCGGCGGTACCTCCCCCACCGCCGCCCGGCGCGGTGCGGGTGGCGCCGGCCAGGGCAACGCCGGAGCCGGAGGGGACAGAGCTGGAAAAGCTGCGGCGCGAGGTCGAGGCCCTGCGCCGCACCCAGGAGGCCATGCGCCGCGACCTGGTCGAGATCCGCCGCCTCCTGGGAGGTCGCCCGGAGGAGGCGGCCGCCGCGGTCGCGCCCAACACCGTGCTCGACGTCGCCGGCCTGCCTGGGCGCGGCGACCCCAAGGCGCGGCTGGTGGTGATCGAGTTCTCCGACTACCAGTGCCCGTTCTGCGCCCGCAGCGCCCGCGAGGCGATCCCGGAGCTCGAGCGCACGTACGTGGCCGACGGCCGCGTGCGCTACGTGTTCGCCGACCACCCGCTGAAGATCCACCCCCACGCCGCCAAGGCCGCCGAGGCCGTACACTGCGCCGGCGAACAGGGCAGGCTGTGGGAGATGCACGACCTGCTCTTCAGCCAGCAGAAGGACCTGGCCAGCGAGCGCCTGCCGATCCACGCCGGGGCGCTGGGCGTGGACGGAGCTTCCTTCGAGGCTTGCCTGGCGAGCGGCCGGCACGGCGAAACCGTGCGCCGCGCCCTGGCCCAGGCCGAGGCCGGCGGCGTCAGCGCCACCCCGACCTTCCTCCTCGGCTGGGCCGAGCCTGGGAGCACCAGAGTTCAGGTCGTCGAGCGCCTGCGGGGCGCCCAGACCTTCCCCCGCCTGCA
>JBIOXV010000025.1:0-5859 GCA_044869805.1 Thermoanaerobaculia bacterium | reverse complement strand
TGGCACCGGGGAGCGAGCTGCTGGCGATCGAGGCCTGCCACCGCCCCGCGCCCGCGAGCGCCGCCGTGTGTACGTCCGAGGGCCTGGCCCGCGGCCTGGACCTGGCGATCGAGCGCCGCGCGCGGGTGGTGAACCTGTCGCTCGGCGGCCCCCGTGATCCCCTGCTCGGCCGCCTGGCGACCGAGGCGGTGCGCCGTGGCGCGGTGGTAGTGGCGGCAGCCGGGAACGGAGGTGAAGCTGCCAAGCCCAGCTACCCGGCTGCCTGGCCCGAGGTCGTCGCCGCTTCGGCGGTGGACGCGGACCAGGCCCTCTACCCGGCCGCCAACCGCGGCGCCTACGTCGACCTGTCGGCCCCAGGTGTCGAGGTGCTCACCACCGCGCCGCAGGGCCGCTTCCTGCCCGCGACCGGCACCTCGATGGCGGCGGCGCACGTCAGCGCGGCCGTGGCCCTGCTGCTCGCCGCCCGGCCGGAGCTGCGGCCGGCGGAGGTCGAGGCCCTGCTCACCTCGACGGCCCGCGACCTCGGGCCCCCGGGGCGGGACGATGCCTTCGGCGCCGGGCTGCTGGACGTGAAAGCGCTGCTGCGCGGGGCGGCCCTCCCCCTGGCCGAGGGCCTGGCTCGGACAGTGGAGTGGTTCCGGAAGTGGGTAGAGCTGTAGGCTCTCGGGGTGCTACCCCTTCGGGCTCAGATCGAGCAGAGTCGGTTGGTCTGCCCCCACAGTCGCCAGCGCCTGGTCGCCGACGGCGACGCGCTGGTCACCGAGGACCGCCGGCACCGTTACCCGTTGCTCGACGGGGTTCCCATCCTGCTCAAGGACCCCGGGCGGGTCGCGGAGTACCGGCAGGGGCCTGGTGAGGGGATGTTCGCCGAGTACGAGGAGCCGGAGGGCGGCGTTAGGCTCAAACGAATCTTAGCCAGGCTGGCGCGTCTCGGCGGCGACCACCGGTCCGCGACATCCAAGGACGCATTCGAGGCCGCAATCGCCAGCCAGCCCGCCGGGACCCTGTGCCTGTCTATCGGCGGAGGGCCGACACGAGCTCATCCGAACCTTGTGAACCTCAACCTCGACCGCTTTCCGAACGTCGACGTGGTCGCCGACGCCTACGACCTCCCGTATGCCGACGCCAGCGTCGATGCCGTTCATTGCGAGGCCGTCCTGGAGCACCTGGAATTCCCGGATCGCGCCGTGGCGGAGATGTTCCGCGTGCTGGCTCCCGGCGGCCAGATCTTCGCGGCAACGCCGTTCTTGCAGGCGTTTCATGCCTATCCGAACCACTTCCAGAACTTCACCCTGGAGGGCCACAACCGGCTTTTCCAGCGGGCAGGCTTCGAGGTGCTGGCGTCGGGAGCTTGCGTCGGTCCGACCTTCGCGATCACCGATCTGATCGCGCTCTACCTCCGCTTCTTCGTCCCCACGCGGCCCTTGAGCCGAGCAATGCAGCTCCTCGCCCTCCTCGCGGCACTACCGCTGCGGACTCTGGATCTGCTGGTCCATCGGTCGAGCCAGGACCATTTCTTGGCATCGACCGTCTACTGCCATCTCAGGAAGCCCTGAGCGACCAAGCGGCCGGTCATCTCCGTGCCAGGCGCAGGCCCGTCCAGGTCGCGGAGGTGGTCAGCGAGTTGTCGTCGACGTAGAGCCGGACGATACCGTCGGCTCCGGCAGTGGCGATCCCGATCAGCACCTCCCACTCCTGCCAGTTCGCCCAGTTGTTGATGACCGTGTGGGGGTTGGTGAACTGGTCGTAGCGCGACATGGAAGAGGTAGCGAGCCCCATCTCGGCACCCGAGTAGTCTGGGGGCGTCAGCAGCACCGCGGTCCCGTAGCGGCCAAAGACGTCGTAGCTCGTCCCAACCTTGATCCCTCGCACCTCGATGGCTACCCGGGGCGCCTCCTCACTGCCGGCGGCATTGAGGGTGTTGAAGCCTGGTTTGCTGTACAGATTGTTTTGCACGTTCCACAGGTTGTCGCTGTTGGCTGCCGGGCCTCCCAGCACCGCGACCAGCGCGGAGGCAGGGCTGGCCGCCACCGTCGCACCTCCCGCCGTCGAGATGAGCGTCAGGAAACCGGGTACGGTCGCATCGACATCGACTACCACCGAGCTTGGCGTGGCTCCCGGGCGGAACCGCCCTTGCGCGATTTGCCAGGTGCCCACGTCTGGCCGCTCGTTGCCCACCGTGAAGAAGACGTAGGCCCAGCCTTGGGCGTCGATGTAGAGACTGCCATCGCCGTACTTTCCTAGCCCAGGGTTGTGGTTCTGCGGGAGCCCGGTCACGGTCGAGTTGAAGGTGCCCACGAGATCCCATCCACCCTGGAGATCGTAGGGGTTGGTCGAGCGGAGCACGCGGGTTTCACCGTCGTAGATCCCCTGCGGGTCATGGCACTTGATAGTCGCGTACCAGTGACGGTCGACCGGGTTGAAGGCAATGTCCGGCCCCTGACCGTCGTTGCCCTGGCGGCCCGCTGCGGCCAGTTGAGTCGAAATCGTGGGCGTAGGGGTAAAGGTCACCGCGTCCGGTGTCTGGTTCAGTCTCATGATGGGCGCCGCGGTACTGTCGAGAAAGGCATGCATGAACTGCCCGCTGAGCGGATCGAGCGCGATCCCGCTCATCCCGGCTCCATAGTCCGTGGTCGCGCCGCTCGCTGGCGAGACCACGGGGTTCGAATAGGGAGCCCAGGTGATCCCGTCGTTGGAGAAGGCGGCGCCGATCCTGTTGTCGGTGCCGATGCCGCCGATCAGGTTCGCGGTGAACAACATGGCGTAGGAGTAGCTGGTGCCAGAGAGGGAAAAACTCCCGCGAACCACGGAAGGGTCGGCGACGTGGAGATCGGCCCACGGCACCTGCTGATGGCTGAGCACCGGGGCCGGCGTGCTCCAGCCACCGGGACCTAGAGAGGTGTTCTTCGTCGAGCGGTAGATCACATCGGTGTAGTTCGCCCCCTGGCTAGCCCACCAGAGAGTGTGCTGGCCGCCGAAGAACACATGCGCGGGTCCCGAATCCCACTTGTTTGCGCGCCCCACGAGTACCCCGTCGTATGCGATCTGGCTGCTCAGCGGCCCGGTGCTCGCGAGCAGAACAGCGAGGACGACGAAGGCAAGAGTGGAAGTGCGCCAAAACGGCCTGCTGCGCCTGATCCTGGACATGGATTCGCCTTTCAGGGAGTAGTTGGCACATGGCTGCTGGAGAATTCTTGAACTTGCCGTTTACAGGCAAGTCCCGTGCCCGGGCGACTGGGCTTGGAGAGCCCTGAAGGCGCTGACGTTCGATTCCGGGCTACCGCATCCCCGCGACCTGGCCATCCACCAGGTCGATCTCCTCGGCCTGGGGGGTGGTGGGAAGTCCGGGCATGCGGAGCATGGTGCCCAGGAGCGGCACCATGTAGCCGGCGCCGGCGGCGAGCACCACGTTCCTCACCTGTACCTCGAAGCCGCGTGGGCGGCCCACCAGCTTGGGATCGTCGGAGAGCGAGCTCTGGGTCTTGGCCATGCACACCGCCAGGCCCTCGTAGCCCAGGCGCCGCACCAGCTCGAGGTCGCGCTCGGCGGCCGGCGAGTAGCTCACGCCCTGGGCGCCGTACATGGCGCGGGCGATAGCCTCGATCTTCGCCTTGGGAGGGTCGCTCCAGCGGTAGAGCGGAGTGAAGGGTTTCGGCTCGCGCTCGGCGTGCTCGACCACCACGCGGGCGAGCTCAGCCGCGCCGTTGCCACCCTCGGCGAAGCCCTCGCAGACCGCGAAAGGCGTGCCCATCGCCGCCGCCGCCCGCCGCACCACTTCGACCTCCTCGGCGCTGTCGCCGGCGAAGTGGTTCAAGGTGACGATCGGCGTCTCGCCGAAGGCGCGCACGTTCTCGACGTGCTTCTCGAGGTTGGGCAGGCCGCGCTCGACGGCGTCCGGGTCCGGCGTGCCGAGGGCGGCCTTGGGCGTGCCGCCGTGGCGCTTCAGGGCCCGGGCCGTGGCCACCACCACCACCGCGGCGGTGTCGAGGCCGGCGCCCGCGCACTTGATGTCGAAGAACTTCTCGGCGCCGAGGTCGGAGGCAAAGCCGGCCTCGGTGACCGCCCAGTCGGCGTGCGCCAGCGCCATGCGCGTGGCGAGGACGGAATTGCAGCCGTGGGCGATGTTGCCGAACGGCCCGCCGTGCAGGAAGGCGGGCACGCCCTCGACGGTCTGCACCAGGTTGGGCTCGAGCGCGTCCTTGAGCACCACCATCATCGCCCCCACCGCCTTCAAGTCGGCGGCGGTCACCGGCTCGCCGCTCGCGCGCAGGGCGACGATCAGCCGCGCGAGGCGCGAACGCAGGTCCTCGGCGTTCTCGGCCAGGCAGAGCGCCGCCATCACCTCGGAGGCGGGCGTGATGTCGAAGCCGGTCTCCCGCGGCACCCCCTCGCCCGGGCCGCCGAGGCCGATCACCACCTGGCGCAGCGCGCGGTCGTTGAGGTCGACCACCCGCCGCCAGAGGGTGCGCCGCGGGTCGATCCCCAGAGCGTTGCCGTGGTGGAGGTGGTTGTCGTACATCGCCGCCAGCAGGTTGTGGGCGGTGGAGATGGCGTGGAAGTCGCCGGTGAAGTGCAGGTTGATGTCTTCGGCCGGAACCAACACCGAGCGGCCGCCGCCCGTGGCGCCGCCCTTCAAGCCGAAGGTGGGGCCGAGCGAGGGTTCGCGCAGGGCGAGGCAGGCACGCTCGCCGATCTTGGCCAGCCCCTGCGCCAGCGAGATCGAAGTCGTGGTCTTGCCCTCGCCGGCGTCGGTTGGGGTGATCGCCGTCACCAGGATCAGCTTGCCCGCGCGCCGCGGCTCGGCGAGGGCCGGGAGGCGCACCTTGGCCTTGAGCTCGCCGTAAGGCACCAAGTGGCGGCGGTCGATGCCGAGGTGGTTCGCGACCTCGGAGATGGGCAGGGGAGCGGCGGTCATCGGTCCTCCGTGACGGGAAGCGGCGCTAGTGGCGGGATCGCCGGGCGAAGACTAGTGGCCTATCTCGGCCGAATCAATAGCGCCTGGGCGGCCCTCGGCGGCCCCGGCGGCGTTGCGCCTCCTCGCCATAGTCCCGGCTGTGCCTGCCTCGGCGCGCCCCGCCAGGACCGCCGACTGGCTCGCCCATCCACGATCGATTCGGCCGAGCTAGGCCACTCGCAGCCCGAGACCGCTTGACGCCACAGCCCGGCTCGGAAAAGCTCGCCCTTCGTGCCCGAGCTACCGGACATCGAGGTCTATCTCGGCGCCTTGCGCCCGCGGATCGTCGGCCAGCCGCTCGAGAAGCTGCGCCTGGCGAGCCCGTTCGTGCTGCGCACAGTCGAGCCGCCACCGTCGGCTCTCGAAGGGCGGAGAGTGGAGGGCGTGCAGCGGCTCGGCAAGCGGATCGTGCTCGCTTTCGAGGGAGGGCTCTTCGCCGTGATCCACCTGATGGTGGCGGGCCGGCTGCGCTGGAAGCCCCGAAACACCAAGCATGCGGGCGCCAAGCTGCCGGGAAAGCTGGGCCTCGCGGCCTTCGACTTCCCCGACGGCACGCTGCTCTTGACCGAGGCGGGCTCGAAGAAGCGGGCCTCGATCCATCTGGCGGCGGGGGAGGAGGGCCTGGCGGCGCACGACCGCGGCGGGCTCGAGGTGCTGGTGGCCGAGCTGCCGGCCTTCGCGGCGGCGCTCACCACCGGCAACCACACGCTCAAGCGAGCGCTCACCGATCCGCACCTGCTCTCGGGCATCGGCAACGCCTACTCGGACGAGATCCTGCACCGCGCCAAGCTGTCGCCGTTCAAGCCGGCGAGGAACCTGAGCCCCGAGGAGATGACGCGCCTCTACGAAGCCACGCGCGCCGTGCTGACCGAGTGGACCGAGAGGCTGCGCGCCGAGGTGGGCGA
>JBIOXV010000024.1:0-11360 GCA_044869805.1 Thermoanaerobaculia bacterium | reverse complement strand
TCGACTTCATCGCCTCCTTCGCCCGCTCGATCGCGTTCTCGAGCTCGCGCACGTTGCCCTGCCAGCGGTAGTCCATCAGGAGCTCGAGCGCCCGCGGCGTGATCTCGGTGATCGGCTTGCCGTTCTCGTTGGCGTAGACCGAGAGGAAGTGGCGGGCGAGGAGCGGGATGTCTTCGGTCCGCTGCCTGAGCGGCGGCAGCTGGATCGTGATCACGTTCAGCCGGTAGTAGAGGTCCTCGCGGAAGGCGCCCGACTGGACCAGCGCGTCGAGGTCGGCGTTGGTGGCGGCGATGATGCGCGCGTCGGCGCGCAGGGTCTCGACGCCGCCGAGGCGCATGAACTCCTTTTCCTGGATGACCCGCAGGAGCTTCGATTGGGTGTCGGGCGGGATGTTGCCGATCTCGTCGAAGAAGATCGAGCCGCCGGTTGCCACCTCGAAGAGGCCCTTCTTGTGCGCGATCGCGCCGGTGAAGGCGCCCTTGACGTGGCCGAAGAGGTTGCTCTCCAGCAGGTCGGCCGGCATCGAGCCGGAGTTGACGGTGACGAACGGCCCCTGGGCGCGCCGCGAGTGGTGGTGGATGGCCTTGGCCACCAGCTCCTTGCCGGTGCCGCTCTCGCCGGTGACCAGGATGTTGCTCTTCGAGGGCGCCGCCAGGCGGATGAGCTCGAAGACCTGTTGCATGGGCTTCGACTTGCCGATGATGTTGTCGAAGCCGAAGCGCTGGCGGAGCTGCTCCTTGAGCTCGCGGTTCTCGGTGGCGAGGCGGCGCTGCTCCAGGCCCTTGCGGATGGTGAGCAGCACCTCTTCGTTCTTGAACGGCTTGGGGATGTAGTGGAAGGCGCCGTCGCGCATCGCGGCGATGGCACTCTCGATCGAGGAGAAGGCGGTGATCACCACCACCACCTGCTCGGGGTCGGTGCGCCGGATCTCGCGCAGCACCTCCTGGCCGGACAGGCCGGGCAGCATCAGATCGAGCAGCACGAGGTCGATGTCCTCGCGCTCGAGGATCGCCAGGCCCTGCTCACCGCTCGCCGCCACGATGGCCTGGTGGCCTTCCTTGCGAATCAAGGCGGAGAGGACGTCCTGCAGGACCTCCTCGTCGTCGATGACCAGGATGTTCACGCGCCGGCCTCGGGGGCCGGGGCCTCGCGCGGCGGCACGTGGCGCGGCAGGTCGACCACGAAGCGGCTGCCCTCGCCCGGCGTCGAAGAGACGCGCATCTCGCCGCCGTGGCGGCGCACGATCTCGTAGCTGATCGACAGCCCCAGGCCGGTGCCGCCCTCGGAGAGCTTGGTCGAGAAGAAGGGCTGGAAGATCTTCTCGATCTGCTCCTCGGGGATGCCCACGCCGGTATCGCCGACCGTGACGCGGGCTCGGCCGCCGTCGGCCTCGACGCCAACCGTCAGGGTGCCGCCGCCGCGCATCGCGTCGATGGCGTTGGTGAACAGGTTGACGAACACCTGCGCCAGCTCGGTGTCGTTGGCGACCACCTGCAGCCCCGCCGCGGCCGGCCGCCAGTCGAGGGCGACCTTGCGATCCGCGAGCCGCTCGCGCTGCTCGTCCACGGCCTCGGAAACCACCTTGACGAGGTCCGTCGGCCGCTGCTCGCTCGCCCGGTTGCGGGCGAACTCGAGCAGGCTGGAGACGATGCGGGCGGCGCGGAAGGTCTGGCGCTCCATCTTGCGCAGCACGCCGTGCCGAGGGTCGTCCTCCGGCGTCTCCTCGAGCAGCATCTGGGCGTAGCTCGAGATGCCGGTGATCGGCGTGTTGACCTCGTGGGCGACGCCGGCGGCGAGCATGCCGAGCGAAGCGAGGCGCTCCTTTTCCTTGAGCTCGTGCTGGAGCGCCACGCGCTCGGTGGTGTCCTGCATGATCAGCACGCGCTGCTCGTCGCCGTCGACGCCGAAGTCGGCGACCGAGAGCTGCAGGTTCCGCGAAGCGCCGCCCGCGTCGACGAAGCTCGCCTCGACCAGGCCCTGGCCCGGCTCCGGGAGCGCCACCGGCAGGAGGTCGGCGAGGGCCGCCCCCACCACCGTGCGGCGCTCGCTGCCCACCAGGGCGGCGAAGGCGAGGTTGGCGGAGAGCACTCGTCCGTCCTTGGCCAGCACCGCCAGCCCGGCCGGCGAGGACTCGATGATCCCCTCGCTGTAGCGCTTCAGGCTCACCACTTCCTCGAGCTTCTGGTGGAGCTGGTCGAGGAGCTGCGCGTTCTCGATCGCCAGCGCCGCCTGGTTGAGCACCCCGCGGGCCAGCTCCACGTCCTCGCTGGAGAGCGGCATCTGGTCGAGCCGGTAGCCCGCCAGCAGCACGCCGACGCGGCTGCCGCGCACGGTCAGCGGGAAGGCGTAGCGGTAGCCGGCGCGGAAGAGCTGCAGCATGGGCGAGGGCCGGTCGGCGATCGGCTCCATCCCCGAGACCGCGGCCACGTCGCCGTTCCAGGCGTCGTCCGAGAGCAGGTCGAACGGCACCTGCGCCGGCAGCGTGACCTCCGGCCGCACCGCGACCAGGGCCGCCCCCTGTCCCAGGTAGAGGTTGGCGCGGTCGAGCTGCAGGCTGGCACCGAGATGGTCGAGCAGGCTCGCGCACAGGGTGTCGAGATCACGCTCGTGCAGCAGCTCCTTGCCCAGCTCGGCGAGAGCGCGCCGCCCGCTGAAGCTGCCGCCGTACTGCACGCGGGCGAGCGAGGCGCCGATGGTGCGGCGCGCCGGCACCATGACGCCGGCGATGGCGAGGCCGGCGACGAACGACAGCAGGGTCTTGGTCTCGGCCAAGCGCTCGGGCACGCCGCGGCTGATCACCAGGTTCATGAGCGCGAAGCCGGCGACGCCCAGGAGCACGGTGAGCGTCGACGCCACCACGTCGCGGACGATCACCTCGATGTCCCACAGCTTGTAGCGCAGGATGGCGTAGGCGAAGGTCAGGGGCACCAGCGCCAGCGGCAGCACCGCCAGCGTGGTGACGAGCTGCGGCACGGCCAGGTCGAGGGCTTGCGGTAGCAGGTAGAGCAGCAGGAATGGCAGGTAGCCGGCGCCGACGCCGGTCGCCATCCAGCGGAGCTGGCGCCGCTCTTCGAGGTCGGCCGCCCGCCACAGCCGGTAGGCGAGCGCGCCCAGCGCCGCCAGCGCGTACACGCCCAGGAGGTACAGAGCGAATCTGTCGAGCTGCTGCATCGCCGGGCCGATGGGGCCGCCGGAGAAGGTCCGGCCGCCGAACAGCAGGAGATCGGCCTCGAGCGTCAACAGGACGGCCGCCGGGAGGTAGGCGAGGGCCAGGAAACGCCTGCCGCGGCTCAGGCCCGAGGCGCTGGGGAAGACCAGGAAAAGATGAAGCATCAGCGGCGGTAGGAGCGCGCGGGCCAGGTCCTCCCCCAGGAGGATGGCCTTCTCCAGCAAGTCGGGACTTGGCCGCGTCGGGGTGAAGAGGAAGAGCGCGGCCGAGGCCAGGCACCAGAGGAAGAACAGGAAGCCGCTGCCGCTGCGGCGCTTCAGCACCGTGAAGAGACCGATCGCCAGGTAGAGCACGCCGCTCGCCGCCAGCACCAGAAAGCGGAAGTCGAGCTCGAGGCCGGGGCGGAGATAGCGGACCTGGGTGAAGGAGCCGTCGCGCAGCACGCCGAGCTCGCTCGCCGGCCGTTCGACGAGCGCCTTGCGTGCCGCCGTCGGCGAGGCCGCCGACTGCCCATTGATCTGCAGCACCAGGTCGCCCTGCGCGAGGCCGATGCCCGGGCGCGGGTCGGCACCCACCAGGAGGCCCCCGCCCGAAGCGGTGGCGGTGAAGCCCAGGGGCTGGAAGGTTTCGATCTTGCGCTGCGCGCTGCCGGCGCTCAGGGCCGCCACGACTACGGCGAGCGACAAGGCGAGCGCCAGATAGGTGAACCGCGAGAGGGCTGAGTGCTTCATCTAGCCGGGTCCTGAACCGACCGCTAGCTCAGCACACTCCGTGCCACCGATACAATGCTTTGAATGGCCTGCTCGGGCCTTTGGATGCCGGACTTAGCCGCGCCTATCCAACCATCCGAACGCGGTGCAGGTTTTTGAATCCAAGGAAATGGCGGGCTAAAACTTGACCGCGATGCCGCCCAGTATCCGCCGCCGCAGCGCGTCCTTGTCCTCGTCGTCGGCGAGGGTGCCGCGGAACAGCTCCATGTTGAGCTGCAAGGCCCAGTCGGCCGGCAGGTCGAGGAGCACGTTCAGATCCTGGCTGACCTTGAGCTGCAGGCGCTCGGAGAGCAGGGTCTCGAGCGGCGGTGCCCCGGCGATCTGCGGCAGCAGGTTCTGCTCGAGCTGATGGAAGGCGAGGAAGACGCCGGTCGAGGTCGAGCGGAACTGGGCATCGACCGAGGTGATGAGGTAGCGGACCTCGTTCTCGTAGGCGTCGCGGTTGGCGGCGTAGAAGGTGCCGCCGCCGCCCTCGGCGTAGGTCGACTCGAGGCGGGTCAGGATGTTGGGGGACAGGCGATGGGTGACGGCGAGCTGCAGCTCGGGCAGCCGGTCGCCCGGCACCAGGTAGACGCTCTCCTGGCGGTCGAAGAAGTCATCGCTGAAGTAGAGCCGCAGGGTCTCGCCCAGCTCGCGGTGCACGGCGCCGATCGACAGCGTCTCGTCGCCTTCCTTGCGGGTGAGCTGGACCTGGTAGCAGCTCTCGTCGCCCTGGTCGCAAGCCGACTCCGACGTGCGATGCAGGCTGGGCAGGAAGTCGCTCGCCAGGCCCTCGACGGGCCGCTGCTCCGAGAGGCGGCCGCTGGCTCGTCCCGCCAGTTGCCAGTGCGGGTTGAGCTGCAGCACCACGCCGCCCTGCGGGGCGAGCGCCAGCTCGCCGTCGCGCAGCACGGTGTAGACGCCGTACTCGATCAGCATCGCGGGGCGCACCCGGTAGCCGCCCTCGCCGAAGATGTCGACACGATCCGCTCCTCCGGCCAGCATCGGGGCCACGGTGGGGCCGAGCGGCAGCTCGGCCTGGCGCTCTCGATAGCGCAGGCCGGTCGCCACCATGGAGCGGTCCGAGATCTCGCGGCTGTAGCTGCCCTCGACCTCCCAGGTGCGCGAGGCGCGAGGGATGTCGGCCGGCTCGACAGACCCGCCACGATAGAAGTTGGCCTCGTCGATCACCTGCGCGGAAAACGCCGATTGCCCGCTCTCGCCCATCGGCTGTGAGTAGTCCACGCGCACGCGGTCGAAATCCACCGGCAGATCGACACCGTCCTGGCGGGTGACCAGGCGGTTGCTCGCCGTGGTGAGGCTGAAACGCGCATCGCCTTCGCTCTTCAGATCGAAGGAAACCTGGTTGGCCTCGCCCTCGACCGCCGGCTTCTCGGTGCCGAGCGACGCCTGCTGCAGGCGCCAGAAGTCGCCCTGCACGCCGATGTCCACGCGCGGGAGCTGACCTTCGAAGCTCACCCGGCCGCCGGCGAGCTGCGCCTCGCCCGCCGAGACGATGTCGTCGACCCCGGCGCTCGCCTCGACCCCGGTGCGGAAGCGGTCGAAGGAGTCGACCAGGTCGAGGTCGGCCCAGTTCCCTTCGAGGCTGCGCTGGGTCTCGATCTCGCGCAGCACGTCGGGCGGGATGCGGCCCCTCGCCTCCCAATAGTCCTCGCCGGCGCGGGGGTCGGAGGGCTCGGCCGGCAGCAAGTGAACCTCCAGTGTCTGGTGAGGCTCGGCCGCCGGCCGGATCAGATCGACCACCGCCGGGACGAAGCCCGGCTTGTAGGCGATGATGTGGTAGAGCCCGGCGGGCAGGCCGATGAACTGGAAGCGCCCCGCGAGATCGGTCAGGACCTTGTGCAGCTTGAAGTCGGCGACACTGTAGGCATAGACGTGGGCCGAGGCGATGGGCGCCGCCTCGAGGCCGCGCACCATCCCGGCGAGGCGGCCTGGAGCGGGCTCCTCTGCCACCGCACCGGCGGCGAGCAGCAGGCCGGCGAGCACGGCGCCAGCCGCGAGACGCCTGCCTCGCCAGGCACCGGTCGTCGAGTGTTCGCCTGCTTCCGTCTTCGCCACCATCATGGGAGGGTTGGAGCCCGACAGATATCCAGATCGGCAGTGTAGTCCCCCATCTGGGGACTGTCAAACCTACTCCTCTGGATGCTGCAACTCATCATTTGGGCGGTACAGTTTTCAAGAGCCGTGCCAGTGGCGGGCCCTGCGGCGGGGGTGCGGAAAGGCCTGGTGTGTCGCCGGCCGAGGACGGGGCCGTCCGGGATGCCGCCGGCAGCAACAGTGCTGGTGGGGAACGCCTACGCAGCCTCATCGCGGCTCGGGCGTGCGCGCCACCACCAGCGCCTCGACCCGGAGGCTGCCGGCAGCGAGTAGCGCGCGCGCCGCGGCCTCGAGCGTCGCGCCGGTGGTCACCACGTCGTCGACCAGCAGCAGGCGCAGGCCGGCGATCGCGGCCGGCCGGCGCGCGCGGAACGCGTGCCGCGGGTTCGCCAGCCGCGCGGCGCGGGCGAGCCCGGCCTGGGGCGCCGTGGCCCGCGGGCGCGTCAACGCCCGGCGGCAGGGGAGGGCCAGCGCCTCGGCGATGGGGATCGCCAGCAGCTCGGCCTGGTTGAAGCCGCGCGCCAGGCGGCGCCGCCAGTGGAGCGGCACGGCCACCACGGCGTCGAGCCCGACGAGCTCCGAGCGGAACCGGCCGAGGGCCGCGGCCGCGAGGTAGGGACCCAAGTACTCGAGGCGCGAGAATTTGAAGGCGCGGATCACGGCATCCAGGGGAGGCTCGTAGGAGAAGGCGGCGCGCAGGCGGGCCAGGGCCGGCGGGTGGGCGCGACACCGGCCGCAGCAATAGCCCGCCGGCAGCTCTACGCCGGCGAGCGGCCGCCCGCAGTGCGCGCAACCCTCGCCTGGCGGCCGCAGTCGACCTCGGCAGCCTGGGCACAGGCCGAGCCCCGCGGCTCCCGCCGCTCGCGCCGCCCCGCAGGCCAGGCAGCAGCGTGGGAGGAACCAGTCGAGGAGCCCGGCGAGCCAGGGCCTTGTGACGGGCATCGCGTGCAGCGCGTATAAGCGGAGTGCGAGCCGGGCCGGGCTTCGGCGCCGGTCACCGGCATCGCCCCGCCGGCGCTCGCCTGCAACTCCGAGAGACGGAAGGGCGGGCGCTATACTTACGGGCTCACACAGGGCGGCGGGAAGCAGGTGGCGCCCGCGTCGTCGGAGGGAGAGAGCGTTGAAGCTGAAACAGCGGGTCCTCGTCCGGTTCTTGGCCGTCTTGAGCCTCGGCATTGCCGCCGCGGGAGCGGCCGAGGCGCAAGAGCGATACACCTTCACGGTCGGTGTGCTGGGAGGATTGGGAGGCTCGCTCGACGCCGATCCCGGCGATTCCCTGTCCAACACCTCCTACCAGCTCACCGCCGCGCTCATCACCGAGCCGAAGACCCACCTCGTGCTGCGGGTCGGCCACCTCAACCTCGACGACGACGCGGTGTTCGAGTCGCTGACCGATGCCGGGCTCGACTACCTCAGCATCGCCGGCGAGTACCGCTACGATCACGCGTTCTACGAGTCGGGGATCTACTTCGGGCTCGGCGGGTATCGGCTCGACGGCAACCCGGTGGGCGGTGGCGAGTCCAGCAGCGACACCTCCTTCGGCGTGGTGCTCGGCCTGACCGGCGACTTCGAGCTCACCCGGCACCTGAGCTTCGTGATCGACCTCGCCGGGCACTGGGCGAATCTCGACGACGCGCAGACGTTTGTGACCGGGCAGGCCGGCGTCGCCTTCCACTTCTAGAAACCTGCTGCGCGGGCCATCTGCTGCGTCGCGGGTCCTCCCGGCAATCCTCACCTACTGGCGTGTAGGCTCCGGTTGCCGGGTCCTCCCGCTCCTTGCATCTGGCCCTGCTCGCTACGGTTTCTGGCGCCTACCCAGCGCGACCTAGCGAGCGGTGAAGGTCAGCCCCGACGGGTGGTGCGCGGCCACCTTCTCGGCGAGGCGCCGCCGTAGCGCGGGGTTGTCCCAGTCCTGCGCGGCGACGAACTTTTCCACCACCTGGTTGCCCACTAGCAGGTAGGTCTCCGGCAGCTTGTAGGTCCCGTAGCGGTGGGCAACCTCCCAGGATGGGTCGTAGAGCGCCATCGCCGCGCGCTCGCCGAGGAACGGCGCCGCCTTGTCCTGGTCGTCGTCGACGGCCACCATCACGATCGTGAAGTCGCTGCTCTCGACCGCGGCGCCGAGGCGGTCGAGCGAGGGGATCTCGGCGATGCAGGGCGCGCACCAGGTGGCCCAGAAGTGGAGCATGGTCACCGGCGCCGCGCGCTCGCCGAGGGTTACCGGACGGCCGTCCGGGCCGTAGAGAAAACCGCCGGGAGCGTCGCGGGTCTGGCTGCGGGGCCAGAAGAGGGCGACCGCGGCGATGATCGCCACCGCGGCGAGCCCGAGCTTTGCCTGGCGGCTCAGGCTCTTGGGGGCGGCGGCCGTCGGTTGAGCTTCGGAAGTCACGGCGGGAGTCTGGCCCATGGTCGACCGGCATTCTACGCCCCCGCCGCCCGCCGCGCTCCCGGTCTTGACACTCGCCGAGCCAAGCCGCTAGATTCGGCCGCTCCCGCACGTGGGGCCGTAGCTCAGCTGGGAGAGCGCTTGAATGGCATTCAAGAGGTCGTCGGTTCGATCCCGATCGGCTCCACCAATAGAATCAAGAAGTTAGCGACACCCCGATAGTCGCGCTCCTCCCTCCCAGCAATCACATAGCAATCACGTTGCCCGGCTCTTGGGGTCGGGCGACGCGCTCGTAGACACCCTCCGCTCCTTCTCCATCCACGCTTCGAGGTCTTCTCGCCGGTAGACCACCCGCCGGCCGAGCTTCACGAACACGGGGCCGCCGCCGCGGCAGCGCAGGGTCTCCAGCGTCGCGGGGCTCAGCCCCAGGTACTCGGCCGCCAGAGGCGTGCTCAGGGCGCCCGGATCGAGGAACGCCTGGAGAGCTGGCACGGCGGCGGTCTCTGCGGTCGCGGGTCGGAGCCTCGGGTGCCTCTGCGGTCTTGGTTCTTCCTTTTGGTTCGGGGGTCGTAAGGGAGGAGTGGTGGGGAGGAGGGGGGCGATGAGGGTGTTGAAGGACTGAAGCTCGCCAAGAAGGACGCTGGGCGGAATCTCCCCGAGCTTGGCGCGGACGCGCTCCAGGCTCACGCCTTCGCCGAGTAGGGTGATCACCCGATCGAAGCCTGCGGCCAGATCCTTCCGCACGTTCTCCGGGACGTGGCCCTCGGAGAGCTCGATCTCCAGGGCGACGCTCTCCGCTCCCAGCCGGCAGGTGAGGTCCGCCCTCGCACCTGACGAGCCGTCCTCTATTTCTGACACCACGCCGTGCTCGGAAAGCCACTCGCTGATCCGCCGCGCCCACCACTGGTGCGCGATGCCGCCGCGCCCGCGCCCGCGAGGAAGCGGAACTCCGAACCGGGAGAGGAGCGCTCGGCCCTCAGAGGTGAGGTCGAGGAGCTTGAAGCGCTCGCCCCGCCCGCCGGGGTTGACCGCAACCTCGCTGGCGAGGCCATCGCGGATAAGCGACCCCTTCACCCGGTGCCCCCGCCAGGCGCTCAGTCCCAATGTCTCGTTGCGCTCCCGGACAGTGAGGAAAGGAGAGGCGGCGACGAGCGCGAGGTAGTCGAGCGAGAGCTTGTCTACCGAGACCTCGGGCTTCGCGGCCTGCGGCGGCTCAGACGGAGCCTCTCTGGCGACGAGGGGTCGAATAGGGGCGGCTCGTTCCAAGGGCTCGGGGACGGCTTCCTGGGGCTCAGCGGCCTTCTCCGGTGAGGGACCGCCCTCAGCCGCCTCCCTCGCGAACCGCCGCGACGAGCGCTCACGGAGCGCTTCTCGCCGCTCCCTCGCGTCCGCGGCGTCAATCGCGGGGAGCTGCTCCACCCTGAGATTGAAGTCGCCCTCCCTGCCCCCTACGCGGCAGATCGCCTCGCCGACCGGAAGCCGCATGAGGTCTTCGGCTGTGAAGAAGCTCAGGCCCCGCTCCAGCGCCCGGGCATCCTCCTCCCCCACGCGGAAAGAGATGCGGGTGTATGCGTTTCCAAGAAGCGAGCGCTCCACCTCGGGAATCGTCTGGTGGAGCTGGTAGAGGTCCTGGTGAGCGACGGTCAACCCCAGGCCGTACTTGCGCGCGCCCGAGAAAAGCGAGGCCATGGACGGAGTTGCGACCTCATGGAACTCGTCGATGTAGAGGAAGAAAGGGCGCCGTGCCGTGGCCGCCTGCGCTTCCCGCGCAAGCGTCACCTGGTGGAACTTCGAGACCACAAGCGATCCGAGGAGCGCGGCATTCTCTTCGCCGATCGCACCCGCGGAGAGCTTCCCCAGGAAGATGAGCCCTCCGTCTGTGATATCCCGGAAGTCGAACCCCTCCTCCCCCGCGGTCACCACCCTGCGGACAAGTCGTGAGCGCAGGAAGGTGTCGAGCCGCGTGAGGATCGGCGCCTGGGGGCGCCTGCCGACGAGAAGCGGATACTCCACAGCCCAGAAGGAGCGGAGGTAGGAGTCTTCCACCCCCGCGAGCATCTCCCGGCGGAAGGGCTCCTCGATGAGGAAGCGCCGGAGGTCGAGCAAGGTCCCGCCGCGCTTGTGCTCCAGGAAGACCAGGATGGCGTTCCCGAGAACCGCGGTCATTTGGTCGCCCCAGGAGGTCGAGAGCCTGCGGAAGACCGCAACAAGGTCGGAGGAGAGCATCTCCCGCTCGGAGACCGAGTGGGCGCGCAGGATGTTCCAGCCGACCGCTGACTGCTCGTCCGCTGGATCAAAGAGAATCACCTGACCGCGCCGGATCTCTGGAATGCGGGCCGCTACCTCGTCAACGAGATCGCCGTGCGGATCCAAGACTCCAACGCCGTGGCCGGCCTCGATGTCCTCAAGGATCATCCGCGCGAGGAGCGTTGACTTGCCGGTGCCGGTGCCGCCCACGACATGCACGTGCTTTGTCTTCGCCTGAACTGGTAGCCGCACCTCGATCGCTTCTCCGGCATGGACGTTCGTGCCGAGAAGGCATCCAGACCTGATGACTTCGGGAGGCGGACTCTTCGATCGCTCGCCGGCCCGCCACAGCTCGGGGATGGCGACGGAGGCGCCGGGGAGCTGTATGAGGGATGCGAGTTCCTCCGCGGAGAGAAGCATGCCCGAACGGTGGGAAGTGCGCAGCAGAATGTCGCGGACGAGGAGTTCGTGATCGTTCTGCGGAAGCGGCATGAACTCGTTCGAGATCGGACTCCCAAAGGTCACAAGGGCGCCGCCGAGCCTTCGGACAACCTCCCACGCGCCGGAAGTGTTGGGGGCTTTCCCTGCGACGCGCAGCAGTACGGCGAAGAGCGGCGAGGCGACCTTCTCCTTGGCAAACGAGGTGATCTCGGGTGCGTCCGCGAAGAAGGGCTCTCCTCTGTCAGTCACC
>JBIOXV010000023.1:0-28239 GCA_044869805.1 Thermoanaerobaculia bacterium | reverse complement strand
CCCCCCTCCACTCCGACGCCCACCTCGCCCTCGGCCTCGCGCTGCTCGCCACCGGCTCGCCTGCCGAGGCTCTCGTCGCCCTGGAAGGCGCCTCCAAGGCGCTGCGCCGTCATCCGCCCGAGGACCCGCGCAACGGCGGGATCCACTGCGCCCGCGGTCGGGCCCTCACCGCGCTCGGGCGGCGCGACGAGGCCGAAGCTGCCCTGCGCCAAGGCCTCGCGACCTTCGCCCCCTGGCCGCTCGCCCATCGCGAAGACGTGGCTGCGTGCCGGCGCGAGCTGATCACCCTGCAGTAGGGATGCGGAGCCCGGTGGCGCCCGCTCCAGGGCAGACGCCGGTGCTGGTGGTTGTCGAGGTTGACGGTGGGGACGAGGATCGCCTGGTGCCGCTCGACCGGTGGGCGGCGAGCTCGAGCAACAGGGCTGCCGCGAGGCCGCCCAGGCTGCCGAAAACATGGGCCTCGGTCGCTATGGGGTCGCCGAGCCAGAAGGACGCCCACGGTAGCGGGGTCAGGCGCTCGAGCCCGTGCTTGGCGGCGAGGATCCCGAGGAGCCCCCAGCCCAGCGGCTCCCCACGACGAGCTACTGCCCAGGCCCCGGCGGCGAGCAGGCCGTGCAGGACCGCGGACAGGCCGGCCATGGCGACGGTTTCAGGAGAGAACCAGAGAGCGCCGGAGCTGGCCACGAGAGCGCTCACCAGGCTCACCGCCAGCCACTCGTGGGCCGGGAGGGCCGGCCCCACGGCGAGCGCCGCGACCACGAGGCCGGCGAGGTTCCAGGCGAGATGACCGGGACCGGCGTGGACGAGGTGACAGGTGAGCAGCCGCCAGACCTCGCCGTGCTCGACCGCGGGGCGCAGGAACGCGAGGCGAACCGGCGTTGCGCCGCCGAGGGTCGCCAGGCAAGCCGCCGCAGCGAGACCGCAGAAGGCGAGCGGGCGGGTCGGCGCAGCAGCCAACGAAGGAGGATGCCGCATCCGCGCCGAACGACGGCGCGGAGGGCTTCCCGGGTCGCGCTTCACTTCATCGCCACGCCATGCGGGCGCGCGGGTCCGGAGGCAAAGGCGTGGTTGAAGTCGAGCTGGAACCGCGGGTCCAGGACCAGGTCGCGGTCAAACACCCGCGCCACCTGCACGCGGTGGTCGCCCTCGGCGTGGACCTTGCCGGCGCCGTCCTCGTTGAGGAAGTAGTCGGTCACGACCAGGCGCTTGCCGTCCCGCGTCAGGGCGATGTAGTGGGGCCCGGACCCCTCTCCCAGGTCGAGGGTCTTGAGCAGGACGGGCTTGCCCGGATCCGAGGTGTCGAGCATTGCCACCTTGCCGGCTTGGTTCATCGACACGAAGAGGCGCCGCCCGTCGGCGGAGAGGCGCATGAGCTGCGGCCAGCCTCCCTTGGCGACGGCGCCGAAGTCGAAGACCGCCTTGGCGGTGCCCGCCCGGGGATCGACGAGGTAGAGCTGATCGTCGGCCATTCCTGCGGTGTAGGCGCGGGCCTTGGGATCACCGGGGATGAGCTGGACGTCGATAGTGCCGACGGCTCCCGGCAAAGGAATGGTGCGCAGGAGCTTGCGCTCCCGGAAGCTCCACACCCGCACGCTGCCCCGGAGAACGAGGTCGCCGGGCACCGCGTGCAGGGTGCTCGACGGGCAGATGAAGTCGCTCGTTACCATCAGGTCGAGGTCCGGCCGCACCGAGATGCCGTGCGGGTTGAAGCCGTCGGAAGGTGGCTCGGCTGGGTGCTCGGCGACCAGGCGCAGCTCGGAGTCGAACTCGGCGATGCGGCCGGGATGATGCCCCTCGGCCCCGCCCATCATGGTGACCAGGAAGCCGCCGCCAGGCAGGGCGTAAAACTCGTCGGTGATCGCCGACCGGGGCGGGTCGGCGGCGGAGAGGAACTTCGGCGCCCGGGGATCGGAGACGTCGAAGAAGAAGACGTCCGGCTGGCCCTTGAGGACGCTCAAGAGGCCGCCGGCGGCGAGCACGCGGCCGTCGTGGGAAAGCCCGACGTGATGCGGCTCGTTGCCGCTCGCGGCCGGCGCGGGGAGATCGACCCGGGCCACCACGCGGCCGTAGGTGGTCGAGGAGTCGTCGAAGTCGATCACGGCGAGGAAGTCCGGCTGCGAGCGCGCCTGGTCGCCGGCCCAGACGAAGAGGTGCTTTTCGGCGGCGGTCGGCGCCGACCGCGGGGCGGCAAGGAGAGGTGCCGCCGCGAGGCCGACCAGCAGCCCGACCGAGTACTTTGCGAGACAGTTCATAGGGTGTCTCCTTTCACCCCCTCCCGCGCAAAGCGCCGCCGGATCACGCCACGCGCCGCCGTGAGGTTTGACGAACCGCGCTGGAGGTCCTTAGACTGGACGAAGATCCAGTGCCGTCCGCAGCCTTGCGAGGTGCCGCGATGGGGGCCTCCCCGCCGGAGTTGACCGAGCTGCTTCAGGCGTGGAGCGCCGGCGACCCGGAGGCCGCCGATCGCCTCCTGCCTCTCGTCTACGCCGAGCTGCGCCGGCAGGCCGCCCGCTACCTGCGCCGCGAGCGTGCGAGCCACACGCTGCGGCCCACCGCACTGGTGCACGAAGCCTACCTGCGCCTGGCCGCCGAGGAGCAGGCTGGATGGGAGAGCCGCGGCCAGTTCTTCGCCGTGGCCGCCCAGATCATGCGGCGCGTGCTGGTGGATCACGCGCGCCGCCATCGGGCGCAGAAACGCCCCGGAGCTCGCTTGCAGGTGGAGCTGGCGGAGGACGCGGCGGTGCGCCCACCGCGCGAGGTCGATCTGTTGGCGCTCGACGCCGCCCTCGAGGAGCTCGGGGCGCGGGACGCCCGGCGCGCCCGCCTCGTCGAGCTGCGTTTCTTCGCCGGCCTGACGGTGCAGGAGGCCGCCCAGCTCCTGGGGATCTCGCCGCGGACGGTGGACCGCGAGTGGCAGCTCGCCCGCGCCTGGCTCCATCGCCGGCTGACCGCGCCCCCACCTTCCGCTGCCGGGCCTTGAGCGAACCTACCGGGCCCGCGATCCGCGGCTCGGCCGCGAGGTGGCGAGCGAGCGGATCCGGGGCGCCACCGACCCGTCGGCAGGGAGCTCCGGCGGGCGAGGGTCTCCCTAGGGCAGCTCGCAGTAGCCGTGCGACAGGCCGAAGAGCGGGATCTCGGCCGCTCCGCCGTTCGAGGCGACGAGCAGGCGCGCCTCGTGATCCGGCAGCGTGTAGGTGCCGTCGCAGGCGGGGAGGTAGCGGATGACGAGGTCGCTCGACTCGCCAGGCGGAAGCACGAACGGCGGCAGGCCGCGGTCCGACTCGACGGTGAAGCGCGAGGCCCCGGAACCGGCGAGGTCGAGCTGCTGCACCTCGAGGTCGAAGTGGCCGACGTTTTCGAGCAGGGCGTAGCGGCGCGGCTCCGGGAAGTCGGAGGCCGAGTCCCGCTTGACCCACAGCGCGGGCGGCAGCGCGTGGAGCTGCGGCCCGGAGAGGGAGTCGGCCACGAGCTGGGCAACGACGGTCTGGCTGAAGGCGGGGTTCACGAGGGAGACCGCTTCGACGGCGAGCCCGGCGCTGCGCTGGCCGATGGCCCCCGGCCGCGCCTGGACCCTGATCGTGACGCTCTCGCCCGGCGAGAGTACGAACGGCGGCCTCGCCTCCGCGTGGGCCGGGAGCACGAAGGGCCGCGGGTCTCCCGGCGCCGCGGGCTCGAAGACGGCGCCCGGGTCGTGGCGCAGCAGCAGCGAGCCGACGAGTGTCGCCCCCTCGCCGTAGAGGGTCAGGGGCTGCGGCTCCCCGGAGTCGTCGGGAGCGCCGAGCGCGATGCGGAGGTCGGTCGAGGTCTGCTCGAGGGAGAGGATCGGCGCCTCTCCGGCATCGGCCGCGAGGCGCAGCGCGAGGACGCCGGCGGGCCCCATCTTGGCCTCGATCGGCAGCGGCATGGGCACCGGATCGCCGGCGACGTAGAAGGTGAAGTCGCCCGGATGGGCGCTTCCGGGGGCCCAGCCGACGCTCCGGATCTCGAGCATCTCGCCGCCGACATTGGTAAGCGTCAGCTCGCCCTCGCGCCACTCGTCCTCCTGAAGCTCGCCGAAGTCGAGCACCGCCGGTGACATCCGGACGGCCGCCGGAGTGGCCTCGAAGCGCAGGAAGAAGCGGATGAAGACCTGCTTTCCCATGGGGTCTTCCAGGAGCGTCGCCTCCCAGGTGATCGGCCTGGTGACCGGTGGGTCCACGTGCAGGTAGGAGACCGCGTAGGTGGGGGTCAGGATGCGGAGCGGCTGCGGCTCGAAGGTGCAATCCGAGGTCTGGTTGTCGGTGGGGTGGACCCAGAACGAGAGGTGGCTGCCATCGTGCTTGCTGCCGGTGCAGGTGAGGGTCCGCGGATGCGCGACCCCCGGCTCCGGGATGCGGATCGTCAGCCGGTTCATGTCGGTCTCTACGACCTCCTCCACGCCGGCGGCGTCGCGGGTCAGGATCTGGACGCTGTCCACGCGCACGGTCGGGGCGAAGTTCTCGCCCCAGCGCACCGGCAGCGGCATCGGGAGACACGAGCTGTCGGGCACGCCGGGCGGCGGCACGAACGGGGTTACCGCGGTCTGCCAGACGAAGCGCAGCGTCTCGCCGTCGCGGGCCATCGGGCGCACCATCGGGCGGCTGCCTTCGACGAGCAGGATGTCGGGCTCGAGCCAGCGCTTGTCGCCGTCCATCGCATCGTCGGGGACGCCCAACTCCTCGCTCGCGACGCGCACGCGGTAGCTCACGTCCCCTCGCGGCTCGAGCCCGCACGGGACGGCGCAGGCGTCCAGCAGCTCGCCCTCGCCCAGGCACGAGAAGCCGTCGACCCGGGCCTGCAAGCTGGTCGCGGCGCCGTCGAAATGATCGACCGGACAGAGCGCGTCGGGGTCGTCCGGCAAAGCCGTCGAGTGCGCCTCGAGGCGGGCAAACAGGCCCCCCCCGGCCCTGCACCGAATCAGGATGTTGTGCCACTGTTCGGGGTCCCTGGGCAGGGTGGCGACCCAGGCCCCTCCCTGCCCGCAGAGGCGACCCTCGAGCTCCCCCCCGGCCTCCTCACCGGGTTTCTCAGCGAGCAGGCGTGAGACGGGCGACGAGAAGGTACAGAAGCCCAGCTCGTCGAGGTGGCAGTCGGAGTCACCTTCGCCGCACGGACGGAAGATCTTGTCCAGCGGCTCGACAGAGCGGTCGATCTTGCCCACCACCTCCCAGGACAGGCGCAGCTCGTCGCCGCTTGAGCCCTCGCTCCCGACGAAGAGACAGTCGGTCAGCACCAGGTTGCCGGGGCCGGTGGGATCGGAGGCCGCCACCGGGAAGATCTCGTTGACCAGGCCCCCGTTCGAGCCGTCCCGGAAGAAGCCGTAGCGCAGGTCCGTCAAGCGGTCTTTGCAGGTCAGCGGGTTGAGATCGGCGCGCACGCGCTCGTTGAACCTCGCGGAGGTGTACTTCACCACGACCTCCCCCGTCGGCACGCAGGCGGGGCTCAGCACGCCGGCGATCAGCAGGCCAGGCCAGAGCGCCGCGCCGGAGAGGGCCCTCGCCGCGGCCCGGCGGCGCGCTACCAAGAGGAACGCGAAGATCGCGAGCGCTACGACCGTCGCCGCGTCGAAGCGCGAGAGGAGGAGCTGCAGCACCAGCGCGAGCTGCACCAGGGCGGGGTCCTGGGAGGCGAGGAGCTGGGCCTGCGCGCGCTGCGGATCGAGGGTGAGCCCCGGCGTCGGATCTTCGAGCGCCAGCCCGAGGATGACCAGGTCGTCGGTCGCGCCGATCTCCGCGGCCTGGAATTCGACTTCGACGAGGCCCGCCTCCCCGTCGCCCCAGCTCGCCGTCCGCACCACCGGCGGAGAAGCAGGCGGGAAGAGGACGACATCGACCGCGGCGGCACCTCCGGGGTCCCCGCTGCGCACGACGCCGATCGAGGCCGCATCGTCTCCCGCCACCGCGAAGGCTGGAGAGGCGAAGCCGGCGGTGCCGGCGCCGCCGGCGCCGGTGTGGACGGTGACGCTCCAGTTGTCGATCAGGTGGACGATGAACTCGAAGCTCGGAGTCGCGTTGCGCGTCCGCCGCAAGTAGCCGAGGGCGAGCGGCGCGCCGCCGGCCGAGAAGTCGGGATGGGCACCCCCCTCGTCGGCGAAGTCGACCGCCGCCAGGCCGGTGCGGCTCACCGTGCTCCAGGCCGGCGAGGAGAAGGTCTCGACCGAGGTCAGGTAGACGGTCTCGCCCTGCTCGACGGCGAAGGCCTCTTCGACTTGGCCGTCCCCGCCATCCACGTCGGCGATGATCCGGTCCCAGGCGGCGTCGAGCGCGGCGACGGCGCCGCCTGCGGCGGGGTCGTAGGTCGCCACGGCGTAGAGATGGACGACCTCGACCACCTCCTCGGGACCGCCGGACGGCGGAGGGCTCTCGTGCTGCATCCAGCGGCAGGGGGCCGGGTTGCCCGCCGTCGCGTCCTGCATGACCTCTTGGGCGCCGTCGCCGACCTCGGCCGAGAAGACCGTCCAGTCGGCCGGCAGGAAGAGGGCGTCCGAGAACGTCACGGTGCCGGCCCGGGCCGCCGGCGCCGCGGCGGCTAGGAGGAGGATGGACGAGAGCAGCCCCCCTCTACCGCGGCCGCCGCGACGAAGGCGCCCGAGGACGAGCCAGCCACTCCCGGCGAGGAGCCCCGCGAGGGCGGCAAGGCCAGGGCCTCCGAGCGCCGGGATGCCGAGGACGCCGGCTCCGCCGCCGGCAGGCACTCCCGGGGCGACGCCGGCCAGGGCGAGGAGGCCCTCGCCGGTCGCGATCGATCCCTGTACGGCGAGCGCCCCGGTGTCGATCACGGTCACGGAGGGTCCGGCGAGGTGCGCCACGTAGAGCGCTTCGCCGCCGGACGAGAGGGCGAGGTCGAAAGGCCCGGCCAGGGGCAGCGCGATCGTCGTCACGGTCAGGAGGGTCGCGGCGTCGAGCACCGTCACGGTGCCGTCGTTGACGTTGCCGACGAAGACGCGGCCGCCGCCGGCGGCGATGCCGCGCGGCGCGTCGCCCACCGGCACGGTGCCGACCACGGTCTGGGTGGCGAGGTCGACGACCGAGACGGTGTCGTCGCCCAAGTCGGCGACGAAGGCGCGGCCGAGGGCGAGGGCCACGCCGGCGGGGAAGGCGCCGACCGGCACCGTCGCCAGGGGTGCCCCGATGGCGGCGTCGAGGATCGAAACGGACCCCCCGCCGAAGTTGGCGACCACGACCCAAACGAGGTCGCAGGCGACGGCGGCCGGCGCGTCGCCGACGACGGCTGTTCCGGCGACCGCCAGGGTCTGGGCGTCTAGCACGACGACCGCGTCGTCCTGCGCGGCGGCGACGAAGACGCGGTCGCCGCCCGGCTCGGCGCACAGTCCCGCTGCACCGGCCCCCACCGGGATCGTCGCCAGGTGCCCCGCCGTCGTGTCGAAGACCTCGACCGCGCCGGCGGCCGAGTCGGCGACGAACAAGCGCTCGCCGGCCGGGTCGAAGACGGCGCCCGCGGGGAAGGTGCCGGCCGCGAGATCGGCGGCGAGGGCGCCGGTCGCGAGGTCGATCGCCACCACCGAGCCGGTGGTCGGGCGGGTCGCATAGAGGAAGGGGGCGGCGGAAAGGGGCGCCAGGCTGACGGCCGCCGCCAGGGCGGCGAGCAGACCGGTGAGCAGTCTCGGACGGGGCATCGGCACTCCTTTCGGGACGGCGGCGGTTTGCCTTCTCCCCACGTCCCGCGCAAAGCGCCGCCGGATCACGCCACCGCGCTCACCACCCGCGCCGTCATCGGCAGGGCATAGCCGCCGTCGCAGGCGAAGGCGACCGGGGCGCGGGCGATCGCCCGCCGGATGGCTTCGAGCACCTCCGGCCGTTGCCGCGCGAGCAGCGCTGCGGTGCGCACGCCGTGCTGCCGCTCGGCCTCGAAGGCTGCCTGCGGGCTCGCCACCCGCCAGGGGCGGGTGACCGAAACGGAGCGCACCGACTCGGGCCGGAACCCCGCGGCCTCGAGGGCTAGCTGGCACGCCGCGGGATCCGCGAAAAGGTCGTGGGGCGGTCCCTCGGGCAGCCCCACCTCGAAGTCGGCGTGTGCCTGGATCGCCTCCTGGATGACGAGCGCGCCGGGGCTGTCGGCCGGGGCCCACGCCGTGAAGGCGAGCCGACCTCCGCCAACCAGGACGCGGCGGGCCTCGGCCAGGGCGCGCTCGGGCTCCGCGAAGTGGAGGATCCCGAAGTTGACGAGCGCGGCGTCGAAGCTTCGCCGGGGAAACGGCAGGTGCTCCGCATCCGCCTGCCGGAACTCGATGCCGGGGTGGGTGCGGCGGGCCTCGAGCACCATGGCGGCGGCGAAGTCCACGCCCAGCGCGTCGGCCCCCCGGGCCGCCGCGGCGGCGGCCGCATAGCCGGGGCCGCAGGCCAGGTCGAGCACCCGCTCTCCCGGCCCCACGCCGGCCGCGTCGAGGAGCGGCGGCACGAACTGCCGCGTGAGCGGACCCCAGACCTCGTCGTACTTTCCCGCCACGCGCTCCCAGGAGCCATGCTCCAGGCGTCGGAAAGCCTCGCGCTCGCTGACCTGGGTCGAGGCGGTCGGGCCCACACTGGTTTCCATCTTCCACTCCTCTCTTGCCCGTCCCGCGCGAATCGCCGCTGGATCGCGCCGCGGCGCGGTTTGACTCGCCGGGTCGGAAATCCCTAGAGTGAGACGAGATCCGATGATACCGACCGCCGACCGAGGTGCCGCCCTCGGGGCCTCCCCGCCGGGTCCTGGAGGGGCGCGGGGGAGACCGTGGCCATCGACGAGCGCTGGCGAGAGCTGAGCCGTCTCTTTGCCGCCGCGCTCGAGCGGCCTCCGCAGGGGCGTCCGGCCTTCCTCGAGCGCGCCTGCTCCACCGACCCCGAGCTGCGCTCCGAGGTCGAGTCGCTGCTCGCGGCGCACGCTCGCAGCGGGCCGCTCGACGGTCCCGGCGCGCTGGCGGGAGCCCTCGCCGGCCCCGAGGAGATCTCCTCGGCCGCGCCGCCGGCGCTGGCGCCCGGAGCGCGGCTGGGCCCCTACGAGATCGTGTCTCTACTGGCCGAGGGAGGGATGGGCGAGGTCTATCGCGCCCGCGATCCTCGGCTGGGCCGCGAGGTGGCGATCAAGCGCATCCGGGGCGCCGCCGACCCGTCGGCACTGCGGCGCTTCGCGCAGGAAGCGCGCGCCGCAGGCGCCCTCAGCCACCCCAACCTCCTGGCGGTCTTCGACGTCGGCGAGGAGCGGGGGATTCCATACGTGGTCACCGAGTTGCTCGAAGGGGAAACGCTGCGGGAGCGGCTTTCTGCCGGCCCCTTGCCCTTGGCCGACTGCCTCGGCCTCGCCCGCCAGATCCTGGCCGGCCTCGCCGCGGCCCACGACAAGGGGATCGTCCACCGCGACCTGAAGCCGGGAAACCTCCTGGTCACCGCGGACGGCCGGGCGAAGATCCTCGACTTCGGTCTCGCCAAACCCGTCGGCGGCGCATTGGCAACCCGGGAGCCCACCCTGACCGGCACCGGCTTCCTGGTGGGAACTCCCGGCTACACCTCTCCCGAGCAGCTGCGCGGGCGGCTGGCCGACCCGCGCTCCGATCTCTTCGCTTTCGGTGCGGTGCTCTACGAGATGCTGACCGGGGAGCCCGCCTTCGCCGGTGACACCGCGGCCGAGCGCCTCGGCGCCACGCTCTGGCAGGAGCCCCGCGACCTTGCGGCGCGGCGGCCCGAAGCCCCGCCGGAGCTCGTCCGGCTGGTGGCGCGCTGCCTTGCCAGAGAGCCTCGAGAGCGGTTCGCCTCGGCGAGCGAGGCGCTGCTGGCGCTCGCGGCGGTGGGTGAGAAGCCGGCGCCCGGCCTGGCCATCGCCGCCCCCCGCGAGCGAGTCGTGAGGCGCTCGGTGGCCGTGCTCCCCTTCCGGCCGCTCGACGCCGATGCCGAGAGCCTACGGCTGGGCCTGGGCCTGGCCGACGCCGCCATCACCGAGCTGGCGGGGCTGCGGTCTCTGACGGTGCGCCCGACCTCCGCCATCCTGCGCTACCAGGATGGAGAGGTCGATCCGCAGCAAGCGGGGCGCGAGCTGGGGGTCGAGGCGGTGGTGGAGGGTAGCCTCCAGCACGGCGGGGCCGGCCTCCGGGTCACCGTGAGGCTGGTGGCGACCACGGATGGGCACTGCCTCTGGGCGGCGAAGCTCGACACCGCCATGGAAGACCTGTTCCAGGTGCAGGACGAGGTGGCGCGCAACCTCGCCCGCGCCCTCGAAGTGGAGCTGACGGCCGGCGAGGAGGAGCGGCACGCGCACTGGCAGCGCCTCGAGCCGAAGGACGGCCGGGCCTACGAGCACTACCTGCGCGGCCGCGCGCACTTCCTGCGCGCGACCCTCGACGACTACATCGCCGCCGCAGACTGGTTCGAGAAGTCCCGCGACACCGATCCCGGGTTTGCCCTGGCGTGGGCCGGCCTCGCCGACGCCTACGCGCGCATCGCCTTCGACTTCCAGCCCGGGGGCAACTGGTATGAGCGGGCAGAGGCGGCCTGTCGCCGCGCCCTCGAGCTCGAGCCGGGTCTGCCCGAGGGTCTCTATGCCCGCGCGCGCCTGCGCTGGAGCCCGCGAGGCGGCTGGGACCACGCCGGCGCGCTGCGCGACCTGCTGGCGGCCGTCGCTGCGCGGCCGAGCCTGGATGAGGCCCACCTGCGAACCGGGGCCATCCTCAACCACGTGGGCCTGCTCCAGGAGGCGATCGCGCAGCTCGAGATCGGTCTGGCCTTGAACCCGCAGCACCTGAACGGCCGCTATCTCCTCGCCTTTTGCCGCTATCACCAGGGCCGCTACGAGGAGGCTCTCTCGGTGTCGCGCGACACCGCACGACGGGCCCCAGCACCCTGGATCTTCTACCAGACGGCGCTCTGCGAGCTGCGGCTCGGGCGCCAGGCCGACGCCGAGGCGACCGCGGGGCACCTCGGGAGCCGCGCCAGCCCCATCCGGGCGCTGCTCGCCGCGCTGCGCGGCCAGCGGCAGGAGGCACACCAGGAGATCTTCCGCACCGGGGAGGAAGGACAGGCCATCGGCCAGTACCACCACGCGCAGTACGAGTGCGCCTGCGCGCTCTCACTGCTGGGCGAGCTCGAGCCGGCGCTCGACTGGCTCGAAGGGGCGGCGCGCAACGGCTACCCCTGCACCTACCTGTTCGAGCGCGACCCGTTCCTCGACCCGCTGCGCTCCGAGGAGCGCTTCGCCCGGCTGCTCGCGGAGCTGCGCGAATCCACCGCAGGCTATCGGCGTCTGCTCGAAGAGTTGGCGACGGAGTGAGCGCTGATTGGGCCGGCCGGCCATCCAGCGCTCGCTCGCGGCGACCGCCTCCAGAAGGCGGTGACCGATGACCTGGAACGCCAGAGAGGGAGAGCGCGACGCTGGTCAAGACTTGCCCTTCCCGAATCGCCAGCCGCGAAAGCAGAGCATCCACAGGCGCCGAGCACGACCGTCAGGTTGTCCTTCTGCGGCGGAGCGCGGCGGTCGCCTTGAAGGCTCGCCCGGCCCGGATTCTGGGTCGCGAGGCGACCATCCTCTCCTCGGGGTTCGGCTGGTCCTGCTGGCGAGTGTCGAGACCGCCTTGACAGCGAGTCTTTCAACCTGTAAGACTTGCGTCATGGATTTTCCAAGACTCTCCCCGAAGGAAGCGCTGATCCTCGAGTTGCTGATTTCCCACGGCGAGCTATACGGCCTGGAGTTGGTCGAGGCTTCCGGTGGCGCCCTTAAGCGGGGCACGGTCTACGTGACTCTGGGTCGGATGGCGGACAAGGGGTATGTGGAGTCAAGGCAGGTTAAGGAGGAGGGGGAGGCCGGGTTGCCGAGGAGGGTGTTCCAGGCGACCGGATACGGGGTGAAGGCGCTGCGGGTCTTGGAAATCGGCCGCAGGGTGATGGCAGGAGGGCTAGCCGATGCAGCCTCAGTCTCGTAGGCGAAGGCAACGGAGGAGCCATGGCTCTTGGCCCGTCTTTCTGCTGGCGGTGCTGGCATGGCTCCTGGCACCAGTTGCCATGATTTCTGAGTCCGGTGCCGCCGATATCGTGTTCGGTGGCGCCAATATCGTGTTCGGTGCCGATATCGTGAACGAGCTCGGCGGGAGCGCTCCCGGATCAGCCATGAGAAGGGTGTTGATGACGGTGGCCCTTGCCATGTCTGCGCTGAGCCTCCTTTTTGGTACTTGGCAGCTCTTCAAAGCGACCCGACTGCGCAACCAAAGCCTCCGACTCAGTGGCCGACCGCAGCCCACCACGACGGTCACCCGAGTCGGTGTCAGCCTTTGGCGGTTCGCGGATTTCGTCTATTCACAGAAGACCTTCAGGCTCGTTTTCGAGCCGATTCTCTTGGACCTGCTACACGAGCACCGCGAGGCGCTAGAGCGGGGGTCTCGCGGAAAGGCTCGCTGGGTGCTCATCCGCGGCTACTGGTCATTCTGGTCCGCGGTCGTGGCGCAGGTGCCGGTGTCGCTGACGCGGTTGCTCGTGAAGCTGTGGAAGGTATCGGGCCCCGGGGGCTAGCCGTGCCGAGCCGGGCGAGCCTCCCAGAGTTTGAGATGGTGGACGAGGAGATGGCGGCGGTGCTCCGCGGCAAGACGGGTGTAGAGCGCCTGCGAATCGCCTGGGGCCTCCGCGAGTCGGCGCAGCGGATGCTCGCCAGCTATCTCAAGTCCGAGCATCCGGATTGGAGCGAAGAGCAGGTTCTCGCAGAGGTAGCCCGGCGGCTTTCTCAGGCCGCGAGCTGAATCGCTGGGGGAGATCCTAGCGGCGCCGGGGGCTAGCTCAGCCGGCCAAGGCTCAGCAGGTGCCCGACCTCGAGGCCGTCGTCGAGGTCCGGCCAGTAGATCGCGAAGCCCCGCGGCTCGAGAGTCCAGTTCTCACGCTGCGCCAGCGTTGCATCTCGCAGCCAGGCCAGCCAAGGTACGCGGTCCAGCGGGAGCCGCAGCTCACGACCGTCGTCGAGCGCGACGACCAGGATGTCGTCCACGAATCGAACGCCGGTCGCGGCCACTTCTTCTATCGTCTTAGCCGCCGAAGTGTGCATGCCATGCCTCCAACAGCCGGGTCCTATGGTCTTCCGTCAGGCGCAAGACCCGGTTCAGCTCCGGCCCATTGTACCCGCGGTTGTACTCGACCCTTACGGGCTGCAGCCAGATCTTGGCCTCTTGCTCTCCCCGAAACACATGGGCGTGCGGCGGCTCGAACCGATCCGAGGAGTAGAAGCGGAACTTGTAACCTTCAATGAGAATCGTCGGCATGCTGCGGCTACAGCTCTTCCCTACCCCAGCAACCCTTCCACCGCCGCCCGCTCTTCGCGGAGCTCGGCTTCGGAGGCGTCCATCTTGCCGCGGCTGAAGTCGTCGATCGCCAACCCCTGGACGATCTCGTAGTCGCCGCCCTTGCACACGCAAGGGTAGGAGTAGACGACGCCCGGCGCGATGCCGTAGCTGCCGTCGGAAGGCACCGCCATCGACACCCAGTCGCCCGCCGGGGTGCCGCGCACCCAGTCGCGCACGTGGTCGATGGCCGCCGAAGCGGCCGAGGCCGCGGACGAGGCGCTGCGCGCCTTGATGATCGCCGCGCCGCGCTGCTGCACAGTGGGGATGAAGGATTCGCGATACCAGGCTTGGTCGACCCATTCCCGCGCCGGCTTGCCGCCGATGGTGGCGTGCGCGATGTCCGGGTACTGGGTGGAGGAGTGGTTGCCCCAGATGGTCATGCGGCGGATGTCGTTGACGTGGGCGCCGGTCTTCTCCGCGAGCTGCGAGAGGGCGCGGTTGTGGTCGAGACGGGTCATGGCGTGGAACTGGCGGCGGTCGAGGCCGCGCCCGCCGCCCGTGCCTTGGGCGTTCTCGGCCGCGATCAGGCAGTTGGTGTTGGCCGGGTTGCCCACTACCAGCACCTTGACGCCCTCCGCGGCGTGCGCGGCGATGGCCTTGCCCTGCGGCCCGAAGATGGCGCCGTTGGCGGAGAGCAGGTCCTTCCGCTCCATGCCCGGCCCGCGCGGCCGGGCGCCGACCAGGAAGGCGGCATCGG
This sequence comes from Thermoanaerobaculia bacterium, assembly GCA_044869805.1. Classification (GTDB taxonomy): domain Bacteria; phylum Acidobacteriota; class Thermoanaerobaculia; order Multivoradales; family SZUA-115; genus CAWDVR01. Next base: position 14,218 of record JBIOXV010000023.1, on the reverse strand, counting down.
CGCCGCCGAAGCCCTCGGCGAGGTCGGTGGTGGCGACCACGCCGGCCAGGAGGGGGAAGGCGCAGTCGGCGAGCTCCATCACCACGCCCTTCAAGGCGTCCAGCGCCGGCGGGATCTCGATCAGTTGCAGGATGACGGGCTGGCCGGCGCCGAAGAGATCGCCGGCGGCGATGCGGAACACCAGCGCATAGCCGATGTTGCCGGCGGCGCCGGTGACGGCGACGCGAAGGGGCTGGTTGGAAGCGGCGGCAGGGCTCATCAGGGGGCTCCTCGACTGGGGGTCGCGGGCGGTTCGACGGGGTGGCCCGGCCGCATAGGGCCGGCCTCAGCGGCGGAGAAGAGTATCGCATCGCCCGCACCGGCCGGCGCGATGGAACTAGGCTCCCCGTCATGCGTAGACGATCTCAACGAGTAGGATAGCGCCCTGGCATGAACCCCAAGACCCTCCTCGCCTGGCTGCTCGCCGGCGCAGCGTCGCTCGCCGTCTTCGTGTGGGCCTTCCCGCGCACCTTCCCTTGGCTACCGGAGCGCTGGGCGGTGTCGAAGGGCGAGGCGATCGCCACCACGCTCGAGCGGGTGCGGGACCTGGGCGAGCCGGTGGCCAACCCCTACGTCGAGGCGAGCCTCGACTTCAAGGACGACCTCGGCCAGGTGGTCTGGCAGATCGAGAAGACCGGCGAAGTGCCGGCCGCGATGCGCGGCCGGGTGCGCTCGCAGCTCCTGGGCTGGGAGGTGCGGATCTACAAGCGCACCGCCCACGCCAAGGAGTGGACCTACCGGGGCCGCATTGCGCCGAGCGGCGAGATCGCCGCCCTCGAGCTGCAGCTCCAGCCGGAGGAGCAGGCAGGCGCGATCGACGACGCCACGGCGCGCCAGCGGGCAGCGGATTTCCTCACCGCACAGGGCTTCGATCTCGCCGAGCTCGAGGAGCCGGAGGTCCGCAGCCAGCAGCTCGAGGCGCGGGTCGATCGCCGCCTGCTCTATCGCCTGCGCGGCCGGCCGCTCGGCGCCGCCGTCGCCTACGGCGTCGAAGTGGGCTTCGCGGGCGACCGCCTCACCGGCTACGAGCCGTGGGTCGAGGACCCGCAGCGCAAGCAGTTCGGCAGCCTGATCGGCGCCCTCGTCCTCAGCCAGATTAGCTGGCGCATCCTGCCTTTCCTCATCCTGCCGGTAGTGATGATCTTCTTCGTGCGCCGCTACCACGAGGGCGAGATCGGGGTACGCCGCGGGGCGCAGATCGTGGTGGTCGCCGCCGGCCTCGGGCTTTTCGCCACCCTGCTCTCGGCCAACGCCATGGGCATCGGTACCGACTTCGGCCCGGCGCTCGCCCGGCCGCAGATCACCTGGGTGATCTCCACCCTGATCCTGGTCACCTACTTCCTTCCCGTCGCCCTGCTCGCGGCCCTCTCCTGGAGCGTGGGGGAGGTGCTGTGCCGCGACCGGGCCCCGCGACGGCTGGCCGCCTTCGACGGCCTGGCGCGCGGCGACTGGGCGAACTCCACGGTGGCGCGCGCCGCGCTCCAGGGCGTGGTGTGCGGCGTCGCGATCGCGGCCGCCGAGCTCGTGAGCCTGATGGCGGCGGACCGGCTGGGCGGCTGGGTGACGCCCGGCAACCTGTTCGGGCCGTGGTGGGACGGCGCCACCTGGTTCGGGGTCGCGATGCTCGCCTTCATGGCCTTCCACGTGCTCTACGCGGAACTGTTCGGCCGCCTGCTCGTGACCTCGGCGCTGGTGCGCCGCCTCGGCACCTGGGCCGGAGGAGCCATCGCCGCGCTCGTCGGCGCCCTGATCTTCTTCCCCCCGGTGGTCGCCTTCCCCATGCGCTTCAGCCTGCCGATCTGGCTCGGGGTGGCCGCCTTCCAGGTCTTCCTGTTCCTGCGCTTCGGGCTCGCCACCTCGCTGATCGCTGCGCTCTCGAGCAGCGTGCTGATGAGCGCCTACGCCTTCCTGATCTCGGGCCACCCCTGGCTCGAGCTCCAGGCCGCGATCCCGCTCTTCGTGGTGCTGCTGCCGCTGGCGATCTCCGTCCGTCACCTGGCGTCGGAGAAGGAGCTCGTCTACCGCTACGACGACGTGCCGCCGCACGTGCGGCGCATCGCCGAGCGCGAGCGCCAGCGGGTGGAGCTCGAGACCGCGCGGCGCATCCAGAGCTCGATCCTGCCCGAGCTGCCGCCGCAGCTCAACGGCGTCGAGATCGCGCACTCCTACCAGCCGGCCTCGGAGGTGGGCGGCGATTTCTACGACGTGCTGGCGCTCGAGGATGGGCGCCTCGCCGTGGCGGTGGGAGACGTCGCCGGCCACGGCGTGTCCTCGGGACTGGTGATGTCGATGGCGCGCTCCGCCCTCGCCGTGCAGGTGACCTTCAACCCGCGGGTGGAAGCGGTCTTCGCCACCCTGAACCGTGTGGTCTACCAGAGCGCCAGGAAGCGCCTGCTCGCCACTCTCTGCTACGCCGTGCTCGACCCGGTAAAGCGCGAGCTGCTCTACGCGAGCGCCGGCCACCTCTACCCCTACTTGGTGACCGGCGAGGGCAACGTCCAGCCGCTCGAGTACGTGGCCTACCCGCTGGGCGTGCGGAGCAGCCTCGCGGTCGAGGCGCGGCTCTCCCGGCTCGGCCCCGGCGACACCCTCTTCCTGCTCTCCGACGGTCTGGTCGAGGCCCGACCCGAGGGCAGCGAGGACATGTTCGGCTTCGAGCGCCTGGAGCAGAGCCTCAGGACGAACTTCCACCTCGGCGTCGCCCGCCTGCGCGACGCGGTGATCGCCGACGTGGAGCGCCACACCAAGGGCGCGCCCCGCGACGACGACCAGACCGTGCTGGTGCTTCGGGTGCCGTAGCCCCGACCTTCGGCTGCCGAATCAGGGCTTCACGAAGGAGCTCTCGGTGATCGACTGGTTGCCGCTCACGTCGATCGCCAGCACTTCGAAGAGGACCGCCCCCGAGGGGAGCGAAGCTACGAACTCCGGCGGCACCGTCACGGACCTGACGTTGGCCGGGACCGTGACCTGGAACGGCTTGACGATGAGCTGGTAGGCGACGATCGAGATCGGCCGCTCCGGAAAGCCCTCCGGGTGCGTGGTCACGGCGTCCCAACTGATGACCAGCTTGTTGCCGGCGCCCAAGGTCGCGGTGACGTTGCCGGGCCCGTTCGGGACGGCATGCGAGAGCGTGCTCGTGCTCTCGAGCTCCACGTTGTCGACGGTCAGGCCCTCGAACTCGTACTCGCCCTCCGGGAACAGCGCCAGCAGGTCCTCGAGCGGGAAGTCGTCGAGATTGGGCTCGGCGCCTTCGAAGAACAGCTCGGTCATGCCGAGCTGCCGGTAGGCTGCGTACCCCCGCACCGAGAAGATCAGCACCTCGTTCGGGTTCTCGATCTCCAGGCGTTTCCAGTCTTCGCCGTCGAGCGAGACGTGGTAGCCGAGGTCGTTCGCCGTCTGGTTGAACTCGATGTAGATCCGGGCCTCGCCGAACGGGGTTTCCGCGCGGAGAGCGACGCTCGCCAAGATCAGGGAGGCGGCTGCGAGAACGGGTAACCAGCGTTTCATGGCCATTTCTCCTTTTGAAGGTTTACCTGCACCGCCTTGGATGCGGGGCGGAGCGGAATCCTTCGCCGGAGGGCACCATCTCGACGCCCATGGCGTGCGCCACGCGCCGATGACCGTCCGCGGCGCGGGTCAGGTGGCTGGAGACCCACGCTCGATCTGGGAGGCATGGCTTTGACTTTGCAGCAGGTTTCGTGCGGTTCAACCCACGGCGCTGAAGGCCGAAAGGAGATGGGTATGAAGCTCCTGCTACCGACACTCGCTCTCTCGCTGCTCGCGGCCTGTGATGCGGGCACGCCCCCGGCCATGGCTCCCGCCCCGCCAGCCTCGGTCTCCGAGGCGGCTTCCGCGCCCACCTCGGCGCAGCCCGCACGCGTTCCGAAAGTAATCTCGCAGCCCGAACTCGACGCCGACCCCTTCTTCACCGGGGGGCTCTCGCGGCTTCGCGAGGACGTCTCGTTCGTCCTCCGGATCACGATCGACGCCGAAGGTCGGGTCCTCTCAGCAGTGCCGGCCTCTCTCACGCCCGCCCATCCCCAGAGGGGCCTCGGCCTTGTGAATCGCGTCGCCGAGGCCTTTCGCCAAGCGCGGTTCGAGCCCCTACCGGGCGCCGCGTACCCTTACACCTTTGCCTTCACGGTGAGTCTCGAATCGCCGCGGGGGCGATCCTGAGAGCCGTTGCGGCCGCCCGGTGCACTCCCGCCACCGCCCGGCCCGAGGGGTCGGCGCTCCGCGCGAAGGACGGGTCCCAGGCGAGAGCTGCCGGCGTCGAGCAGGCGATCGAGGGGCCGCCGGGCACGCAGGCAGCCGCGGCGTCGCCGGGGAAGTGGCTCTCGAAGAGGCGGCGATAGAGGTAGGCCTCCTTGGTCGCCGGTGGGTTCACGGGGAAGCGGAAGGCGGCGCGCGCCAGCTCGGCGTCGGCGACCTCGCCCTCGGCGTGGGCCTTCAGCGAGTCGATCCAGGAGTAGCCCACGCCGTCGGAGAACTGCTCCTTCTGCCGCCACAGGACCTCGGCCGGCAGCGCGCCCTCGAAGGCGGCGCGCAGCACGTGCTTCTCGATCCGCCCGTCGCGCGCCATCTTGTGCGCGGCGTCGAAGCTCATGGCGATCTCCAGGAACTCGAGGTCGAGGAACGGCACGCGCGCCTCGACCCCCCAGGCCGCCATCGACTTGTTGGCGCGCAGGCAGTCGAAGAGGTGGAGCTGGTCGAGCTTGCGCACCGTCTCCTCGTGGAAGGCCTCGGCGGAGGGCGCCTTGTGGAAGTAGAGGTAGCCGCCGAAGATCTCGTCCGCGCCCTCGCCGGAGAGCACCATCTTGACGCCCATGGCCTTGATGCGCCGCGCCATCAGGTACATGGGGGTCGAGGCGCGCACCGTGGTCACGTCGTAGCTCTCGATCGAGCGGATGACGTCGGAGAGCGCGTCGAGCCCTTCCTGCACCGTGAAGCGGAGCTCGTGGTGCACGGTGCCGAGGGCGTCCGCCACGCGCCGGGCGGCCGCGACGTCCGGGGAATCGGCGAGGCCGATCGAGAAGGTGTGGAGGCGCGGCCACCACGCCGGGGCCGCGTCGTCGCTCTCCACCCGGCGCGCGGCGAAGCGCGCCGCACAGGCCGCGACCAGCGAGGAGTCGAGGCCGCCCGAGAGCAGCACGCCGTAGGGTACGTCGGTCATGAGCTGGCGCTTGACCGCGGCCTCGAAGGCCTGCCGCAGGGCGGGTAGGTCGGGCGCGCGGCCGGTGGTGGCCGCCCCCTCTCGCCAGGCGGGCTGCCAGTACGGCAGCGGCCGGCCCACGGCGCTGTCGAGGTAGTGGCCTGGCGGGAACTCCTCGAAGCGGCGACAGACCCCGACCAGCGCCTTCATCTCCGAGGCCACCAGGAGCTGCCCGTGCTCGTCGCGGCCGTAGTAGAGCGGGCAGACGCCGATCGCGTCGCGGGCCACCAGGTAGTGGCCGGCGCCCCGGTCCCACAGCGCGAACGCGAAGATGCCGTTCAGGCGAGGAAGGAAGTTAGGCCCCTGCTCGCGCCACAGCGCGTTGATCACCTCGCAGTCGCTCCGGGTCTGGAAGTCGTAGGGCTGCGTCAGGTCCCGCTCGAGCTCACGGTGGTTGTAGATCTCGCCGTTGACCGCCAGCACCAGCTCGCCGTCGGCCGAAGTCAGAGGCTGGGCGCCGCCCTCGACGTCGACGATCGCCAGCCGCTCGTGGGCCAGCACGGCGCGCGAGTCGGCGTGGATGCCGCTCCAGTCGGGCCCGCGGTGGCGCTGTTTCGCGGAGAGGGCGAGGGCCAGCCGCCGCGCCTCGGCCGGGTTGACGGCGAGGTCGAAGATGCAGGTGATCGAGCACATGAGGCGTCTCCTTCGCTTTCGCCAAAAACAATTCGTTTCCGCCCAAAACAAAACGGCCCGCGCCTTGGAAGGTGCGGGCCGTCGGGAGGGCAGTGATTTGCGCTTGCCTACGCCGGTGGCCGCACCTCGGGATTGGGATTATTGGGATTGAGCGCGTTGCCGAGCCGGCTGGAGGCCGGTGCGGCGAGGCAAGCCGAGCGCGAGAGGCGGTGGAGCATCGCGGCCATCATAGGCGCATCCAGGGCGGCCGGCAAGGGCGGCCCGGGCAGGTCGGTCGGCGTGCCCATCTGCCTGTCGGACGCCTCGCGGGGGCTGCTGTAGGATCGCCGCAAGGGTGAGCGGACGGGGCGGGTCCAGCCCTGGGGTCTCTGGATCCTGATGGCGGGGCCGTTCCTGGTGATCGTCGGCGATGCCGTGCACACCGCCACCTGGCATCAGAATGGCCTCACCATCCCGACACCCGGCACCAATCCGGTCGCCAACACCGGCGGCCTCTGGGCCTTCAGCGTGCTGATGATCGTCCTCGGCTGGTCGTTGGGCTCCGGCCGCGATTTCGGCGGGGTGGCCACTCCCTGATCGCGGCCGAGGACCGCGCCTGCCATCCTGCTGTGTCCGCCCCTGTCGAAAGTCAGGGCCGGTTCCTTACCTCGGATCGTTCTTCGGCCCCCGGGACCTCCTCTACGCTGCGCGGCCAGAGGAGGAAGCTATGAACACGATGTCTCGCAGGTGCGCCACGGCGCTCGTCTTCGGTCTCGCGGCCCTGGCCGCGGCTTTCGGCTTCGACCAGGGCTCGGCCCAACCCTTGCGCCCGGCACCGCCGACGGTCGAAACTTCCAACCCCATTGGCATACCGGTCTGGGCCTGCAAGCCGGTGACCGTGTGCTGCCCCTTGACTCCGGCCTGCGAGCTGTCGATGCCGGCGATCGACCCGCGGTCCACGGCCCCGCCGCCGATCGGCGTCGTCGCGCCGGGCTGCCCCCCGCAAGCACCCACGGCGCCCGGCACCTCGGGTCGCTGACCTCTGGCGACCGGCGAGCCCGGTCTCGACCGGGCTCGCCGATCGTCTTCCCTGAAGCGGCGGCGCATGGCCCGGGTCACGCCCGTCTCGGGCGCCACCTGAAGCGGCCAGGGGCTGCTGTAGGATCGCGAGCCGGGAGGGCGCTTCGATGGAGTCCGAATCGCGCAGCCGGATCGCCGGGACGGCCGCCCTCGTAGGCGGCGTGATGGGCGTCCTCCTGGCCCCGATCCTGGTCATCGTGAAGTACATGACGGGTTGGGCGATCATCCCCGAGCCTTCGTGGATCGCCGTCGTCGAGCCCGCGCTGGATGGCCTGCTCTCCATTGCGACGCCGGTCGGCCTGTGGGTGCTCTACGGCAGCCTCTACACCGTGGCGCTGCTCCTGATGTTCGCCGGCCTGCTGGCGCTGGCGATGCGAACCCGGGAGCGCACGGGGCGCGTCCAGCCGTGGGGTCTCTGGGTACTGATGGCGGGGCTGCTCCTGGTGATCCTCGGCGATGCCGTGCACACCGCCACCTGGCACCAGAACGGGCTCACCATCCCGACACCCGGCACCAACCCGGTTGCCAACACCGGCTACGCCGTTCACATGATGGGAATGAACTTGGTGATCGTGGGCTCGCTGATGACCGGCGTCGCGGCTCTGCGGCGGCGAATCCTCGCGACCTGGCTCGCGTGGTTCTTCATCCTGATCCCGCCGTCCATCGTCGTCCTCTCGCTGACCTTGTTGCCCACCACGCCGAGCGGCGGCCTGTGGGCCTTCAGCCTGCTGATGATCGTCCTCGGCTGGTCGCTCCACTCCGGCCGGCCGCCCTACCTCGCGGCCGCGACCTAGCGCGACGAGGCTACGGCTCGGGCCGCGACAAGGCTCGCGCGACGTTGGTTTTCCCGAAGTCCTCTCCCTTAGCGAGCAGCGGCTCGCCCGAGAGGCGGCTGAGCGCATAGGCGAAGAGGTCGCCGTAGTTCAGCCCGGCGGGATGCCTGCCCTTACCGAAGGCCCGGAAAGCCTGCCGCGCCAGCTCGGCTTGCTCGCCGGTGACGGCGACCACCTCGATCTGAGCCTTGTGGACCAGCAGGTCGAGCTCGCGCCCGCCGGGCTCGCCAAAGCGGGTTTCGACGACCATCGCTGCTTCGAGAAACGAGGCGGCCGAGAGCAGCCGCACCGGATCGGCCGCGATCGCCGCCTCGAACGCCGGGGCCTCCGGCTCGTCGCAGAGGATCGCCAGCACCGCCGAGGTGTCGATTACCATCAGCGAGGCAGGCCCCGCTCGTCATACCCCAAGATCTCGTCGGCGCTGCGCGCATCGCGGACCGGCAGGGTGGAGCATCGCTTGCGAATCGCCGCCAGCTCCTCTTCCAGGCGAGGCGCCGAGGCGCGCCCACGGATCACCCGCAGCCGCTCCCGGAGAGAGCTCACCACCGCCTCGGTCAGGCTCTCGCCGGTCAGCCTGGAAACTTCCCGCGCCAGGGCATCTGCGTCGGGGTGCTTGATGCTCAGGGCCATGGCGTCTCCCTTCTAGAATTTCAGGAGGATTCTAGATTTAGAGCGCCGTCGGGAGCAAGGCTGAGGGGGTATTGCGAAGCCCGTGACGGAACGCGCTTCACGCGAAGCGCCTTGATCTTCAGCCGGCTGCGATAGGCTCGGCGAGCTCGAAGCTCGCCCAGGAGGGATATGCCTCTGGCTCCGGAGCTCGAACGGCTCGCCAAGCTGCACGCCGAAGGCGCGCTGACGGCGGAGGAGTTCGCCAGGGCGAAGAAGCTCGCTCTCTCGACCCCGCAGCTCGAGGGCTACCCCGTCCTCGGCATCCGCCGGCAGTCCACCCGCAAGCTGTTCGGCCTGCCGCTGTGGGCCATCGCGCTCGGCCCCGACTGGGAGCGCGGCGAGATCCGCGGCCACGCGCGAGCCATCTTCGCCCTGGGCGACCTGGCGACGGGCTGGTTCGCGTGCGGGGGACTGGCGCGTGGGCTGGTCGCCGTCGGGGGCCTCGCCATCGGCCTCGTGGCGTTCGGGGGCGGCGCCATCGGCGTGCTGATCGCTATCGGCGGCGCTGCCATTGGAGGAATCGCCTTCGGCGGTGGAGCGATCGGCGCAGTCGCCTTCGGCGGCGGAGCCTGTGGCTACTATGCCTTCGGCGGTGGTGCGGTCGGCGCGTACACGGTCTCCGCCGCGCACCAGGACCCCGAGGCCGTGGCCTTCCTTCAGCAGTACCTTCCCTGGCTCGCCAAGCTCGTCCCCCTGCGTTGAGCGGCGCCGGACGCCCCTCGTCGCTCTCCGGCGCGCATGCCCGGCCGCGATCCGTGGCGTAATGCGTGGACCTCCGCAACCACGCCCCGTCGCGCACCGGGCACCAGGGCTACGCTGATCCGTGAGGGCCGGTCCTCACCAACCCAGCCTCCGCAATCCCGCCACCTCGTCGAAGTGCTCGTCCAGGCTGCCCCAAGAGCGCCGAGACGTAGGGGTGTCCGCCAAGGTTCTGTGTCCCTGCCGGCGCAAAGTTGCTTCAGCGGTGAGCGACTAGCTCCCGAACCTCCACTCGTATGTCTTGCGCGATTCTCCTCAGCAGGGAAGGAGAGATGTCTCGCCCGGCGTGGAACGGCACCGTGGTCACTCGCCCGTCGGCGTGCCGGAACTGCTTGTGCGAGCCGCGCTGGCGAAGCTGTACGAAACCGAGAGAGTGGAGGGCGGCGACCACCTCCCTCGGCTTGAGGACTGGGATGTCCCCCACCTCAAGCAACTCGGAGAGTCTGTGTGCCGACGAACTCGGCTGCCAGCCGCGGCTCGCCGTCCTCGAGAAGCATCGAAACCACCTCCTCGAGGTTCCGTCGGAGCTCGTCCAGGGTCGCGCCCTGGGAATGAGCGCCGGGCCAGCCGGGCACGTAGCCGACAAAGAGGCCGGTGTCGGCGTCCTTCTCGACGACCGCGGTGAAATCTCGCATGCTGGAAGCCTAACACTCGGCTGCGGCAAGGCCGAGAGCAGAGCGGCCGAGAGCCCTCCGGCCTTCCTCGGTCAAGTGGTACACGGACCGCTCGTCGAGCGGGCCGGAAAGCTCCGGCAGCGGCTTGCCCTGGCTGCAGCGGCTGGTCGTGCAGCCGGCGCTGCTGTCACCCTTGAGGCAAGACCGGCTGCCACACTGCTACGTACGGCTGCCCATGGACTTACCCTCCTCGGGTTGGCGAGGGCGAGGCGGAGGTGGCTACGCCGTCGCGCCCGTCCTGTTTTCGGCCTGAAAGATCCAGGCCGGAATGAGGCGTGACAGGCAACGGGCTGTGGAGCTGGCTTACGCCGCGTTAGTGCCATGACAAGAGCGAGGAGGGTGAGGGGGAGTCATGCTGTGCGCGACTCCTGCTGTCCCCTGCCCGGCTGAAACATAGGCAAAATGCCAATCCTGTATCCCTAGGTCTCGCCACTCGGAATAGTGGCTCACAGCGAGTCCGATTACACGGCAATTGGTGGCGTGCGTCCTTGCGGAGATGCTGTAGAATTGCCTTGACTTGAAGCGAGCCAAGGAGGAGCGTATGAGCAAGAAAGGCAGTCGTCCGGACAAGGTTAGCCGTATGAGCGCGTCGTTTCTCGGGACGGGAATCGGCGAAGCTCACAAGACCACTATCCACAAGGGCGGTGCCACCTATTCCGGAAAGGGCGTCAGCAGGAGTGGTGCAGATAAGGCGGCTGGGGACAAGTACCGCAGAGGAAATAAGGACAGGTAGGCCTGCCTTAGTTGAGCGTCTGCGCTGGGCAGCTCCGCGGTCATGAGACGATCGCCCATGACGTATTTGCCGTTCGCACGTTTCAACTGTCGCGAAGCGGGCCAGCCAACCCAGGCAGTCGAGCGGAGGGGTACTTCCCTGCCGCACGGATCTCGCTGTTCAAAGGAGTTGCGATGGCGACCTGGCTCTACCAGATGAATCAACGACTATGGGACCCTCAGAGATATCGCACCGAGATCTGGGAGGGAGAGCGATGGGCTTGGCCAGTCGGGCTGAAGTTTGGTGCCGGCAAGACCCCACAGCCTGGCGACACCATCGTCTTCTTCTACGCACCAACTGGTGGGCGAGACGCTGGGTTCTACGGTTGGAGTGTTGTTCTTGAGTGGCTCGAGGACGCAGGAAGCCAATTGCGATTTCGGCCCGTTGCTCCGAGCGATCACCTCAAGATGCATCCGTGGTGGGATGGCGCAGCGGCGGAGTTGGCTGACAAGATCCGAGGAAGAGTGAAGCAGGGGACCATGTGGCCAGTACCAGAAGATATCGAGAGGCAGCTCCGTGCGGGGATCACAAAGTGGATCGCCGGGCTCGGAGAAGATGGTGGCTCCAAGGGTCTCCGACCTCGAACAAGGAAGAAGGCCTAACACCTCACGCCTGATGGCGCCGTACTAGGTGCGGGTCATGATCTCGACGCCTGCAGGGCGAGCTTGCTGGACCCGCGAGACGCGACGTAGGCTTTACCGTGGCCTCCGCGAGCACAGCGCGACACGGCTGCGGCCCGCCGCCCCCTTTGGGCCCCGTGCGTGGGCGCCTAGACTCTGACGTTGTGCCAACGAGGTGACCCATGCCCCGGCTTCATCTCCACGTCCCCGAGGACCTCGCCACGGAAATCTCCCGCCGTGCCGAGAGCCTCGGGGTGAGCGTCTCGATGTACCTGGCCGACGTGGTCAAGAAGGAAGTGTCGCCGGGCTGGCCGCCGGGTTATTTCGAACAGGTCGTCGGGTCAATAACCGACGAGACCTTCGAGCGCCCTCCGCAGCTACCGCTCGAAGAGCGAGAGCCGTTCCCGTAGTCCACTTGCTCGACATCAACGGGCGCTCGACCCCCTCTGCTACACTCCGCCCTCCGCAGGTGAGCCCCAGGCGGCTCAGAATCCCAAGCCTTTCGTAGGAGGAGAGCGTGAAGATCCACGAGTACCAGGCCAAGGAGATCCTGCGTCGCTACGGGATGGCGACCCCGCGCGGCAGGGTGACGAGCTCGGCCGGCGAAGCGCGGGCGATCTGCGACGAGCTGGGCGGGCGCTGCGTGGTCAAGGCGCAGATCCACGCCGGCGGCCGCGGCAAGGGCGGTGGCGTGAAGCTCGCGAATTCCCCGGGCGACGCCGAGCAGAAGGCCGCCCAGATCCTCGGCATGCAGCTCGTGACGCCGCAGACCGGCCCCGAAGGGCAGACGGTGCGCAAGGTGCTGATCGAGGAGGCTCTCGACATCGCCTCCGAGCTCTACGTCTCGATGACCCTCGACCGCAAGGCCGGGGCGCCGATCCTCATGGCCTCGGCCGCCGGCGGCATGGACATCGAGGAGGTGGCGGCCAAGCACCCCGAGGCCATCCACCGCATCGAGGTCGACCCCTTCCTCGGCCTGGTCCCGTTCCAGGCGCGGGGCCTGGCCAAGGCGCTGGGCCTCTCCGGCGCGACCGCCCGCAAGGCGGCGGACCTCTTCACTGCCCTCAGCCGCGCCTACCTCGACACTGACGCCTCGTTGATCGAGATCAACCCCATGCTGGTGACCAAGGGTGGCGATGTGCTGGCGCTCGACGGCAAGATGAACTTCGACGACAACGCGCTCTTCCGTCGCCAAGAGATCGTCGCCCTGCGCGACCTCGACGAGGAGAACCCGATGGAGGTCGAGGCCGGCAAGTACGGCCTCAACTACATCAAGCTCGACGGCTCGATCGGCTGCATGGTCAACGGCGCCGGCCTGGCGATGGCGACCATGGACATCATCAAGCTCTACGGCGAGGAGCCCGCGAACTTCCTCGACGTCGGCGGCGGCGCGACGACGGAAAAGGTCGCTGCGGCGTTCAAGATCATCACGTCGGACCCGAAGGTGAAGGGCATCCTGGTCAACATCTTCGGCGGCATCATGAAGTGCGACATCATCGCGGAAGGCGTGGTCGCCGCGGTGCGCGATGTCGGCCTGAATGTGCCGCTGGTGGTGCGGCTCGAAGGCACCAATGTGGACCTGGGCAAGGAGATCATCGCCAAGTCCAATCTCAACGTGACGTCGGCCGACGATTTGGATGACGCCGCGCAGAAGATCGTCAAGGCGGTGAAGGGGAGCTGATGTCGATGGGTTCGCCGAGCGGGCCGCGCACTCCGTCACCTCCCCCTGAAAGGGGGAGGTCGGCGACCCCCGACTTGATCGGGGGGAGCCGGGTGGGGCTCAAGCCCTCGACGCGGTTTGACCGCACACGATTCAAGACCGTGCGCGCCAGACAATTACGGCAAGACTCGACTGACGTTGAAGCAAGGATCTGGAGCAAGCTGCGCGCGGGTCGGCTGGACGGTCTCAGCTTCAGGCGACAGCATCCTGCCGGGCCTTACACGCTCGATTTCTATTGTCCGCAGCTTCGGCTCGCGGTGGAGCTCGATGGCGGTCAGCACAATGAGCAGCCGCAGCAGCGCCGCGACCAAATCCGATCAGATTGGCTGGCTTCACGTGGCGTGACAGTGCTGCGATTTTGGAACAACGACGTTACGCAAAATCTGCGCGGCGTTCTTGAGACGATTAAATCCACGGCTGACGACCTGCGAGCCCGCGATACGACCGCGGTCGAAAGCTGGAGCGTCGAACTTCAAACCGATCATGAGCCCCACCCGACGCGCTTCGCGCGTCGACCTCCCCCTTTCAGGGGGAGGTGACGGAGAGACCCGTACATGCCCATCCTCGTCGACAAGAATACCAAGGTCATCTGCCAGGGCTTCACCGGCAAGAACGGGACCTTTCATTCCGAGCAGGCGATCGCCTACGGCACCAAGATGGTCGGCGGCGTCGCGCCCGGCAAAGGCGGCTCGACCCATCTCGGCCTGCCGGTGTTCGACACCGTCGCCGAGGCCAAGGAAAAAACCGGCTGCGACGCCAGCGTGATCTACGTGCCGCCGGCCGGCGCCGCCGACGCGATCTCGGAATCGATCGACGCCGAGATCCCGCTGATCGTCTGCATCACCGAAGGCATTCCGGTGGCCGACATGGTCAAGGTCAAGCGCTCGCTCGCGGGCTCGAAGTCGCGGCTGATCGGCCCGAACTGTCCCGGCGTCATCACCGCCGGCCAATGCAAGATCGGCATCATGCCCGGCAACATCTTCAAGCCCGGCAAGGTCGGCATCGTGTCGCGCTCGGGCACGCTGACCTACGAAGCCGTGTTCCAGACCACGCGCGAAGGCCTGGGCCAGACCACCGCGCTCGGCATCGGTGGCGATCCGGTGAAGGGGATGGATTTCATCGACGGGCTTGAGCTCCTGCTCGCCGACAAGGCCACCGAGGCGATCGTCATGATCGGCGAGATCGGCGGCTCGTCGGAAGAGGACGCCGCGCAATTCCTCAAGGACGA
>JBIOXV010000022.1:0-42158 GCA_044869805.1 Thermoanaerobaculia bacterium | reverse complement strand
CGCTCGCCGCGCTCGAGGAGGTGGTCGCCGGCGTGACTGCGGACGGCGGGCCGATCCCCTTCACCGGCGGCTGGGTGGGCTTCTTCGGCTTCGACCTCATCCGGCTGGTCGAGCGCCTGCCGGGCCGTCCGCCCGACCCCTTCGGCCTGCCGGTGGCCCTGCTCGGGCGCTTCGACACGGTGGTGGTGTTCGACCACGCGCACCAGCGGGTGCTGGCGATCGCCAACGAGGTGGAAGGCGAGTCCACGGCCGCCGACGCGGAACGCGAGCTCGAGCGCCTGGAGCGCGTGCTGACCGCAGCGGGACGGGGCGGTGCCGTGGCGCTGCCGGCGATCGCCTGGAAGCCGCCCGCGGGCGTGGAGCCCAGCCTCCCGGGCCCCCTGTTCCGGGCCGCGGTCGAGCGAGCCAAGGAGCACATCGGCGCCGGCGACATCTTCCAGGTGGTGCTTGCCCGGCGCTTCCGCCTCGCCAGGCCGCCGCGACAGACGGACCCGCTGTCTCTCTATCGCGCCGTGCGGCTCATCAACCCATCGCCCTACATGGTGCTGCTCGAGACCCCGGAGGCGGCCCTGGTCGGCGCCTCGCCCGAGATGCTGGTGCGCAAGAGCGGCCGCAAGGTCGAGACCCGGCCGATCGCCGGCACCCGGCCGCGCGGCGTCGATGCCGAGGGCGATCGCCTGCTCGCCGAGAGCCTGCTCGCCGATCCCAAGGAGCGCGCCGAGCACGTGATGCTGGTCGACCTCGGCAGGAACGACCTCGGCCGCGTGGCGCGGCCGGGATCGGTGCGGGTAGCGTCGTTCCTCGAGATCGAGCACTACAGCCACGTCATGCACCTGGTGTCGAGCGTCGAGGCCGAGCTCGACCCCCGGCGCCCGGCCGGGGCCGCCGGCGCCCTCGACACCCTGCTCGCCTGCTTCCCGGCGGGCACCGTCTCGGGGGCGCCCAAGATCCGCGCCATCGAGATCATCGACGCGCTGGAGCCCGAGGCGCGCGGCCCTTACGCCGGCGCGGTGGGCTACCTCGCCTTCTCCGGCGACCTCGACACCTGCATCACCATCCGCACGCTGGTGGTCAAGGACGGTGAGACCTCGGTGACCGCCGGCGCCGGCATCGTCGCCGACTCCGACCCCGCGGCCGAGGAGAAGGAGACCGAGAACAAGGCGGCGGCGCTGCTCGCCGCGGTGAGCCTGGCGGAGCGGCTGGGGGAGCCGGAGCCATGATCCTGGTCATCGACAACTACGACTCCTTCACCTACAACCTCGTCCAGCTCCTCGCCGAGCAGGGCGCCGAGGTGACGGTGTTGCGCAACGACGCCGCGAGCGCCGGCGAGATGCTGGGCCGCGGCGCCGCGGGCCTGGTGCTCTCGCCGGGGCCTGGCCGGCCCGAGGACGCGGGGGTCTGCCTCGGCCTCTTCGCCGCCCGGCCGGCGGTGCCGGTCTTGGGCGTCTGCCTCGGACATCAGGCGCTGGGCCTGGCTTTCGGGGCCGACGTGGGGCGTGCCGACCGCCTGATGCACGGCAAGGCGTCGCCGGTGCGCCACCGCGGCGTGGGCCTGTTGGCCGGGCTGCCCGACCCCTTCGAGGCCGGCCGCTACCACAGCCTGGAGGTCAAGGAGCCGACCCTGCCCGCCGAGCTCGAGCCCCTGGCCTGGAGCGAGGACGGCGCGCTGATGGCCATGCGCCATCGCACGCTGCCCTACTGGGGCGTGCAGTTCCATCCCGAGTCCGTGCTCACCGGCACCGGGCGGCGGCTGCTGGGCAATTTCTTGATGATGTGTGGAGAGGGCCATGCTCACTGACCGCGACGCGCTCTCTCGCCTCATGGCGCGCCAGGACCTGACGCGCGAGGAGACCGAGGCGCTGTTCGGCCGGCTGATGGACGGCGAGGTCCCCGAGGCGGTGCAGGCGGCGCTGCTGGTGGCGCTCTCCATCAAGGGCGAGGCGCGCGCCGAGATCACCGGCGCCGCCGCCGCCATGCGCGCTCGGGTGACCGCGATCCCGCACCGCCGCGGTGACCTCATCGACACCTGCGGCACCGGCGGCGACGGCCGCGGCAGCTTCAACATCTCGACTGCGGCGGCCTTCGTGGCGGCGGCGGCCGGCGCCGCGGTCGCCAAGCACGGCAACCGCTCGGTGTCGAGCCGCTCGGGCAGCGCCGACGTGCTGGCGGCGCTCGGCGTGCCGATCGAGGTCGAGCCCGAGCACGCGGCGCGCGCCCTCGACGAGATCGGCATCGCCTTCCTCTTCGCGCCGCGCCTCCACCCGGCGATGAAGCACGCCATGCCGGTGCGCCGCGCGCTCGGTGTGCGCACCTTGTTCAACGTGCTCGGGCCGCTCACCAACCCGGCGGGAGCGCGGCGACAGCTCATGGGGGTCTACGCCCCCGAGCTGGTGGAGCTGCTGGCCGGGGTGCTCGCCGACCTGGGCAGCGAGCACGCGCTGGTGGTGCACGGCTCGGACGGGCTCGACGAGATCACCACCACCGGGCCGACGCGGGTGGCCGAGGTGCGGCACGGGCGGGTCGAGGTCTATGATCTCGACCCGCGCGACCTCGACCTCGAGCTGGCGCCGTCGGCCGCTCTCGCCGGCGGCGATCCCGAGCACAACGCGGCGCTGATGCGAGGCTTGCTGGCAGGCGAGGGCGGGCCGCTGGCCGACGTGGTGGCATTGAACGCCGCCGCCGCGCTGTACGTGGCCGGAGTGGCCGCCAGCCTGCCCGGCGGCCTCGGCCTGGCCCGCCAAGCCCTGGGCTCGGGCGCGGCGAAGGAAAAGCTGGAGGCGTTGGCGGCGTTCGGGAGAACGAGTGGTTAGAGGAACGCGATTCGCGCTAGCCCCCACCCGGATCCTTCGCTGCGCTCAGGATGACGTTCCCTATGTCGTCCTGAACGAAGCGAAGGACCAGGGCGGGCGGCACCAGCGGATCCCGGAGGGCGGGCACGAGGCCCGCCGCTGCACAAGTCAGGGGCCACCCTGGGCTGTAGGGGCGGCCCTCGTGGCCGCCCTCTGACCGTGGACGAAAAGATGATCGACCTGCCGGACATCCTGCGGCGCATCACCGAGCAGCGCCGGCTGCGGCTCGCCGAGGCGAGCGAGCACACCGGCGAGCTGCCGATGCTCGCCCCCGGCCGGCCGCGCACCGCCGGCGACAACGCCTTCCTCGCCGCCCTGAGCGGGCAGCGCAGCCGCGCGGTGATCGCCGAGGTCAAGATGGGATCGCCACGGCTGGGCTCGCTCGCCGGCCGCTTCGACCCCGAGGAGCAGGCGCGGCTCTACGCCGCCAACGGAGCGGCCGCGCTGTCGGTGGTCGTCGAGCCCGACTTCTTTTTCGGCAGCTACGAGCTCCTGGCGCGCTGCCGCCAGGCCTCGGGCCTGCCCGCCATCGCCAAGGACTTCATCGTCCACCCCCTGCAGCTCTGGTGGGCGAAGCGCGCCGCGGCCGACGCCGTGCTGCTGATCGCCGCCCTGTACGAGGCCGCCGAGCTGGCAGGCTACGCGGGCATGGCGCGCCAGCTCGGGCTGACGCCGCTGATCGAGCTCGCCGGCGAGGCGGACCTCGCCAAGCTCGACGGCCGGGAGTGGGAGCTGGTGGGGGTCAACAACCGCGATCTGCGCACCTTCGAGGTGTCGCTCTCGACCGCCGAGCGCCTGGCCGGCCGCCTGCCCGCGGGCGCGCTCAAGGTGGCGGAGAGCGGCCTCGCGAGCCGCGCCGACCTCGACCGCCTGGCCGGGGCCGGCTACGACGCGTTTCTGATCGGCGAGTCGCTGCTCACCGCCGAGGACCCGGCCGCCAAGCTCGTGGAGCTGGCGCGATGAGTGGCATGAGCGCCGCGCAAGGCCCACGTGGCGAGCGCCTGCGCTCCGGGCGCCGGCGTTGGGGCGTCAAGGTCTGCGGCGTCACCCGCGTCGAGGACGCGGAGCTCGCCGCCGAGCTCGGCGCCGGCTTCATCGGCCTCAACTTCTTCCCGCCGAGCCCGCGCTTCGTCGCCGTGGAGCGGGCGCGGCAGATCGCCGACGCGGTGCGCGGCCGGGCGCGGGTGGTGGGCGTGTTCGTCAACCGGCCGGCGGCCGAGGTCGCGGCGATCGACGCCGCGGTGGGCCTCGACCTCCTCCAGCTCCACGGCGACGAGGGGCCGGAGGAGGTCGCTGCTTTGGGCGAGCGGGCGATCAAGGTGGTGCGCACCCGTGGCGCTCTCGACGGGGATCTCGGGGGCTTCGCGCCGTCCGTGTACCCCGCGGCCTGGGGCTTCCTCTTCGACGTGCTGCGTTCCGATCTCTACGGCGGCAGCGGCGAGCCCTGGGCCTACGCGTCGCTCTCCGGCCTCGAGCTCGACCGGCCCTGCTTCGTGGCCGGCGGTATCCGGCCGGGCACGGCGCGGCGGGCTCTCGAGGAGAGCGGCGCCGACGGCGTGGACGTCTGCTCCGGGGTGGAGAGCGCGCCGGGAATCAAGGATCAGCGGCGGCTGGCAGAGCTGATGGAGGAGGTGCTCGTTGCTTTCTAGACGTGTCAAGAGACGGCCGGCGCTGCCCGACGCGCGCGGCTACTTCGGCCCCTACGGCGGCCGCTACGTGCCCGAGACGCTGATGGCGCCGCTCGCCGAGCTGGCCGCGGCCTACGACCGCGCGCGGGCGAGCCGCCGCTTCCGCGCCCGGCTCGACGCGCTGCTCGCCGACTTCGCCGGCCGGCCGACGCCGCTCTACTACGCCGAGCGGCTGTCGCGCGGGTTGGGCGGGGCGCGCATCTTCCTCAAGCGCGAGGACCTGCTCCACACCGGCGCCCACAAGCTCAACAACGCCCTCGGCCAGGCGCTGCTCACCGAGGCGATGGGCAAGCGGCGGGTGATCGCCGAGACCGGCGCCGGCCAGCACGGCGTGGCGACCGCCACCGCGGCCTCGCTGCTGGGGCTCTCGGCCACCATCTACATGGGCGAGGAGGACATGCGGCGCCAGCGCCTGAACGTCGACCGCATGCGCCTGCTGGGTGCCACGGTGGTGCCGGTCGACGCCGGCAGCAAGACCCTGAAGGACGCGATCAACGAGGCGCTGCGCGACTGGGTGACCAACGTGCGCACTTCGCACTACATCCTGGGCTCGGTGCTCGGCCCCGACCCCTTCCCGCGCATGGTGCGCGACTTCCACCGCGTGATCGGCGAGGAGGCGAGGCGCCAGCTCAAGAAGCAGACCGGCCGCCCGCGGCCCGACCTCGCCATCGCCAGCGTGGGCGGCGGCAGCAATGCCATCGGCCTGTTCTCGGCCTTCCTCGACGAGCCCGCGGTGCGGTTGATCGGCGTCGAGGCCGGCGGCCGGGGCGAGGCGCTGGGCGAGCACGCGGCGCGGATGGGCGGTGGGGAGGCCGAGGCCGAGGGCAAGGGCAGGCCGCGCGCGCCGCGCGGCGGCAGCCTCGGCGTGCTGCACGGCACTCGTACCCTGGTGCTGCAGGACGCCGACGGCCAGGTCGCCACCACGCACTCGGTGTCGGCGGGGCTCGACTACCCGGCGGTGGGCCCCGAGCACGTGCTACTGCGCGACTTGGGGCGCGTCGAGTACACGCGGGCCTCAGACGCCGAGGCGGTGGCGGCCTTCCACCTGCTCGCCGAGACCGAGGGCATCCTGCCGGCTCTCGAGAGCGCGCACGCCATCGCCGAGGCGGTGAAGCGGGCGCCGGGGCTCTCCGCACGTCGCGTCGTGCTCATCAACCTCTCCGGGCGCGGCGACAAGGACGTCGAGTCGGTGCTCGCCTTCGACGCCGAGGAGGAGCGGCGGCGGCGCGGCCGCGCCCCGGCGCCGCGGCCGGTGCACCACGGCGACCCCGGGCCGCGCGGCGCGGCGGCCTCGCAACCGCGGCGCGTGCCGCAGGAGGAGGGCTGATGCGTCGCAATTCCGGCCGGATTGCCCGGGCCTTCGCGCGCTGCCGCGCCGAGAAGCGCGCGGCGTTCATCCCCTTCCTCATGGCCGGCGACCCCGGCCTCGAGACCAGCGGCCGGCTGCTCGAGGCCGCGGCAGCCGGCGGCGCGGACTTGATCGAGCTCGGGGTGCCGTTCTCCGATCCGATCGCCGATGGGCCGGTGATCCAGCGCGCCGCCACCCGGGCGCTCGCCGGCGGCACCTCGCTCGCCAAGGTCCTCGAGCTGGTGGCGAGCGTGCGCTCGCGAGTCGAGGCGCCGATCGTGCTCTTCTCCTACTTCAACCCCATCCTCGCGCGCGGCATCGGCCGCTTCGCCGAGCAGGCCGCGGCCTCGGGGGTCGACGGCGTGCTGTGCGTGGACCTGCCTCCCGAGGAGGGGGCCCTGGACCTGGTGCCGGCCCTGCTGCGCCACGGCATCGACACCATCTTCCTCCTGGCACCGACCTCGGACCGGCGGCGTGTGGAGCGCGTGGCCGAAGCCTCGAGCGGCTTCGTGTACTACGTGTCGACCACGGGGGTCACCGGCGAGCGGCGCCGGCTGCCGACGCATCTCCTGGCCGAGGTGCGCCGGCTGAGGCGGCGTCTGCCGCAGCCGATCGCGGTCGGCTTCGGCATCTCGACCCCGGAGCAGGTGGCGACGGTCGCGAAGGTGGCCGACGGCGTGGTGGTGGGCAGCGCCCTGGTGCGGCTGGTGGAGGAGCGGCGCGGGGAGGAGGACCTCGCGGCGGCGGTCGAGGCGCGGGTGCGCGAGCTGGCGGCACCGCTGCACGAGAGGCCGGGCCTGGCCCGGCGCCTGTTCGGGAGCCGGCGGTGAGCGACGCGCAGACCGGAGCTCCCACCGAGCGCCAGGTTGAGACCACGACCCACGGCCACTTCCTCGAGCGCGTGCCGCCCGGCGCGAGTCCATGGCCGCTGCTCGTCGGGTTCCACGGCTACGGGCAGACGGCCGCCGACTTCTGGCCCGAGCTCGAGCGCCTGCCCGGCGCCGAGCGCTGGCTCGTCGCCTCCGTGCAGGCGCTGCACTCGTTCTACCGCGGCCGCACGGGCGAGGTCGCGGCGAGCTGGATGACGCGCTTCAACCGCGAGCTGGCGATCGCCGACAACATCCGCTACGTGGGCGCGGTGGTGGACGACCTGAAGCTCCGGCACGCGGTGGGCGAGCCGCTGGTCTATCTGGGGTTCTCACAGGGCGTGGCGATGGCGTACCGCGCGGCGGCGTTTTCCGGGCACCGGGCCCAGGGGCTGGTGGTCCTCGCCGGCGACGTGCCGCCGGACGTCGTCGATGCGGACCTCGC
This sequence comes from Thermoanaerobaculia bacterium, assembly GCA_044869805.1. GTDB lineage: Bacteria > Acidobacteriota > Thermoanaerobaculia > Multivoradales > SZUA-115 > CAWDVR01. The sequence goes on along the minus strand of JBIOXV010000022.1, from coordinate 34,962 downwards.
GGGCTTCCCGCGGGTGCTGGTGGCGCGCGGCGACGCCGACCCGGCGTATACGGCGGAGCTGATGGAGAAGGACCTGGCGACGCTCGCCGCCAAGGGCGTGGCGGCGGAAAGCTGCGTGTTCCGCGGCGGCCACGAATTCACACCCGAGCTCTGCGCGGACATCGGTGAGTTCCTGGCGTCGCTCTGACTCAGCGCCGCCGGCGAGTGCGGTCGAAGCTCGGCTCTCTGCTTTCCTCGGCGTCGAGGCTAACGCCCGCGCCCTCCCGCCGTCCAATTGGAGATGCGAACGACACTCCTGCTGTCCATGCTGGCGCTGACGTCCGCCGTTGGAGCCGAAGGGCCGATCGAACTGCAGCCGGTGCAGATGCAGCAGGACTTCGATGTTCTGCGACGTGCCTTGGAAGAAGCGCACGGCGGGCTCTACCGGTTCTCGACGAAGCCCGAGCTGGATCGGCAGTTCGACGGCTCCAGGGCGACGCTCGACCGCGCGATGCCGACGCTCGCGTTTGCCGGCATCGTGTCCGAGGCGCTCGCTGGTGTGCGTGACGGTCATATGCGGCTCGAGTACGACGAGGCGACGAGCGCCGCACTGGCAACGTCTCGCCTGCTCCCGCTGCGTGTCGCGAGCGAGACTGGCCGCATCGTCGTGGCGTTCAACGACGCGGTGGCGGACGAGACGATCCGACCCGGCATGGAGCTGCTCTCTGTGAACGGGCGTCCGATCGCCGACATCACGAGGAACATCCTGGCGAAGCTGTCGGGCGATGGATTCATCGAGACCGGCAAAGCGTGGCGAATGGCCCGCAGCTTCGCTCAGAACTACAGGCTGTTCGTCGACCAGGCACCGACGTTCGTCGTAACCGCTCGTACGAAGGGCGGCTCGACGGTGACGGCTACGCTCGAAGGTGTGACCACGGCCGAGCGGGCGACCGCGGCCAATCCCGTGAACGCGATCATGACCGCTAGCCTGGCGAAGCTCGAGGGATCCAAGGAAGCGGTATCCCTTCAGTTCCCACGCGGCAACGATGTCGGCTTGCTTCGCATTCGGACCTTCGACGGCGACGCCTTCCCCGCATCGCTCGCGGCCGCTTTCTCAGCGCTCCGGGAGAAGGGGTCCGGAGCCGTGATCCTCGACCTCCGCGGCAACGGTGGCGGGGTCGACCAGCTCGGAGCGCTCCTCGTTTCTCATTTCGTGTCACAGCCGTTCCGCTACTTCAAGCACATCAAGGTCACGACCATCCGCCCGTCGTTCGCGACGTGGAAGGCCTCGACCTTCAAGGATCTCAAGGTCGGCACGAGCCCGGCGCCCGACGGCGGTTTCGTGGTTCTACCTTCTCTGCACTCGGGAGTCGCCGAGCAGAGGCCGGCGGCCTCGCCGTTTCTTGGCCGCGTGATCGTGCTCATCGACGGGGGAACGTTCTCGACGGCAGCCGACGTCTGCGCCCACCTGCGCTCGCTGTCGAGAGCAACGTTCGTCGGTGAGGAAACCGGCGGCACCTTCGACGGCAATACGTCCGGCCTCAATGCTCTGATCGTCCTCCCAAACTCCAAGCTCAAGCTGAAGATCCACATGTACGGCTATTGGAACGCCGTGACTGGCGGCGAACACGGTCGAGGCATACTGCCGAACGTGAAGGGTCTCCGAACCGTGGACGACGTGCTCGCTGGCGCAGATTCGGCGATGGATCTCGCGATCGCGCTGTCAACGAAGTGAGCCGGACCCGCCGGGAGCGCGGGTAGGGCCTAGTGCACCGGCGGCGGCTCGTCGGCCGGCGGAGGCGGCGGGGGTTCCTCTTCCTCCGTGTCGTCGGCGTCCGGCGGTGGCTCGGTGGGGACCGGCGGGTGAGGCTTGGGGCCGCCGGCCGCCGCGGCGACCGGCGGAGTGGTGGCCGTCACGGGCGGGGAAGGCTTCGCTGGCTCCTTGCCGCCACAGGCGGCGAGCGACAGCAGCACGGCGGCAAGGCACAGGCAGGCAATCGTTCTCATCGTCGGGTTCTTTCTTCGCAAGTGGGGGCCGGCGAGCATCCTACTCGTCGCTGCCCTGGCCCGGGAAGGGCGGGATGGTGATGTCGCGGTTCTGGACCGCGCCGAAGCTCGAGAGCGGCTTGTCCAGACCCTGCGCGGGGCCGACCACCACCAGCACCAGCTCCTCGGGGTGCAGATAGCGCTTCGCCGCCGCCACCACGTCCGCCGTGGCCACCTTCTCGATGCCGGCACGGTAGCGCGCCAGGAAGTCGCGCGGGAAACCGTAGCGCTCGTAGCGCATCTGCTGGCCCAGCACTTCCTGCGGCGTATCGGCGTTGAACACGAAGGAGTTGAGCATCGCCTGCTTGGCCTTCGCCACCTCCTCCTCCGAGGGCGGGTGCGTGAGCAGGCCGCGGATCTCCTCGTAGAGCGCGTCGATGGCGGCGCCCGTGGTCTCGGTCTTGGTCGACAGCCAGAACGTGGTGCGGCCGGGGCGGTCGTACTCGCTGCCGATCAGGCCGCTCACCGCGTAAGCCAGGCCCTTCTTGGTGCGGATGTTGGCGAACAGCCGCGAGGCAAAGCTGCCGCCCATCACCTGGTTGAGCACGTCGACCGCGAAGAGGTCCGGGTTGTCCTTGCGGATGCCGACCGTGCCGAGGGCGATCGACGACTGCGTGACGTCCGCCTTCTCCACGAAGTGCACCGCCGGCGCCGGCGGCCGGACCTCGCCGGGGATGAAGAGGTTGGCCTTGGGCAGCGGCAACGGCTTCCAGTCCTCGAACGCGCGGCGGATCAGGGTGAGGGCCGCGCCGCGCTCGAAGTCTCCCACCAGGCCGAGGATCATCACCTGCGGCTGCACGTGGAAGGTGTGCCAGGCCGTCAGATCCTCGCGGTCGAGGCCGGCGATGCTGGCGTAGGTCGGCTGAGTCGCGAAGCGCGACCCTTCGCCAAAGACGATCTCGTCGAGCTCGCGGAAGAGGATGCCCTGCGGCGCGTCGTTCTGGCGGGCGATCTCGGCGAAGACCTCGTTCTTGGCGATCGCCAGCCGGTCCTCCGCGAAGCGCGGCCGGCGCAGCACGTCGGCGAAGGCCGAGAGCACGTCGGGGAAATCGCCCTTCAGGCAGTCCATGCTGGCCACCGCGTAGTCGCGGCCGGCGAAGACCTCGATGTTCGCTGCCGTGGCCTCGAGATAGTCGTCCAGCTCGTCGGCGCCGCGCTCGCCGGCGCCGCCGGTGCGCAGCACCTCGGTCGCGATGGTGGCGCGGCCGGCCATCTCCGGGGGGTCCTCCCGCAGGCCGCCCGGGAAGGTGGCCGCGGCGCGCACCAGCGGCAGCTCGTGGTCCTCGATCAGCAGCACCACCAGTCCGTTGGCGAGCTCCACGCGCTCGGGCAATGGGAGCTCGAAGCCGGGGAGCGGCGGGTATCGGAGCTCCTCGACCCGCTTCGCTTGGGCACCCGCGTCGAGTGGCGCCAGGCCGACCAGGGCGGCGAAGAGGAAGGCGGCGAGCGCGGCCGCGCGGTCCGTGGCTCTCGGCATGGCGGGGCTCCTAGCGGCCGGCGCCTGCGCCGGGGGAGACCGGCGGCGCGGTGACGATCATGGCCACGGTGCGGTTGGCGTCGACGAAGGTCGTAGCGGCCACGCGACGGATGTCGGCGGCGGTCACCTTCTCGATGCGCTCCAGCGAACGGAAGATCTCGCGCCAGTCGCCGTAGCGGAGCTGGTAGCTGGCGAGCTGGTCCGCCAAGCCGGTGTTGCTGCCCAGGCGGCGCACCAGGTTGGCCTTGGCGCGGGTGCGCGCCTTCTCGAGCTCGGCGGCGGTCACGTCCTCGCTCTTCAGGCGCTCGAGCTCGGCGCGGATCGCCGCCTGCACTTGCTGGTTGGTGATCCCCGGCGCCGGCACCGCGAACACCGCCCACAGGTTCGGGTACTTGTTGCCCGGGAAGTTGGAGAACGACTGGGTGGCGACCGCCAGGCGCTGGTCGCGCACCAGGGCGCGGTACAGGCGCGAGGTACGGCCGTTCGACAGCAGGTCGTCGATCGCCGCGTAGACCTCCTCGTCGGGGTGGGTGCCGGCCGGTTTGTGGTAGCCCTCGAGATAGAAAGGCTGCGCCGGGTCCGGCAGCACCACCGTGCGCTCGCCGATCTGCGGCGGCTCTACGGTGCGCAGCGGCGGCGGCGCGGGGCGCGCCGGGATGCGGCCGAAGTAGGTTTCGAGCAGCGGGATCACAGCGTCGTGCTTCACCGCGCCGACGATCGCCGTCACCAGGTTGGATGGCGCGTAGTGGGCGCGGAAGAAGCCCTCGGCGTCGGTCATCGTGAAGCTCGCGAGATCGCTAGGGTAGCCGATGCCCGAGAGGCCGTAGGGATGGGCGATGAAGGCGGAGCCCAGGAACTGCTCCACCATGCGTCCGATGGGCGAGCTCTCGACGCTCATCCGACGCTCCTCGCGCACCACGTCGCGCTCGCGGTAGAACTCGCGGAACACGGGCTGCAGGAAGCGCTCGGACTCGAGGTAGCAGAACAGCTCGAGCTTGTTCGCCGGCAGCGAGTAGTAGTACGAGGTGACGTCCGAGCCCGTCCCGGCGTTGAGATCCACGCCGCCCTCGCGGTCGATGATGTCGCTGAACTCGTTCTTCACCACGAACGCCTCGGCCTCGGTCTCACGCGCCCGGAACTCGGCCTCCAGCTTGGCGAGCCGCTCGGCGTCCGGTCGCGGCGACAGGCGCTCGTCCTGCCAGGCGAGATAGGCGATCTCCAGGGCGGCTAAAGCCTTCTTCTCCTTCTCGTAGTCGGTAGTGCCGATGTTCGGCGTGCCCTTGAAGGCCATGTGCTCGAACATGTGCGCCAGGCCGGTGATGCCGGGCACCTCCTGCGCCGAGCCCACGTCGGCGACGGTGGCGAAGGAGAACACCGGCGCCCCGGGCCGCTCGAGGATCAGGAAGGTCCAGCCATTGGCCAGCCGGTGCACGGTGAGCCGCTTCTCGAAGGAAGCGAGGTCCTGGGCAACGGCGGGGAGAGTGGCGAGCGCGGCAGCGACGAAGACCGAGGCCAGAGCGAGCGAGCAGCGCCGAGTGCTTGGGTTCATGGCAGGCGGGATTCTAAGCGATGTGCGACGCCGGACCGACGCCTGCCCCGCGTCCTCACGCCCCGGGCGGGCCGGGAGCGGGCTCGGTCGTGGCGCCGGGCTGGCGTCGGAACTCCAGGCGGTAGATGCGCACCATCTCCGTCAAGCAGGCGACCAGCAGCGGCCCGTAGAGCAGCCCCATGCCGCCGAGCGTCGAGAGGCCCCCGAAGATGCCGATGAACACCAGCAGCGGGTGCACCGCGGCGCGCTCGTGGATCAAGAGCGGCTTGACCAGGTTGTCCACCGTCCCTACCACCGCCGTGATCGCCGCCATGGCGATCGCCTCCGCCCCCTGCCCGGTGAACGCCAGGTAGACCGTCGCCGGCACCAGGATCAGCCCGGTGCCCACGATCGGTATCAGCCCCGCGCCGGCGACCAGCACCGCCCACACGAGCTGGTTCTGGAAGCCGAGCAGCCAGAAGCCCACGCCGGCCACCGTGCCCTGGATCAGGGCGGTGGTGATCGAGCCCAGGAACACCCCCTGGATGGTCCTCTCGAGGCGGCCCAGGATGCGCCGGCTGCGGCTCTCGCCGATGGGCAGGATCTGGATCAGCATCTCGAGCAGCTCCGGCCCACGCAGCAGCAGCACGAAGAGCATCAGGAAGAGCAGCAGCACGCCGAAGGCGAAGCGGCCGGCGCCGCCCACCACGTTGGGCAGCAGCCCGTAGAGCGCGGTGCCCATCTTGCGCAGGCTCTCCTGCAGCAGCGCCCGCACGTCGATCGCCTCGCCCACCGCCGCCTCGGCGAAGTCCGAGGCCCAGGCCACGTACTGGTTGGCGAGCTCGACCAGACGGCTACGGGCCGCTTCCTCGCCCACCAACTGCGCCACCACCTCCTGCGCCTGGAGAGCGAAGAGGATGGCGAGGCCCACCGCCGGCAGCCCCACCAGCACGGTCAGCGCCAGGATGGTGAGGATCGCCGCCGCCACGCGCCGGCCGCCCACCCAGCGGCCGATGCGGCGATGCAGCGGGTAGACGATCACCGCCGTCAGCACCGCGAACACCAGCGGCGCGGCGAGCGGCCGCAGCACGAACCACACGAAGGCCGCCATCACGGCGCCGGCCGCGGCGAGGAACGCTCTGCGTTCGGCGCGTTCGGGGTCGGAGAAGGGCATAGAGGCTCGGGGGGTGCGCGGCTACAAGAGCTTACAGTGGATCACCTTGCCGTCCCCGGGGGAGTAGAAGTCGGCGAGGAAGGAGACCTCCGGGTAGCCGCAGGCGCGGTAGAAAGCGCGGGTCGGCTCGTACTGGGCACGCGAGGCGGTGTCGACGTAGAGCCGCGTGCCCCCCGCGGCCCGCACCCGGCGCTCGACCTCGTCGAGCAGCCGCTTGCCGAGGCCCCGCCGCTGGTGGCCGGGCGCCACCACGATCCAGTAGAGGTCGTAGCTCGCCGCGGTGAGCGGGATGCGGCCGAAGCAGGCGAAGGCCACCGTCTCGGCGCCGGCCTCGCCCTCCGCGCCGTCGTCGACCCCCTCGCCGTCGTCGACGAACAGCAGCTCGTAGCCGCTCGCCGGCCCTCGGGTCAGCCGCTCTTCCACCACCTCGCCCGCCACCGCGATCTCTTCCTCGGAGAAGAAGCCGGTGGCGCGTGCGGCATCGCGCACCCAGGTGACGTCGGAAGAGCGTGGCTCGGTGCGCAGGGCGCCTCAGTGCCCTTGTGGCGCGGGCTGCATGGCAGCCAGGCAGGGATCGCAGTACAGGAGCCCGTCGCGCTGGTCGTATAGGTGGCCACAGCCACGGCACCGAGACTGAGGTTGAGGCTGCGGTACCTGAATCGGCGCGGGTCTCCGGAGTCGATACGCGGCCTGCACCGTGCCGCGAAAGGGACGCGCGGCCGGTACCGCGGCCGAGAGCTTGCGCTGCACCCCTGCGCTCATCGCAGCGTGTACGTGTGGGGCAAGAGCTTTCCCCTGGTGAGCCGGCGCTCGCTGAGGTTGCGCGACCCGCATGGCTGCCTCGACGTGCGGAGCGAAGCGCGTCACTGCACCTGGCATATCCGGCTCCTTGTGGAAAGGGTTCTCCGGGGAAACCCCGTGTTTCGTCGTCAGAGGTGGTGCGAGCCGCCGCCGGCCGCTGGAGCGGACTGCATTGTAGGCGACGTCGCCGCCCTGACCGCCGCCCGCCGCTCCAGGGCATCCGCTAGGATTCGCGCGATGGCCTCGGGGAACGAGATCCCGGCCTGCTCGAGGGCGGCGGCGAAGCCGGCGTCGGGTGCCAGGCAGGGATTGGCGTTGACTTCGAGGATCCAGGGCGTGCCGTCCGCGGCGACGCGGAAGTCGACCCGCGCCCAGCCGCCGAGGCCGAACACGGTCCAGGCGCGGCGAGCCAGCGCAGTCACCGTCTCGAGCAGCGGCGCGTCCTCGGGCCCGAAGGCGAAGCTTCGCTGGGTGTGGGACCACTCGAACGAGGTCGGCTCCCACTTGGCCCGGTAGTCGACGATGCGCGGCTTGCCGGGAGGGTAGCCCTCGAAGCGGATCTCGGCCGGGGGCAAGACCTGTGGACCGTCCACCGAGGCGAGCACTGAGAGGTTGAGCTCGCGGCCCTCGACGAAGGCCTCGGCGAAGCAGGGCCTGCCGAGGCGCGGCGCGAGCTCGGCGAGGCGGTCGGCCACCTCGGCCGGGTCCCTCACCTCCATCACCGCGTCGTCCGCGAGGCCCCGCGAGCCGTGGTCCCACACCGACTTGAGGATCGCCCGGCCCCGGAAGCCGGCGAGCGACCCGCCTTCGTGCTGCGGAAACACGGCCACCAGGGGCGGCGTGGGCAGGCCGGCCGCGGCCAGCCGCTCCTTGGCGAGGAGCTTGTTGGTGGTGAGGAACACGGCCTCGGTCGGCGAGCCGGAGTAGGCGAGGCCGAGGCTGTCGAGCAGCGCCGGCGCGAGGTGGATGAGCCGGTCGTGGCCGGAGAGCGACTCGACGAGGTTGAACACCAGGTCCGGGGCGAGGGCCTCGAGCCGCGCCGCGGTGGAGGCGAGGTCGAGCCCGCAGGCGAGCGGTTCGACCTCGTGGCCGAGGCCGGCGAGCGCCGTCGCCACTGCATCGAGCTGCACCAGCACGTCGGACTCGTCGGGACCGGCGCCGGCGCCGACTTGGTTGTAGAGGATGGCAACTCGCATCGTGCCGGCGCCGGTCCCTCCTAGCCCGCCGCCGCCCGCTCCCGCACCTCCGCCGGCGAGGCCGGCAGGCGGGCGGTCGCGGAGCGCATGATGCGCTCCAGGAGCGCCAGGTACGGGATGCCGAGCGCGGTGGCCAGGATCGGCAGGTCGGAGTGCGTGGGATGAAGCCCGGCGAGCGGGTTGACCTCGATGATCTGCGGCCGGCCGGCGACGTCGCAGCGCAGGTCCACACGGCCGGCGTCGCGGCAGCCCAGCGCTCTCCAGGCGGCGAGCGCCAGCGCCTCGGCCGCGGCCACCATCGGGTCGTCCGCGGCGCGCGGCACTTCGTAGCGCACCAGGTCCTCGCAGTGCTCCTTGTTGGCGTAGGAGTAGACGCCTGGCTCGGCGCCCGGCAGCAGGACCACCTCCAGGCTACCCAAGACCTCGGCGGCGTCGCCGGTGCCGACCACCCCCACCGTGAGCTCGCGCCCCGGCAGCAGCTCCTCGACCAGCACGGGTTGCTGGAAGCGGGCGAGGAGTGCCGCGCAGGCGGCTTCCAGGTCGGCCGTCGAACGCACCACCGAGGCGCTGGAGATGCCCTTGCTGGTGCCCTCGGCCACCGGCTTGACGAAGAGCGGCGGCGCGAGCTTCACGCGGGCGGCGTCGGCGAGGGTCTCGACCAGGGCGAAGCCCGGCGTCGGCAGCCCGGCGTCGCGCAGCACCCGCTTGGTGGTGGCCTTGTGCAGCGACACGGTCATCACCAGCGGGTCGGAGAAGGTGTAGGGAATCTGGTAGAGATCGAGCAGCGCCGGCACCACGGCCTCGCGGCCGAGCCCGTGCAGGCCCTCGGCGATGTTGAACACCAGGTCCCAGCGGTCGCCCGCGGCGAGGCGCGCCACCAGCCGCTTGGCGTGGCCGACGCGCTCGGGGCGGTGACCGAGCCGGACGAGGGTGGCCTCGATCGCCTCCACGGTCTCCCGGCTGTCGAACTCGGCCGTCTCCTCCTCGCTCCAGCCCTCGGCGAGGTAGTCGTCGCGCAGGTCGTAGACCAGCCCGATGCGCAGCCCTCGCGCCGAGGGCAGGCCGCGCGGGCCGCGCACGGCCCGCGCCGGGCGCAGGGCCTGCTTGCCACGCTCGCGCCCGCTCACGGCGCCACCGGCTGCGGGTCGGGGTAGCGGAACACCCGGCCCTCGTAGTTGGTGAGCAGCAGCTCGTCGCCGTCGCGGCCGACCACCGGGTTGGGGCTGAGCGGGATCTTGCCGCCGCCGCCGGGCGCGTCGATGACGTAGGCGGGCACTGCGTAGCCGGTGGTGTGGCCGCGCAGGCCGGCGATGATCTCGAGCCCCTTGGCGACCGGGGTGCGGAAGTGGCTGGAGCCGGAGATCGGGTCGGCCTGGTAGAGGTAGTAGGGCCGCACCCGCATGCGCAGCAGGTGGTGCACCAGCCGCTTCATGGTCTCGACGTCGTCGTTGATGCCCTTGGCGAGCACGGTCTGCGAGCCCAGCGGGATGCCGGCGTCGGCCAGGCGCGCGCAGGCCCGGTAGGCTTCGGGCGTGCACTCGCTGGGATGCATGAAATGGAGGCTCATCCACAGCGGATGGTGCTTCTTGAGCATGCGTACCAGCTCTGGCGTGATGCGCTGCGGCAGCACGGCGGGCATCTTGGTGCCGATGCGCACGAACTCGACGTGGGGGATGGCCCGCAACCGCGAGAGCACCCAGTCGAGGCGATGGTCGGCGAGCGCCAGCGGGTCGCCGCCGGAGAGCAGCACGTCGCGGATGGTCGGGGTAGCGCGGATGTAGTCGATCGCCTTTTCGAGGCGCGCCTCGCTGGGATGGATCTCACCGTGGCCCACCACCCGCGAGCGCGTGCAGTAGCGGCAATAGGTGGAGCAGAAGTCGAGGACCAGGAACAGCACGCGGTCCGGGTAGCGGTGCACCAGGCCGGGCACCGGCATGTGCGCGTCCTCGCCCAGCGGGTCGTCCGCCTCGCCAGGGGCGCGCACGAGCTCGCCGGTCACCGGCACGATGGTGCGGCGCAGCGGGTCGAGCGGGTCGTGGCGCGAGACCAGGCTCAGGTAGTAAGGAGTCACGCCGGTGGGCAGCATCGAGCCGCCGGCCTCGAGCGCGGCGCGCTCGTCGGCCGAGAGCTCGAGGAGGCGCTCGAAGTCGGCGAGCCGGGTGATGCGGTTTCTCGACTGCCAGTGCCAGTCGTTCCACTGCGCCCGCGTCGCCTGCGGGAAGAAGCGGCGGCGGAAGGCGCGCGTCGCCTCGCTGGTCGTCGGGGGCCGGTGGCGCTGGATTCGTTGGGGAGCGGGATCGAGGGGAGGGGGAGCGGCGGCTCGCCTGGGGAAGACGAGCAGGGTGCTCGAGCTGGGGCCGGAATCGGGCACGTCGTCGGACTCTTGACCCGACGCGTCCTCCTTTCGACCTTCGACGTCCATCACTGCAACACGAGAGGTTGCTTCCATCCGTTGGGTCTCCTCCGCGGTCGAGGCTACGTGTCGCTGCCAGTCGTTCGCGCTGGTATACGCCGGACACGCTCCGGACATTTCGCCCGCGGAGCAAGATCGGTGCCGGTTTCTGCGAGAACCCTGCGCGCTCGCCGGCCATGGAATCGGAGACCCAGGTCCGAATTCTCCTTCGACACCGGGCCGTGCGCTCCGAATCAGGCCGCCGGCTCCGAACCGTGTTCCCCTTCCCCCCACCCCCCGCTTGTGCTAGAAAACCGCGCATCGCCAACGACCTCTCGGTAGAGATCTCCCACGTCAGCAAGCGCTTCGGCGACTTCGTCGCCGTCGACGACGTATCGCTCTCCATCGCGCGCGGCGAGTTCTTCTCCCTCCTCGGCCCCAGCGGCTGCGGCAAGACCACCCTGCTCCGCATGCTGGGCGGCTTCGAGGTGCCAACCTCGGGCTCGATCTCGATCGGCGGTGTGGACATGACGCGGGTGCCGCCGTTCAAGCGGCCCGTCAACATGGTTTTCCAGCACTACGCCCTCTTTCCGCACCTCACGGTGGAGGAGAACGTGGCCTTCGGCCTGCGCTACCAAGGCCTGCCGAGGAGCGCTTTCGCCGAGCGTACGGCCGGCGCCCTTGCTCTGCTGCAGCTCGCCGGCTTCGAGCGCCGCTACCCGCACCAGCTCTCCGGCGGCCAGCGGCAGCGGGTGGCCCTGGCCCGCGCCCTGGCCCTCGAGCCACAGGTGCTGCTGCTCGACGAGCCGCTCGGCGCCCTCGACCAGAAGCTGCGCAAGGAAGTGCAGGTCGAGCTGAAGAACTTGCAGCGGCGGCTCGGTATCACCTTCGTCTTCGTCACCCACGACCAGGAGGAGGCGCTCACCATGAGCGACCGCATCGCGGTGATGAACCGCGGCAAGGTCGAGCAGGTGGACCGCTCGCCCCAGGTCTTCGAGTACCCGCAGACCGAGTTCGTGGCGCGCTTCATGGGCGCCTCGAACTTCTTCACCGCCCGGGTACGGGACATTACCGAGGGCCTGCTTGCCCTCTCCACCCTGGGCGGCACCGAGGTGGCGGTCAAGGCCAACGGCGCGGTGCGCCGCCGCGGCGACGAGGTGCGCTTCGTGGTGCGGCCGGAAAAGCTCGACCTGCGCTCCCACGACCTCTCCGAGCACGGCATCCCCTCGGTGCCGGTGACCATCGAGGACCGCGTCTACCAGGGGGTGTCCACGGTGTGGGTGGTGCGCGACGGCGGCGGCGAGCAGTACCTGATCTACGATCAGAACGAGCGGCCCTTCGAGGAGGGCGGCAAGTTCGCCGTCGGCCGCGGGGCCTTCATGTGCTGGAACCCGCGGCACACCGTGCTGGTCGACCAGCCCTAGAGCGAGCGCTGAGACCGCGATGGCCGGCGAGGGCACCAGGAGGAGCCGGGCCGCCTACCCGCTGGTGGCGCCCGCCTGGCTGGTGCTGGGCGTCTTCCTGCTGCTGCCGCTCGCCATCATGCTCGGCACGAGCTTCGCCGAGCGCGACACCTACGGCGGCCTGAAGCCGATCGCGGACCTTGGCGAGCACGTCACCTCCGGCGCCTTCCTCTCCAACTACCGGCGCTCCCTGGAGCCGATCTACCTCAAGATCTACTGGCGCTCGCTGTGGATGGCGATCGTCACCACCGTGCTCTGCCTGGTGGTGAGCTTCCCGATGGCCTACTACATCGCGGTGCTGGCGCCGGCGCGACGCAAGAACCTGCTGCTCGGCCTGGTGGTGATCCCGTTCTGGACCAGCTTCCTGATCCGCACCTACGCCTGGATGTTCATCCTGCGCACCCAGGGCCTGATCAATGCTTCGCTGCTCGGCATGGGCGTTACGACCAAGCCGCTCGAGCTGCTCTACAACGACTTCGCGGTGATGATCGGCCTGGTGTACGGCGAGCTGCCGTTCATGATCCTGCCGCTCTACGCCTCGCTCGAGAAGCTCGACCTCTCGCTGCTCGAGGCCGCCACCGACCTCGGGGCAGGCCACTGGGCGAGCTTCTGCCGGGTGACGGTGCCGCTGGCGATGCCGGGGGTGGTGGCCGGCATCGTGCTGGTGTTCATCCCCTCGATCGGCCAGTTCATCGTCCCTGACCTGTTGGGCGGGGCGAAGAGCATCCTGGTCGGCAACCTGATCCAGAACCAGTACGTGATCGCCCGCAACCAACCGTTCGGCTCGGCCGTGGCCTTCGAGCTGACGGCGGTGGTGCTCGTGCTGTTGCTGGCCTACGCTTACTACGTCAAGCGCCGGGGCAAGGAGGCCCTGCTCTGAGAACCTTGCCAGGCGCTGGCGCGCGCGGCGCGGCGCGGCGGGCCGAGCCGGTCGCCACGGGGCCGGCGCCGCGGCGCCTCGTCGGGCGCGCGCTGCCGCCCGTCGAGCAGGCGCGCCCGTGGCGCCTGGAGCGGCTGGCGCTGGCCGCCCACACCGCCGTGGTGTTCCTCTTCCTCTACGCGCCGATCCTGGTGCTGGTGGTCTTCTCCTTCAACGCCGGCAAGCAGACCGCGCTGTGGGAGGGCTTCACGCTCGACTGGTACGCCAAGCTGGCCGGCAACGCGCTGATCCTCAAGTCGGTCAAGAACAGCCTGCTGGTCGCCGGCCTGACCACCGTGGTCTCCACCGTGATCGGCACGCTCGCCGCGCTGGCGCTCGGGCGCTTCGAGTTCCGCGGCAAGGCGGCGACCCAGGCCGCTCTCTACCTGCCGATCATCATCCCCGAGATCGTGATCGCGGCGGCGCTGGTGACCTTCTTCGGCGTGGTCCACATGCGGCTGTCGTTCTGGAGCGTGGTCATCGCCCACATCGCCTTCAGCATCCCCTACGTGGCGATCGTGGTGCGGGCCCGCCTGTCGGGCTTCGACCGCTCGCTCGAGGAGGCCGCCCTCGACCTCGGTGCCGGCCCGGTGAGGACCTTCTTCCGCGTCACCCTGCCGCTGATCGCGCCCGGCATCGTAGCCGGGGCGCTGCTGGTGTTCACCATCTCGATCGACGATTACGTGGTGACCTCTTTCGTCGCCGGCGTCGGCGCCACCACCTTGCCGCTGCAGATCTACTCGATGCTCAAGGTGGGGGTGACGCCGGAGGTCAACGCGGTTTCCACCCTGCTGCTCGCGGTGACGGTGGTGCTGATCATGGTGGCGCAGCGGCTGCAACGGGGGACCCCCGAAAAAGGAGAGAAGGAATGAGCAAGCGCACGATCGCCGCCGGGGTTTTTCTCGCCTTCTTGGGCCTCGCCGCCGGCTGCGGCCAGCCGGGCGAGGGCCCGGCCCAGCAGGCGGGCAAAGTGAACATCTTCATCTGGTCCGAGTACCTGCCGGTCGAGGTGCTCGACGAGTTCAAGGCGAAGACCGGGATCGACTACAACTTCGACCTCTACGACTCGAACGAGGCCCTGCTCGCCAAGCTCGAGTCCGGGGTCGCCGACTACGACATCGTGGTGCCCTCGGACTACATGGTGCGCATCCTGATCCAGAAAGGGCTCCTGGCCGAGCTCGACGCCGCGCGGCTGCCCAACCTGGCCAACCTCGACCCGCGCTTCCTGAACCAGGCCTTCGACCCCGGCAACAAGCACTCGCTGCCGTACTTCTGGGGCACCACCGGCCTGGGCTACAACCGCCAAGCCCTGGGCGGGCCGGTCGACTCGTGGGCCGCGGTGTTCGACGAGAAGAACGCCGGCCGCATCCTGATGCTCGACGACATGCGGGAGTGCTTCGCCGTGGCGCTCAAGTCCATGGGCCGCTCGCTCAACGAGCGCGACCCGGCGGTGCTGCGCCAGGCCGCGGACCTGCTCAAACGGCAGAAGCGGCTGGTCAAGACCTACAACAGCGGCGACTTCGCCAACATCCTCGCCTCCGGCGACGTGGACCTCGCGCACGGCTACAACGGCCAGCTCGCCGAGGTCGTGGCCGAGGCGCCCGACAAGCTCGCCTACGTGGTGCCCAAGGAGGGGGCCACGGTGTGGATGGACAGCGCCGCGATCCCCGTCAAGGCGCGCAACGTCGACTCCGCCTACGCCTTTCTGAACTTCATCATGGAGCCCGAGGCCAACGCCAAGATCGTCGACGCCGCGAGCTACGCCAGCGCCAACCTGCCGGCGAAAAAACTGATCGATCCCAACATCTTGAACGATCCATCGATCTATCCGCCGCCAGAAGTGTTGGCGCGCTGCGAGTTCATCGAAGACGTGGGGGAGGCGACGCCGCTGATGGACGAGCTGTGGACGGAGATCAAGGCGCAGTAGGAGCGCCTGTCAAGACCTGCTGCGCGGTCGAGCTGCCGTGTCGCGGGTCCTCCCGGCAATCCTCACGTACTGCCGTGTACGCTCCGGTTGCCGGGTCCTCCCGCTCCTTGCATCTCGATCGCTCGCGACGGTTTGACAGGCGCTCTAGAGCGCCTTTCTCTCCGCCGCGGCCGCATCTCTCTATCTTCGCAATGATGTATTGCGTCTCGCCAGGCAACGCCGAGATGCGGATTGGTTCCGCGCGAGAGCTGTAATACAGTTCGTAAGGAAGCTCCAGCAGCATGGCCCTCGCTGGTCAGCCCCAAGCGAGGTAGAGCCTCGGGCCGCGCCGGTCGGCGGCGACACGGTGCGAAAGACCAAGGAAGGGAGTTTCGCACCCGTGAGCGCCCCAGAACCCACACCGCAGCAGAGCACTTCGCCGGTGCAGCCCGTCGCTGCGCCGCCTCGCCGTCCAACTCCCGCCGCCCGCTGGCGCGACAGCCTCGCCTGGCAGGGTGTGGTGGCGCTGGCCGCGCTCTTCGGCCTGCTGCTGATGGGCATCGTGCTGGTCATGAACACCTACGGCAAGAGCCAGGTGGTGGCCGAGTCGCAGGGCAAGGTCGAGGAGGCGGGCAACAAGAACGTCGAGGAGGTGCAGCGCCGCACGCGCGAGATCTCGGCGCTGGCCAAGACCATGGCCGAGGCGGCCGCGACCCTGCCGCGGCAGGCCGCCGCGGTGTCGAGCGTGCTGCCGAGGCTGATCCACTACCGGGGCGACGCCGCGGTCGCCGGCGGCGGCTTCTGGCCGGAACCCGGCCTGTTCACGGCCGGCGTCGAGCGCCGCAGCTTCTTCTGGGGACGCGACGCCTCCGCCCGGCTGCAGTACTTCGACGACTACAACGCGCCGCCGCCGGCTCCCGGCTACCACGGCCAGGAGTGGTACGTGCCGGCGCGCTTCCTGCCCGCCGGCGGTGTGTTCTGGAGCCGGTCGTACCAGGACCCCTATACCGGCCAGGCGATGGTCACCTGCACCGCCGCCTGCTACGACGGCGACCGTTTCCTCGGTGCTGCGACCATCGATCTCAAGCTCGAGGAGCTGGGCGCCCTGATCCAGGGGTCCGGGCCGGGCACCGCCGGCTACGGCTTCCTGCTCGACCGCAACAACAAGTTCGTGACCTTCCCGCGGCCCGACCTGCTGCCGCGCGAGCCGGCGGGCGACGCCGGGCGGCGCGGCGCGAGCTTCTCAGCGGCGATCGACCTGGCGGCGGCCGGCCCGCGCTTCCGGCCGCTGGCCGAGGCCGCCCAGGCGATGGACGCCGAGATCCTGCGCCTCGCCAAGGCGTCGCCGGCTTTCGACCCGGCGCTGGCCGAGAAGCTGGACGGCGCGAGCGAGGCGATCGACCGCGCGGAGGCGGAGTCCATCGCCGCCATGCTCGCTGACCCGCTGGGCAGCCGGCGTCGCGAGCGCGGCAGCCAGCTCTTCTCGACCCTCGACCTGCCGGCCGACCCGATCAGCGGGCAGCCGTCGGTGGCCTTCCTGTTCAACGTGCCGGACCCCTATTGGAAGCTGGTGTTCGTCTCGCCGCGCCAGGAGCTCGAGCAGGCGGCGTCGCGCATCTCGCGCTCCCTGCTGCTACTGATCGCCGGCATCCTTGCCGCCGTGCTGCTGCCCTCCTACCTCTTCCTGTCGCGGCGCTGGATCCAGCCGGTGACCGCGCTCGCCGAGGCCGCCACCCTGGTGCGCGACGGCGAGCTGGACCTCGAGGTCAGCATGCAGGGCAAGGACGAGATCGCCGTGCTGGCGGACTCGTTCAACGAGATGGTCGGGCGGCTGCGCACCAACACCGAGAGCCTGCAGCTCGCCAACCGCGACCTCGAACGCTCGCTGACCATGACCGACACCATCATGGGCACGGTGCGCGAGGGATTGTTCCTGCTCAACCGCGAGCTGGCGATCGAGCCCCGCTACTCGGCGGCGCTCGAAGGCATCCTGGGCTCGAGCGAGCTGTCGGGCGCCAACTTCCTCGACTTCATCCGCCGCATCACGCCGGCCAAGACCCACGAGCTCACCGAGCGTTTCCTGCGGCTGCTGTTCAACCCGGCGAAGAACGACAGCGTGATCGGCAAGATCAACCCGCTCAAGGAGATCGAGGCGGCATTCCCGGGCAAGGGCGGCCAGTTCGAGCAGAAGAACCTGTCGTTCACCTTCGACCGCATCCGCGAGGGCGGCGAGATCCTGCAGGCGATGGTCACGGTGACCGACGTCACCTCGCGCGTCGAGCTCGCCCGCCAGCTCCGCGAGTCACAGCAGCGCATGGAGCGGCTGTCCGAGCTGCTGCTGTCGGTGATGCACGTCGAGCCGCAGCTGCTCTCCGACTTCATCGAGGGTGCCCACGCCGAGCTCGAGCGCATCAACTCCCTGCTGCGCACCGGTACCGGCCCGGAGCTCTCGGGCGCCGAGCGCCACGCCTTCTACCGCCGCCTGGCCGATCAGATCTACCGCAGCGTGCACTCCATCAAGGGCGCCGCGGCCCTGTTGCGCATCGACTACTTCGCGGCCACGGCGCACCGCTTCGAGACCAAGCTCGAGCCGCTGCGCCGCCACGCCAGCCTGGACGGCAACGACTTCGTCCCCATCGTCCTCGAGCTGTCGGAGATGATCGACAGCCTGGTCGAGATCCGCGGCGTCATCGGCCGCTTCGGAGAGCTGCAGCGCGGCCTGGCCCCGGCGGCGGCCAAGGGCACGGCGGTGCTCGAGAGCCTGCTCGCCCGCTTCGTCAACGACCTCGCCGAGCGCTGGGGCAAGAAGGCGGCGCTGCGCTTCCAGGCCCCCGGCGACCTGGAGATCCCGTCGGCCTACAAGACGCCGTTGCAGAACGTGATGTCACAACTGGTGCGCAACTCGATGGCGCACGGCATCGAGCCGCCGATGGAGCGGCTGGCCGCCGGCAAGCCGGAGCTGGGGAGGATCGTGGTGGCGGCGCGCCGCAACAACGGCAACCTGGAGCTGCTGTTCCGCGACGACGGCCGGGGCATCGACTACACGCGGCTGATCGAGCGCGCCCGCGAGCTGGCGAAGGCCGAGCCCGGATTGCTCGACAACCTGATCGACCGCGAGCAGAACCGCTGGAAGCAGGCGGCTCTCGACGAGATGATTTTCCACGAGGGCTTCTCGACCGCCGACGAAGTGTCGACCGACGCCGGGCGAGGCTTCGGCATGAGCGTGGTGCGAGAGACCCTGCGCGAGCTGGGCGGACGGATCTCCATGCGCCAGAAGCCCGGCCAGTTCTGTGAGTTCCACATCGTTTTGCCAGCCGTGAGCTGAGGAGCCAAGGCTAGTCATGGGAGGGAACAGCATGAAGCTCCTGATCGTCGACGATTCGAGCATCGTGCGCCGCACCATCGAGCGCCATCTCGACTCCGAGAGCATCTCCGAGATCTACCAGGCCGCCGACGGCCGCCAGGCGATGGAGCTCTTCGAGCGCCACCGCCCGGATTTCGTGACCATGGACATCACCATGCCGGAGATGGACGGCCTGACCTGCATCTCCAGGATGATGGCCATCAAGCCCGACACCAACCTGATGGTGATCTCGGCGCTGGGTGATGCCGCCACCGCGATTGAAGCGGTAGAGCGCGGCGCCAACGAGTACGTGTTCAAGCCGTTCTCGGCCGACGACCTGAACTCCGCCTTGAGCAACCTCCTGGGCCAGCCGCGATGACCGACGAAGAGATCAAGGTCTTCATCGACGGCGCCCTGCGCTACTACGAGCGCGTCGGCAGCGAGCCGGCGGAGGTCGACACGCCGTACCTCAAGGGCGACGACTCGGTGACCCTGGACTTCACCGGCGTCATCGGCATCTCCGGCCGTCACCGGGGAGCCGTGTACTTCACCTCCGGCGCCGATCAGCTCAGCGAGCTGCTGCACCGTCTCGGCGAGCCGGACATCTCGTTCGAGAACCTCGAGGACCTGGTCGGTGAGGTGGCCAACACCATTGCCGGCAACGCCCGCCAGTACTTCGGCAACGAGTTCCTGATCTCGGTCCCCATCGTGCTCTGGGGCCGGCCGGAGAAGATCTCGTTCCCGCGCCACCTGAAGAGTTTCGTGATCCCCATCACCTGGCGCGGACACCGCAGCTATCTCATCATCTGCCTCGACACCGCGACGGCCGCGGCCGAGCACGAGGCGGCGAACTAGAGGGGGACCCATGGACGCAATGACGCACCAATACAACCTGTTCCTGGTCGGACTCTCCTACGTCATCTCGGTGCTCGGGTCGTTCACCGCGCTCAAGCTCTGCCGGCAGCACGCCGCGGCGGTGGGAGCGGAGAAGTGGCGCTCGCTCCTCGCCGGGGCCCTGGCGATGGGTGCCGGCGCCATCTGGTCCATGCACTTCATCGGCATGCTGGCCTTCGACATGGGGATGCCGGTGCAGTACGACATCCCCATCACTCTGGCCTCGCTGGTGGCGGCGGTGGCGGTGACCGGCTTCGGAATCTGGGTGGTGGGCAAGGGCCCACGCGAGCCGCTGCGCCTGGTGGGCGGCGGCACGGCGATGGGGCTCGGCGTGGCGGCCATGCACTACACCGGCATGGCGGCGATGCGCATGCAGGCGAACCTGGCGTACGACCGCACCATCCTCATCATCTCGGTGGTGATCGCGGTGGTGGCCTCGATCGCCGCTCTCTGGCTGGTCTTCCACGCCACCCGCACCTGGCAGATGACGGCCAGCGCCGTGGTGATGGGCCTCGCGGTCTGCGGCATGCACTACACGGGAATGAAGGCGGCGATCATGCACCACGATCCCACGCTCGCCGGGCCGCAGGATGTGGCCCTGTCGCCCGAGATCCTCGCCTACGTGATCTTCCTCGTCACCCTGGTGATCCTCTCCCTCACCCTGCTGCTGGGCGGAGCGCGGCAGACCGTACAGATCCGCAGGACGGCGTAGAGCGTCTCCTCGCCGGCCGCCGTGC
This sequence comes from Thermoanaerobaculia bacterium, assembly GCA_044869805.1. GTDB lineage: Bacteria > Acidobacteriota > Thermoanaerobaculia > Multivoradales > SZUA-115 > CAWDVR01. The sequence goes on along the minus strand of JBIOXV010000022.1, from coordinate 15,107 downwards.
GCGGCGGCCATCTCTGCATCCACGGGCTACAATTCCTGCGCCGGGGCCTCCCGGCGCGGAGGCCCGCGGATGACCGAGCTGATCCAGATCGACGAGACGCGTTTCAAGATCCCCCGCACCGGTGGCATGCGGGTGGATGGCATCGTCTTCGCCAGCGAGAAGCTCGCCGAGGACATCCGGCACGACGCGTGCCTCGAGCAAGTGGCGAACGTCGCCCACCTGCCGGGCATCCTCAAGGCGTCGCTCGCCATGCCCGACATCCACTGGGGCTACGGCTTCCCGATCGGCGGCGTGGCGGCGACGGATGCCGAGGAGGGCGTGGTGTCGCCCGGCGGGGTGGGCTACGACATCAACTGCGGGGTGCGCCTGCTGCGCTCGGGCCTGGAGCGGGACGAGGTGGTGCCCCGGCTGCGCGAGGTCGTCGCCGCGCTCTTCGGCAGCATCCCCACCGGCGTCGGCGTCGGCCGGCGCGACCTCAAGCTGAGCCGCCGGGACCTGACGAAGGTGCTCGAGCAGGGGGCCGGCTGGGCGGTGGCGCAGGGCTTGGGATTCGAGCGCGACCTCGACCATCTGGAGGAGCGCGGGGCGCTTCCCGGGGCCGACGCCGAGCTGGTCTCGGAGCGCGCCTTCGAGCGCGGCAAGGGGCAGCTCGGCAGCCTGGGCTCGGGCAACCACTTCGCCGAGATCCAGTACGTGGACGAGATCTACGACGAAGCGGCGGCGCGCGCTTTCGGCCTCTTCCCCGGCCAGGTCACGGTGATGATCCACAGCGGCTCGCGCGGTCTGGGGCACCAGGTGTGCACCGATCATCTGAAGGTGATGGACAAGGCGGTCGCCAGGTACGGCATCCGGCTGCCCGACCGCCAGCTCGCCTGCGCCCCGATCCGCTCGCCGGAGGGCGAGGCCTACCTCGCGGCCATGGCGGCGGCGGCCAACTTCGCCTTCGCCAACCGGCAGGTGATGAGCCACTGGGCGCGCGAGAGCTTCGCCGCGGCGCTCGGGCGGCCGGTCGAGCGGCTGCAGATGGAGGTGGTCTACGACGTCTGCCACAACATCGCCAAGTTCGAGAGCTTCGAGATCGAGGGCCGGACGAGGAAAGTCTGCGTGCACCGCAAGGGTGCGACGCGCGCCTATCCGCCCGGCCACGCCGGCACGCCGGCGGCCTACCGCGCGGTAGGCCAGCCGGTGCTGATCCCCGGTGACATGGGGCGCTACTCCTTCGTGCTCAAGGGCACGCAGCGCGCCTTCGAAGAGACCTTCGGCTCGAGCTGCCACGGCGCCGGCCGCCGCCTCAGCCGGCACCAGGCGAAGAAGGCGGCGCGGGGCCGCGAGCTCTTCGCCGAGCTCGAGGAGCGCGGTGTGGTGGTGATGGCTGCCGGTATGGCCACCGTGGCCGAGGAGATGCCCGAGGCGTACAAAGACGTCGCCGACGTGGTGGAGGTGGTGGACCGCGCCGGCATCGGCGGCCGCGTGGCGCGGCTGCGACCGCTGGGGGTGGTCAAGGGGTGAACCGCGCCGGACCGCCTGGCCCGGGGTCCCGCCGGCTGCCGCCGCGTGCCGCGCCCTCCGTGCTGCTGCGGCTCGACGCGGTGATCGTGGCGGTGACCGACGAGGTGCCGCGCATCCTTTCCGTGCCGGCGACGGGCGAAGGCGGCGCGAACGGCGCGCCCGCTCTGCCCTCCGGCCTGCTCGACCCGGCGAGCGACGCCACGCTCGAGCAGGGCCTGCGGCGCTGGGTGCGCGAGCAGGCGGGGCTCGCGCTGGGCTACGTCGAGCAGCTCTACAGCTTCGGGGATCAGAACCGCGAGCCGCCGGCCCGCGCCGCGGGCCATCGCGTGGTCACGGTGGCCTATCTGGCCTTGGTGCGCGAGGACTTGCCCTTGGGCGTGGCCGGCGCGCGCTGGCTGGACTGGTATCGGTTCTTTCCCTGGGAGGACTGGCGCGAGGGTCGGCCGCCGATGCTCGCGGAGGCGATCGACCCGGGGCTCGATCGCTGGGCGCGGGCCGCGGCGGCCGCGACGGAGAGCGAGGCCCGGCGCGAGCGCGCCGACATCACCTTCGGCCTGGGCGGCGCGCCCTGGAACGGCGACCGCGTGCTCGAACGCTACGAGCTGCTGTACGAGGTGGGCCTGGTGGCGGAGGCGCATCGGGATCGAGCCAACCTCGCGGCGGGCGCCGGGCACGAGCCGGCGCTCGGGCAGGCGATGGCCTACGACCACCGCCGCATCCTGGCCACCGCGCTCGGCCGGCTGCGCGGGAAACTACGCTACAGGCCGGTGGTCTTCGAGCTCTTGCCGGAGACCTTCACGCTCTTCGAGCTGCAACGGCTGGTGGAGGCCCTGGCGGGCGTGCGCCTGCACAAAGGCAACTTTCGCCGGCTGGTGGAGACCGGGGGGCTGGTGGAGGGCACCAGCCTGCGCCGTGCCGCCACCGGCGGCCGCCCGGCGGAGCTGTTCCGCTTCCGCCGCGAGGTGCTGCGCGAGCGCCCGGCGCCGGGAGTGGGGCTTCCGGGTCGGCGGGGGTAGGGGAGACGGCGGATGAGCAAAGCTCCGTTCACGATCCATCCCATCGGCGTGGTCCGCTCCCGGCTGACTGATCTCGAGGCGGCACCGCTCCAGGGAGACGAAGGCGCTCCCGAGGCCTGGCTGGAGATCTCGGCGCCGGTAGCCCGAGGGCTGGCCGGCATCGAGGCGGGTGACGAGCTGATCGTCCTGACCTGGCTCGACCGGGCGCGGCGCGACGTGCTCGAGGTGCATCCACGCGGGAGGCTCGAGGCCCCGTTGACCGGCGTGTTCGCGACGCGGTCGCCCGCCCGACCCAACCCTGTAGGCCTGCATCGAGTCTCGGTCTTGGAGGTGGCAGGGCAGAGGTTGCGGGTCGCGCCCATGGAAGCGATCGACGGGACACCCATCGTCGACCTCAAGCCCGTGCTGGGGCGGGTCGAGGAGCGATGAAGGGCGGCTCGAAAGGAGAAGCACGATGCGGAAGCTGGCGATGTTCGAGAACGTGACGCTGGATGGCTACTTCGCAGGCGAGAACGGGGACTTGGCCTGGGCCTACGCGCGCCAGCAGGATGCAGAGTGGCAGGAGTTCGTCGCAGGCAATGCGAAGTCGGGAGGCGTGCTGGTGTTCGGCAGGGTCACCTATGAGCTCATGGCGAGCTACTGGCCGACTCCGCTTGCGATGCAGAACGACCCTGACATGGCCGAGTGGATGAGCCGCATGCCGAAGGTCGTGTTCTCGCGGACACTGGAGAGCGCAGCGTGGAGTAACACGGAGCTGGTGAAAGGCGACCTGGTTGCGGAGATGCGCAGGATGAAGAACGAGCCCGGCCTCGACATGGTCATCCTGGGGAGCGGCAGCATCGTCTCGCAGCTGGCGCCGGCGGGGCTGATCGACGAGTACCAGCTCGCGGTGAATCCCGTGGTCCTCGGCAAAGGCCGAACGCCGTTCGAAGGCATCCCGGGGCAGATGGCCCTGAAGCTGACCAAGACGCGCACCTTTGGCAACGGGAACGTCCTGCTGTTCTGCACGCCGGTGGCGTGAACGAGCGTCCGCGAGCCCCCTCAATCCGCCCTGAGCGACACGACCGGATCGGCGCCCATCGCCCGGCGGGCGGGGATGAGGGCAGCGACCAGCGCGATCACCAGGAGCAACAGCGGGGCTCCCACCAGGCCGAGGGCGTCGAAGCCCGCCAGCACCCGGAACAGCCGGCCGGCGGCCCGCGAGAGCAGCCAGCACGCGGGGAGGCCCACGGCCACTCCGATCAGCACGCTCCCCAGGGCGCGCGAGAGCACCGTGGAGAGCACCTTGGCCGAGCTGGCGCCGAGGGCGATGCGCACGCCCAGCTCCCGCAGCCGTTGCACGACGGCGAACGCGACCAGGCCGTGGAGGCCGATGGCGGTGAGGCCCAGCGCCAGCAGGCCCAGGGCCCCGGCGATGGTGCTGGCGGCGACGAACGGCAGGCGTTGGAACTCCGCCCAGCGGGCGAGCGTCGCGGGCTTGCAGAGCACGGCCGGGTCGATCTCCTGGCACGCTCCGTCGAGCACCTGAGTCAGGGTGGCGGTATCTGTCCGCGGCCTCACCAGCAGGTTGGCGACGTGCGGCGAGCCCACCGCGGCCGGGAAGTAGACGACCGAGGTGTCATGTCCCTGGAAGAAGAAGCCGGAGACCACGTCCGCCGCCACGCCCACCACCTCGTAGCGACCGGGGTCGATGACGTCGCCTCCGGGCTCGGCCGTCACCTCGAGGGCCCTGCCCAGGGCGGAGGTGCCCGGCCAGAGCAGGCGCGCGGTGGCCGCGCTCACCACCACGACCGGCGATCGGGTGGCCGCCTCTTCCGGCCAGAAGCCCCGGCCTGCTTCCAGTCCGATGCGCATGGTCTCGAAGTACCGGTCGTCGACGAAGTTGAAGCGCAGGTTGTGGCTGGCATCGTCGACCCGCATCGCCTGGCGGGGCATGCTGCCCGCCAACGGGATGTGCATGACCGAAGTGAGGCTGGCGATCTCGGGCTCCTGGCGCAGCCGCGCCGCCACCGCCGGGGTGGGCTCCGGAAAGCCGACCTCGACGATGCGCGCGGGATCGAAGCCCGCGTCCAGCCGGCTCGCTTCGCGGACGGTCCGGATCATCAGCCCCGCCAGGGTCAGCAGCACCAGGCTGCCCGCCACCTGGGCTGCGATCAGCGCACCCGTCAGGCGCTGCTTTCGCACTCTGCCGCCCAGGGCCCCGCCACCCAGCGCTGGCGCGTCCCGGCGCGCGGCGGCGGCGAGGTCCGGCGAGGTGGCGACGAGGGCGGGCAGCAACCCGAAGGCGACGCCCGCCGTGAGGGCCAGGGCGGCGGCATAGGCCACCACGTGCCAGTGGAGCGCAATCGGGGTCACGCTCAGGCCGGCCGCCGTGACCAGCGAGAACACGCGACGCTGGAGCTCTCCGGTGCCGGCGAACGCCAGCGCCACCCCCAGGGCCGCTCCCAGCCCGGAGAGCACCAGGCTCTCGGTCAGGAGCTGCCGCACCAGGCGGAGCCGCGAGGAGCCGAGAGAGAGCCGGGTGGCGATCTCCCGGTGGCGGGCGCTGGCGCGGGCCAAGTGCAGGCTGGCGAGATTGGCACAGGCGATCAACAGCACCAGCAGGAAGGCGGCGAACAGCATCGCGCCGAGCGGCGCGAGCCCTCGCCGCCCGCCGGCCTCGAGCCACGAGCGGCGCGGCTCGACCTTCACGTGGAGCTTTTCGGACGCTCCCGTGGCGGCGGTGCCCGCGAGCTGGCCGGCGCGCGTCCCGAGGCTGGCCAGCGCAGCCGTGGCGAGCTCGCCGGCGCTCGCGCGTCCGGCGCCGGGCCGCAGCGTTCCCGAGAGGTTGTAGCGCGGCGACTCGCGATGCCCGGCGAGCTGTCGGTGCGCCCCGATCGGTATCCACAGCTCGGGCGTGATCGGCTCGGCGCCGCGGAAGTCCGGCCCCATCACGCCCACTACCGTGAACCAGGTGTTGGCCAGGCGGAGCTTGCGGCCGAGGACCGCCGGGTCGCCATGGAACAGCCGCCGCCAGCCGACGTCGGAGAGCACCGCCGGCGTGTCCTGGCCGGCGTCTTCGGAGGCCAGCAGGCCGCGGCCGAACGCGAGCTTGCCTGCGAAGAGCGACAGGTAGCCGGCGGAGACCGCTTGCCCGTGCACCAGGCGCCGCTCGGGCTCGAAGATCGGCAGCTGGAAAAAGGTCGCGCCGTAGAGGCCCTCGAACGCGGGCGTGAGCGCGGAGCGCAGGCCTTCCACCTCCTCGGCGGTGAAGCGATCGCCGAATTCGCCGCGCTCGTCGACCAGCGAGAGGTCGACGTAGCGGTCGGCCGCAGCGATCGGCAGCGGGCGGAAGACGAAGGCGTCGAAGAAGGTGAAGCAGGCCAGGTTGGCCGCCATCGCCAGGCCCAGGGTGGAGACCGCGACCGCCGCGAAGCCCGGGCTGCCCTTGAGCCCCCGCCAGGCGTAGCGCAGGTCCGCCGAGAGCTCGTCCACGGGGCGGAGGCCGCGCGCCTGGCGGCACTGCTCGCGGTAGGTCTCGCGTGCCCCGAGCTCCAGGCGGGCGCGCCGGCGGGCCTCTTCGGCCGCGAGACCGGAGCGCGCCAGGTCGGCCGCGCGGGCCTCGAGGTGGAAATCGAGCTCGGTGTCGAGGCCGGCCTCGAAGTCGCGGCGGCCGAGGAGCGCCCGGGTAAAGGATCGCAGCCGGGCCAGCATCAGGCCACTTCCGCGGTGCGGGTCGCGAGCACCGTCGCCATGGCCTCGACCAGCCGCTGCCAGCGCTCGAGGTCCTCGCCCAGCCGAGCCTGCCCGGCCGGGGTGAGGGTGTAGAACCTCGCCCGGCGGTTGTTCTCCGACACGCCCCACTCGGCGGCAATCAGGTCCTGGTGCTCCAGCCGATAGAGCGCAGGGTAGAGGGCACCCTGCTCGATGGCCAGGGCGCCGCGGGAGATCTGCTGGATGCGCAGCAGCACTCCATAGCCATGCTGCGGGCCGAGGGAGACGGCCTTCAGGATCAGCAGATCCAACGTGCCGGGGAGGATGGCGACGGGTTCGTCCATGGGTTCGAGCCCTCTTCCTAATCCGCTTAGGAGAGTAGCGCGGCTTCTCCTAAGCTGTCAAGGAGAGCGGACGGCCGCTTGACAGTAGATATGCTCACTTCTAGCATAAGTGCCGGCTGTCACCCGGCCGACGACCGCACACGAGGAAACCGCGATGATCGCAACCCAGCTACCCAGCCCGCCGCGCCTCGCCTTCACTCCGGAGGTGGCCCGGGCCACGGCTTCTGTTTACGAGCGCATGCGCCGGGTGGTTCCCGCCGTCGAGTGGCCGCTGCACGCGCCCTACGTGGCGCGCATCCAGGAGCTGAAGCGCCGGCGCAACGCCATCGTGCTGGCCCACAACTACCAGACGCCGGAGATCTTCCACGGCGTCGCCGACCTGACCGGCGACTCGCTGGCCCTGGCGCAGCAGGCGGCGGCGACCGACGCCGAGGTCATCGTACTCGCCGGCGTGCACTTCATGGCCGAGACCGCCAAGATCCTGTCGCCGGAGAAGACGGTGCTGATCCCCGACCCCAGGGCCGGCTGCTCGCTCGCCGCCTCGATCAGCGCCGCCGACGTGCGGCTGCTGCGCGAGCGCTACCCAGGGGTGCCGGTCGTGACCTACGTCAACACCTCGGCCGAGGTGAAGGCCGAGAGCGACGTCTGCTGCACCTCGGCCAACGCCGTCGAGGTGGTGGAGTCGCTCGGCGTCCCGCGGGTGATCTTCCTGCCCGACGAGTACCTGGGCCGCTGGGTGGCGTCGCGGACCGCGGTCGAGATCATCCTCTGGCACGGCCACTGCGAGGTCCACGAGCGGTTCACCGCCGAGCAGGTGCGCGCCTTCCGCCGCGGCCAGCAGGGGCTGGTGGTGCTCGCCCATCCCGAGTGCCCGCCCGAGGTACTGGCCGAGGCCGACTTCGTGGGTTCGACCGCGGGCATGATCCGCTTCGTCTCGGACGAGCGGCCGGCGCGCGTGGTGATGGTCACCGAGTGCTCGATGAGCGACAACGTGGCGGTCCATTTCCCCGACACCGAGTTCGTGCGGCCCTGCAACCTCTGCCCGCACATGAAGCGCATCACCCTGCCCAAGATCGCGGCGGCTCTCGAGACCATGCAGACGCGCGTCGAGGTGCCGGCCGCGGTCGCGGCACGGGCGCGCCGCGCGGTCGAGCGCATGCTGGCGGTGGGCCGGGGGGCGGGGCGATGAGCGACGGCGCCAGGGGCAGGGCAGACTTCGCGGCCGGAGCGCCGGCCGCGGACCGGGTCGTCGAGCACGACGTGGTGGTGGTCGGCGCCGGGGTTGCCGGGCTCACCGCGGCGCTCGGGCTGGCGCCGCTCTCGGTGGCGCTCTTGACCAAGGCGCGGCTGGGGGCCGGCGGCGCGAGCGCCTGGGCCCAGGGCGGCATTGCCGCCGCAGTCGGCCCGGGTGACTCGCCTGGGCTGCACGCGGCCGACACCCTGGCGGCGGGCGCTGGGCTCAACGATCCGGCGATCGTCGAGCTGCTGGCCGAGGACGGGGCCGGCCGCATCGCACGGCTGCTCGCCTTGGGCGTCGCCTTCGACCGCGACCCGGAGGGTCGGCTCGCGCTCGGCCGCGAGGCCGCCCACAGCCGCCGCCGCATCCTGCACGCGCACGGCGACGCCACCGGTGCCGAGCTGGTGCGCGCGCTCTCGGCGGCAGTAGCGGCGGCGCCCGAGGTGGCGATCCTCGAGCGCGTCTTCGCCTGCGACCTGGTGCGCTCGGGCGGCAGGGTGGCGGGTGTCCTCGCCGTGACGGAGGGCGGCGAGCGGCTGCTTTTCCGCGGCCGCGCCGTGGTGCTCGCCACCGGCGGCTGCGGGCAGGCCTACCGCTGGACCACCAACCCGCTGGAAGCGACGGGCGACGGCTTGGGGCTGGCGGCGCGCGCCGGTGCCCGCCTCGCTGACCTCGAGATGGTGCAGTTCCATCCGACGGCCTTGGCGGTGGGGGCGCTGGCGGTGGGCGCCGACCCCATGCCGCTCTTGACCGAGGCGCTGCGCGGCGAGGGTGCGTGGTTGGTCGACGGCCAAGGCCGGCGATTCATGGTCGCGGAGCACCCCGACGCCGAGCTCGCGCCGCGGGACGTGGTGGCGCGGGCCATCGCCCGGCGGCTGGCGGCGGGCGACGCCTGCTTCCTGGACGCTCGTCGCGCCGTGGGCGAAGCGTTTCCGGAGCGCTTCCCGACTGTCTTCGAGCACTGCCTGCGGGCGGGGATCGACCCGCGCCGCGAGCTCATGCCCGTGGCGCCGGCGGCCCACTACCACATGGGCGGGGTTGCCGTGGACGCCGCGGGCCGCACCTCGCTTCCCGGGCTCTGGGCCTGTGGCGAGGTGGCCTCGACTGGCGCCCACGGCGCCAACCGTCTGGCCAGCAACTCGCTGCTCGAGGCCGTGGTCTTCGGCGCGCGGGTGGCGGAGGACCTGTCGCGCGGCTTGCCGCCCGCCGTCTCCGACCCGGCGCAGCGCGACGAGCCCGCGGTCCAGGCGCCATCGCCCGGTGCGCCTCCCGCCGTGCCGTGGGACGAGCCGACGGAGCTCCGCACCGCGATCCGCCGGCTGATGAGCGAGAAGGTGGGAGTCGAGCGCAGCGGACCAGGGCTCGCCGAGGCGGTGCGCCAGCTCGATGCCTGGGCCCGGGAGAGCGCCGGTACTGGTGGCGAAACCGCGAACCTGCTGACCGTGGCGCGCCTGGTCGCCACCGCCGCCTTGGCTCGCCGGGAGAGCCGGGGCAGCCACTACCGGAGCGACTTTCCAGCCCCCGATCCAGCCTGGCGGCGAAGGCTGGTCTTCACCTCGTCGCCGGGCGGCGCGGTGGAGCTCGCCGGGAGCCTGCCGTGAGCGGTGGGCCGCCGTGGCCGCCCGCCCCCGAGGTCCCACCGCTGCCGCGCCTGCTCTGGGAGTCGCAGGTGCGCGCCGCGCTCGCCGAGGATCTCGGCCGCGCCGGCGACCTCACCAGCGACGCCATCGTGCCCGAAGGCCTGACGGCGCGGGCGCGGATCGTGGCCCACGCGCCCGGCCGGGTGGCCGGTCTGGGCGTCGGCTGCGCCGCCTTCGACCTCCTGGCTCCCGGCTTTTCGATCGACTTCCTCGCGCCCGACGGCTCCGATGTCGAGGCCGGGCAGGCGCTGGCCACGCTCGCGGGGCCGGCGCGGGCCCTGCTCTCGGCGGAGCGCACGGCGCTCAACTTCCTGGGCCACCTGTCGGGGGTGGCCACCGCCACCCGAGGGATAGTGGCCGCGGTCTCCGGCACCCGGGCACGGGTGGTCTGCACGCGCAAGACCACGCCCGGCCTGCGCGCGCTCGAGAAGCATGCCGTGCGCTTGGGAGGCGGCGCCAACCACCGCTTCGGCCTCGACGACGCCATCCTGATCAAGGACAACCACCTGCGCATCGCCGGCGGGGTGACTGAAGCGGTGGCTCGCGCACGGCGCGCCGCCGGCCACCTGGTCAAGATCGAGGTCGAGGTCGCTGACCTCGCCGAGCTCGAGGCCGCGCTCGCGGCCGGGGTCGAGGCCGTGCTGCTCGACAACATGCGGCCGAGCTTGCTCGCCCAGGCCGTGGCGCGGGTGGGCGGCCGAGCCATCACCGAAGCTTCGGGCGGCATCACGCCCGCCACCGCGGCGGAGGTCGCTGCCACGGGGGTGGATCTGCTGTCGGTCGGCTGGCTGACCCACAGCGCCCCCAACCTCGACGTCGCGCTCGATATCGAGTTTCCTTAGCGAAAAATTGCACCAGCCTGCCCTTTGCGTCGACGCGCAAAAACTGCGTCAATGCGGGCGTACGCAGACGTCTACCTTTCGCCGGCCCCTGGCACCATCACTACCAGAAGTCAGTACCGGACTGGGCGAGAGGCAGCTTCCTGGGAAGGGAGGGCTGCGCTCTCGCTCGTCGTCCAAGGAGTGCCGAGAGTGGTCGTCCGCCGTCTCGCACGCTTCCTCCAGCCGTCCCGCGCGCCGCCGCGCCGATCCCGCTCGCTCTGCGTCGCTCTCTCCTTGAACACTTCGGGAACCCTAGGAGACGAAACCAGTGAGCAACAACCGGACTCCTCGGCGTGTGCTGCTTCACGTATCGCTGGCCGTCAGCCTGCTGCTCGGCAGCGCGGCCGGCGCCTCGGCTTTCATTTTCGACCTCACTCTGGTCGAGATCCTGCACGACGCTCTCGCCGAGCACACTGACCAGCAGGAGCTCAACGACCTGGTGGCGGCGGGTGAGGACGAAGCGGCCTTCGAGCTCGCCTTCGAGCGTGGCGACGAGCTGTTCGAAGTTCAGTTCAACGCCCTCGACGGCGGCGGTGCCAACGTCGGCAAGGGCCAGCGCTACACCCGCGTGCCGCGCGCCGACCTGGACGCCGCCAACGAGTGGGCCAGCCACTTCCCGCCACGGGCCACCGGCCCCAACGCCGCGGCCTGCAACCACTGCCACAACGTGCCCTTCGACGACGGCGCCGGCTTCAACTCCGGCAACGTGCACCGCGACCCGCTGCACTCGGCGAGCCTGGGGCAGTTCATCCAGCGCAACACGCCGCACGTCTTCGCGCCCGGCGCCATCCAGCGCCTGGCCGAGGAGATGAGCGAGGACCTGGACAAGACCCGCGACAGCGCTATCACCCTGGTCTGCATCTTCGGCGGCAGCGTGTCGACGGGGATCTCGGCCAAGGGAGTGAGCTTCGGCACCCTCAAGGTCACCCGCACCGGAACCAATCCTTGCCGGGTGAACGTCGATACCACGCAGGTCTCCGGCGTCGACGCCGACCTCGTGGTCCGGCCCTTCCAGTGGAAGGGCAGCGTGGCCTTCCTGCGCGACTTCAACCGCGGCGCCTCGCACAACGAGCTCGGCATGCAGGCGGTAGAGATCGTCGGCCACGGCGCCGACGGCGACTTCGACAACGTGCGCGACGAGCTGACCATCGGCGACCAATCGGCGCTCGCCGTCTATCTCGCGGCGCAGCCGCGCCCCACGACGCAGCTCGAGATCAACTCGCTCGGCCTGCTGGACCCGCCGTTGACCACGGCGCAGATCGCCGCCATCAACCGCGGCGCCTCGACCTTCACCTCGATCGGCTGCGCCAACTGCCACAAGAGCTCGCTCAAGGTCGATCATCCGATCTTCTCCGAGCCGAGCCAGAACGAGGACTTCCGCGACAAGACCTTCCCCGCCGGGCAGGACCCGCTCGACGAGGGAGTCGATCCCGACCTCGCCGTGACCTTCGATCTGACCGCGGACCAGCCGGACAACATCATCACCTTGCCGAGCGGCGACGAGTTCCACCTCGGCTCGCTGGAGAAGGACTCCTCGGGCAGGGGCATCGTCCGCCTCTTCGGCGATCTCAAGCGGCACAACATGGGCTCCGGCCTGGCGGAGCAGATCGACGAGGTGGGCACCGGCGCGGCGACGTTCCTGACCGAGAACCTGTGGGGCGTGGGATCGACCGCTCCCTACATGCACGACGGCCGGGCCACGACGCTGACCGAGGCCATCCTGGAGCACGGCGGCGAAGGGGCTGCCTCCCGCAACAACTTCAAGGCGCTGACGGTCTCCAAGCAGAAGGACGTCATCGCCTTCCTCGACAACCTGATTTTGTTCAAAGTCGAGGAACCGGAGTAGGAGTCCGGCGCTCGAGCGCCCGCGCCCCGACCCTCTCCCCGCAGGCGGGAAGAGGGACCGGGTGCGCGAGGCGCTAGCAGCCCGCCGGCCGCTGGCTGGCCACGTAGACGAGCGTGCTCAGGATGACCGCCAGCTTGGCGAGCAGCCAGGCGATCGCCGCGCCCGGGATCAGGAACGACAGCAGCGTGATGGCGAGGTTGACGGCGAAGAAGAGCCAGTCCCACCAGGCGAGCGAATCGAGAACGGCCTCGAGGAAGGTGTCGAAGTAGTCCGCGTCGAACAGCGCCTTGACGCAGGCGATGTAGGTCCGGGTGGTGATCTCGCCGGCAAAGGCTTCGGCAAAGGCCCGCGCCACCTTGCTGCTGCGCATCAGGCTCTCGATCGCCTGGCTCACGATCGCCGGCGTGACCGGGACCTCCAGGACGTCGAGCAGGCCGAAGAGCGCCGTCGCCGCCATGTCGATCTTCCAGGCGGTGCACTCGTCCACTCGGGCGACCGGCACCTCCGCCACCGCCTGCGGGCCGTGCTCGGCGTGGAAGAAGAAGACCAGGCGATCGCCGATGCGCTCGTGAGTGACCATGCCCGGCAGCGGGCCGCGGGCCTCGCGGGCGCGGACGAAGCTCGCTGCCAAGCCCGCCTCGAGCTCCCGGCGGAAGCCGGCACGCCGCTCGCTGCTCCAGTTCGCCGGGATCGCCGACTCGACCTCGGCCACGACGCGACGCAGGCGCTCCTCGCCGAACTGGTCGGGGTGCACCCGGCCGAGGTCGAAGCCGCCGGTGCCGGAGGGCGAGGTGATCGCGGCCAGGCGCCGCAGCTCGGCGTCGCGCCTGCCGGCGGCTCGCCGGGCCGCCGCCTGCGCCGGCCCCGCCTCGGCGTTGGGGACGACGTCCGAGTCCCGGAGCGTCGAGACCGTCGGCCGCGCGCTGCCGTGGTGTCCCAATGGGTTGCTGCTCACCAGATTGCGCAGCGTGCTGTCCGCGGATGGCACCACGGCGAGGTCGTAGTAGGCGGCGAGGCCCTCGGTGGCGCCGTAGCCCACCGGGTACATGTGATCGGCCACTTCTTGCTGCGAGAGGGCGCGCGTCCACAGGGACACGTTCTGCAGGCCGCCGCTCAGATGACGGGTCATGGTGGCGCCGCCGATCGAGCCGACCGTGATCTGCGGCGAGTGGCGACCGGCGATCCTCGGCGCCGCTATGGAGGCGACTTGGTCGCCGTTCCAGTAGAGGAAGAGCTGCTTGCCGCCGGGGCCGGCCGGGTCGTAGACCACCGCCACGTTGGACCAGATCCCCGGCACCACCACGGGATCGGTGCTGGTAAGGACGGTCGAGCCGTGGCCGGCCCGCACCTTGTAGGCACCCGCCGACGCCTCGAGGCCGAGCTCGATGGTCTCCGCCTCGCCCACGGAACCGTTGGCGACGATCGTCTGCACCTCCGAGCTGGCGGCCTCGGGGAGCACCCAGGCCTGGAGGGTGTAGGCGTCTCTCCCCGGATTGGCGGTGTCGTGGTGGGAAGGCACGACCAGACCGTTGCCGCCGAACGAGACGTGAGGGATGAGGATCTGCTGGCTGGAACCGACGAAAGTCATCGGGTTGCCGCGGCCGCTGGCGTCGAGCGGTGGCACCTGGCCCATCTTGTAAGCGGCCACCAGCCCGCCCATGCCGGCGGTGGGCTCGTGGTACATGGTCTGGGTGACCTCTTCGGGTGCCAGCGCCACGGAGAACAGGCCCAGGCGCCACAAGCTCCACGGCCGGCCGCCGCCGCCGAGCGTGAAGGGGCCGCTCACATTGAGGCTCGGGGCCGCCGACACCTGGCTGATCACCGGCTCGCCGTTGACGTAGAGGGTCAGGACCGGGCCGCCGGCGGCGAAGCGGTCGAAGGTCATGCCGACGTGGTGCCACCGGCCGCCCTCGAGCGCCGTCGGGCTGGTGACGCGGGCCTGCGAGCCCGGGATGGTCGAGGACAGGCGGCCGGCCGCGAGCGTGAAGGTGAACGTTCCGCGCTTGAGGATCGAGAGGTTCGCGGAGCTGGCATGCGGCTTCAACCAGCAGGTGATCGAGGCCGGCGATGCACCCGAGAGGTCGAGGGCGACGGCGCTCCCGAGGTCGACGGAGGGGCCGGAGCCGAGCGGCAGCTCGGCCATCCACTTTCCGGGAAGAGGGGTCTTGGGCATGGCGGCCTCCTTTTCGTCCGGGAAGTGGGACGGCGGGTGCCGCTATCGCATCCGCGGACCGTGGAGATCGGCCTGCTAGACTCCGCACCCGATGAGCGAGCGACTGCCAGCGCAAGAGCGCCTCGTATCGATCGGCGGGCGTCAGGCTGCCGGGACGTCACGGCCCTCCGCGGGGCGCCCTCCGGGTCCGCGCCCTGACTGGCTGCGCATCCGGCTCTCGACCCCGTCCCGCTATCATCAGGTCAAGCGCCTGGTCGACGACCTCAACCTCCACACCGTCTGCCAGGAGGCGCGCTGCCCGAACATCTACGAGTGCTGGGGCGAGCACGGCACCGCGACCTTCATGATCCTGGGCGACGTCTGCACCCGGCGCTGCGGCTTCTGCGCCGTGACCTCGGGCCGGCCCCGCCCGGGAGTGGACGCCGAGGAGCCCGCCCACGTGGCCGAGGCCGTCTCGGTGATGGGCCTGGCGCACGCGGTGATCACCTCGGTCGACCGCGACGACCTGCCCGACGGCGGCGCGCGCCACTTCGCGCAGGTGATCGAGGCGGTGCACGAGCGTAACCCGGCGACCGCGGTCGAGGTGCTGACCCCCGACTTCCGGGGCGTGGCGGACGCGCTGGACGTGGTGCTGGGCGCCCGGCCCGAGGTCTTCTCGCACAACACCGAGACGGTGCCGCGGCTCTATCGCCAGGCGCGGCCGGGAAGCCGCTACGACCGCACGCTGGCGCTGCTCGCCGAGGCGTCGCGCCGGCGCGACGCCGGGCT
>JBIOXV010000021.1:0-16914 GCA_044869805.1 Thermoanaerobaculia bacterium | reverse complement strand
TGGCTGAACACGCTCGCTACACGTATCATCGAGTCGTCCTCCCGTGCTGCAGGTCATCTGGAACCTTCGCAGGCCCATGATGCCTCGCCGGGAGGACGTCGTCAAAACCGATCTTGGACAGGTGTGGCTTTTACCCCATGCCTGGTGCAGCACTGGTTCTCGGGATCAAACGTCGCCACATCGTCAAAGAACAGATCCTCATCGATGCAGCACTGCAGCCCGGGAGGAGCATCACCGGGGTCGAGCTCGCGTTCGGGGAGGGGACACAGCTCACGATAGCAGTTGCCCTCGACCTGCCTCGGCTCTTCGCTGGTGTCGAAGATCCAGATCGGCCTGCCCTGTCTACAACTGCGCTGCAGGCAGTCATGCGGATTGGTGTTCGGCGGAATGTCGGAGTCGTCGTTTTCACTCGACGCAGACCCGCCGCGACAGATCTCTCTGTGGCAGTTTTCTGGAACCTGCTCCGGGCTCTGCGAATCGTCCGCGACACACGTCCCATCCTCGCAAGTTCGACACAGCGGACAGTCGTGCGGCGTGCCCGTTGAGCTGGGGCTGCCGCCGCAGTGCCAGCCGGCCTTGAGAATTCCAACCCCCGGATTCGAGCGGATCATCAAGCCGTCTTCCGACACCGTTGCCGGACCGATGGAGACGAAGTGACCCAGATCGTGGTCGAAGCTGTACATCTCCGTGGCGGCCCCGGGCACCAGACCCTCCACGTTCGGCAGCGTGAGCGGCGCCGGCGGATCGAACAGGGCGCCCGCCGGCTGGATCGTCACAATGAGGCGCGGCGCTTGTCCGAAATTGGGTGTCATCGGCACTTTGTCGGCGTGTACGGCGGTCACGGACACGATGCCGTTCCTGCCGCCGCCGGGAAACGTCACTGATCCAGGAGCGATCTCCAGCGAGAAGCCGGGCAGCTCAGGAATTGTCACCGTCCCGCCTGCCGTTTCCGAAACGCCGATACCCCTCGCGATGTCGAGCGGCAACAGGCGAATCGGCATATTGACCGTATTGTCGGAACCGGGAATCGTCACCAGGTCGAACTCCAGATCGGGCCAGGAGCCGGGGCGATCTGCCGTCGACCCGTCGATGATCAGGTCCACATCTCCGACTGGGGCGTTGGTGATCCGGAACTGGCCCTGGCTATCGGTGACTGCCGTGATCGCGCTGCCGCGGATGCGGGCAGTCACTCCGGCGATCGGCAGGTCGGTGTTGTCCAGAACAACCCCGGAGATTGTCGTGTCCGCCGCGTCTCCGGCTGCACGGGCGGAGGCGGTGAAGCTCGCCGCCGATTCGACGAGCGAGTCAACCGTCGCCTGAACCACATGATTGGCAACGCCCTCCTCGGAGCCCAGTACGAAGGGTACGATGGCTCGGCCGTCGGAATCCGTCTCCACGGCGACTTCGGCTACGTCGCCCGCGAAGTGCCCATCGCCGCGGACCACACGGAACCTCACCGGAACGCCGGGCAGCCGGTTGGCTCCCGCATCAACGACCGCCGCAACCAGCGGACGCGGCAGCTCGCGGCCGGTGGCCCCAACCTGCAGGCCGTTGGCATCGACCACAACCAGCGCCGGCTCGCCGGCCGTGCTCGAAGCTGCGAACTCCGCCCGCTCCGAATAACCGGCTGCCCGCGCCACGACGATCTGGTTGCCGGCCCCTACCCGCATACCCAGTGTGTGACGGGCGGCGGCCATTCCAGACGCGTCCGTCGGCACCACAACCTTCCGGGAGGCTTCGCCCCCTCCGACCGGCTGCACAGTGCCGTCCGAGTCTTCGATTGAGAAGACAACCGCGACGTTCGGAACGCCGTTCCCGGTCGCGTCCACGACCCGCGCTACGAGTGGCGCGGGCAGTAGGGTGCCAATGACGCCGCTCTGGCGACCGCCGGAGACAGCCTCGATCCTCCTGGCTGCCGGCGCCTGACGCACGACGGTGATTGTCGTGGCGGCCGAGTTGCCGCTGGCATCCGTCGCCACGATCGAAAGGATGTTGTCGCCCAGAGCCAGAGGGACGGCTTCGGCCAGAAACGAGCGGTTCTGCACCACGGCCTCGACCCCACTTACGGTCACCCTGGCCTCCAGAGAGTTCACCGTGCCGTCCACAATGTCGTTGATCAGGCCACGCACGGCGATGGTGCCGGTGGAGACGACCGCGCCGTCGCGGGGTGAGTACACCCTGGCGAGCGGCGGACGCGTATCCCGGAGCACGGTCACCGAGTCGGTGGCGACATGGCCGTTGGTATCCCGCACTGAGGCGGTCAAGGTGTTGCCGCCCTCAACCAGAGGCACCCCGACGGCGGTAAAAGAGCCACCGGAGATTGAGGCGGCCACGCCGTTGACCGTTACCGCCATCACCGAGCTCTCCACCGTGCCGGAGACGTCGACCGTGGTCGCCGCGATGGTCGAAAGATCCTCGGGAGAGAGGATGCTGACCGCAGCAAGTTGAAATACTCGATCTCGAGCACCTGCTGGCTCGAATTGCCGGCCCTGTCGAACGCCATGAGGAAGATCAGGTTGGGGCCGAGCGTCAGAGGAACGGTCGCCGCGAACGCACCGTCCATCAGCTCGACGGGCTCGCCCGCGACCCGCAGCTCGGCCACTTCATCGTCATCGTCCACTCTGCCGGTGACGTGGACGACTTCGGTGTTGATCCGCGCCGGCGACGCGGGGGAAGCCACCGTCAACGTGGGGGCGGCCTGATCACTGATGACGACCACCGATGCTGAGCCCTGTTGGGCGATGCCGTCCAAGGCCACCACGGTGATGCTTTGAACCGCCGCGGTCAGGGCCACTTCCGTCGAGAAGGCCCCGTCGGTCAAGCTCACGGCCTGACCGTTGACGGTGACGGAGGTGACCTCGACATCGTCGGTCACGGTCCCGGACACAACCACGGCCGAGGTATTGACGGCCGCGCCGTTGGCCGGAGCCGCAATCGTCACGGTTGGAGGAGCTGTGTCGATCAGGAGCTCGAACGTCCGTACCACGACCTGTGTGTGGCCCGCCCGGTCCTGAATCAGTGCGGTGATGGTGTGCTGCCCGTGGCCAAGCGGCGAAGGCGTACAACTGGCCGCGGTCGCGTTGACAGCACACAACGCGGTGATGTTGGTGCTGTCCACCGTGATCTCAAGGGTGATCGGATCAAGGCCCGAAAGGGCGTCGCCGTAGATGACGGCGATCGTCGGTCTGGGAGTGCCGGTGACCACGGGGCCGGCGGGCTCGACAATGGACAAGGCCGGCGGCGTGAGGTCGACGGTGAAGCTCCAGGTGGCGGTGGCCACATTGCCGGCTCTGTCGGCCGCCTTCACCTCCACGTCGTGGGCCCCTTCGTTCAGGGCCACGAGGGCGCCCCAGGCAAACTTCTCCGCGGTGACGTCGGCCTCGGAGGTAAGGTCGGCCCCGTCTAGTTTGAAGACAACACTCGCCGGATCGACGCCCGACTCCGGATCCGCAAAGTCCGTGGCGAGGCTTGGCCGGGCGCCGGATACAAAGCTCCCCGCCCTGGGGGTCACGATCGTAATCACCGGCGGCGTGGTGTCGGGTCCGCCCTGCTCAACCACCACCACCAGCCGCGGGGCCCGCTCCGGCGTTAGGTTTTCCTTCGCGGCGTAGTCGATCCGGCCGGAGAGCGCTTCGTTCGCCTTCTTGAGCAGCCAGCCGTGGTTCGGGGTGCTGGCGAGGAACGCCGCCACGTCCGCGGTGACGTCGAAGCGGACGCGGCCCAGGGCGCCGACCGTCTGCGCCACCGACGCGGTCGGCGCAGCGAGGAACGAGCCACCGTTCCACAGCGGGTCGCAGTCCGCGCGGTTGTCGCCCGGCTGAGTGTCGATCCCGCAGCTCCAGGTCGCGCCCGTCTCCGTCCAGGCGGCGGTGACCCGGTGCGCGTCGACGTTCTGGGTGGGGGTAGACCAGCTTTCGCCGGTCTCCACCACGTCGAGCTCCAGGTGCGCCGAAACCAGCGTCCCCGTGCCGACGGTGGCTGTGATCCCTGCGGAATCGAAGCGGACGAGGACGCGGCTCCCCTGCGCCCAGCCGACGCGGATCTGCTCGTCCAGGCCGCGGTTCTGGTTCGCCTGGTGCTGGCGAAGCGTGGTATCGGCCACGGCCGGCAGCACGGTCGTCACCGGCGCAGCGACCGATACCTCGGCGGCAGCGAAGGCCAGGATGAAGAGAAGCGCCCAGGGCAAGGCTTTCGTGCGGCGTGGCGGTTGGGAGATCAAGTGGTTCTCCTGTTGGACCACAGTCAAATCCGCTTCGACCTAATCGGGCTCCCCGGTGGTGACGGCGTCGGCCGTGCTCATCGTCGGCTCAACTGCTGCGGAATTCTTGTACTATAGCATAGACTGCACGGCGGAGTGGAAGAAGCCGGCCCTCCATCCGTGCCTTCCGTGCCGGACGGGCAACTTCTCCCTAGCTCGCTGGACGCGAACGCCCCTTTCCTGCGGGTTCCCCGTGCCCACCCTGAAGAGCTCCGCGCCTACGTCGAGGCCCTCGGCCGGGCCGGAATCGGGGCCGAGCAGCTGCGGCTGCCGCCGCGCGGCGTGGACCACGAGCTCTTCCACCCGGGCCGGCGCCGGCCGGAGATGTGGCGCGATTACGGCCTCCACGGCGCCTGCCGGTTCCCCTACGTATTCCGCGTCTCGAAGGAGACGAACCTCGACGTGCTGCTGGCGGCGTTCGAGGCCTTGCGCCAGCGGGGCCGCGACGCGGATCTGATCGTGGTCGGCGACGGCCCCTACCTCGAAGAGCTCGCGGCGCGGCACACCGACCTGGCGCCTTCCAGGGCCTGGCGCATGGCCTGGGAGCGAGCATCGGCAGCGCTCTTGAGATGAGCCGGCAGGAAGTGGGCGTAGACCTCGGTCGAGCTCTGGTTCTTGTGGCCTACGTTCGCGCCAGCAAGCTTCAAGCTCACCCCTCGCGACACGTCCCAGCTCACGACGTTGTGGCGCAGGTCGTGGAGCCGGAAGTTGCCCAACTCCTCGAGGTCCACCAAACCGGCCTTTCTCCTCACCCGCCTCCAATGCCACTTCACCTCATAGCGCGGGCGGGAGGGATCACGCCCTGGAAACACCCAAGGGCTGCCCTCGACGCGCGGCAGCGCGCGCAGCACGGCGATCGCTTCCTCCGAGAGCACGCGGTACTCCTCCTCAGGCGTTTTCGTACCTACGAGCTTCGCTTCGCCGCGATCGAGATCGAGGTTTGCCCACTGGAGCCGCAAGATCTCACTGCCCGTGCGCCAGCCCGTCCAGAAAGCCAGCCGTAGCGCACCGAGGGCGAGACAATTGCTGCCGCTTCGCTCTTCCTCGTCGAGCACCACCAGCAGCCTCGCCATCTGCTCGGGCTTGAGCATCACGCCCTCCTTCTCGCCTCGCCGACGCCGGGGGTAGCGCTCGACCCACCGCACGGGATTGGTACCGCGCGGTATCCACCCCAACGGTCCGCCAGCGTCAAGCAGCGACCGAGCACCACCATCACCTGGTTGGCCTGCATCGGAGTCCTCTTCAGATCCGCATGCAGGCGCTCGGCATGTTCGACGCCGATCTGATCCGCCCGCAGCCGGCCCCAGCGGGGAAGGATGAATCGGCGCAGGAGGTCCTGGTACATGTAAATCGTCTTCGGCCGGCGGCCGCTCTTAACCACATGAGCGAGGACCAACTCGGCCAGATCCGCGAGACTGCGCCCCTCCGAAGCCCCTCGCCGCCGCTCGCCCAGAGGATCGAGGCCGCGGTCCACCAGCGAGCGAAGCCGCCCGGCTTCGGCTCGGGCTTGCTCCACAGTCCAGGGCTCGCCGTACCGGCCGATGTTGTAGCGCTGAGACGGCTTGCCCGGGAGGCGGTACTCGAAAAGGAGGGTCCGAGTTCCCGAGGGCTCCACCTTCAGTGCGAGCCCGACCGTTCGAGCGTCGCGGAGAAGGTAGCGCGTCGAACAGGTTTGGCGTTGGCGAGAGCGGACTTGCTAAGCTTGACCCGCATGGTCTCCTCCCCGTTCGACGCGCCCCGGACTCGCGGCCATCGGCATGCGCGTGGCATGCAATGGGTGCACAAGTGGGGCGTATCTCATGGGAAGAGAACATACTCGGCCTGAGTCCAAAGTCAATAGAAGCAGTAGTTTATGGGAGTTCCAGGGAACTCCAGGTACCTCTTCCCCTCTAACCCCGCGTGAGCGGGGAGAGGGCTGAGGTGAGGACCTCCCCGCTACGCCGTCGCCCTCTGGGCCGCGGGCTGGACGTCGTCGAGCTCGACGGTGACCACCTTGGAGACTCCGCGCTCCTCCATGGTCACGCCGTAGAGGGTGCCGGCGATCTCCATGGTGAGCTTGTTGTGGGTGATGACGATGAACTGCGTCTCCCCGGTCAGCTCCTTCAGGAGCTCCACGAAGCGCAGCGCGTTGGCGTCGTCGAGCGGCGCGTCCACCTCGTCGAGGATGCAGAACGGCGACGGCTTGCTCTTGAACAGGGCGAAGAGCAGGGCGATCGCGGTCAGCGCCTTCTCGCCGCCGGACATCAGCATGATGTTCTGCAGGCGCTTGCCGGGCGGCCGGGCCACGATCTCGATGCCGGACTCGAGCAGGTCTTCCTCGTCGAGCAGTCGCATCTCGGCCTCGCCGCCGCGGAACAGGCGGGTGAAGACCTCGCCGAAGGTGCGGTTGACCTGCTCGAAGGTCTCGCGGAACTTGACGCTCGACGCCTGGTTGATCTCGCGGATGGTCTTCCTGAGGCTGTCGATCGAGGCCACCACGTCGGCCCGCTGGGTGGTGAGAAAGGTGAACCGCTGCTCCTGCTCGGCGTACTCCTCGACCGCCAGGGCGTTGACCGGCCCCATGCGCTCGAGCACTTCCTTGCGCCTTGCGAGGTCGGCCTCCATCTCGACGAGATCGAAGGGCACCTCGCCCGGCTCGGCGGGCGCTTCCTGCCCGAGCTGCTCGCGGAAGGCGCCGGCCAGGTGCTCCGCCTCCTGCCGGGCGCCGGCCTGGGTGACGCGCAGCTCCTCGACGGCGCTCCTCGCCTCGTCGTGCTGGAGGCGGGTGGAGGCGATGCGCTCCTCCAGGCGGCGCACCGCGGCGCGCCCGTCGTCGAGCCGGGCCTGGGCCGCGAGCACGGCGTCCTCGGAGGAGGCGCGCTCCTCGAGGAAGGCCTGCAGCTCGCCCTCGGCACGCGCGATGGCCTCTTCGAGCTCGGCACGGCGGCGCGCCAGCCGCTCGGCCTCGTCGCGCCACAGCTTCACTTGCCGCTCGCCGTCGGCGATCTCCTGCTCCAGCCGCCGCGCCTCGCGGTCGTGGGAAGCGAGGCGCTCGGAGAGCAGCTCGAGCCGGCCCTGCCGGCTGGCGGTGTCGGCACGCAGGTCCTCGCGGTCACCCTTGGCGGCGTCGAGGTCGCGCTGCGCGAGGTCGAAAGCGGCCTGTAGCTCGGCGAGGCGGGTTTCGCAGCGCTCCAGCTCGGAGAGCACCGCGCCACGGCGCTCGATCACCAGGTGGAGCTGGCGTTCGCCCTCGGCGCGCTCGTCGGTGACCGCGCCCAGCTCCTCGGCCAGGCGCCGGTGCCGCCCCTCGGCGTCCTGGCGCCGGGCGGTCGCCACGGCCGACTCCTGGCGGAGCTGATTGAGCTCGCCCTCGACGCGGTGGGAGTGGCTCGCGCGGCGCGAGCGTTCTTCGATCGTCGCCTCCAGCCGCTCGATCGCCTCGGCCAGGGCCAGCTCGAGGCCCGGCAGGCGGGCACCGAGGTCGGCCAGCTCGCGCTCGCGCTCGAGCACGCCGGGCAGGGCCTCGCGGCCCTCGACGTGGACCAGCCCGCCCTGCGCCCACACCCCGTCCGGGCTGATGAAGGCGACGCCCGGATGGCGCCGCGCCAGCCGCTCGGCGTCCGCGGCGCGGTCGACCAGGTAGGCCGGGGGGAGCGCCGCCGCCACTTCGGGTGAGAGGCCCAGCGCCTGGCCCAAGGCCAAGGCCACGGCCGGGTCTTCGACCTGCGGCCAGGCCTCGGGGGGCGCCGCGAGTGGCGTCAGGAGGGTCGCCCCGGTGCGGCCGGCCTTGAAGGCGCGCGCCAGCTCGAGCGCCACGGGTGGCGGGGCCGCTGGCGGCTCCTCGGCACCGGCGTCGAACGCCGCGGCACCGGTTTCCATTGGCACGGCATCGGCCCCCAAGAGCACGGCATCGGCCAGACCGCCGAGGTAGAAGTCCAGGCTGCGTTCCCAGCCGGCGGCGGCCGCGAGCCTCTCTTCGAGGTAAACCGGCTGCGCGATGCCGGCGGCGGCGAGCGCCTCCTCGAGCCCGGCCCGGCCCCGGCTGTGGGCCTCGGCCAGCTCCTCGAGCACCTGCCGGCGCTGGCGCGCCGAGCCGAGCTCGGCCTCGATCGCGCGGCGCCGCTCGGTGGCGGACGCCTCGTCGCGCATGGACGCTTCCACGGCCGCCTTCGCGCTCTCGAGCTCGGTTTCCTTCTCGCTCACCGCCCGCTCGAGGGCGGCAACCGCCTCGCGGGCCACTTCGAGCTGGTCGGCCGACTGCCGGACCTCGAAGCTGTAGCGCTCGAGCTCGCCCGCGAGGTGGGTCTGGCGGAAGTTGCGGCGCTCGAGCTCGATCTGCTCCTGCTGCAAGCGGCTGCGCAGGCCGTTGCCCTCGGCGGTGGCGCCGAAGAGCTCGCGTCGCCGCTCTTCCAGGCGGGCGCCGGTGGCGGCGAGCTGCTCTTCGGCCGAGGCCAGGCGCTCGCGTCCCTCCCCGGCGGCATTCTTCGCGGCCTCGAGCTCGGCGTCGAGCTCGAGCCGCCGGCCGGCGAGCGACGCCAGGCCCTCTCGCTGTCGGCCCATCTCGGTCTCGCGCCCGGCGGCGAGCTCGAGGCTCGCGGCGATGCGCTCGCCGACTTCC
The DNA here is from genome assembly GCA_044869805.1 of Thermoanaerobaculia bacterium. Lineage (GTDB taxonomy): Bacteria > Acidobacteriota > Thermoanaerobaculia > Multivoradales > SZUA-115 > CAWDVR01. The sequence goes on along the minus strand of JBIOXV010000021.1, from coordinate 8,059 downwards.
GAGCGGTTGGCGCGGTTGTCCTTCAGGAACTCCTGCCGGCCTTCGATGCGCGCGCCGAGCGAGGTATGGCGCTCGTGCTCGTCGGCCAGGGCCTTGGCCAGCGACTCCAGCGTCTCGCGGCCGGCGGCGACCTCGGCCTCGTCGCGGGCCACGCCCGCGGCCAGCGCCGCCTCCTGGTCGCCGGCCGCGGCGAGCCGCGCCGCGAGGTCGGCGAGGCGCGATTGCAGCCGCCGCCAGCGACCGGTCATCACCTCGACCAGCAGCTCGCGGTACTCGGCTTCGCGCTCCTTGTAGCGCTCGGCGGCCGAGGCCTGGCGCTTGAGCGAGCGCATGGCGCGCTCCACCTCGGCCACGATGTCGTCCAGGCGCAGCAGGTTGGCGCTGGCCTCCTCGAGCTTCAGCTCGGCCACCCGCTTGCGGGTCTTGTAGCGGGTGACGCCCGCCGCCTCCTCGAGCAGCCGCCGGCGCTCCTGCGGCTTGCCGGAGAGGATCATGCCGATCTTGCCCTGCTCGATCACGGAGTAGGCTCGGATGCCGAGCCCGGTGTCCATCAGCAGGTCCTTGACGTCCTTCAGCCGCACGTGCTTGCCGTTGATGCGGTACTGCGACTCGCCGCTCCTGAACACGCGGCGGGAGATGGTGATGCGGCCCTCCTCGGCGTGCTCGAAGGAGGGATCGGTGGCGAGCGTCATGGTGACCTCCGCCATCCCCAGGGGGGCGCGGCGCTCGGAGCCGGTGAAGATCACGTCCTCCATGCGGTCGCCGCGCAGGCTCTTGGCGCTCTGCTCGCCCAGCACCCAGGTGATGGCGTCGGAGATGTTGCTCTTGCCGCAGCCGTTGGGGCCGACGATGGCGGTGACTCCGCCGTGGAAGTTCAGGCCCACCCCGTCCACGAAGGACTTGAAACCGGCGAGGTCGATGCGTTCTAGACGTAGCATGGCTGGAGGCGGGCGACGTTAGCAGAGGGCCGGCGAAGGCACAAGGCCTTGCGACAGCGGGAAGTAGGACCACAAGATGTTGTGGTTGGAAGGGTCGGATGCCGGGTGTCTCTAAGTCCTTCCGGAGCTGTGGGTTGGGGAGCGTAGGGGCAGCCCTCGTGGCTGGCCGCTGTTGAAACCAGGCTCCACCCTTGGGCGCCCACGAGGGGCGCCCCTACTACGCCAAGCTGGGGCGGTCGGGCAGGATCTTCCGGTAGTAGAACCCCGTCCACAGCGCCAGGGGCAGCGCGAGCTTGAACGGCAGGTCGGTCAGGTGCTTGGCCATGCCCCAGAAGTTCTGGCCGAAGGCGCCGTAGTGCTGGTCGCTCCACTCGCCGAGCTGGGTGGCGTAGACGAATTTCACCCAGAAGAACAGGTCGAGGATGTGGAAGAAGACCGCCACCAGCAGCGCCCAGCCCAGGGGGCCGAGGCGCGCCTTGAGCGGCTCGCCGGGCACCGCGAGGAAGAGCGCGGCGAGCAGCACCAGATGGAAGTGGAGGTCGGTCACCCGCACCCGGTAGAGGTCAGCCTTGGCGGGCGGGAAGTCGTCGCGCTGGATCGAGATGTAGTGCCGGTCGACCGGCACCAGCCGGGTGACGTTGGGGCTCTCGGCGATCTTGAGCAGGTTGCCGGAGGCCACGGTGACGAAGCGGTTGTAGAACGGCGTCGCCACCCACCACAGCGCCGAGAGCGGCAACAGCCAGAGGAGCACGTTGCGGATCAGCTTGAGCGCCCAGGAGGCGCGCTCGGAGGCGCGCTCGCTTCCAGGCCGCGCAGCGCTCGCCGAGTCTTCGGGTGCCGCCTCGGCTGCCGCCCGGCCGGCGGCGGAACGCGCCTCGTCGCGCTTGGCCATGGCCCGCGAGCCGCCCTCACTCCGCCGGCGCCGGCGCGCCCGGCGTCCCGGCGTAGCGGTTGGCCCAGAAGATCCACAGCAGCACGCCGAAGAGGATGACCAGGCTCTGCCAGAGCACGGTGTGCGAGGTGTCGAAGAGCGTGGGCAGGTAGGCGCCGGTCAGGTAGAGGGCGACGACACGCACCAGGTTGATCACCTGGATGGCCGCCAGCCCGAGGCCGAGGCCGGCCAGCCGCGATTTCCAGGTGGCGGGGAAGGCGAGCACGGCGGAGAAGAAAATGAGCATGGTCTCGACGCCGTTGCAGCCGTTCTTGATGTTCACGGAGAAGCGGTCGGAGAGGATCATGGTGCCCTGCATGCGGATGTCCTGGCCGAGCGCTTTCAGGGTCCAGCCGCTCACTCGCGCGATGCCGGTGGTGAAGGGGTCGATGACGTGGTCGTTGACCCAGTTGAGAGAGATGACGGTGAAGGAGAGGCCGAGCAGGAGGAGGAAGACGACCAGGAAGCGGATCTCCTGGCGGTAGGCGGCGAGGCCGGTCTTGGCGGCAGTGCCGGGTTTGGAAGGGGAGTCCTGCTTGGCCATGATCGCGCGCTCGTGCAGCCTTCTCTGTCGGGAGCCGGCAGATCTTAGCGCAAGGAGAGGAGCGGCCGGCAGCAGGTCCGCCCACCCTCGCGCTCCCGGCGGGCCCGTGGGGCTCCTGGCCGGGGACCGGCTCGGGCCGGTTCTTGGTCGGGAGGGATCGCCCTCGCCTGCGTTCCGCTCGCGCCAAGCCGAATCGCGCCTTTGTGGGTGTTGCACGGCGCTCGCTGCAAGCTCCCCGGCCAGGAGCCCCACGGACCCGCCTTGCGCGCTGGCCCCCTCGCCCCGCGCGAGCGGGGAGAGGGCTGGGGTGAGGGGCGGCCCAGGGCCCGCGTCCCCGTCTTGTGCGCTGATACGCTGCTTTCAGCTCCTCATGCCGCTCGCCTCACTGCCAATCGATGAAGCCCTGCCGGAGATCGTGGCCGCGGTGCGGGAGAAGGGCGTGGCGGTGGTGCAGGCGCCGCCGGGCGCGGGGAAGACGACGCGCGTTCCGCCGGCGCTCGCCACGGTCGTCGAGGGCCGGGTGATCGTGGTCGAGCCGCGGCGGGTCGCGGCGCGCGCCGCGGCCCGGCGGATCGCCGAGGAGCAGGGCTGGGCGCTCGGTCGCGAGGTGGGCTATCAGGTGCGCTTCGAGCGCCTGGCCTCGGCCGCGACCCGCCTCCTGGTGGTCACCGAGGGCGTGGCCCTCAACCTCCTGCACGCCGATCCCTTCCTCACCGGCGTCGGCGCCCTGGTGTTCGACGAGTTCCACGAGCGCAACCTGGCGAGCGACCTGGCCCTCGCCCTGGCGCGCAAGGTGCGTCAGGAAGTGCGGCCGGACCTGGCGCTGGTCGTGATGTCCGCCACGCTCGAGGCCGCGCCGGTGGCGGCATTCCTCGGCGGCGCGCCGGTGGTGGCCAGCGCCGGCCGGCAGTGGCCGGTCGAGATCGAGCTCCTGGCGCGGCGCGACGAGCGGCCGCTGCCGGCGCAGGTGGCCTCGTCGGTGCGCCGGCTGCTCGCGGAGACCTCCGGCGATCTGCTCGTCTTCCTGCCTGGCGTGCGCGAGATCGAGCGCTCGTCCGAGGCCCTGGCCGAGCTGGCGCGCGAGCACGGGCTGCGAGTCCTGCCGCTCTACGGCGACCTGACGCCCGAGCAGCAGGACGAGGCGCTGCGGCCCGGGGCGAGCGAGGGTCGCCGCCGGGTGGTCCTGGCCACCAACGTGGCGGAGACCTCGGTGACGCTCGAAGGGGTCTCGGCGGTGGTCGACTCCGGGCTGGCGCGCATCCTGGAGCACGACCCGGGTTGCGGGCTCGACCGCCTGGTGGTGGCCCGCATCTCCCAGGCCTCGGCCGAGCAGCGGGCCGGGCGGGCGGGCCGCCAGGGGCCGGGGCGCTGCCTGCGCCTCTGGACAGCGGCCGAGCAGGCTTCGCTGTCGCGCCGCTCGACGCCCGAGATCCTCCGCGTGGATCTCGCCGGGGCGGTGCTCCAGCTCCTCGCCTGGGGCGAAACGGACGTCTTCACTTTCGGCTGGTTCGAGGCGCCGGAGCGCGGCCGGTTGGAGCAGGCGCTCGAGCTCCTGGCGCGGCTGGGGGCCAACGGCCCACGGGGCTTGACGGCGCTCGGCCGGCGCATGGCTTCCCTGCCGCTCCATCCCCGGCTCGCCCGCCTGCTGCTCGCCGGCGAGGAGCACGGCTGCCTGCGGCAGGCGGCGCTCGCCGCGGCCCTGCTCTCCGAGCGCTCGCCGTTCGAGCGCCGTGCGGGCGTGGGGCCCGCAGCCACCACGCGCTCGGACCTCGAGGACCGCGTGCTGGCGCTCGATCGTTTCGCGCGCACCGGCCGCGCGGGCGAGGGACTGCGCGCCGGTGGAGCGCGCAGGGTGCTGCAGGTCGCGGATCAGCTCGCGGGGTGGCTTGGTCAACGCCCCTCACCCCAGCCCTCTCCCCGCTCCCGCGGGGCGAGGGGGCCGGAGGAAGAGCGCTCTGCCAGGGAGAGATCCCAACCAAGGGGGTCGGAGGAGGGCCGCCTGGGCAGCTCGGCTTCGTCCGGTGCCCTGGCGCGCTCCCTTCTTGCCGCGTTCCCAGACCGCCTCGCCCGGCGCCGGGAACCGGGGAGCCGCCGCGGCTTGATGGTCGGCGGCCGCGGCGTGCGCCTGGCCCCCGAGAGCGGGGTCTCCTCGGTGGAGCTGTTCCTCTGCCTGGAGATCGATGCCGGGGCGCGCGGCGAGCGGGCCGAGGCCTGGGTGCGCATGGCTTCGGAGGTCGAGCGCGAGTGGCTCGTCGACCTCGGGCCGGAGGTCGTCACGCGCACGGTCGAGACCTCCTTCGACGCGGCGCGCGAGCGGGTGGCGGCCTGCGAGCGGCTACGGGCCTGGGACTTGGTGCTGGAGGAGAAGGAGGTGCCGGCGCAGGCCGAGGAGGCGGCGGAAGCCCTGGCGCGGGCGGCAGAGCAAGCGCTCGACCGCATCGCCGTCTGGGCCGAGGGCGAGCTCGCGAGCTTCCTGGTGCGCTTGCGCTGTCTCCGCGTCTGGATGCCGGAGCTGGGCCTGCCCGCCTTCACGCCCGAGGAGCTGCGGCCGCTGCTGCCCGGGCTCACCGTGGGCAGGCGCTCGTTCGACGAGCTGCGCCGGCTGCCCTGGCCCGAAGTGCTGAAGGGCCTGCTCACGCCCGCCCAGCTCGCGGCACTGGAGCGCGAGGCGCCCGAGCGGTTGCCGGTGCCGAGCGGCAGCAACATCCGGCTCCAGTACGAGGAGGGAAGGCCGCCGGTGCTCCCGGCGCGCATCCAGGAGCTGTTCGGCCTGGCGGAGACGCCGCGCATCGCCGCCGGCCGAGTGCCCGTGCTGCTCCATCTCCTCGCTCCCAGCGGCCGGCCGCAGCAGGTGACGCAGGACCTGGCGAGCTTCTGGGCCCAGGTCTACCCGCAGGTGCGAAAGGAGCTCGCCGGCCGCTATCCGCGGCACGCCTGGCCCACGGACCCCTGGACGGCCCAGCCCGAGCGGCGGCCCGGGCGGCGGGCATCCTGAGGCCGCCGCTTTCGGATTGACACCTCCACCCGCCGCGACTATCCTGCGCTGACCCCAAGCACGAGGGTCGGAACCCGGGGGCCGCCGTGGCTTCGAACCTCCACGTCAAGAAGACTCTGCTCGACGAGCACCAGATGCGCCGGGCCGTGCGCCGCATGGCCGGCGAGCTGCTGGAGCGCAACCGTGGTGTCGCCGGCCTGATGCTGGTCGGCATCCGTACCCGCGGCGTGCCGCTCGCCGACCGCCTGGCGGCAGAGATCGAGCGCATGGAAGGCACGCGGGTGCCGATGGGGGTGCTCGACATCACCCTCTACCGCGACGACCTGTCGACCATCGGCCCGCAGCCCCTGGTGCGCGAGACCGTGTTCCCGGCGCCGGTCGAGAGCCATCTGCTGGTGCTCTGCGACGACGTGCTCTACACCGGCCGCACGGTGCGCGCCGCGCTCGATGCGCTGGTGGACTACGGCCGGCCGCGCGCCGTGCAGCTCGCCGTGCTGGTGGACCGCGGCTGGCGGGAGCTGCCGATCCAGGCCGACTTCGTGGGCATGTCGTTGCGCACCACGGCGGGCGAGGTGGTGAAGGTCTCCTTCGCCGAGACCGACGGCGGCGCGGAGTCGGTGCTGCTGCTCGACCGCGCCGTCCCGGTCGAGCAGAGCGCGGAGGGCGGCGGTTGAGCGGCGGGGCCTGGCACCGCAAGGACCTCCTCGGCATCGAGGAGCTCTCCCGCGAGGAGATCGAGCTCGTCCTCGACACCGCCGAGTCCTTTGCCCAGGTCTCGACCCGCCCGATCAAGAAGGTGCCGACGCTGCGCGGCAAGACGGTGGTCAACCTCTTCTTCGAGCCTTCGACCCGCACCCGCTCGAGCTTCGAGATCGCGGCCAAGCGGATGTCGGCCGACGCCGTCAACTTCTCGACCTCGACCTCCTCGGTGACCAAGGGCGAGAGCCTGATCGACACCGCGCTGAACCTCGAGGCCATGGCGCCGGACGTGATCGTAGTCCGCCACGCCCATCCCTACGCGCCGCACCTCCTCGCGCGGCGGCTCGCCAAGTCGCACCTGGTCAACGCCGGCGACGGCGCCCACGAGCACCCCACGCAGGCGCTGCTCGACGCCTTCACCATCCGCCGCCACAAGGGCCGCCTGGAAGGGCTCGCGGTGGCGATCGTCGGCGACGTGGAGCACAGCCGCGTGGTGCGCTCGAACGTTCACCTGCTGACCAAGATGGGGGCCAGGGTGACGGTGGCCGGCCCGCGCACCATGATGCCGGCCGGCATCGAGGCCCTGGGCGTCACCGTGGCCTACAGCCCGGAGGAGGCGCTCGCCGGCAAAGACGTCGTGATGATGCTGCGCGTGCAGCTCGAGCGCCAGTCGCGCATGCTGTTCCCCTCGGTGCGCGAGTACTTCCGGCTCTTCGCCCTGACCGCGGCGCGCCTGAGGCTCGCCAAGCCGGACGTCATCGTGCTCCACCCTGGACCCATCAACCGCGGCGTCGAGATCGCCAGCGACGTGGCCGACGGCCCGTTCTCGGTCATCCTCGAGCAGGTCTCCCACGGCGTGGCAGTGCGCATGGCGGTGCTCTACCTGCTGTCGGGCGCGCAGGACGAGGCGGCATGAGGAGGCTGCTGATCCGCGGTGGCCGCCTGGTGGACCCCTCGCAGGGTCTCGACGGCGCGCTCGACCTGCTGGTCGAGGACGGCCTGGTGGCGGCCATCGACCGCGGCATCCCGGCGCCCGAGGGCGCCGAGGTGGTGGACGCCGCGGGGCTGGTGGTGGTGCCGGGGCTGATCGACATCCACGTCCACCTGCGCGAGCCGGGCCAGGAGTACAAGGAGACCGTGGAGACCGGCACCCGGGCGGCGGCTGCCGGCGGTTTCACCGCCGTGGCCTCGATGCCAAACACCGTGCCGGCGAACGACAACCCGTCGGTCACCGAGCACATCCTGGCGCAGGCGCGGCGCTTCGGACTGGCGCGGGTCTACCCGGTGGCGGCGGTGAGCAAGGGCCTCTCCGGCGAGGAGCTGGCCGAGATCGGCGAGACCCTGGCGGCGGGCGCGGTGGCGATCTCGGACGACGGCCTGCCGGTCGCCCACCCGGAGCTGCTGCGGCGCGCTTTCCAGTACGCGCGGCACTTCGACGTGCCCCTGATGCAGCACGCCGAGGACCTGGCGCTGACCGGCCACGGCGTGATGCACGAGGGCGAGTGGTCGACGCGCATGGGCCTGCCCGGCATCCCGGGCGCGGCCGAGGACGTCTGCGTTGGCCGCGACCTGCTGCTCGCCGAGGAGAGCGGCGGCCGCTACCACGTGCAGCACCTCTCGTCGGGGCGGAGCCTGGAGCTGGTGCGGGAGGCGAAGCGGCGAGGGGTGGCGGTGACCTGCGAGGCGACGCCCCACCACCTGCTGCTCACTGACGAGGAGGTGTACCGGAGCGGCGCCTCGACCCACCTCAAGATGAAGCCGCCGGTGCGCTCGGCGCGCGACCGCGAGGCCCTGCTCGCGGGGCTCGCCGATGGCACCATCGACCTCATCGCCAGCGACCACGCCCCCCATCACCGCGACGAGAAAGATCAGGAGTTCAGCCTGGCGCCGTTCGGCATCGTGGGGCTGGAGACCACGGTCAGCCTGTGCCTCGACCGGCTGGTGCGGCCCGG
>JBIOXV010000020.1:0-9042 GCA_044869805.1 Thermoanaerobaculia bacterium | reverse complement strand
CCAGAAGCCCTACCGCATCGACGTCCATCATCACATCCATCCCCAGTACTACCTCGACGAGGTCCACCGCGCGGGCATCCAGGACGCCGGGGGCATCGACTTCTCGGATTGGAGCCCGGAGTCGCAGCTCGCGGCGATGGACCGCAACGGCATCGCAGTGGCGATGAACTCCGTCGCCGCCCCCGGGGCCTACTTCGGAGACCCGGCCGCCGCGCGCCGCCTCGCCCGGCGCCTCAACGAGACCCTGGCCGAGCTCAAGCGCGACTACCCGACGCGCTTCGGTGCCCTCGCCACGCTGGTGCTGCCGGACGTGGACGGCTCGCTCGCCGAGCTCGAGTACGCCTACGACACCCTGGGCGTCGACGGCGTGTCGCTCTTGACCAGCATCGAAGGCCGCTACCTGGGCGACCCGGGCTTCGATCCGCTGCTCGCAGAGCTCAACCGCCGCAAGGCGGTGATCCACCTCCACCCCAACGTGCCCGAGAGCAGCAAGGTGCTCAAGCTCGACCTGCCGGAGTCGATGGTCGAGTTCGTGTTCGACACCACCCGCATGGTGGCCAGCCTGATCTTCAGCGGCGCCATGGAGCGCTATCCGGACCTCAAGTTCGTCCTCTCGCACGCCGGCGGGACGGTGCCGTTCGTAGCCGGGCGGCTGGCGCTGTTCAACAAGCTGCCGAAGTTCGACGCCAAGGCGCCGCAGGGAGCGATCACCTACATCAAGCGCTTCTACTACGACACCGCGCTGGCGACGGCGCCCACCGCGCTCCTCTCGCTCAGCAAGCTCATCGACCCCTCGCACATCCTCTACGGCAGCGACATCCCGTTCCTGCCCGAGGCTCTGGTCGGGCCCGCGGCCAAGGAGCTCGGGACCTTCGCGGGCTTCGACTCGGCGACCCTCGCCGCCATCGAGCGCGACAACGCGCTGGCCCTCTTCCCCCGCATCCAGGCGGGCTGAGGCCGATCACTGATCACCACTACCCAACTCGAACGACCGACTCGAAAGGAGCACAGAGATGACCCGTATCGACCGCTTCCGTTTCGCCGCCTTCTCGCTCTCCGCTCTGCTGGCGACTCTCGCGGCCCCGCGTCCGGCCTCGGCCGAGGCCGACCGCGGCTGGCAGGTGACCCTCGCGCCCTACGCCTGGGGCGCCTCGCTGGAAGGCTCGGCCGCGCTGCGCGGCCGCGAGGCCGAGGTCGACCTCACCGCCTCGGACATCCTCGAGGACCTGGAGATCGGCTTCATGGGGCTGGCCGTGGCTCGCAAGGGCGACTGGGGCCTCGTGGGCGACCTGTTCCACGTCGGGATCGGCGAGGAAGCGCCTATGCCGCCGGCCGACGTGGACATCTCGCTCAGCCTGGTCACGCTGGAGGGCCTGCGCCGCCTTTCCGGCACCGTCGACCTCACTTTCGGCGCGCGCTGGAACCAGGTCGAGGGGGGCATCAGCCTCGAGGGCCCCATCGCCTTCGAGCTAGAGCGAACGCGCGACTGGGTCGATCCGGTGGTGGGCATCGTCCTCCACACGCCGGGCGATCGCCGCTGGCACGCGACCCTGATCGCCGACGTCGGCGGCTTCGGCGTGGGCTCGGACTTGACCTGGCAGGTCTTCCCGTCGGCCGGCTACCGGTTCAGCGAGCGGGCGTCGATCGAGGTCGGCTGGCGCTTCCTCGACACCGACTACGAGGACGGCTCCGGCGCCGATCTCTTCGCCTACGACATGCAACTCCAGGGCCCTGCCGTGGGGTTGACCTTCACGTTCTGAGCCCCGCACTCGCCTCCAGGGCTCCGGCCGGCGACGGCCGGGCCTTGGGGGCAGCCACTTCCCACCACAACGAGGACCGACCCATGACACACCTCGCACATCGCAGCCGCACCGCACAGGCGGCCGTGGCCAGTGCGGTGCTCTGCTGCGCGGCGGCCGGGGCCCAAGGCACGGACGCTAAGGCGCGCCAGGACACCGATCTCGCCAAGCAGCTCGCCAACCCGATCGCGGCGCTGATCAGCGTGCCGCTGCAGTACAACCACGACGACGGCTCCGGCGCCGACGGCGACCGCTCGGTGCTCAACGTCCAGCCGGTGATCCCGATCTCGCTGAACGAGGACTGGAACGTGATTTCGCGCACCATCCTGCCGGTGGTCGATCAGAGCGACCTCTTCCCCGGCGCCGGCAGCCAGTCCGGGATCGGCGACGTGGTGCAGAGCTTTTTCGTTTCGCCGGTGCGGCCCACCGCCGGAGGCTGGATCGTGGGCGTGGGGCCAGCGCTGCTCCTGCCGACGGGCTCGGAGACCCTGCTCTCCGCCGAGCAATGGGGCCTCGGGCCCACCGCGGTGGCGCTCAAGCAGCAGGGACCCTGGACCTTCGGCGGCCTCACCAACCACCTGTGGTCAGTGGCCGGAGAGGACAGCCGGAGCGACGTGAGCATCACCCTGGTGCAGCCGTTCCTGAGCTACATCACCGCCACCAAGACCACCTTCGCGGTCAACACCGAGGCCACCTATGACTGGGAGGGCGAGCAGTGGTCGGTGCCGGTCAACTTCACGGTGAGCCAGCTCCTGAAGCTCGGCGGCCAGCCGCTCTCCGTCTCGGCCGGGGCTCGCTACTGGGCTGAGAGCGCGGCCGGCGGCCCCGAAGGCTGGGGCCTGCGTCTGGGAATCACTCTGCTCTTCCGGAAACAGTGAGCGGGCGGCGAGAGCCCCGGCGCCGGGAGACCGGCGCCGGGGCTTTACTGCCCCAGGGTCAGTAGCTGACCCGGAGCTGGTAGGTGGTGCGGGTCGAGGAGTAGCGGTACACGCGCACGTAGACGTTGATCGCCGAGCCGCCGGTGTTGGTCCACGACGCCTGGTCCGGGGTCGTGCCGCCGGCCGTCGAGCTCGCCACCGCGCTGCCGGTCGTCGAGTTGTAGATGTAGAGGTCGTAGTCCACCGTCAGGCCGTTGAGCAGCGCCGTCACCGTGCGGCCCGCCGGCAGGCTCAAGCGGAAGAAGTCCTCCTGCCCGGTCGCCGTGTCGTTGAGGAACGTGCCGGAGATCTGGTTACAGGCGCCAGAGATCGCCTGCGGCGCAGTGCGGCTGTTGTTGGGTTCCACCTCGGCCGTGGCCGTGCAGCCTCCGCCCGTCTGGTAGCTCCCCACCAGGCTCACCCCCGAGAACGCGGCGTAGCCGTGCAGCATCACGTGCCAGGTGCCGGCCGTGGGCGAGGCGAAAGTGCAGGTCTCGTTGTTGCTGCCGAGGTAGGGCCGGCAGTCGTAAGTCGAGAGGGTCGGCGCCGAGCCGAAGCGCACGTAGAGGTCCACGTCGCCGGTTCCGCCCGAGGTCTGGAACTGCAGGTTCGAGGCGCCGGAGGGCACGCTCATGGTCCAGAGCTGCTGGCTGCCGGTGGCGCCCGAGATTCCGGTCACCGGCACGCCGTTCCCGAGCACGTTGCCGGTGCACGCCGCGGTGGTGGCCTGGGCCTGTGCCGAGTTGCCGGAGCTGCACGAGCCATTGGAGGCCGTCACCACGTAGTAGTAGGTCGTGTTGCAGGACAGGCCGGTGTTCGAGAACGAAGTGGTTGCCGAGCTCCCCACTGAGGAGTACGGCCCGCCGCTGGTCGTCGAGCGCAGGACGTTGTACGACGTGGCGCCGGCCGAGGCGCTCCAGGTGAGGTTGATCTGGGTCTGCCCCGCGGCGCTCGCCGAGAGGCCGGTCGGCGCCGGCGGCGGCGTGCAGCCGCCGCTATTGTCGATGCCGTTGACCGTGGTGGCGCCGGTGCCGGCGGTGTCCAGCCAGTTCGAGAGCCGAGTGCTGTTGGTGCCGCCGCCGGTCCACGACACGCTGAAGCGGCCGTAGTAGTCCGAGAGGTTGTCGCCCGTGGCACCGCAGGCCGATGGCCCGCCGTGGAGCTGGCCGATGAAGCGGCCGGCGGCATTGTAGAGCGGCGAGCCCGAGGAGCCCGGCTCGGTCACGCCCGGCACGGTGAAGGGGCCGGGCGGGTCGGTCGCCCAGTGGGCCCAGACGTGGCTGCCGTCGCCGGGCGAGGTGGTGCCGCTGTAGCTGGTGGTCGCCGTGTTGGTGGTGACGTAGGTGATGCGCTTCTCATCGGTCGACGGATGGTGGAGAGCGGCGCAGGGCGAGGCCGCGGTGCAGGTGAAGTTGCCCGTCGAGCGGTCCCAGCCCGCCCAGTGGTGGTTGTAGGCCGCGACCGGCGGGTCGTCGAGCTCGACCAGAGTGAAGTCCGAGGCGGCGTTGGCGGCGCGGAAGAACGAGCCGGTGTGGAACTGGTTGAGCTGGCCGTCGCCGGCCTGGCCGCTCTGGGCGCTGCCCGGCGTGCGGCAGAAGGAGTTCTGGTAGTTCCAGTAGACCACCAGCGAGGCGGCGTTGCCCGAGGTGATGCTGCAGTGGTTGGCGGTGATGAAGTACATCTTGCGGTCGCCGGAGGTGTCGTTGAGCAGCGAGCCGGTGCAGAACGTGGAGCCGCCGGTCGAGATCACGCCCACCGCCCGCATCTCCTCGCGCCAGGTGTCGCCGGCGCCCAGGCACTCGACGTCCATGTTGCAGCTCCCGGACTTGTCGTAGCCGATCGCCGGGATGGTGCCGAACCCGCGGTAGCCCTGGTTGATCGAGCCGAGCCTCAGCTCGACCGCCGGCGCCTCGCTCCGCGGCACGGTGAGCTCCACGATCAGGTCGTCGGTGACGATGACCGGGGTCCACAGCTCGCCGTGCAGCTCGTTGTCCGCGGCGGTGAACGGCCCCACCACCCGGCTGCCGTCCGTCGCGTACACCAGGACGCTCCCACGCTTGGGCATCTGGAAGCGCGTGAAGCCCAGGTTGAGCGAGTTGGTGCCCTCGCGGGCCAGGATGCGCAGGCGCCACAGCAGGTTGCCGTCGCCCAGGTCCTCCCAGGTGCCGTGGGTGGCGGGAGTGATCGACACCCGCTGCGGCACGGCGAAGCGCGGCGGCAGCCCCTGCCGCTCCCGCGCCACGTCCTCCTGCCCGAGGCGCATCAGGTCGAGCTCGGCCGGCACCACCGACTCCAGTCGGTTGACCTCGAGCACCGCGTACTTGGCGGCCGTGGGCACGGCCGCCTCCGAGGCGGCCAAGGCCGCCCCGGCCCAGGCGAACAGCAACAGCCCAGCGAGCGTTCGGATCATCGTCTTCTCCTCCGTAAGGGGATTTCAGGCGCGTCAGTGGCTGACGGCACGTAGAGGGGGTGCTTATGCCGCCCCGGGCGTGACATAGCCCACTGAGAGAGAAGAGGCTCTACCTGGACCGGCCCCTGGCATAGCGCCTCGGCAATGAGTTGAGCGAGAAGACAACTGGGCTCGACGCGAGGGGAGAGCCGCGGAAAGCTAGAATCCGGCTGCAGAAGCTTCTGACAGCTGGTGCGGGAGGCTCATGAAGCTCCTCAGCGACGACGACCTCAATCTGGAGGACATGACTCCCGAGGAGCTGGACCGGGCCTGGGATCTCTGGTTCGACCTCGCCCAGGCGACTAACGATTTCGACCCGCCGTACACTCACGGGGTGCTGGCGGGGTTGGGAAACGGCAGGCAGGCGCTGGAACGGCGTGGTCCAACGACCGCCCAGAAGGGCGATCGCTGAGTCGTCGATCGCTTCAGCCGGGGTCCTCCCGAAGCGCCTTGTAGTCGTAGCCGCCCGCCAAGTGGACCTTGCCCGCGAGTTCCAGCAGGCCCCTCCCCACCCCCTCACCCGCAATCAGCTTCCGCAGCGCCAGCAGATCTGCATCCAGCGGCCGGTCTTCCACCACCGGCTCCACGACGCCCCGAATCGCGAGGTATGCGCCGGCGGTGCCGCGGCCGAGCTTGGCCGCGATGGCCGGGCGGCGGTCGGGGGTCGTCGCGGCGCGGAAGGCTTCGAGGGACGGGAAGGGATCGGCGGGCGCGGCGCCCGGGGGCGGCGGGTTGCGCCGCGGCGGAAGCCCCGCGCCCGCGCGCCAGTCGATGGCCTGGGCCGCGGTCAGGAGCTCGATGGCGAGCACCGCCTGGGTGTTGGCCGCCACGGTGCGCAGCTTCCGCGCCGCGATGGTGGCCATGGCGTTGTGGTCCTCATTGCCGGCGGCTGTGGGGATCGAGTCGACGGAGGCCGGGTGGGCCAGCACCTTGTTCTCGGACACCAGGCCGGCGGCGCCGTACTGCAGCAGCATCAGCCCGGACTGCACGCCGGCGTCGGCCACCAGGTTCGGCGGCAGGCCGCGGTTCTGGTCGCGGTCCAACAGGAGCTGCGTGCGGCGCTCGGAGATGTCGGCCAGCTCGGCGAGGGCGATGGCGAGCACGTCCGCCGCCACGGCCATGGGCTGACCGTGGAAGTTGCCCGCCGAGTAGGAGGCGCGGGCCTCGCCGCGGTATCCCGCGGGCCAGTTGGCGCGGAACTCCAGGTCCCACGGCGGCTCGCCGTGCGCGGCGCCATCGTCGCCGGGGAAGAACAGCGGGTTGTCGGTGGCGGCGTTGATCTCGCGCTCGGCGGTGGCGCGGGCGTAGGCGATGGCGTCGCGGCTGGCGCCGTGCACCGCCGGCGCGCAGCGGAGTGAATAGAGGTCCTGCACCGCGCCGGCCGAGTCGAGGAGCTTGCTCCCCGCGAGCAACTTCCGCAGGCGGGCGGAGCTCTCGATCTGGCCGCGCTGGCCGCGCGCCGCGTGGATCTTCGGGTCGAGAGCGCGGGCACAGCCGCAGACGGCCTCGAGCGACAGCGCCGCGCCCAGGTCCGCCGCCCTCGCCAGCAGCTCGGCGTCGTACACGGCCAGCGCCAGCATCGCGGCCGAGAAGGTGGCGCCGTTGATCAGCGCCAGCGACTCCTTGAAGCTCGGCGAAGGCGGAGCGAATCCCAGGTCTTCCGCCAGGTGCTCGCCGGCCTGCCGCAGCTTCCAGGGCCGCGACGCGCTTCCCCATGCCATCGCGGCCGGCTCGCGTACCACTGCGTAGCGGCCGTGGCCGACGAACGGCACGAAGAGGTGCGACAGCGGGCAGAGGTCGCCGCTCGAGCCCACCGAGCCGTGGAGCGGCACCAGCGGCACGATGCCGCGGTTGAGCATCGCGGCCACCGCCTCGACCATCTCGGTGCGCAGGCCGGAGTGACCCTTGAGGAAGGTGTTGAGCCGCAGCGCGAGCACCGCGCGCACGACTTCCGGCGGGTAGTAGTTCGAGGGGTCGTCGGCGTCGAGGTTGAGGCCGGCGCCGGTGGCGTGCGACAGCAGGAGGTTCCGCTGTAGGTCCTCGAGGCGGGAGGGCGGGATCGGCACGTCCTTGAACTCGCCGAAGCCGGTGGTGATGCCGTAGTCCTGCACCGGCTTCTCGGCGGTCTCGCCCCGCTCGAAGCGCCCGAACTCCTCGGCGTAACGCTCGGCGATCGAGCGGATCAGGCGGCTGGCGCGCTCCACGCGCTCGAGCGCGGCGGGCGCCAGGCGCACTGGAATGCGCGGGTCGCGGGCCAGGGCGGCGAGCGCTTCGAGGGTGAGGCTCTCGCCGTCGAGATCGACCGTGTCGAAGCCTGGCCGGGTGCGGTGGTCGAGCTCCGTCATGGCGCGGTCTCGCCGGCCGGCCGGGTCAGCCGCGCGGCGCGCCCGGCGTCCACCGCGGCCAGCATCTCGCGCACTGTCGCCACCAGGTCGGCGCGCGGCACCTCGCGCTGGCCGGGCCGCTCGGCGAGCCACGACCCGCGGTCGGCGAGCGCGATGGCCTTCACCCGGCCGACCTCCATGTCCTTGAGCGTCACCTTGCCGGCCGCCTTCTCGTTCGAGCCGTAGAGCACACAGATTGGAACGTCCCACTGGTCGGCGTACTTGAGCTGCTTGCCGACCCGCGCCTCGCCCAGGTACAGCTCGGCGGGGATGCCGGCGCGCCGCAGCTCGAAGGTCATCTCCAGGTAGTCACCGGCGAGGCCGGAGTCCATGGCCGTCACCAGCACGCGGGCCGTGGCCTTGCGGTCGCCGGCGCGGCCGAGGTGGACGAGGGCGGCGAGCAGGCGGTCGACGCCCATCGAGGCGCCGGTCGCCGGCACCTTCTCGCCCAGAAAGCGCGTCACCAGCCCGTCGTAGCGGCCACCGCCGAACACCGAACCGAACTGCGGCGCCTCGAGCAGGATGGCCTCGAACACCGGCCCGGTGTAGTAGGCGAGGCCGCGGGCGATCGACAGGTCGAGGGCCACGCGGTCGTCGCCATAGCCGAGCGCCGCGAGGTGGCTGGAGATGCGCTCCACGACGGCGATCTCGGCCGTGGCGTTCTCGACGCCCGCGAAGAGCTCGCGGATCTGGCCCACGACCTCCGCCCGCGACTCGGCGCGGATGCCGAGGAAGCGCTCGATCTTCTCCACTTGGCCGGCGGCGAGCCCGAGCCCCGAGATGCGGTCGCCCGACTCGTCGAGGTAGCCGGTGGTGAGCTCCTTCTTCACCTTGTCCAGGCCGACTTTGTCGAGCTTGTCGAGCACCCGGAAGACCTCGGCGCCCTGCGCGGCTGGGATCTCGGCGAAGGCGAGCAGCAGGTTCAGGATCGCGCGGCTCGAGAAGCGCACGCGGTAGGCGCCGACCCCGAGCGCCGACAAGGTGTCGCACATGCCGGCCAGGATTTCGGTGTCGGCCACCTCCGAGGGAACACCCACCGAGTCGAGGTCGAACTGGGTGAACTCGCGGTAGCGGCCGGGGCCGGGCTTGTCCGCCCGCCATACGCTCGCCACCTGGTAACGGCGGAAAGGCCGCGGTAGGTCCGCGTACTGGGCGATGACGCGGGAGAGTGGCACCGTCAAATCGAAGCGCAGGCCGAGCGCCTCGCCCTCGGGGTTCGCGACGGTGAAGATCGACTGCTGCGTCTCCTGGCCCGCCGAGCCGGTCAAGACGTCCAGGTACTCGACCGCCGGCGTCGAGATCGGCACGAAGCCGTAGAGCTCGTAGACGCCACGCACGGTGTCGATCATCCACTGGCGGGCGATCATCTCGCCGGGCAAGAGGTCGCGCAGGCCCCGCGACAGGCGAGGCTCGACTCTGTCGCTCAGAAGGGGGTTACTCATGCAGGCTCTCCGGTCGAGGGGAAAGGCACGGTGGTACGGAAGAGGTCGCGG
>JBIOXV010000019.1:0-25569 GCA_044869805.1 Thermoanaerobaculia bacterium | reverse complement strand
AGGTGGTGGAAGAAGATGGGGTGCGTCTCGCGGGCGTTCGAGCCCCACAGCAAGATACAGCTCGTCTCTTCGATCTCCCGGTAGGAGCTCGTGCCGCCACCCGCTCCGAACACCGTCGCCAGACCGGCGACGCTCGGCGCGTGTCAGGTGCGGTTGCAACTGTCGACGTTGTTCGAGCCGATGACCGCGCGCGCGAACTTGCCCGCCGCGTAGTTCATCTCGTTCGTGGCCTTCGAGCAACTAAAGAGGCCGAACGCACGAGGGCCGCGGGCCTCGACCACGGAGGCGAGGCCGGCGGCAGCTCGATCCAACGCCTCGTCCCAGCTCGCCGGCCGGAGCTTCGCTCCGCGCCCGTCGCGAACCATGGGCTCTATGAGGCGTCTCACGGTACTCATGGCGAGAGCGTAGCACCGTACACGTAGCCTGTGACCGCTGGCCCCCTCTCCCTCGGCCGGGGTACCCCGCCGGCCGCCGGCAGGGCACTCGGATAGCTGTGGCTTTCGACTTGCGACGGGCTCGCAGGCGTCTATTTCTCATGCCTTGCAAATAACCCGCTGACGAAGATGCTCGGCATGCGGCCGGGTTCTCTTTTCGGCTGCCGACCACTGCCGCCCGTCTCTTCCGTCCAGGCTCAGCATGGACCCCGATCTATCTCGCCTCGCTCCTGCTAAGCCATTTCAAGCGAATGGGTTACGGCATCGTCGCCTGTGGAGAATGGCGTCGAGGAGCCGCAAGTGGCCTCGGCCGGCCATGAGGGCCAGCGTCGTGCCCTGGCGGCAAGGAGGAAAGATGCTGCGCTTCTTGCTTCGGCGCGCCGCGACGGCGGCGCTGGTGCTGACGGTGCTGCTCGCGCCCTCCGCAGCGCTCGCCTCGCCGCCGCCCGCTTTGGCCGGCAGCGGCTCGCCGCTGTGGGGGCAGCTCTGGAGTTGGGCGAACGGGCTGTGGGCGAGGGCCGAGGGCACCGACTCCTACGGCGGTGGGACTACATCTCCAGTTAGCTCGGTCCTCACCCCGGCCGGTCGAGTGCTTGGCGCACTGGGCAGCAAGGCCGGGACGGTCGTTGATCCCGAGGGTGTGCCGGACTCAGCGCTCGGGCCGTGTGGCCAAGGGGACTGCACGGATGAGGGGCCCGGTTTCGATCCTCACGGTTGAGACTAGCGAGGTCTCGTAGCCAGCCGCACTGGCCCTCCTCTTGCCGGCAACGGCAGGCAGTTGTATGGTCGCTCTCACTTGGACACGGAAAAGCATGTCTTCCGATCCTGCTGACCACGAAGCCGCACGAGGGTCAGCCAGCATTTCGGCGCTGGTGCCGGTCACGGCGGAACTTACGCGGCTTGCTGACGAGTTCCTTCGCCAGCCGCCGCAGTCGTGGCGAAGACTGGCCCGCGGCGAGCTGCGAGGCCAGGCCGCGGTGCTGGCGGGCTTGCTCAGCAGCCGTAGCGTGGACCTCGCACACGAGGACTCCCGCCAGGCCGTGCGCAGTGCCCTGGCCGGCCTGGTCTGCGCGCGTTGCACGGAGCCTGAGACGCTCCGCGGAGCAGCGCTCGATCTGCGGGCAGAAGCCTGGGGGCACCTTGCGAACGCGCGGCGGGTCGCGGGAGAGCTGCGGCGATGCGATGCGTTGTGGCGGCGCGCCTTGGGCCTAGCCGCGCAAGGCTCCGGCAAGCCGGGGCTTCGAGCCCTACTCCTCGACATGCAAGCGAGCCTTCGACGTGCCCAGCGGCGGTACGCCGAAGCGACCCAGCTCCTTCAGGACGCGGCAGATCTCTATTCTAGGGTGGCTGATCACGAGGGGCTGGCCGGTGTGAAGCTCAAGCTGGGGGAGGTCCTCCGCCAACAGGGGCGGCTCGTGGAGGCGTTCCGGGAGGTCTTGGCCGGCCTCCCCCTCGCTTCCAAGGCCGCGAACGCCCGGCTCTTCTTCGGCGGCCTGCACCAGCACGCCCTCATCCTCTCAGACCGCGGCCAGAAGCAGCGGGCTCTGGCCCTCGCCGAGAGGATCGAGCCCTTCTACTTCGTCTTCACTGGCGAGATCTTCCGGCTCCGCGGCCTCTGGCTCAAGGGCAGGCTGCACTCGAGCCAGAGGCAGTGGCGCAAGGCCGAGCAGTACCTCGAACGTGTCCGCGCCAGCTTCCTCGCAAAGGGCCTGCTCTACGACGCCGCTCTCGCCTCTTTGGATCTCGCTCTGGTCTACGCCGAGCAAGGCCAGTACCTCAAGGTCAGCCGCCTCGCCGGCCAGATGTACCCAGTGTTCGTGGCGCAGCAGATCCCCCGCGAGTGCGCCGCCACGCTCGCGGTGTTCTACGAGGCGACCCTCCGAGGCCGAGCTTCGGCCGCCGCCATCGCCGGCTTGATCGCCAAGCTGGAGGCGCAGCGGCGGCAGGCACCTCCGGAGTAGGCGATCTCCTCAGGCACGCCGGGCGCGGCTCAGCGCCCGGCGCCCTCGCTTTGCTTTCTTCCTCTTCGGCTGCGGCCCGGGCTCGCCCCCGGCGGCCGGCTGCGTTTCATTCGTAGCCGCCGCCTCGGCGGTGCCTGTCGCGGCTTTGCTGGCCTCCACTTTCGCTTTCGCCTGCTCGGCCATCGCCTCGAAGCCCTTCTCGATCTCGTCGAGGTACATCGACCAGCGCAGCCCTTCGAGGATGTCGTCGTCGGGCGCACCGAAGAGGTCCATGAAGAACCGACCTGGTGGCGAGCCGCCGGACTGGGTAGCGGCAAACACGTGCTGGAATGTGATCTGCGTGTAACCCCGCAGCGCCTGTCCGAGCGCGTCTGGCCCCATCTCCGCGGCGATGCTTGCCTGGCGAAGGTTCACCCGCTTTCGCCGCAGGTGCTCACGTAGTACGGCGCCTGCCTTCTTCGCCCACTGCTCGGGTGAGAAGGCGAGCTCGCCGCGAGCCTCGCGCTCTTGGCGCAGGGTATCGCGCAGCAGCGGGTCTGGTTGGAACCCTGTGGGCGGCTTGCGGAGCAGCTCAGCCATCGAAGAGCCGCCGAAGGGGAAAAAGAGATTGAAGAATTCTTTGGGGTCCACGTGGAGCGCGGCCAGGATGGCGAAGACCTCCCTGACCTTCATCGGCAGATTGCCCTTGAACACCCGGGTCAGGTAGTTGGCGTGGTGGCCTAGCTCCCCGCTCATGACGTAGAGCGGCACGCGGGCGCGGCGCAGCAGCTCGGTCAGCCCCCGCGCCAGCCTTCCGATCTCCTCCCGTGGAGACATGGCCCAGGACTTTACCTCCAACCCAGGGGAGCGGGGCGCCGGAAAGGCACGGAATATTCGTAAAGCGGTAGGAAGCTGCGCTTACCGATCTGGTACGGTCGCTTTCATGCCGCGCCGCGAGGCCTCTTCGGCCGCAAGCGATCCAGTCACCCGTGTGCTGGCCCTCCTGGTGCTCCTCCGGGCCACCCTCCGGGTGCTCATCACAGAGCTCGAGCAGGCCCGGCGGGCGATCGGTCCTCTGCTGCCTTCCGAGAGCGAGCAGGAGGAGCGGTGCGAAGCCGACACGTTGAGTCTCCCCATGCGCCTCGACCGCGACGCCGGTTTGCTGGAGCGCCGCCTCGCCAACGCCCTTGCCTTGGTTGACGCAGCGCTGCGAGGCGTGGCGCACGGCCGGGACGAGCCCGAGCATCACCACGAGCTAGTCATGGCTCGGCTGAATGCCGAGATGGCCGAGCCGGGAAGTAGGGCCGGTGAATCCTTGCGACGGCTCCGCGACGCCCTGGGACCGGCCGAGCAGCCGACCGCCCACGCCAAGCTCAAGTCCGAGCGCATCCAAGGGCTGCTCGCTGCTTCGCCCGAGTGGGAGCGGTCCGCCGACGGCCAGGAGATCCGCTCGCGATTCTCCTTTGCGGACGGCGGGAACGCGGGCGACTTCCTGCGGCTGGCGCGCGACCTGACCTATGAGCACGAGCTGCGGGCCGTGCTGATGCAGGCCGAGGACGGCTCGGTGGAGGTGACAGTCCGCGGCTCCGGCAAGGACGGCTTGACCGAGCGCGATCTGCGCGGAGCGGCAGCGCTCGACCGGCTTTACGGGAGGCAGCCGCAGTGAGATCGCTCTTGAGGTCGGACCTTTCCTCCGAGCTTCCGCCGGCACCCTCTACCCGCGGAATCCGCCTGCGGCGGCGTCCGTTCGCAGCTCGGCTGCGCCTGGGGCTCGAGCTCGTGGATCGCGCGTCGGCCGCCCTGCCGTTCTCGCAGGCCGAGGCGCGGGCGCTGGCCTCCGCGGCTCTTGCGACAGGACTACCCACCGCCAAGGAAGAGCGGAGCCCCGCGGCCCGACCCCTGCTCCCGATCGCCGCAGACCTCGCCGCCACGGCCTACTGCATCGAGGCCGAGTCCTTCCTGCTCGAAGGGCGGGCAGCGCGAGCGACGGCGCCGGCGGCCTTGGCCCGGCTCCTGGCCTGCCACGGCTCGGGCGACCCGCTGGTCTTTGGCGCGGTGGAAGCGATGCTCGGCCTCAAGGCCTGGCTACACGGCAATCTCGGCCGCTCTCTCCGTCACCTGGAGGAGGCCATCCTTCACTTCGCCGAGGCCGGCGACCCCGGCCGCGAGGCCGAGGCCTGGAGCCGTACCGCCGTGGTGCTGGAGGAAGCGGGGCTGCTGCCCGAGGCCGAGGAGGCGTGGGCACGAGCATGGCAGCTCGGACAGCACGCCAGAGAGCGAGGCGCAACTCCCCCGGATGAAGGCAATCTCACGCGGGTGGCGGCGGTGTCTTCAGCGTTTAGTGGCAGGGGCTTGCGGTGATCTACGGTAGACAATCTAGATTATCAATAGTGCAGAAGAGTGAAAGCGTGCTACAAAGTAACACTGGTGAAACTCAGAGAAGAGTGCGGAGCTGGCGAGCTGACGTCCCTCGTGGGCCGCCGCTTGGCGCCGGAATCAAGGTCCCCGGCTGCGCGACGGCGTAACGAAAAAACCTGGGAGAGGAGACACCAAACATGCTGAATCAGATAGGAAGGAGTCAGAGCCGAGCGTTGGCCATCGTGCTCCCCGCAGCTCTCTTGGCCTTGGTGGTGGCTTGGGCTGCCCCGGCATTCGCCGAGGGTTGGGCCACCGGCTGGGGTTGCTTCGTGTGCCTGCCGCACAACTTCGGCACAGATGACGACGACATGTGCTACCAGGTGGGCGACAACGAGACTGGGGACGGCATTGAATGTCGTAACCCATACGTGGCTGGCGGGCACATCTGCATCGTGACCGGCGACCCCTGCCTCAACACTGACTGGTGGGGGGAGGGAGGAGGTGGTGGTGGCGGCGGTGGCGGCGGCGGTGGCTCGAGCTGCTCCATTCGCCCCGGCGCCTGGTGCCCCGCCGAGTGTGCGGGCTGCACCACCTACTTCTAGGGTCTAGCACACGTTCTGATAGCAGCCGGAGGTTCGCGATGAACCGGAATTCCTGCAGGAGCACTGTCGTGGCCTCCGGCCTTCTTGCCCTGCTCTTCGCACCGCCGATGGCCGCCGAACAACCCGTGGCCCCGGCGCCCCTCACTCGGGTCGCCCTCACGCTCGAGCCGCGTCTGCCGGGCTCAACGATCGGCAAGATCTCCGGCGAGCTGGAGGTGCGGCTGCACAACGAGGAGAGCGAGGTCAGGCGGGTCCGCGTCTCCGCGGGGGTCGTCGAGCCAGTCTCGCTTCCTGGCGGGAGGCAATGGCTCGTCACCGGGAAGCTCCCCGGCTACTGGCTCTCCGCCGAGGTCTTGAATCTCCGCGAGCGCGAGACGGACCGGCGCCATGCGCTCTCGGTCTGGCCCACAGGCACCGTCGCCGGCACCCTCAAGCTCGGAGACAAGGACGATCTGCTGCCCCAGAGCCTCGCGGTCCGCATGGAGCCGCCGCCCCATGTCGCTCCTTCGCGGAAGGCGCCGTGGGGCGAGGTCCGGTGCCCGGTCGATCCCCAGGGAAGGTTCGCGTGCGACCTGCCCGCCGAAACGCTCGACCTGGCGCTCCTCGTCCCGGGGTTCATTCCCCACTATCGTTGGGCTTATCACCTCTCCCCCGGAAAGAAGCAAGCCTTGGGCACCCTGGAGCTCAGGCGCGGCGCCTCCCTGGCCGGGTTCGTGGTTTCCTCGGCCGGTGGCCTCGAGCCCAGCGCCTCAACGCTCACCTTGGCGCCGGTCCTGCCCCAGGGGGGAGGGGCGGACGTCGCGATGAAGCTCCAGCGCCTCACGCGGCGGGAGCGCCTCGACAAACGCGGGTTCTTTCAGTTCGCCGACCTCGCGACCGGCCTCTATCGCCTGCGGGTCGAGCACGAGGGGTTCGCGCCGGCAGAGGCAGGGCCGATCGAGGTGGAGGAGAAGAAAGAAGCCTGGATCAGGGAACCGATCGAGCTACGGCCGCCCTTGAGCCTCCAGCTCACAATCACGCCGCCTCTGGACTTGGCCGGGCGCCCCTGGCGCGTGCGCATGGACGAGCGCTCGGCGCTTGGCGTAGGAGCCGGGGGCGGACCGCCCTTCGAGGGCAAGGCGGCGCAGGACGGCCGGCTCACGATCCCCGGCCGCACCCCCGGCCCGTATGAGCTCCGGGTGTTCGACTCGCAGGGCAACTCCTTCTTCTCAGATCTCAATCCGGTATCGCTCGATGCCGCCAACGCGGAGCGGTTCATCGACATCCCGCTGGTGGAAGTGGAAGGGCGCGTGATCCTGGGCAAGGAGCCGCTGGCCGCGACGGTGTGGTTCGGCGGCCGGTACGGCAGCGAGTCGTCCCGCATGGAGGCGAACGAGGACGGCGAGTTCGAGGGGGTGCTGCCACACGGCGGACGCTGGTTCGTTGAGCTCATCGGCACCGAGGGCGAGGCCTTGGCGAGCCGCAAGGTGAAGGTCGAGCCCAACGACCGGGGCCAGGCGACCGTTGACATCCACCTGCCCGACACCCGGGTCTTCGGCCGCGTGGTCGACGAAACCGGCAACCTGGTGGCCGGAGCCGCGATCACCGTGGGCGCCAAGAACGCCCCACGGTACGTGTGGAGCGCGGAGGACGGGACGTTTTCCGCCCGTGGCTTCGAGGCCGGGATCGTGCAGGTGAGCGCCGAGCTCTCGCAGCGGGGCCGGCACCTGCGATCGGACAAGGTGGTCGTCACGACCACGGAGGAGAACCCGACCGGCCCGGTCGAGCTGCGGCTCCTGGGGATGAGACAGCTCACCGGTACGGTCCTCGGCCCTTCGGGGCCGGTGGTCGGCGCACCGCTCACGATCTGGCCACGGAGCCCGACCGCGATGGTCGCGGAAGTCGCGCGGAGCGGTATCGACGGCACCTTCTCCGCCGAGGTTCCGAGCAGAACGTCGCGGCTGCTGGTCTGGATCTCGGCCCCTGGCTACCCCTTCCAAGGCTTCGAGAGCGCCGTCTCGAATGAGCCCCTGGCGATCGCGCTGACCTCCGAAGGCGGGGACCTCCACCTGCGCTGGCCGATGCCGCCCGAGGAGATGGAGGTCGTGCGGCCCTGGCCCCTGCTTTTTCACAACGGCACAGATCTCGGGAACGGGGCGCTCATTCACCATGTGACCCGCAGCGGCCAACCCCTCCCGGCGGCGGGCTTCGCCGAGCTGACGGTCCGCAACATGGTTTCTGGCGAGTACACCCTGTGCCTGGCGGACGAGGCGACCCTCATCGCGAGGCATCTTGCTGAGTCGCGCGCTCCAGCCGGCGGGTGTGTCTCCGGCACGCTCACTGCTGGAGCTACTCTGACGCTGGATCTCAAGCTGCCGTAGGTGCTGCGCATGGGTCTGGAAGTCCTCCTCGCGGCTGCGTTCACCTTCTCCGACATTCAGGGCGGTGTGAGCCTCAGTCCGCGCGAGGTCGACTTCGGTGAGGTCATGCAGAACGAGCCACGGACGGCGACCATCCACGTCGAAAATCACACCTCGACCACGGTGAGCCTCACCGAACGAAGTGCGGCCTGCTCCCGCCTCACGTGGGGGACGCTCCCGATCGAACCCGGCGCGACGGTGGGGATAGATCTCGTGCTCCCGGCGGAGGACCGCCTGGGCTACTTCGCGCGCGAGGTGGTCTTCTCGGTGGCCCCGTCTGGTCAAACGGTTTCGGTCAGGCTGGTGGGCATTATCGTCCCTGGACTGCGTGCTTCGCCACAGATTGTGCGGGTTGCCGCAAGGCCGGGCGAGCCGCTGCCGGAGCCGCAGCTCGAGGTGAGCGCCGGGAAGCCGTTTCGGATCGTGGCCGTGCAGAGCTCAGACCCAAGGATCGCTATCGCTCGCCACGATCCGCAGAGCGAGGCGCGGCGACACGGCATCGCGGTCGGGATCATCGAGGAGCCGACCTCTGCATATTTCGCGGAGCTGACGCTGTTGGTGGCGGTGGAGGAGCGAAGGCTGGAGCTGCGAGTGCCGGTTCGCGTCTCGCCAGAGTGAGGGCATGATGCGAGGCTCGTAGCTTTGCCGGCGCCGGGGTACCGGCGGCCCCCCCTCCCCCCGGGCTGGCGCCCGGCCCCGCTTCCTGGTAGCATCCGACGCTTCGCGCGCTTGGGGCCGGCGGCTCGCCGTGTGCCCGCCCCTAGCAGCAGGATCAGGCAGGCCGAAACAATCCCCGGAGGTATGAAGCAAGCCATGTTGACCATTCGACTGCGGCGCACCGGCACCACCAACCGCGCCTTCTACCGCCTGGTGGTTTCCGACAGCCGCCGCACCCCGAGGGCCGCTGCCGTCGAGCAGATCGGCCACTACGACCCCGAAAAGAAGCCGGCCGAGGTCAAGATCGACCGCGAGCGTCTCGACTACTGGGTGGGCAAGGGCGCTCAGGTCTCCGAGACGGTCAAGAGCCTCGTCGCCCGCGCCTGATCCGGCCGATGGCTGATCCGGAGAGGGTCCGCGCGGACCTCGAGGGCCTGCTGCGGCTGATCGTCGATCAGCCGGGCGAGCTCTCGGTGACCGCCGTCCCGATGCGACGGGCCACGGTCTTCGAGGTGGCGGCCGCCGCCGAGGACATGGGCAAGTTGATCGGCCGCCGCGGCCGCACGGCCCGCGCGCTCCGCGCCCTGCTCGACTGCCGCGGGGATGCCGAGGGCGCGCAGTATGGCCTCGAGATCCTCGACGAGTAGCGCGACCGCGGCGCCACGGGCCGGCGAGCCCGATTCCGTGGTGGTCGGGGTCGTGCACCGCGCCCACGGCATCCGTGGCGAGGTGGCGGTCGAGCCGCTCTCCGACGTTCCCGGGCGCCTCGCGGCCGGCAGCGCGCTGACGGCCGTGGACCGGCGCGGCGGACGCCGGGAGCTCAGGGTGGCGTCGGCGCGGCCGCACCAGGGCCTGTCGCTCGTCACCTTCGAGGAGGTCGCCGACCGCGACGCGGCCGAGGCTCTGCGGGGCGCAACGCTCGAGGTGGCGCTCGCCGAGGTGCCGCCGCCGCCGGCCGGGGCCTTCTACCAGTTCCAGCTCGTGGGCTGCCGCTGCCGCGACGCCGCGGCAGGCGAGCTCGGCCTGGTGACGGACCTGGTAGATGACGGCGGCGGGCAGATCCTGGTCGTTTCCGGGCCGGCCGGCGAGGTGCTGGTCCCGTTTGTCGAGCGATTCATCCGCTCGATCGACCTCGAGGCGAGGTCGATCGAGCTCGAGCTTCCACCGGGCCTGATCGAAGCATGCGCATCCGGATCGTAACCATCTTCCCCGAGCTTTTCGGCCCTTTCCTCGCGACCAGCCTGGTAGGGCGGGCGATCGAGAAGGGGTTGCTCGAGGTCACGGTGCACGACCTGCGGGGCTTCACCGAGGACCGCCACCGGAGCGTGGACGACGAGCCCTACGGCGGCGGCGGCGGCATGGTGATGACCGCGCCGCCGTGGATCAAGGCGGTGCGGGAGATCGGAGCCGGCGCTGCCCCGTGGCGGGTGCTGCTGTCGCCCCAGGGCAGGCGGCTCGACGACGCCAAGGTGCGCGAGCTCGGCCGGCGCGGCGACCTGCTGCTGCTGTGCGGGCGCTACGAGGGGCTGGACGAGCGGGTACTCGAGACGGCGGTGGACGAGGAGGTCTCGATCGGCGACTACGTGCTGTCGGGCGGGGAGCTGCCGGCCATGGTGCTCGTCGAGACGGTGTCGCGCCAGGTGCCTGGGGTCGTCGGGCTGGCCGGCTCGGTGGAGCAGGACAGCTTCCGCGACGGCCTGCTCGACCATCCGCACTACACCCGGCCGCCGCTCGTCGAGGGCCAGGCGGTGCCGGCCGTGCTGCTGTCAGGGGACCACGCCGCGATCGAGCGCTGGCGGCGCGAGAAGGCCCTGGAGGCCACCGCCAAGAAGCGGCCGGACCTGCTGGCGGCGGCCCGCCTGAGCCCCGCCGAGAGGCGCGAGCTGGCCGCGCGCGAGGGTGGGCTCGAGGCCTCGGCGGAGGCCGTTCCCGAGGCCGGCCGCGGCCCGCAAAGTGAATCACGGAAGGCACTTGCAATCCCCGGCTCGGATGCGGAATGATGGAAGGCCGGTCTCCTTTTAGAGCTTCTTTCTTTCAAGGGAAGGTCACGATGAACCAGCTACAGCAAGTCGAGGCCGCATACCTGCGTGCCGACATCCCGGAGTTTCGTCCCGGCGACACCGTCAAGGTGCACGTGCGGGTGGTCGAGGGCAACAAAGAGCGTATCCAGATCTTCCAGGGCGTGGTCATCGGCCGGCGTGGCGGCGGCACGCGCGAGACCTTCACCGTGCGCAAGATCTCGGGCGGCGTCGGCGTGGAGCGCATCTTCCCCCTGCACTCGCCGGTGCTCGACAAGATCGAGCTGGTGCGCCACGGCAAGGTGCGGCGGGCCAAGCTCTACTACCTGCGCGATCTGCGCGGCCGCGCGGCGCGCATCGAGGAGCGGCGCGTCGACCGCGTCCAGGTCCCGGTGGAAGACGCCGGAGCCGGCGAGGCGTGAAGTCGGTCCGAGAGAGACGCCGAGCGATCTGAGGCGAGCCGAGGAGCGTAGAGCAACCGAGGATAACCGCCGTGCTGGAGCTCTTCGCCGAAGCCTATCGACTGCGGCTGATGCGCGGCCTCGAGGGACTGCTCGAGCAGTGCGGCTTCGCCCGCATCGCCGGCGTGGACGAGGTGGGGCGGGGAGCGCTCGCCGGGCCGGTGGTGGCCGCGGCCGTGATCCCGCATCCCGAGCGCTTGGTGCCGGGGGTCGACGACAGCAAGATGCTCGAGCCCGCGGACCGCGAGCGCCTGGCCGTGCTGATCCGCGCCAGCGCCGTCGCCGTGTCATGGGCCGCCGTCGAGGCGGCCGACATCGACCGCGTCAACATCCTGGAGGCAACGCGCCTGGCCATGCGGCGGGCCCTGGCCGCCCTCGACCCGGCGCCGGATTGCGTGGTGATCGACGCCGTCACCCTGCCCGGCCTGGCGGCGCCCTATCTGCCGGTGATCCGCGGTGACGTGGTCTCCTACGCCGTGGCCTCGGCCTCGATCGTGGCCAAGGTGGAGCGCGACCGGCTGATGGTGGGCTTCGGCCGCGACTTCCCCCACTACGGCTTCGCCTCGCACAAGGGCTACGGCGCGCCCGAGCACCTCTCGGCGCTCGCCGTCCACGGGCCCTGCCCGCTGCACCGCCTCACCTTCCACTCCGTGCTGCCGCGCGCCCAGGACTGCTGAGGCATGGCCGCCACCCGCGAGAAGGTCATCCAGCAGGCCGAGCGCCTGGTCGCCCGCGGCAAGGTGGAGGCGGCGATCCGCGAGTACCGCAAGGTGCTGGCCGACAACCCGCGCGACACCAACACCCTGAACCGGGTGGGCGACCTCTACGCCCGGCTGGAGCGCAACGACGAGGCGATCGCGCTCTTCAGCCGCATCGCCGAGCACTACTCGGACGACGGCTTCTTCGTCAAAGCGATCGCCATCTACAAGAAGATCATCAAGCTCGACCCCACGCGGCTCGACATCTACGAGCGCCTGGCCGAGCTCTACCACCGCCAGGGGCTGGTCAACGAGGCGCGCACCCAGTACCAGGTGCTGGCCGACTACTTCCAGAAGCACAACGACCCGGCCGCCGCCACCGCGATCTGCCGGCGCATGGTGGAGCTCGAGCCCGCCAACCCCTCGCACCGTGCCAGGCTCGCCGACCTCCTGGAGCAGCAGGGCGCGATCGAAGAGGCGATCGCCGAGTACCGCACTATCGCCGGGCAGCTCATCGCCAGCGGCCAGTGGGACGGCGCCACCCGGGTCTTCGAGAAGGCGCTCGACGTCGACCCGGAGAACCTCGATTTCCTGCGCGAGGCGATCCAGAGCCTGCGCGCGGCCGGCCAGGACGGCCCGGCGGCGCGGCTGCTCGCCGCCGCCGCCAGGCGCAGCCCGGGGATCGAGCGCCGCCTGGGCGACATCGGCCCGCCGCTCGCCATGCCCGGCCCGGCGGCCGCCGAGAAGCCGGCAACCAAGCTGCCCCTGGTCCACCCGCGGCCCAAGGGCGAGGCTCCGGCGGCGGCGCCTGCCGAGCCCACCCGGCGCCCGCCTCCGCCCGCGCCACGCGCCGAGCCGCCGGTCTACATCGACGACCACGGCGCGCCGCCCCCGGCCTCAGCACCGCGAGTCGCGGCGCCCCCGAGCGCGCCGCCCCGCGGCAGGCCGTCGATCCCGGGCGACGCCGAGATCGAGCTGGTGCTGGAGGACGACCCCTCGGCCACACTCGCGAAACCTGTGCCCAGGCCGGCGCCGGGCGCGCCGCCGGTGCCGGAGGTCAAGCCGGCACCTCGCGTGCCCGCGGCCGCCGAGAGGCCGCCGCCCCCGGCGCCGCCGCAGGCGGCGGCTTCCGCCTCCGTGCTCCCGGCCGCCCCCGCGCCGGCCGTTCCTCGGGCAGCCCCGCCGGGAGCGCCACTCGAGTTCGATCTCGAGCTCGACGAGGACTTCGTCTTCGACCTCGACGACGACGCCACTCCCGCGAGCCAGGTGGCGCCGCCCCCCGACATGCTGGAGAAGCCGCCGCGCCCGCCGGCGGAGGTGCCGCGGTTCGAGCCCGCCGCCGCCCGGGCGGCCGTGCCGCCGCCGGCCGAAGAGGAAGCGGAGCAGGAAGCCGAGGTCGACCTCAGCCTCTCCGGCGTGATGATGCTCGGCACCGAGGCGCCGGTCGCCGAGCCCGCCACCGCCGAGCCTCCAGCCCCGCCGCCGTTGGCCGAGGCCCCGGAGTGGGAGGCGCCGCCGGAGTTCGACCTCGCGAACGAGCTCGCCGAGGCCCCGGAAGTCGCGTTTTCGGGGGCGCCTGGGCTGCAGCCCTTCGAGGCCGAGGCGGAGCCCGAGCTCGACATCGACGCCGACCTCCTCGAGCGCACTGCCGCCGAGCTCGAGCCACGGGTGAGCGAGCACGAGGACGACCTCATCACCGAGGCCGAGGTGCTGGCCAAGTACGGTCTTCGCGAGAAGGCGCTGGAGCGCCTGGAGGAGGCCTTCGCGCTCAACCCCAACCACCTGGGGGCCTACGCGCTGCAGATCGGCCTCTACCTCGAGCTGGGCCGCCTCGAGCGGGTGGCGATGCTGGCCAACGAGATGGGCGCCATCGCGGCCGAGCTGGGCGAGGCCGAGCCCTGGGGCGAGGTCCGGGAGCGGCTGATCGGCGCCGGCTTCCGCATCGAGGGCGAGCGCCGGGTGTTCGCCGCGCCGGTGGCCGCGCCCGCCGCCGAGCCGCCTCCAGCCGAGCGCGCGGCGCCCGAGCTGGCGTCGGAGCCCGTCACGCCGGCCACGCCAGTCTACGAGCCCGAGGCCGCTCTCGACCTCGAGGCCGAGGAGATCGACCTCACCCTCGAGCCGCTCGACGTGCCGCCGCTGGGCGGCGACCTCTGGCCGGCGCTCGCGACGCCCGAGCCCGAGGTCGTGGAGGCGGCGAGCGCCGAGGTGGAGGTGCCCGAAGCGGAGGTCGGCGAGCAGCTTTCGCCCTTGCCGGCCTTCGTGGAGCCCGAGGCGCCCCCCGCTTTCGCGGGCGCAGGCTCCGCCGAGGAGGCCGCTCCGCTCGCCCCGGCCGTGACGCCGCCGCCGGCCGTGGCGCCTGCGCCGCCGGCGCCGAAAAAGAAGAAGCCCGGGCTCGCCGACCTCGATGCCACCCTCGCCGCGATCGCCGGCACCGTGCAGCGCAAGCCGGCGAAGCGGCCGGCCGCCCCGGCCCCTCCGATCGCGGCTGCTCCGATCGCGGCTTCTGGGGCCTCCCTGTCACCGCCGCCCGCTGCCCGTGCCGAGGACGGCGGTGGCCTCTTCGACCTCAAGAGCATCGGCGCCGACGTCGAGGCCGAGGCGCAGGCCGCCGCCCCTCCCCCGCCCGCCCTCGAGCCGGCCCTGCCTGCCGTGCTCCCTCCGGCGCCCGCGTCGGCGGACGACTTCGCCGCCACCGCCGACGACCTCGACGGCATCGAGATCTTCGCCGCCGAGCCTTCGGCGCCGGCCCTCGACGACGCCGACCTCTCCTGGCTCGACGAGGCCTCGGCCCAGGCCGCGGGCGGCCCCGGCGCCGACCACAAGATCTTCGAGGCCGAGGAGGGCTTCTTCGACCTCGCGGCCGAGCTCGAGGAGGAGCTCAAGAAGGAGGAGGCGATCCACGGCGAGAGCCTCTTCGCCCAGCCGCACGAGCAGTCGCTCGAGGAGATCGTCGAGGGCTTCAAGCGCGGCGTGGCCGAGCACCTCTCGCCCGAGGACTACGAGACCCACTTCAACCTCGGCATCGCCTACCGCGAGATGGGGCTGCTCGACGAGGCGATCGGCGAGTTCCAGCTCGCGGCCAAGCACCCCCAGCGGCTGGTGGACTGCTGCTCCATGCTCGGCATGTGCTTCATCGACAAGGGCCTGCCCGAGCTCGCCGTCAAGTGGTACCGGCGAGCGCTCGACAACCCCTCGCTCACCGAGAACGAGTCGCTCGGCCTGCTCTACGACCTGGGCAGCGCCTACCTGCTGACCGGCGAGCGCGACAGCGCCTACAAGACCTTCGTCGACATCTACGGCGTCAACACCAACTATCGCGACGTGGTGGCCCTGCTCAAGGAGCTGGGCCACTAGCGGCGTGATACCTTCCCGCGCGCCATGGGCAAGGTCACGGTCACCCTCTTAGCCGGCGACGGCATCGGCCCCGAAGTCGCGGCGGCGACGCTCGAAGTCCTCGCAGCCGCGGGCGCGGAGATCGAGTGGGAGCGCCACGTCGCGGGCGCCGAAGCGGTCGAGAAGCACGGCGTGCCGCTGCCGAAGGAAGTGCTCGAGTCGATCCGCCGCCACAAGGTGGCGCTCAAGGGGCCGGTCACCACCCCGGTCGGCAAGGGCTTCTCGTCGGTCAACGTCCAGCTCCGGCAGGAGCTCAACCTCTATGCCAACCTGCGGCCGGCGCGCACGCTGCCGGGGCTGCCCACCAAGTTCCCTGGCGTCGACCTGGTGATCGTGCGCGAGAACACCGAGGGCCTCTACCGCGGGCTCGAGCACGAGGTGGTGCCGGGGGTGGTCGAGAGCCTGAAGATCATCACCGCCGAGGCGTCGACCCGCATCGCCCGCTTCGCCTTCGACTACGCCCGCGCCCACGGCCGCAAGCGCGTCACCGCGGTGCACAAGGCGAACATCATGAAGAAGTCGGACGGGCTGTTCCTCGACTGCTGCCGCAAGATGGCCGAGGAGTACCCGCAGATCGCCTTCGACGACCGCATCATCGACAACCTCTGCATGCAGCTCGTGATGCGACCCGAGGAGTACGACGTGCTGGTGCTCGAGAACCTCTACGGCGACATCGTCTCCGACCTCGCGGCCGGGCTGGTGGGCGGCCTGGGCGTGGTGCCGGGCGCCAACCTCGGCACCGAGGCGGCGGTCTTCGAGGCGGTGCACGGCAGCGCGCCCGACATCGCCGGCAAAAACCTCGCGAACCCGCTCGCCCTGGTGCGCTCGGCGGTGCTCATGCTCCGCCACCTGGGGATGGACGAGGTGGCCGAGCGCGTACGCGGCGGGCTCTACGACGCGATCGTCACCCGGCGGGTCTTCACCCGCGACCTGGGCGGCACGGCCTCGACCTCGGAGTTCACGGCCCAGGTCGTGGCCTCCATCCGCGCCGGCGCAGTGCGGCCGTAGCGGGCTCCCGTAGAATGCCCCGGTGATCGCCTCGTCGAGCGCTGCCGCTCGCCGCACGCTCTGCCAGTGGCTGCTCGCCGCCCTGCTGGAGCGCGGCGTCGATCCGATCCTCGCCGCGCGGCGCCACCGCTGGCTCCGGGCCGTCGCCGCCCGCGCGCTGTCGCGGGCCGAGGCCCAGGCCTTCCTGCGGCCGCTCTCCAACGTCTCCTTCCTGCCGCGTCCCCGGCCTGCCTAGCGCGCCGGCTAGCGCCACCGCTCGTGGCTCGCTCGGTGGCAGAGCCGCCTCGAGGTTCCGCCTGTTGTCGCCGCGCGACGGCCTGCGTCGCCTCCGAGAGCGGGGGTGATGCATGGGCGGCCACCGATCTCCGGCAAGGGGCTCTCCGCGGGCGCGGCTTGGCGCTCGGGGTGGCGCTCGCCGCAGCCCTGGGC
This sequence comes from Thermoanaerobaculia bacterium, assembly GCA_044869805.1. Lineage (GTDB taxonomy): Bacteria > Acidobacteriota > Thermoanaerobaculia > Multivoradales > SZUA-115 > CAWDVR01. The sequence goes on along the minus strand of JBIOXV010000019.1, from coordinate 9,172 downwards.
TTGGCCGGCTGCTCGCGCCCGGAGGCCGAGCTTCGGCGGTGCGAAGCGCTGCTCTCCGCGCCCGAGCCGGGGGAGTCGACCGTGGGCTGTGACCAGGTCTTTCGGCACCACCTGGCGCTCTCCCGCGCCGCGGGCGATCACGCGAGTGCCTCCGCGCTCGCCTATCGATTGTTCTATCTCGAGTGGACCGAGTCGAGGTACCGCCAGGCCCTCGAAGCGGCGGTCGCCGCGGCGGCGGAAGCGCAGGCGGCGGCGGACCGCGAGGCGGAGCAGCGCGCCGCGCAGGCACTGTTCAGTGTCCTGTTCTCGGTGGGCGACCTCGAAGGGGCGGCGCGCGCGCTCGCCGCCGCCGGCACTCGCCTCGACACTCGGCAGCGCAAGGACCGCGGCTACTGGCTGCTCAACCAGGCGGCGCTGCGCATCGAGCAAGGCCGCCCGGCCCTGGCGATCCACGACCTCGAGCAGGCGCTCGCCCTCGCCGGCGAGATCGAGGACCCGCGCTTCCCGCGCGCCCTGGGCCTGAACCTGGCCGAGGCCTATCTCGCCCTCGGCCGGCTGGACGAGGCGGAGAGAGAGCTGGTGGAAGTCGAGCGGACGGCACAGCCCGGCGACGGCGGGGCGGCGTCGCGCCACTATTTCCGCGCCCGGCTGGCGCGGGCGCGGGGCAATCATCGCGAGGCCCTGGAGCACGCGGCCGCGGCACTCGCCGCGGAGCCCACCAGCGACTGGGCCTGGGAGCTCGAGCTCGATCGCGGCGTGGCGGCCGAGGCGCTGGGTGACGCAGGTCCGGCGGAGGCGTCCTACCGGCGCTCGATCGAGATCGTCGAGCGGATGCGGGGCGAGCTCGGCTTCCATGAGCTCAAGGCGGCGCTCCTCGATCGCAAGCGGCAGCCCTTCGAGGCGCTCTTCCGCCTGCAGGCCCGGCAAGGCCGGACGCTCGAGGCCCTGGCGACTCTCGAGCGGGCGACAGCGCGCTCCTTCCAAGACGCCTTCATCGCCAGCGCCGTTGCGCAGCCGCCGGCCGCGGCCTGGCGGCCCGAGGCCGCCGCCGATCGGGTCGAGGGGCTGCGCGAGCTGCTGCCGGCGCTGGAGGATGCACCGCTGATCGCGCTGGCGCCCATCGGCGAGGTGCTGCACGGCGTGGGCGATCGCCATGTGCTGCTCTTCTTCGTCGCGCAGGAGGAGGTCTGGCGGGTGCGCGTGGCCCGCGGCGCGGTGTCGATGGCGCCGCTCGCCGTGTCGCGGGAGGGCCTCGAGGCGCTGGTGGGTGCCTGGGTCACCGACCCGGATCAGCCGGAGCTCGCCGAGCGGCTGGGCGCTCTCCTGGTGCCCGAGCAGGCGCTGCCGCCGCCCGGCGAGCGGTTGTACCTGGCGGCAGACGGCACCCTGGGCAGCCTCTCCTTCGCGGCGCTCACCCGCGGCGGGCGCTTTCTGGTCGAGGACCACCCCGTGGCGTACGTGCCGGGCCTCACCGCCCTCGCCGGCCGGCCGGCCGCGGCAGCCGCCGGCGAGGCGGCCGCTCTCGACGCACCCGTGGTTCTGGGCGACCCGGCGGGCGACCTGCCGGGCGCGGTCGAGGAGGCGCGGCAGGTGGCGGCGTTGCTCTCGGTGGCGCCGCGGCTCGGGCCGGCGGCCACCGGGCAGGCCCTCCGCCAGGCTGCCGGCGCTCGCGTGCTGCACCTCGCCACCCACGCCGGGCTGGGCGCGGCCGGGCCCTGGCTGGCGCTCGCCGACGGCGAGGTCCGGCCGGCGACGCTCCTTTCCTGGAGGGTGGCGCCGCGCCTCGCGGTGGTGGCGAGCTGCCGGTCGGCGGCGCGTCCGGGACGAGGCCTGGCCGGGTCGCTGGGCGCGGCGTTCCTGGCCGCGGGAAGCGAGGCGGTCCTCGCCACCCTGGGCTCGGTGCCGGACGAGGCGGCGCGGAGCATGGTGGTCGAGTTCTACCAGCAAGGCGGCGTCGAGGACCCCGCGGCCGCCCTGGCCCGCGTCCAGCGTTCGTCGATCGCGGCGGGAGGGCGGCCATCGCTGTGGGCGCAGTTCGTGATTCTGGGCTCTCCCTGAGAGACCCGAGGAGGAGACGATGCGAGAACGGGTTCGAACCTTCGTGCTGGGAGCGGCCGCCGGCGCGCTGGCGGCAGTGGCCGGCTGGGCCCTGGCCGGGAGTGGTGGGTCGCCCGACGGTGGGCTGTCGTGGAAGAGCGCCGGCAAGGATCTGAGCCTCACGGCGACAGCCGAAGGCAGGGCCTACCTGGTGGTGGGCGCTGGGAAGCCTGCTACCGCGGGAGAGATGCTGTCCACCGAGGCGCTCCACGCCGCCACCGCGAGCTCCAGCTTCAGCGCCGACCGGCACCAGCTCGTAGCGGTCTACGAAATCGTGCCGGTGATGGAGCTTCAGTACGTCGACCTGAGCTGGGGCATCCGGCCGTGCCAGCCCTGCATCCTTCCGCCGCCTCCTCCACCGCCCACGCCCTGGCGGGGGGACTCACCGGCCGAGCAGGGTGCGAGCGAGGCGGGCGCGGCCGACGTCGAGTGGTGGCTGATGGCCGCGCAGTAGAGGCCCGCCCGCCGGACGGGCGCATCGCGGAGTAGTGGTACCTTGACAGCACCATGGACCGTGCCAATACGGCGGCGGGCTGCTAGCTCTCGTGCAGGCGCTGGCCCCGAATACGATGCATCTGGAGCAGGGGGCGCAGCCGGAGCTGGAGGCGCTGGCCGCCCTCGAGCGTGGTGACTTCGAGGGCGCGCTCACCGCGCTCATGCGTGCCTACGGCGGCGCGGTGTACCGCTACTGCCTACAGGTCACGGCTGATGCCACGCTCGCCGAGGAGGCCCACCAGATGACCTTCGTGCAGGCCTTCGAGGGGCTCTCGGGTTTCGGCGGCCGCTCGTCGCTGCGCTCCTGGCTGTTCGGCATCGCACGCCACCGCTGCCTCGATGCCTTGAAGATCGCGCGCCGCCGTCGTCGCCGCTTCGAGGCGGTGGCGGAGCTGCCCGAGCCGCCGTCGCCGGAGCCGGCGGCCGAGCACGGCCTGCTGGCGGCGGGGATGCGGCAGGCGCTGCGCGAGTGCCTGGCGGCGCTCGCTCCCAAGGTGCGCGCCGCCCTCGCCCTGCGCTTCCAGGAGAGCTTCACCTTCGTCGAGATGGCCTCGATCTGCCGCGAGCGCCCGGCCACCCTGCAGGCCCGCGTGGCCCGGGCCCTGCCGCTGCTGCGGCGCTGCCTCGAGGCGCGAGGTTTCGCGCCGTGAGCTGCGACCGCTTCGAGCGCGAGGGCCTGCCGGCGCTGGAGAACGGAGCGCCGCTCGATCCGCACTTCGACACCTGCCCGGAGTGCATGGCGGCGCGGGCGGCCTACGAGCGGCTGCGGCGGGAGCTTGGCGAGGTGTACGCCGGCGCCGAGCCGCCCGCCGGTTGGCAAGCGCGGGTGCGGCAGGCGATCGAGGAGCGCCGAGGGCTGTGGCGCCGATGGCCCTGGCCGTGGATCGCGGTGCCGGCGGCCGCGGCGGCGGGCCTGCTCGCCTTCGTCCTCCTGCGCCCCCCCCCGGCCGAGCGGCTCGCGGTCGCGGTCCAGGTCGTCGCCGGCGAGACGGTGCGCCGCGGCACCGAGGCCCACCCCGGCGACCGCCTCAGGATCTCGGCTGCGACCAGCGGCGCCCGCCACGCCGAGCTGCGCGTCTACCGCAACGATCAGGGGCCGCTGCTCGCTTGCTCGACCGCGCTGCCCTGCCGGCAAGCGGGCGGCGTGCTGGAGGCCGACTTCGTCCTGCCGTCCGCCGGTTCCTACCAGGTCCTCCTCCTCGCCTCCGAGAGCTCCCTCCCCGAGGGCTCGACGGGGACGCTCGACTCCGACGCCGCGCGGGCGCTCGCCGCCGGCGCTCGGGTTGAGCTGGGCGAGGAGGTCGAGGCGCGCTGAGCCGCGCGGCTTCCCGTCTCCCCGCGCTCGGCCAGATTCCGATCACCTCTGTTGGTTCCCGGGGAGCAGCGTCGCCCGAGGAATGACAGCACCTCGCCCCCTTCCTCGTGGATGACGGGCGGGAATCAACCCAACGGGCGGCCTGGACCGGGATCCCGGGCGCCGGAAACAGATTGGAGGCAGACCCATGAAGGCTCCATGGAGCACTTTCGCGCTGATCGTCCTCGGCCTGACGGCACCGGCAGCCCACGCCGAGATCTTCAACAACGAGGCCAACCGCACGCTGACCGTGCCGACTCTGAAGAGCGGCGGCGCGATGGCGGAGATCACCGGCAGCTCTGATCGGAGGGACGACTGCGACCAGATCTTCGTCCGCTCCGTCGGCCAGAGCATGAGCGGGCCCGGGTCGGTGGAGATCCTGCTCGAGAACAACTCTCCGTGGTGGAAGGCGCTCGAGCTGTTCGTCGATGGCTCGCGCGGGCCCGGGCTCCGGGCCCCCGACGGGCCGTCGCAGGCCCCCGGGTCGCCGCTGGTGGTCTTCCCCAACGAGTTCGACAGCGCGCAGCTCGTCTTCGTCAAGCCCAAGTTCCTCGGGGTCGCGACCTGCGTGTACCAACTGACCTCTTGGTCGAACCTCGCCAACCACCGGGTGGTCTTCACCTGGCAGCGCCAGAGCTGCTGACATCGTGCGGCGCGGCGGGTGTCCGGCGCGACCCCGCCGGCGCCCCGGGCGGGAAGCCCGGCCTCCCGGCCATAGAATCCCCCCTGTGCCACCCTCCCTCTTCGACGATCAGGAAGGTGCCGCGCCGCCGGAGCGGCCGGCGGCCGTCACCGGCACGCCGCTCGCCGAGCGGCTGCGGCCGCGCGGCCTCGAGGAGCTGGTGGGCCAGCAGGAGGTGGCCGGCAAGGGCGGCTTCCTGGCGCGGGCCATCGCCGAGCACCGCGTGCCGTCGCTCATCTTCTGGGGCCCGCCCGGCAGCGGCAAGACGACCCTCGCCCGCATCATCGCCGCCGAGACCGCCTGGCACTTCGTGCCCTTCTCGGCCGTGACCTCGGGGATCAAGGAGGTCAAGGAGGTGATGGCGGACGCCATGCGGCTGCGGCGCGCCACCGGCCGCCGCACGCTGCTCTTCGTGGACGAGATCCACCGCTTCAACCGCGCCCAGCAGGACGCCTTCCTGCCTTACGTCGAGAGCGGCGACATCGTGCTGGTGGGCGCCACCACCGAGAACCCTTCCTTCGAGCTCAACGCGGCGCTGCTCTCGCGCTGTCGGGTGGTGGTGCTGCAGCCGCTGTCCTCAGAGGACCTCGAGACGCTGGCGCGCCGGGCGCTCGCCGACCGCGAGCTGGGGTTGGGCGGGCTCGAGGTGGAGGCCGACCCCGAGGCGCTGGCCGAGCTCGCGCAGCTCGCCTCGGGCGACGCCCGCAAGCTCCTGAACCTCCTCGAGCTGGCGGCCGCCGACGCCGGTGAGCGCGGCACCATCCGCGCCCACGACGTGCGGCGCGTGTCGCAGCGCAAGGTGCTGCTCTACGACAAGTCCGGCGAGGAGCACTACAACCTGATCTCGGCGCTCCACAAGTCGGTGCGCGAGAGCGACCCGGACGCCGCCCTCTACTGGCTCGCCCGCATGCTCGCCTCCGGCGAGGACCCGCTCTACCTCGCCCGCCGCATGACGCGCATGGCGAGCGAGGACATCGGCTTAGCCGACCCGCAGGCGCTGCCGCTCGCGCTCGCGGCGTGGGACGCCTACCACCGCCTGGGCTCTCCCGAGGGCGAGCTGGCGCTCGCCGAGCTCGCCCTGTACCTCGCCCTGGCGCCGAAGAGCAACCGTGCCTACGTGGCCTACGGCGAGGCGCGGCGCACCGTCGAGGAGCGACCCGCCGACCCGGTGCCGATGGTGATCCGCAACGCGCCGACCAAGCTGATGAGCGGGCTGGGCTACGGCAAGAGCTACGTCTACGCGCCGGATACCGAGGAGGGCGTCGGCGGCCTCGACTGCCTGCCGGAGGCCCTGCTCGGCACCCGCTTCTACGCGCCCAGCCCCAAGGGCTTCGAGGCCGAGCTCGGGGAGCGGCTGAAGAGATTTCGGGCGCTGCGGGAGAAGGCGAAGGAGAAACGGGAAGCGGAGCGGGAAATGGAGCGCGATCGGCCATGAAGCGCCCTCACCCGGACTACACCTTTCGCAGGGTCCGCGAGGACCGCGAGGTGGGCCGCATCGAGTGCCTGTATCGGGGGGTGCTCTGGCTCGCTCTCGGTTACGAAGAGGGGCCGTGGAAGCATCTCTCGATCCGGCTCACGCAGGGGATCGGGCCGGTGCCGCGAGAGGATCGCGAAGCGTTCGTGGCGGCGCTCCGCGACAGTCTTCAGAGCTATGAGATCGAGCTCCTCTAGGGAGTGGCCGCCGCAGCGGCCTGCTGGGCGGCTCTCGACCCCGCCTCTTCCACCGCCGCCAGTACCGCGTCCTTGCTCAGCAGCTCGCTGAACACCCGCGGTGGGGCGCCGGGACGGTAGAGGACGTAGAACGGGATACCGTAGCGGCCGAAGCTCGCCAGGTAGTCGCCGATCTCGTCGTCGCGGTTGGTCCAGTCGGCCTTCATCGCCAGCACCTTCTGCTCGGCGAAGGCGGCGGCCACCTCGGGCGTCTCGAGCACCAGCTTCTCGTTGAACTTGCAGGTGAAGCACCAGTCCGCCGTCACGTCCACGAACACCAGCCGGCCTTCGGCGGCCAGGGCCTCGGCCTGGCCGCGGTCGAAGGATGCCCATGCAATGAACCTGGTGCCGCCGGCCGTCGGGCGGTCGGTGGCGGGGCCGGCGTTCCACGCCAGGACGAAAGTGGCGGCGAGCGCGGCGACCAGACCCGCGGTGGTGAGGAGGCGCGCCGCGGGGCGGCCGCCGCCCGCTGCTCGCCGGTGGCGCAGCCAGACGAACAGCGCGATCACCACCAGGCAGACCTCGATCACCGCCAGCCGCACCGGCGAGATCTGCGCCGACAGCACGTAGAGCAGCCACACGGCGGCGCCCGCCAGCAGGAAGCCCATCACGCCGCGCACGGTGTCCATCCAGGCGCCGGGCCTGGGTAGCACTTTGGCGGCGCCCGGCGCCACGGCGAGCGTCAGGTAGGGCAGGGCCATCCCAACGCCCACGGCCGAGAACACGGCGAGGATCACCGGCGCGGTCTGGCCGAGGGCAAAGCCGAGCGCGGTGCCGAGGAAGGGCGCCGAGCACGGTGTCGCCATCAGCGTGGCGAAGAGGCCGGAGGCGAAGTGGCCGGCGGCGCCTTGCCGCGCGCCGTGGCCGCCGAGGCGGGCCAGGCGGGCCGGCAGCAGGATCTCGAACAGGCCCCACAGGTTGAGGCAGAAGAGCAGCACGACGACGGTGAGGAAGGTGACGAAGACCGGGTTCTGGAACTGGATGCCCCAGCCCACGGCCGAGCCCGCCGACCTGGCGGCGATCGCGGCACCGGCCAGGGCCCAGAACGAGATCAGGATGCCCGCCGCGGTGGCCAGGGCGCCGCTCGCCACGGCGCTCCGGCCTTCCCCGGCGCTCTTGACCAGGCCGAACACCTTGAGCGACAGCACCGGCAGCACGCAGGGCATGGCGTTGAGGATCAGGCCGCCCAGGAGAGCGAGGAGCAGCACGCCGACGAGGCCACGCCGAGGCGCGCCGCCCGCGCCGTGCGACGGCGAAGCAGCCGGCGGTGCCGCGCCAGCGGCCGCGAACAGCTCCTGACTCGCCGGCTGGCCGCCGGCGCCAACCACCAGCTCGACCTCCTGCTCCTTGGTCACCGGCGGCAGGCAGGAGCTGTCGTCGCATGCCTGGTAGGTGACGCTGGCCAGCACGTTCGTCGTTCCCGCCGCTGCGCCCGCCGGCACGGCGAGCTTGGCGATCAGCACAACCCGGCCGTCGTAGACCGAGAGCGGCTCGTCGGCGAACGCGAACTTGAGCTTCTTGCCCGGCGGGTAGGCGACCGCCGCCGGCGGCCAGCCGGCAGGCACCTCGGCCTCGAGCGCGGTGGGGATCAGGTAGTCGAAGCTCGCCGGGTTGCTGTTGACGTGCCAGCCGGCCTCGATGTCGAGCGCCGCCGCCAGGCGTGCCTCGCTGCCAGGCTCGTAGGCCGTGCGGTCGAGGGCGAAGCTGACCTTCGCCTTCTCCAGCAGCGGGCGGACGGCGGAGGAGGGCGCCGCAAAGAGAACGGCGAGCCCAATGGCGAGCGCAATCCCGGCGAGGGTTGTTCCACGATGGTGGGTCGTCATCGGCACGGATTCTCTAACAGGACGTGCAAGGAGGCTATGCCCACGGCGCGGGCGGCCACGAGGGCCGCCCCTACAAGCAGTAAGGCTGGCTGCGGCGCCAACTCCGACCCTGCGGGGACCACGAGGTTCGGTCCTACCTGATCGCCAGATCACCAACCGGCCAGATCACTAACCGTAGGGGCGGCCCTCGTGGCCGCCCGGTCGGTGATTCCTACGAGCAGGACGTGCCCTGCTGCTTCAGCGACCGCAGATTGTGCTGCGCGAAAGCCTGGTAGTCGCTCTTCGGATACTGCTTGAGGAAGGCCTCCAGCGCGGCGATCGCCTGCTGGCAGTCGCCGCTCGCCTGGGCGATGCGCGCCGCCAGCAGGTCGCAGGCCTCGATGGTCTCGGCATCCTGGCGCGCGGCGGCGTCGCGGCGGGCGGCCTCCAGGGCGCTGCGGGCCTTCTCGATCTCACCGGCGAGGCGCCAGGAGTCGGCGAGCTGGTACTCGATGCGGGGCACGAACACCGGCGAGGGCTTCGCGGCCTCGAGCATGCGCTGATAGACGGCGGCGGCGCGCCGGCCGTCGGTGCGGTCGAAGAGCTCTCCGGCGAGCGCTTGCAGCAGGCGCAAGTTGGAGCTCCCCTTCTCCTTCTCGAAGCGCGCCATCAGCTCGGCGTGGGCGGCGATCTCGGAGCCCAGGCCGGCGACGAACGAGTCCACCGGGGCGTAGCCCTCGAGGCGACCGACCAGCGCCAGCTCGTGGTCGAGCACCAGCGTGGTGGGCAGCGTGTAGGCCTCGAACCGGCTCTGCAGCATCGAGCCCTCGCCGCCGTCCTCGACGTCCACCCGCAGCAGCACGAACTGGCTCGCGTACCGCTTGAACTCGGGGGAGGAGAAGACCTCGCGGTCGAGCACCTTGCACCAGCCGCACCAGTCGGCGTAGAGGTCGACCAAGAGGTGGCGCCGGCTCGCCGCGGCCGCCTTGCGCGCCTCGGCCAGGCTGGTCAGCCAGCCGGAGCCGGCGCGCG